>CAZCTC010000007.1:0-109663 GCA_964501335.1 uncultured Anaerolineales bacterium | reverse complement strand
TCTAAAGCCGCCGACACAAAAAAACTCTCGACCTGTACGATTAACCTGGAAAACACGGAAGAAAAAGTCCATGTTTTCGCGGGCTTCAGAAAGCCCGCGAAAACATGGACAAAAAAACTCTCTTCCCCGGTCCAGCGCGTCGTTTTTTACCTGGAAAGTGCCAGTTGCGGGATGCTAAAAAAGCTAACCACACAGATCGAAAACAACAGGAGAAAAATGAATAATCAGACCGTTAGCCCGACCTCCAAGGTCAACTCAACACCTTCCAGCTCGATGACAACTGAAAAACTTTGGCTCATCTGCGGAATCTTATCCTCGATACTCTACGTAATCGCCACCATCGTCGGCGCCCTCACCTGGAAAGAGTATGATTCAATCTCCCAGAGCGTCAGCGAACTGATGGCCATCGATTCACCCTCACGCCCGTTCGTCGTTCCGCTCTTCCTTCTCTACAACCCGCTGATCATAGCCTTCGGCTGGGGCATCTGGAAATCCGCGGGACAGAAACAGAGCCGCCGGATTCTGGCCGGATTGCTCATGGGATATGGCACCATCAGCCTGATCGGCCCCTTTGTTCCCATGCACATGCGGGGCGTCCCCGGCTCCCTGACCGATACCCTGCACATCGCCGTCACGATGATCCTCGTGCTCTTCATCTTCCTCATCATCGGATTCGGCTCCAATACCTTCGGCAAAGGATTCCGCCTCTACTCGATCGGCACCATCGTTGTGCTGCTGATCTTCGGCATCTGGATGGGCCCGGACGGCGCGAATATCGCCGCCAACCTGCCCACCCCGCTGGCCGGCGTGAAAGAGCGCGTCCTCATCTTCAGCTTCCTGCTCTGGATCGTCATCCTGGCCGGCGGGCTGTTGAAAGCCCAATCACACTCCATGAAAAAGGATTAATAAACGACCTCTACGGTTAGTCTGGAAAAAAAGCCCATGTTTTCGGCGGCTTTCTGAAGCCGCCGAAAATATAAATAAAAACTCTCTCCCCCTGTCCCGCGCGTCGCCCCCGACCAGGAAAAATCCCTATGCGGGACGCTAAAAACGCGCATCAGGAACCTCAACTGCACACTCCACGTCTTAATACCATCTACCCTTACAAGGAGTATCCAATGCGTCGGAATGTACTTTGTTTAATTCTGGGGATCGTAGCCCTGCTGAGCCTGGCCGCCTGTACCGGCACCCAAAGCCCGACTCCCACGGCCTCTCTCACCGAAAATCCCTGGGCCCTGGTAAGCTACGGCGATCCCGCCGCTCTGATCCCGGCCCAAAGCGACACACAGGCCCGGCTGGAATTCACCAGCGACGGAAAATTCAGCGGCAAAGTCGGTTGCAACAGTTTAGGCGGAAGCTATGTCGTCGACGGGGATAAAATCCAGTTCTCGAACATGGTAACAACCTTGATGGCCTGCGCCGCTCCACTCATGCAACAGGAAGAAAAAGTAGCAGGCGTATTGAACAATGCCGAAAAATTCACCCTCGAGGGAACCAAACTCACCATCATCGCCGTCGGTGGAAAAAACGTAGCCGTCTTCGAGGCAGTCCAGACACAACCGTAACAATCCTGAAAATAGGCCCGGAACGATCTCCCGTAGGGGTACCCCTTGTGGGTACCCAATCCTGACGAATCATTTTCCTCTTTCGGGGTGCCGCCCCGGCATGGCCTTCTGTCCTGAAAATAGGCCGGCCTTGTAACACCCCGCAAATAGTCCTTGCCCCGTAAGATACGCCACGCTGGATGGTAAGAGAAAGTTTTTTTGTTTATGTTTTCGCGGGCTTCAGAAAGCCCGCGAAAACATAGGCTTTTTTTGCCGCCCTCGCATTAGAAGGCGCCTTCTTAAACCCTGAAAGGGTGGTTTAGGTAAGCCTGGGATGAAATCCCAGGAAACCGCGCCGGACAAACCATTTTCATCCTTGGGGGTGCCGCCCCGGCATGACCTTCTGTCCTGAAAACAGCCCGGCCAGATGCGCCGCGCTGGATGGGAAGAGAATTTTTTGTCTATGTTTTCGGCGGCTTCGGAAAGCCGCCGAAAACATAGTTTTTTTGCCACCCTGCATTAGCAACCGCATTCTTACTACATTTCACATTTCCCCTGTCTACTTCCATAAAAACGTCGCCGGCGGGATAAGATACCCCGCCGGCGACATTCTAAAGAACCGCTTATTGACCGCGCATCACCAGCGGCAGCAAAATGCGATATTGCTTTGCCAGCTGCACAAAGACAGCCGTCGTACGCGCCGGCACGGTGAAAACCCCCGTGCTCGCCTGATAGCGGGCGGTTTTGACCACCGGATCGTAGCTCCCGGCCTGGACCGGATGCAGCGTCAACGTCTTGCTCAGCAATTGCGTATTGCTGAAAACAACGGGATCATCCGTCGCATTGAACAACGTAACGACCAGGTCATAGCGATCGCTCAGCTTCTGCTGCGGATCGGCGAGAGCCATGACAATCAGGCCGGGGATCTGGTCCGGGCCGGTATTGTAATACTTCAGATGTTCCTGCACTTCGGCCGCCGTCTGCAGATGGAAAAGCCGGGTGCTGGCCCGAATCGAGAATAGTTCCCGCAAATTGCGTACCGAACTCATAATTTCCGTGTAGCCCGGCTTCAACGTAACGTTCGCCAGCCGCGGTTCCATCAACGGCCAGTTGGTCTGATTGGCATTCGCCGGCGGCAGCCCGGCCCCGAAATTATTGCTCTGATAGCTGAAATCGAGCCGATTGAACCAGTCGCTGGAGTTATAGCTGTCGCTGTCGAACGACTTGGAACGCAGCATATCCGTGCCCGCCTGCATGAAGGGAACCCCCTGGGCAAAGCAGACAAAACTGACCCCCACATTGTCGGCGCGGACCCGTTCATCGCGGGTGGAATCCAACGGCATCTTATATTGCTCCATATCGTAGAGCGTTTGATTGTCGTGCGCCGAAATGTAGAAGATGTTTTCCTGAGGATCGGCGGTGTAGCCGGCCGGCGAACCGTTGTAATCCACGCCCGCCCCCGAAATCACCGCTCCGGTCGCGCCGGTAAAGGTGTAAGTCGCCAGATTGCCCGCCAGCCCCACCCGGATAAGATCCGCGGAATGCAAGAGGCTCGCTTTTTGCACCGTCAGGCTGGCGCCGGCGTTGAGTTCATTGGGATCGTAGTAGAGCCCACTGATGAAGCCCTGGTTGGTCACGAGGGCATTGCCGGAATCAAAGGGCCCGCCGCCGCGCACGGCATCGCGCGACCGATCGTTAAAGGTGCCGATGCCGGTACCGGCCATATTCCTCTGGGTGGCATTGACGCCGCGCGCATTGTTCGCCACTTCGCCGAAGTCCCACCCTTCCCCGTAGACATAGATTTCCCGACCGTTGACGCCGTCGTTAGCCAGGGTCAACGCATCCAGGGCCGCCCGCAGGTTGAGCATATTGGACTTCATATGATGGCCCATCAGGTCGAAGCGGAAGCCGTCGACTTTGTAGTAGCGCGCCCACATCACCGCCGAATCGATCATCAGTTTTTCCATCATCGCATTTTCCGAAGCGGTGTTGGCACAACAGGTGCTGCTCTCCACCCCGCCGTCGGAATTCAATCGATGGTAGTAACCCGGCACGATGCGGTCGAGGACCGAGTTGGAGGTCTGCCCGCTGGCGCTGGTATGGTTGTAAACCACATCCACAACGACCCGCAGCCCGGCCTGATTGAGCGACTTCACCATCTGGCGGAATTCCACCACACGAGTCGTGCCGGTAGGATTGGTAGAATAGCTCCCCTCCGGAACGCTGTAGTGCAACGGATCATAGCCCCAATTAAAGCCGTCCAGATCGCGCAGCGGGTTGATGAGCGCCTGCTGCTGAGTCGACGAAGCCGGATAAGAAGCCAGGACGCTCCAATCCGGTTCGGTGCGGGCGGCAGGATTCTCGTTCACCGTGGCAAAATCGAAAACCGGCAGAAGATGGAGGTGCGACAGTCCGGCCTGCGCCAGCTCCGTCAGATGGCGCATCCCGTTGGTATTGGTATAGGTGAACGCCATAAAAGTGCCGCGCGCCGCGGTCGGCACGGTCGTATCGTTCATGCTGAAATCGCGCACATGCAGCTCATAGATCGAGCTGTTCTCCGGCACGGTATAGGCCGGCTTGGTCAACGCATCCCACCCCGCCGGCTTGAGCGCCGCATCGTTGAGATTCACAATCTGGCTGCGGGTGCTGTTCATCGAGAGGCTGACCGCATAAGGATCGGTCACAAAGTTATGCTCGATCTGCCCGGTGCCCGGGGCGAAGACCACCACCTCGTACAGATAATACTTCCCGGTCCAGGAAGGCAGCCCCGTGACGCTCCAGACGCCCGAGGTTGCATTGAAAGCCATCGCCGCCGTAAAACTGGCTGTCGTCGTGACAGAATCATCGTAAAGATAGAAATTGACCTGCTGCGCGGTCGGCGCCCACAGCTTCACGGAAGGAGTCACGCCGTTGTAAACCACCCCCAGCGTCCCGGTGTAAGTGTAAAGCGCATCCAGCACCCCGGGGATTTGCAGCCCGGTCGCATCGTTCAGCGAAGGGACCGTAGAACTGAACGAGGCCACGGCAAATTGCCCCTTGAGGATATCGGCCACCTTGCTCACATCCGTCGTAGAGATCGTCAAAGCCGGCAGCCCCGCCAGATGCGGGAATTTGGCCCGCACATCGGCCGGCAGCCCGGCCGGAGCCACCGTCAGAGTGATGAACTGGCCGCCGTTGATGCCGTTCGGCACCAGGGTCAACCCGGCGTTCGCATCGTAATACAGACGATAGATGTTGTTCGGGTCGGTGGCCCGGGCCCAGGCGATGGTATTCTCGTTCACCCAGTAGGCCTGCTGCTTGCCCAAATCGCCGACCAGCAGGCGGGCCTGTTTCGCCAGCGGGATCGCCGGATGCGAATACTGGCTCTGGACAGTCCCGGAGACCAGCCCTTGCGCCACCCAGATCTCATATCCGGTGGTAATCACATCCAAAGTCTGATCGCCGTCGGGATCTTTGGTATCGCCGCGGTGCAGGATATAGTTAAAGCTCGTAGCGCCGGCGTTCAAAGGCAACTTAAAATAAACCCCGTAAGTATCCTGACCGGTAGGTGTGTAAGGAGAGGTCCAACCAGGAGCGGTGACCCCACCCCAGGCATGCACGCCCCAGTAATCGATGTAATTGGTGCTGGAGTAATTGCCGTAATCCCCCAACTGCCGCCGGTAATGGATAACGGCATAATTCTCCACAGCGCCGCGATGGGGATAAACCGGCAACGCCGCCTGTTTGAGCCAGACCGCCGGCAATTGCGCCGGGACGAAACTCCGGTCGGTATCGATATCTCTCGTATCGCCGTTGTGAACCGCAAAGCTCAACGGCAGGGTGAAACTCAGCGAAGGATAAGCCGTTTTGCTGATCACAAAGTAGGCGCCGTAATCATCGGTGCCGGCCGGCAGCAAAGGAGCGGCCCAGGTCGTAAAATTGACGCCCCCCTGCCAGAGATGCAGTCCCCAGCCGGTATAATCCCCGCCGGGGCGATTATAATGGACCACCACATAATTCTGCGCCTCGGCGCGAGAAGCATAGTTGTTCGCATCTCCTTGCACAATCCACAGCTCCGGGAAATCAGCCGGAACGAAACTGCGGTCGTTGGGAGTATCCTTATCATTCCCTTTATGGACGATGTAGTTGATGGGTTGATTCGGATCGGCCACTTTCAGCGCTACATAGGCCCCGAAATCATCGATCCCGGCAAACTTCTTGGGAGCACTCCAGCCGATGCCCGGTTCATCTACGCCGGCCCCCCAGAGATGCAGCCCCCAATAGTCGTTAAAATCGCCACTGGTCCAATCGCCATAATCCCCTGCCGGGCGATAATAGTGAACGATGACATATCCGTCGGTGATGCCTTGAGATGCAACAACGGCCGAACGATCCGGTTGATCCTCCGGCGGTAAAGCAGCAGAAGCTATGGGCGACTTCAACACAAGCCACGGCAGCGCCAATAGCGTAACCAATGTAAGGACAGCAGCCAGAAGTAGATAAGAAGATTTAAAAACCGACTTTAGCCTCATTCCGAACTTCCTCCTGAAATCATATAGATTACCGAATCCTGTTACCAGGTAAAAAACTTTTCTGTCTTCAAATGGGCCGCGTTATACCAATCTGTCCGTAGGGGCGGGGTACCCCCGCCCCTACCCGGCGACCATGCTCCCAACGCGGGCAACGTCCCCCGAAAGGTGTGACCCATAGCACGGGAGAGAGGTTTTTTGTTTATGTTTTCGTGCGCATCGGAATGCGCACAAAAACATGGCCTTTTTCCAGACATTATGTTTCACGTTCCCCGCTGTCTACTGTCTACTTGCTACTGTCTACTTCTGCAGAACCCAATTCCCGATTCACCGCCACATCTTCCAAAAACGACCGTCGCAGCTCCGGGTCCTCGATCCGATCGGCCCAGAGCTGCAACCGCTCACAGGCCTCGACTAACAGCTGCCCGGCTTTAGGATCGTCCACCACCTTGAGCGCCCGATAGCAGCTCAATTCAACAGAGAACGAATCGTTGGCTCCGGCCAAAACTCCATCTTGACGCAACGCCATGATTTCTTTTCCAAACTGCGCCGCCTCGGTCCCATTCCCCTCCGCCAAAGCGATCCGCACGAGCCCGGCCAGCGGATCCAACGTCAACATCGGCATCTTATAGACCCGGGCCGTCTGCAAGGCCCGCTGATAGGCTATCCCGGCCTGCCGCCGCTGCCCCTCCGCTTCACTCACCAACCCTTCTATCCACCAGATCTGAGGCTCCATCGAGAAATACTTCAAAGTCTGCATCACAGCCTGCGCCCTCTGAATATATTTCCGCGCCTCCGGCAAGCTCCCCCTCAAACAGTGCAGCCAGCTCAAAAAAGCCAGCACCGCCAGTTCCAGACTCCGATCCTGAATGCGCCGGCTTATCTCCAATGTGACTTCCAAAGCCTGCTGCGCCGCCGGATATTGCCCCAAAGTTATCGCCAGCAATCCCCGACGCACGGCAATCGAGGCTTCCCAGGCCGGCTCTTTTGTCTCCTGCCACAAAACCGCCATCTGCCCAAGATAGCGTTCGCACTGATCGAAATATCCCAACCCCATCACAATATCGCACAACAAATCCAGCGTGCCGAATTCCACCAATCGGTCCCCAATCTCCTGACAGATGCTCAGAGAAGCCTCCCGATATTCCCGCGCTCGTTCATAGTTTCCCAACAACACCTGCGGGGCCGCCAGATTGCCCAAAACCATCAACTCCCCTTGCCGGTCGTGAATCGATCTGAAAATAGCCAGCGCCTGCTCGAAAAGAAGCTCCGCCTTGTAATAATCGCCCTCGACCCCGGAAATATTCCCCTTGCTGCGCAAGACCTCGGCCTCCACCGCCGGCGGGATCTCCCCCTCCGCCTTCAGACTCAACACCCGGTCGAACTGCTCCGCTGCCGCCTTATAGCTCCCCCGCATCAACAAATTCTGCCCCCACACGGCCCGGGCCCGGGCTTCCAGAGGGAGCAGCTGATTTTGTCGGGCCCGCTCCGCCGCCTGCATCGCCGCCGTAATTCCCACCGAATAATTCCGCCCCTTCTGAGCATACAGGGCCTGCTGTAAAAGCAGCTCCACCCGCTGTTGATCGGTCACGCCGGGCTCATCCATCCCCCGCTCCAGCTCCGCCAGATCCGCCTGCAAAGCGTCCCGCCGGCTCAACAAATCGTACACCTGCGCCCGTCCCAACAAAATCTCCGCCCGTTGGCCCATCGCTTCCACAGGAGTCAATTCCAGAGATTGAGTGAACAAACGCAACGCCGTTTCATTGGCATAATGCGCCGCGGCCCGCTTTCCTGCCCGGAAGAGATACTCCGCCGCCGTCTCCCGCTGCCCCGCCTGGAGCAAATGCCGTCCGATCACCGCCGCCAGCTCCGATTCGCGCTCCCCGCAATGCCCCTGCAACCAGAGCGCCGCCCGGGCGTGATAAGGTCCCCGCTCCCGCTTCAATACCTTTTCATAAATCGCTTCCTGCAACAGCGCGCTCTTGAAAGCGAACTCCTCAAATCCCTCGAAGGACGACGGCTCACACCGCACAATCATTTCCCGTTCCAGCAGATATTCCAACGACTTTCCGGTCTCCATCTGCCGGCTGGACTCGGGATCGCCCAGAAAATCCACTGCATCGTCCCAGAAAAATTGCCCCATCACCGCCGCCCGCTGTAACAGCTGCTGCTCCGCCGGCGGCAACCGGTCAAAACGGGCCTGCAACAGGGCCGTCAGGGTCGCCGGAATCCGCAAGACTGCCAGCCGGCCGCCATCGATCTGCCACCGCTCCTCCCCGGGCACCACAGCCCGCTCTTCGATCAGCGTTTTGATCAACTCTTCGACATAAAAAGGATTCCCGGCGCCGCCCACCGATACCAGCTCCTGCAACGCCTCAGGAATTTCGACCGCCTTGTGTAAAATCCCGACGATCAATTCCCGGCTTTCCGGCAACGAAAGCGCTTGCAAATCCAACCGCAGCTGCCCCGGCTCCCAATTCGGGCAACGCTCGAAAAGGGAGGGACGAGCCGTTCCCACCAGCATCAAACGCAGCTCTTTCAAATGAGAAATCAACTGCTGCACCGCATCGAGCGAACTTTCATCCGCCCAATGCAAATCTTCCAGCATCATAATCACCGGGCCGTTCGCCGCCGCCGCCCAGAAAAGCTGCTGGAGATAACGCATCCCCAGATCTCGAATCTGTTCGACCTGGCCCAGAATTCCCTGCAAATAAGGGCTGTTCGAAAAATCCAACCCGATCAAATAACCGATAAAGTGCGCCTTCTCGCCCGCATTGGAATCCCCCGCCATTAAAGACGCAATCCCCCGCTCCAGCTTCTGACAGGCCACCGCCGGAGGATCGCTCTCCTGGATCTCAAACCAACAAGCCAGCAGATCGCGCAGCAGGCTGTAAGGCATCTCCTGCCGGGAGGCATCGGCCCGGCCCTTGAAAAGGAAGAAAGCTTCCGATTGCAAATCGGTCCAACGCTCGAACTCATACAACAGGCGCGACTTGCCGATTCCCGCCTCTCCCACCAGCATAATCGAAGCGCCACGGCCGGGTTCAAACAGTCCCTCGAAAGCCCTCTGCAACTGCCGCAGCTCCGCCTCCCGCCCCACCATCGGCGTCTCGATCCCTTCGATCCCCCGCGTCTCCTGCCAGAAGGTCCGCGGCCGCGCCCCATGGATCACATAGACCTGCAAGGGCTCGACTTTGCCCTTCACCTGCAAGGGCGGCTGCAAGATCACAGAGAAAATCCCCTTCACATGCCGATAGGTGTTATGAGAGATCAAAATCCCGCCCACCGGCGCCGCATGTTCCAGCCGCGACGCCACATTCACCGTATCCCCCATGGCCGTAAATTCGCGGCGGCTCCCCACTTCGCCCAACAACACCGGCCCGGTATTGATTCCAATACGCATCGCCAACGCCACATTACGCTCCTGGCGAAAACGAGCCAGCGCAGCCTGCATCCCCAGAGCCGCCCGCACCGCCCGCTCCGGATCGTTCTCCTGAGCGGCTTCCACACCCCACAGCGCCATCACCGCATCCCCGATATGTTTATCGATCCAGCCACCCTGCTCGCAAATCGCCCCGTCCAACCGCTCCCAGAGCGCATTCATCACCGCCGTCATATCCTCGGGATCCATCGTCTCACTCATCGCCGTAAAACCGGAAACATCGGCAAAAAGCACCGTCACCAGCTTGCGCTGCTGTTCGGTCGGCCGCACCTGAGCCTCCAGGGCCGCCAGCTTTTCCCGCATCGGCGCCAACCCGGCCTCGACAATCGCATCGCCCAACACTGCCCGCTGCGCCTCGAAAGCCGCAATCGCCTGCCTCAACTGTTCCCGTTCATCCATGCATCCTCCGGAATATCTGTCCTGAAAATAGGCCCAGAAAAGACTCACCACAGATCGAAGATATTGCAAATAGACACGGAGGACACAGAGAAGAATTTAGAGAAAATCTCCTCTCTTCTTCTCTGTGATCTCTGCGCCTCTGTGGTGAAATCTCTGCTCTTTTTCATCCTTCGGGGTGCCGCCCCCGCATGGCTATTGTATCCAAAAACCGAATCCCGCAAATAAAGAACCTTGCGCGCTCCGGTCTGGGGCGCGCAAGGTTCTTTATTTCGCTGTAAACTTACTCAATCGGAATGTAGACATGCATCATGGAATAGCGCGGATGGCGGGGGCTAAAGTTCTCCCCATAGAACTCGAAATCCGGTCCCACCGCCCGGCGATAGCCCGCATTCGGCATCCAGGTCTGTAAAGCATACTCATACGTCTTGCCCAGGGTAGTGAGCGTACAAGGGAAAGCGGCATATTGTTGCGCCGGTACGACACAAGACGACATCCCGACCGGAATACCTTCCAGGCGCTCCACTTCCAGACCCGCCATGTAATCGATCTCCCCCTCGGCCAGATCCCCCGGCATCAAACAGATTCCATAAGAAAGACGGGAATTCACCTTGTACGGGATCTCTCGAATGCGAGGGCCGAACACCTCCCACATCTTCGTGATCTCCTGGTTCTGATTCATGCCGCGGTAATGCATCCCTACCACCGTGAAAGCCGGCTTGCTGACGATCTTCGGTTCCATGGTATTCTTCTCCTTCTCTGATTTGCAGACCGCATAAGTCTGGAATGCTCAAAGAATACACCCTCCCCTTAGGGGAGGGTCAAGGAGGTTGTACGGCCCGGGCCTTTGTACATCCCACATCAGGTATTTTTTCTCCTCACGTTTCCGCTCTACGGCCGCATCCCACCTCCCGGCCGACCGCCGCCTCCCGGCATCCCGCCGGCGACTCCGGCCCGGGTAATCATATTCTCAACCGTAAATTCCACCATCGAGGTGCCGGGCGTATAGACACCGTCGATGTACAATCCATCCGGCGCCGTACCGGTCGTGCTTCCACCCACATACACCTGATAACTCGTCCCGGCGGTCAAAGCCGGAGAGGAAAGCACCACCGATTGATAACTCTTGGTCGGCGCGAAGGTCAGCAGCGAAGTGCCGTCGGCCGCCGCGATATGGACCAGCGTACCGGCCGCCTGCATCTCCGAGAAATTCACCAGCACCGCATGCTGCGTCGAAGAATCGCTGGGCGCCTCCGCCATTCCCGCACTGCCCACCGTCACCAGGAACCCGCCCGTGACCTGGAATTCCCCGTTGTAATCGATCGCGCCGTTCATATTTTCCGTGGGACCATTGACCAGCACCACGCCGCCCTTCATATAGATCGAACCGTTGGAATCCAGACCGTCGCCGCCGGCGTCCATAAAGATGTAGCCGCCGTTCAGGTAAAGGTAATAATCACCGGCCGCAAATTGATCCGGTCCGCCAAAGCCGCCCATCTGCCCCGAGCCGTCATTGCCGCCCGCCACATTGATCCCGTCGTCGCGCGCAGTCAGATAGATCTTCCCGTCGTTGACCGTAATCGTAGCGGCTTCCAGCCCTTCGTAAGACTCGTTGATATACACCATCCCGTTGTTAATCGTCAACGAACTGGTAGCATGGATACCGTCATCGCCGGCCGCGATCTGCAACTCCCCGCCGTCAATCGTAGCCACCCCATCCGTATGCAACGCATCGCCGGCCGAATTGACCGCGATCCTGCCCCCCGTAACCATCAGCTCAGCGCCGGCCTGAAGGCCGTGAGCACTGGCAACGTTATCCGTCGTCTGCGCAGCCCCCGGCCGGCCACCCCCCTCAGCAACCTTCGTCGTATTGACACTGCCGCCCCCCGCCGTAATCGTCAGCTCGCCGCCGCTGACCAACAACCGCGTCTCCGCCTGCACCCCATCCGCGCCCGCCGTGACCACCAGCATACCGCCCTCGACTGCAATGTACCCCTTGGTCGTATCCTCATCGTTGTTGGAGTTCAACCCATCGTTGCCGGCATTGACCGTAATCACCCCATCCTTAATCGCAATCGAATCCCGACCGCGCAAACCGTCATCGCCCGCATTGACTGTAATCTGCCCCCCCACAATCTTCAGATCGTCCTTACTGACAATCCCCCGCATCGCCGTCGAATTGACCGTCAAGGCACCCTCGCCGTTGATCGTCAAATCGTCATGGCTGTAGATAGCCGCATTAGGCGAGCCGTCGTCATCCGTTGCAAATTCAGCCGCCGTATTCGTCACCGTGTTTTCCGTCCCGGCCGCCGGCGCAAGGACGACTTTATCCGCAACCACCACATAGATGCCCGCCGTCGCCGCAGTGATTTTCACCCCCCGCAGCACCAACACAACCTTGGCATCATCCCCGGCATTCACCACCACCTGCCCCTCCGACAACTCGCCGCTGAGGTTGTAAGTACCGCCCGCCGTAATCGTCACGACATTGCCCTCGACCGTCGCCCCGGTCCCATCGATTTTCGTAGCATTGTCGGCCAGTTGAATCGAAGCCTGAACCGTTTCCGCATCCACCGTCAAATCGACCTCGCTGTAATCCACCACCAGAGGTTCGGAATAGACAACCGCTTCCCCCGTAGCCGCCGCCACCGCAGTCGTCGCAACCGGTTCAGCCGTGGCAGAAGTCGCCACCCCATTTCCATTCGCACCGGTGCAGGCCGTCAACACCATCGACAGAACCAAAACCACCAGCCATAACAGCGAAATTTTCTTTTTCATGATAGAATTCCTCTCTTTTTATCTCGTAACTGAATAACTTTTACCAGTGTAATTAGCCCCAAGAACAAGAAAAACCCATTTTTTCGGCGGCTTTCTGAAGCCGCCGAAAAAATAAATAGAAATAACTTCTCTCCCCCCATCCAGCGTGTCGCTTCGGACCCAACAAAAGCCTTTTGCGGGACGCTAAAATACTAACTGCATACGTAGATACCCCTTATCCCTCAGGAGTCGCCGGAGGCGCATTATTGCCGAACTTGCGCCGGCCCACATTGGAGAAAAGCCCCCGATAATCCGGCGCCGAATCGGTCGAATCGACCACCACCACCTCAACCTGCGGTTCCACATAAGTGATCTTCAACTCTGCAATATCGTGCAGAAAATCGATCTTGCCGATCTCACACCGAATGATATCCAATCCCGTCCGGCTTCGCAAATCCGCCAGCAATGCCTGATAATGTTCCGGCTTGACCAGATCGACCCGCTCGTAGACGATCGTTTTCTGGCCGACCTTCTTCAGCCCCCACCCCCGTTCGATCAGCACCAATCCACCCAAGACCGCCAGATTGGCGATCAGCAAATTGGTATAGACCTTCTCCTGCATAAACACCGCATTGATCACGGGCAGGGCCAGCATGACAAAGAGGTAAGTCATCTCCCGAATCGGAATCGGATCGGTACGATAGCGCAAAATCGAAAAAAGCGCAAAAAGGCTCAGCCCCAACCCGACGCTGAATTCGGCATCACTGAACCAGCTGGCCAGCAAAAAAGCCAGCGTATTAAACGTCAGGAACATCAAAACGAAATCCTTATCCCGTTGAGTAGGACGATAGACGAGATGCACAATCAGCAACGCCACCCCACCGTTGATCAAAAAACTTAAGGCAAACTTTGAAAAGTCATCCATGGTAAACCTCCACACCCGCCATCAATTTCCCCAACCAGAGCTGCTGCGGCTTGAAATGGTTCTGCTTGACCGCGGGAATCAATTGCGAAATCCCAAAGCAATACTTGCTGAAGCTCAACGGCCGCACCCCCAGCTCCCGCAACCGCCCCATCAACTCCGAATGCAATGAATAAGCCGACTGCTTGACTTCCACCACCGCCAGCCGGGGAAAAGAAAATCCCTGCTTTCCCGCCCGCCACGAAAGGCCGATATCCAGCGTCATCCGTTCCGGCCGATGTTTGCTGACCAGCGTGATCCGCTGAAAATCGGTCCACAGCACCGGCCACAGACTGTCAACCGCACAGGGCATCCGCTCCGCCAGAAAGGCCCGCGCCCGCAGATCAAACCGGGAAGTAATCCCGGCAATCGGCAAACGATCCTTAACCGTAACATCCTGATTGGTCTTCCGCTTGACCTCCAAAAAGGCATCCCCGGAATCCAGATAAGCCCGGGCCCGCACCTTATAGCGATCGCGCTGCCCGTTGTGATGCTGCCGGTAAAACATATAATCCGGCGTATCAAAATAGAGCGTCTGATAGCGATGCACGCGACAGCCGGAAATCTCCAGCACCTGATAATCATCGGCGACCTGAGCCAGAGCCTGAAGCAACTGCGCCTCCCGCAACACCAGCTTGGTATCGACCCGCCGCAACAGGGAAACATGCCCCATCGCTTCCAGACTGATCGGCTCGTAATCGGCTAACATCATCTCAAATGAAACAGCGCTGGGACTCATCACCCACGGCTGCCGATATTTTTCAAGTGATAATTGTGACGACATGGCTCATACCCCTTCTCACTTAATCTCTTGACTGTAGTGTAACTTTTTAATCTGAGAGACTTCTGAGAAAAGGCTGAGAAGAAGCTGAGAAAAAAACAAAATAAAAAAAGGGAGAATTTGCCCGCCTGGGAAGGCGTACAAATTCTCCCTTAACACCTGAAAGCTTATTTTCGATCTGCGCGATTAGTCTGGGAAAAAGCTCATATTTTCGGCGGCTTCAGAAAGCCGCCGAAAATATGAATAAAAAAAATAACTCTCTCCCCCTGCTTCGCACAGCGCGTCGCTTTTTTACCGGGAAAACCCCTGTTGTGGGGCGCGAAAACCGTTTTTAATTCCCACTAATGAACAACCGCGCAGGTCGCTTATTTTTCGCACGCCGTTTACGGCGTGCGAAAAATAAACAAAACTAATCTACCTGATAAGGAACGTTCGTAATCACGATATCCTTCTTAAACATCAAAGCCGCCCGTAACACATTCGCCGTCTGCATATGCAACGCATTCTTCCACCACTGACGAGGCACAAACTGCGGCACCACAATCGTCACCATCTCATGAGGCTGCCGACAATTCAACACTTCCTCAATATATTGCAACAACGGCTCAGCCAGCAACCGATAAGGCGAATCCAAAATAATCAACCGCACCCCATCGCCCCACTGCTCCCATTTCTTCTGAACCTTGGCCGCTTCTTCCGGATCGGTAGAAACATAGACCGCCGTCACATCGTTCGAAAGCATCCGCGCATACCGCAGCCCGGCCAACGTCCCCTGATGCACCCCCCCGATCGGCATAATCACCCGATGGCGGGAAATCCGCCCCAGCGAACCGAAATTATCCAACGACAGATGCTTCGCCACATTTTTATAATGCCGGTGGATCGCAAAGAAAATCGAAACCAGCGTCGGAGTCAGGAGAATCACAATCCAGGCTCCATCCTCAAACTTGGTAACGCCGAAGACAAACATCACGATGCAGGTACAAAGAGCGCCGAAACCGTTGATGAGCATCTTGACCTGCCAGCCGGACTCGTACCGCAGCGTCGACCCGGGCTCCTTGATCTCCTCCCCTGGTTTCAAATGGCCCACCTTCCACCAACGCCGCGCCATACCGGCCTGCGACAACGTGAAAGACATAAAAACACCGATAGCGTACAATGGAATCAACCGGGTCACGCTGGCCTGAAAAGCAATGATCAGCCCGGAAGCAATGAACGCCAGGGCAATGATCCCGCGAGAATAGACCAGACGGCTGCCGCGATAGGTCAACTGCCGGGGCAAAAAGCCGTCACCCGCATGCAAAGCGCCCAACCGGGGGAAATCTGCAAACGACGTATTGGCGGCCATGATCAAAATCACGGTCGTCCCGGCAATCATAGCCAGATAAAAGAATCCGCGGCCATCATAGATCGTACGTGCCAGCTGTGAAATAACCGTTTCAGATTCCGCAGGTACAGCCTGAATGACATTGCTCAGATAACTGATCCCCAACACCAAAACCCCCAGGATACACGACATCCAGACCAGCGTAATGCCGGCATTACGACTGCGGGGTTCCTTGAACGCCGTAATACCATTGGAAATCGCTTCCACACCCGTCAGCGCTGCCGTACCGCTGGCAAAAGCCCGCAAAATTAAAAAGAGACCGACGGCCTGCGCCGAATGGATCATCTCGATCTCAGGAGGATCGACGACCGTCCCCAAAGAACCGGTCATCGCCCGGAAAAGTCCCAAGCCCACCGTCACAAAGATCATCACCAGGAAGAAATAAGTCGGAGCGGCAAACGTAGCCCCCGATTCTTTCACCCCCCGCAAATTGATCAACATCACAAACAGCACCAGCAACACCGCAATCGCAACCCGGAACTCCATCAAATCCGGATAAGCCGACACGATCTGCGCCACCCCCGAAGAGACCGACACCGCCACCGTCAATACATAATCGGTCAAAAGCGCCGCCCCGGCCGTCTGAGCCGGCAGCTCCCCCAGGTTATCCCGGGCCACAATATAGGCCCCACCGCCTCCTGGATAAGCATGAATCGTCTGCTCGTAGGAAAGCGTGACAATAGCCAGAAGAATAATAATCCCTACAGTGATAGGAAAAGAGAGATGCAGGGCCCCGGCCCCGGCCAGCGCCAGAATAATCAAAATTTCCTGGGTTGCATAAGCTGTCGAAGAGAGCGCATCCGAGGCAAAGACGGCCAGACCGATAAACTTTCCAATCGTCTGATGAGGTGCATCCGCCGTCTGCAAAGGATTTCCAATCAACCAGGTTCGCCAGGAAGCCCCGGGTTGATACTCCGACGTGCGCCGCACCACCGTTGTCCCTTTTGCTTTATCAATTGTTGCCATAATCTCTTTCAACCTCTGTCCAGAAACTAACCTACAGGTCGCTATTCTAGCATAGAATGGACGACAGAAGCCCTAAAACGGCCTGCTTCGGCCATTTCTTGACACCTTCTTGACATCTTCTTGACGCCTTCCGCCGCTTTCTTGTCACACCTTTGACACCAAAAGGACTAAACTTAACACCAATGTAGTTACACCCAAAAAGCAGGAGAAAACCTGAATTTTTGCGCGCATAAGAATGCCCCCAAAATACAAACAAAACAACTCTCTCTCCCCATCCAGCGCGTCGCCTCTTACCTGCCAAGCGCCGGATGCGGGACGCAAAGAGCTGTTTTTTAACAATCTGTACAACATACCCGGAAAAGCAAGAGAAAAAGGCCCATGTTTTCGGCGGCTTTCTGAAGCCGCCGAAAACATAAAAAAAAACAACTCTCTCTCCCCATCCAGCGCGTCGCCTCTTACCTGCAAAGCGCCGGATGCGGGACGCAAAAAACTTAAATTACCTGAAGGACTCTATCCATGCTCAACAAAGATTTCTGGTCGGCCGTAACGCTAGGTGGATTGTTTTCCCTGACCCTGACCCTGTTATACCTGGAACATGGGCTATCAATTTCACCTTTCAATCATCAAATAATGGAAATCGGCATCGTCATCTTTATCGGCATCCTGGCAAACCGTTGGGTCTCCCACTATCCCGAAGCCCTGATAAGCGATTCCACCCTGGAAAAACTGGATTCAAACCGAAAAAAAGAGTAAAATAGCCGGGAACACAACTGAATTCATATTTTCGCCCGCCTTCCGGCGGGCGAAAATATAAAATGAGAAAAAATGGCCAACAATGAATCAATCCCTCCTCTGAAATCAGGCAACGAGCACGGAAAACTTAAAATCTTTTTAGGCTATGCAGCCGGCGTAGGAAAAACCTACGCCATGGTCGAAGCCGCCCAACAACGTCACACAGAAAAAGTGGATGTAATCGTAGGCAGCATCGAAGCCCATGAAAAAACCGAACTGGCCGCCCTTTTACAGCCGTTGGAAATCATCCCCTCCCGTTTCCGCAACGAACCTGACATTGACGCCATTCTCATCCGCCATCCCCAACTGGTCTTAATGGATGACCTGGCCCACCTCAACCACCGGGGCGCCCGCCACCCTCAACGCTACCACGATGTCGAAGAACTGCTGAATGCCGGGATCAATGTCTATGCCACGCTGAACATCCAGGATCTGGAAAGCCTGAACGACATCGTCAGACAAATCACCTCGGCGCCGGTCTCCGCCACCGTCCCCGATCGAATTTTCGACGAGGCTGATGAAATCGAGCTGGTCGATCTGCCCCCCGATGAACTGTTAAACCGACTGAACCGTTACGCCCCGTCCCTCGAAAATGTCTCCTGGCCCCCCGCGGTCGCGCCCGAAAACTTCAGCAAGGAAAAACTCACCGCCCTGCGGGAACTGGCCTTGCGGCGCATGTCCCAACGAATCGACAAACAGATTCGAGAATACATCCAGACCGAATCGGTCCCCCGTTCCTGGCGGGCCGGCGAACATCTCCTGGTCTGTCTCAATTCCGAGCCGCCGGATGAACATTTAGTCCGTGAAGCGCACCGTTTATCCCTGGCCCTGGACGCAGAATGGACCGTCCTCTATGTACAAACTTCCCGCCGCGACCAACGCTCCCGTTATGCCCAGGAACAACGGTTGAAAAACCTGAAACTGGCCGAAGAACTCGGCGGGAAAACCGCCGTCGTCTCAGAAACAGCCCTGGTCGAAGCCATCACCGAATATACTCGAACCCACAACATCACGAAAATCCTCCTGAGCCGCGATCCGCTCTCCCGAATTCAACAATTCATCTGGGGTTCCCTGGCCGCCCAACTCGAAGAACACAATCCCGGCATCGACATCTTCATTGTGGGCAATCAGAACAAACCGACCGGTCTGTCGCGAGCCCTGCGCGCCGTCCAGCCCCGACAACCCTGGCAACGCTACGTCCAGAGTCTCGCTCTGATCATCCTGGGCAGCCTGTTGGGTGCCTGGGTCCACCTGGTCATCAGCCCGGTCAACCTGGTCATGATTTACCTGCTCATCGTGGTCATCGCCGCCATCTATCTCGGACGGGGCCCGGCCATCGTCGCTTCATTCTTCGGCATGCTGGCCCTGGACTTTTTCTTCATCCCCCCCTATTTCAGCCTGACCGTCTCCGATACCGAATACCTGCTGACCTTTCTGGGATTGTTCGTCGTCGGCGTCGTAATCAGCGGACTGACGGCCCAGGTCAAAGAACAGGCCGAAGCCGCCCGTATCCGCGAAAATGCCACTACCTCACTCTATGCCCTCAGCCGCGACCTGGCCGTCGCCGGCGAACTGGACGACGCCGTCCGGGTCATCCAGCAACATATCAAACAAACCTTCAACCGCGATACGCAACTCTTCCTGCTCAATATGGATAACCAGCTCTACCCTTACGGCCTCCAATCACCCACCGACCTCGAGCCGCAGGCCCTGGAAATCGCCGAATGGACCTTCAACCATCAGCAGCCCGCCGGCGCCGATTCCCACACCCATCCCGAAGCAACGATCAGCTACCTGCCGCTCCGCACCGCCCATGCCCGGGTCGGCGTTCTGGGAATCCGCACCGCCCAACCCGAAGTCCATCTGAACGCCGAACGCCGCCAGTTGCTGGACACCTTTGCCAGCCTGGTCGCCCTCGCCCTCGAACGGGTCAAGCTGGCCGAAGCAGCGCAACAGGCCCAGCTGATCCAGGATTCGGAAAAACTTCAGACCGCGCTGCTCAACTCCATCTCTCACGATCTGCGCACCCCACTGGTCTCCATCACCGGCGCCTTGAGCAGCCTGGACGAAGACGGCAGCCTGTTAGATGACAGCACCCGGGCCAATCTGATCGAAACGGCGCGCGAAGAAGCCGAACGACTAAACCGCCTGGTCGGCAATCTGCTCGACATGACCCGCCTGGAAGCCGGCATCCTGAAAGTACGCCGCGAACTATACGATGCCCAGGATATCATCGGCACAACGCTGGAACCGTTCAACGACCGACTTCAATCCCGCTCCTTGAAAATCAACGTTCCCTCCGATCTGCCTCTGGTTCCTGTCGATATCGTTCTGATTGCCCATGCCCTCGGCAACGTCATCGACAATGCCTTAAAATATTCCCTGCCGGATGCCCAAATCGATATCGTCGTCACCCATCAAAAAAACTGGCTCAAAATCCAGATCAGCAACCAGGGTCCCTCCATCCCGGAAGAAGATCTCACCCGCATCTTTGAAAAATTCTACCGCATCCAACGCCCCAACAATGTTTCCGGCACCGGCCTGGGCCTCTCCATCTCCAAAGGCATAGTAGAAGCTCACGGAGGACAGATCACCGCAGAAAACCGCTCCACTGACGGCGTCACGATTACAATCAGTTTGCCGCTCCTGGTAGACAACCGACAATAACAAGCGGCCGATACAGTTCGTCGGGGAAAAAAGCCCCTATTTTCGCGCTGACAGTGCGAAAATATGAATAAAAAACAACTCTTTTGAAAACGCCGACTTACTTTTACAGTACAATGAAAAACCGTTATCTACGAAGAGGAAAATATGACCGATTCTGAAATTCGCATCCTGGTAGTCGACGACGAACGTTCCATCCGCCGTTTTCTAAACGTTTCCCTCCAGGCCCATGGCTATGTCGTCTATGAAGCCGTCAACGGTCAGCAGGCACTCGACGATGTCGCCATTCAACGCCCCGATCTGGTCATCCTGGATCTGGGCCTCCCGGACATGGATGGAGCCACCGTCACCCGCAAACTCCGCGAATGGACCCGGGTTCCCATCATCATCCTCTCCGTTCGAGAACACGAAAACGATAAAATCACCGCCCTCGACGCTGGTGCCGACGACTATCTCACTAAACCCTTCAGCGTAGGCGAGTTGCTGGCCCGCATCCGCGTGGCCCTGCGTCATGCCACCCCGGCGGAAAACCTCCCCGTCTTCAAAATCGATGAATTGACCGTCGACCTGACCCGCCGCCAGGTCAGCCGGGCCGGCAAAGAAATTGTACTCACCCCTACCGAATATGACCTCCTGCGTATCATGATCCAGCATGCCGGCAAAGTCCTGACCCATCACCAGCTTCTGGATCTGGTATGGGGAAGCGCCTACACCAAAGAAACCCATCTCTTACGGGTCAACATCAGCAACCTGCGCCAGAAAATCGAGCCCGATCCCGCCCGCCCTCATTACATCCTCACCGAACTGGGCGTCGGCTATCGCCTGCGAGCCGATATCGAAAAGGATCGATAAACACTTCTCTCTCATCCAGCGCGTCGCTGCCAGCCGAACAAAAACCTTTTGCGGGACGCTAAAAACCAACCCCACAGGTAAAGAAAAAAGCCCGTGTTTTTGCGCGCATAAGAATGCGCGCAAAAACACAAACAAAAAACACTTCTCCCCCATCCAGCGCGTCGCTGCCAGCCGAACAAAAACCTTTTGCGGGACGCTAAAAACCAACCCCACAGGTCATAGGTAATTCACCCGATTTGAGGTAAAATAAAAGCCGACCCCAGAAACAGATTGAGAATAACCGTCATGAAACATTACCTGCTAACAATCAGCCGGCAAATTCTGAGCTACTTTCTGGCCACCCTCCTGGTGACAGGCATAACGCTGGGACTCTCACTCCTGCTTACCGGAATACTCATTCTGTTGGGTGGACTCACCACACTGATACTCTCGACCCTCCTGGTCGGCGGCGCAATCACCGGAGCCTCCGACCCTCCCATCATAGCCCTGATGCTGGCGGCAGGTATCGTGATCGTCTTCCTGATCGCGGCCCTGTTGCTCCTCTTATTCACCGTAAGTGGAACTCTGATCTTCGTCGGTTTGTTAGTCTTTCCAGCCTCATTACTGACCGACATCCTGCTGCATACACTGAAAATCCGGCCCCTGCTTGCCCGCCTCGGCGCATACACCCTGAGCGGCACCACCCTCGGTTTACTCCTGGCAGCTGCAAGCACAGCCGCCATCCTGACCGCCGGCGCCAGTGCCTGGATCGCCGGGATAACCGGTCTCTTTCTGTTGATCGTCACCCTGCTGTCCATAAGCACATTCGGAGCAATCCTGAGCCTGACCGAACCCAAGTACACATGACCGAGGCTATTAATGAAACTCTATACACCCCGCCTGATCCTGCGCGAATTAGAAATAGACGATTTCCAAAGCTTACGCACCCTCGAAGTTCACCCTGAAACCTATCGTTACGAACCGGAAACACCCTCTCTGATACAAACCAAAGCTTATCTGCAACACTCTATTGACTACGCGAAGCAAAACCCCCGCTGGTATTACCGCTTCGCCCTCTCGATCCGCCCCACCCATTCTCTCCGCGGCCGCATCACGCTCTCGATGCAAAATGAAGCCATTCAGGAATGGGAAGTCGGCTGGGCCCTCGATCCCGCTGAATGGGGTAAGGGATTTGCCACCGAAGGAGCCCTGGCGGCCATCGACTTCGCTTTCACGGAGCTTCAGGCCCACCGGGTCATCGCCTTCTGCCACACCGCCAACCGGGCCTCCTGGCGCGTCATGGAAAAATGCGGCATGCAACGCGAAGGTCTGCTGCGGGAAACCCGTCATTGCCGCGGCGAATGGAGCGATGAATATGTCTACGCCATCCTCGATCGCGAATGGCGCCGCCATGACGCCTTCCACTGGGAAAATTAACTACTGAGGAGAACAATCATGTGGTTTTTTGGTAAACCTAAACGCCCTACCTCTGAAGAAGCCGCCCGACGACTGGTCGCCTTAAAATATATCTATGGTTATGCCCTCCTCACGCCACCACCGAACATAATTAACCAATGGCTCGAAACTCGAAAAACTGTAAATCAAGAGCTTCTGATTGACGAACTTAAAGCACAACAGACTGAATATAGAAAAAAGCTACATACTTTAGGATTATGGAAACATTTCTCACCGAAAGAAAAAACTTTTCTTTCCAGTTCCCTGGCAGACGCTCACCTTCAGCAACATACAGATGCAACCTGGCGTCTTGAAGCCATCCAGGTCTTGATGTGGGCCTTGGGAATGCTCTCCACGCTTCCTCCTTACGAAAAAGCGCTCTCTCACGATCTCTTAAAATCGTTCCAGCAAGAAGATCCCGGCAAATTCGTTAAGTCGGCTCAGCTGCGTCCTCAAGCTGAAATCGATGCCGCCCGCGATCTGGCCGAACTCTGGCACTGGCGTAGCCGCACCCGAGAACTTATCGAAAGAAATGAACCTCTCCCCCCAGATCCCCAAATGGAAGCTGTCGGCATAAAAACTTTCGATGATATCGTTCGCTTCTCAGCCCGTCACAGCCAGGAAGAAGGCCTTTTGCCCATCATCGACGAAGACTTCGCCGTCGGCGAAAAGGCCTATCGGGACCTATCCCCCGAAGAATGGTCCGAAGTTCGCTCGGTCACCATAGAACGTCACTTCACCCTGAACTGGCTCTGCGGCTACGCCCCCCGCAATCAATGGGATCAAACCCCAACCGATACATAGGGCGCCTGTCCTGAAAATAGGGCTCTATGGCATGGCTCCGGCCTTATAACGTCCCGCAAATGGCCCTTTCCCCGTAAAATACGCCGCGCGGGATCGGAAGAGAGAGTTTTTTTGTTGATGTTTTGGTGCGCCTCAGAAGGCGCACCAAAACATGGCCTTTTCCAGAGCCGCACAGGCGACGTTCTCTAAGCCCTCCCCCTCACATCCATGCGGGCGGCGCCTCTTCGCCTTTTATCGAAACTTCGCCTGACCATTGCACCTGGCCCACAGATCATCACGTTTTACGTCTCAGAAAATCTCCTCTCTTCCTCTTCTCTGTGCTCTCTGTGACTCTGTGGTGAACTATCTGTCCCCAGTTCCCGACGGACCCACCCCGCAATCGCCGCACAATCGACAAACTCTCCCGCCTCAACTTGATGCCCAAACTGCCACCCCTTATAGGTCAGCCGCAAATCCGCCATGCTGTTACCTATGCCTGAACCGACCTGAATGGCTTCCAGATTGCCGGCGAGAAAATTCGCAATATCGACAGCCGTCACAGATTGATATTGCGCACGAAAACAACTCAAGGCCGCAAATAAAGTCGAAAGCCCAATCTTATCAATCCCCCGTGGATCAGGAAACTTCTCATGGCCGATCATCAACCGAATCGCCATATCGTTATCCCCCCATCCGCCCAACAGTAACGGAAAAAGCGGATTGTCTAAAAATCCCGGATCGCAGGTCAACCGCACCGCCGTCAAAAAATGCCCCACCTGATCCGAGCTGGATTTCCAGGGATCTTCATACTCCTTACGAAAACCGGTCAATCCGATAGTCACGCCGGTATGCAGCCCCGGCACAAAACGATGCTCCGTAGCTGCCAGAATGGAAAACAACCGCCCCCGCGGCGTTCCATCATCTACCAATTGCTCATCAATAAACATACGGGCCAGCGTTTCCACCGCAGTAGGAGAACTGTCCCGAATGGCAATAATCCGTGTCCGATTTTTAATCACATATACACTGGGAAAAAACATCGCCCACCTCCTTACTGCCGAATGCTGATATTTTAGCCGGATTTATAAAGATCCACCACAGAGGCGCAGAGGCCACAGAGAAGAATTTAGAAAAACTCTTCCCTTCCTCTCTGCGATCTCTGCGCCTCTGCAGCAAAATCTCTTTTTTCACCTTGTAACGTCCCGCAAATAACCCTATCCCCATAAGTTACGCCGGGTAGGATAGACAGAGAGAGTTTTTTGTTTATGTTTTGGTGCGCATCAGAATGCGCACCAAAACATGGGCTTTTCCAGAGCCGCCCCGGCGACGTTCTCTGAGCCCTCCCCCTCACCTCAATGCCGGCGGCGCCTCTCAGCCTTTTATCGAAACTTCGCCTGACCGTTACCCTCGACCCACAGATCATTACGTTTTACGTTTCATAAAATCTCTTCTCTTCTTCTCTCTGTGATCTCTGTGCCCTGTGGTGCAATCTCTTTTTTATTCCCCAGGTTGCCACCTCTCCAGGCTACCCCGCTTGCCGAAAATCCGAAATAAGGCAAAATAGCCTGGAACCAATCTATGGAGGTATTTGATGAAATCGTTCGTTTACCGTCTCTTAATCTCAGGAATGCTCCTGGCCGCAACTGCATCCTGCACTCCCGCCCCGCAAGCCGCCGTTGAACCGGCGAATACTCCCATCTCATCCGGCTCCGGCTCGGCTCCCGAATCGGCAACCGCCACGCCCACGCTTCCCCCAACTGTCATGGAAGCTGCCACCACCGTCCCCACTCCAACCCCGGTTCCCATTAACGGTCAGCCCATCCAATTTGGCGGAGTATCGTTCATCCTCCCCACCGAACTCGGCACCGGCATCATGGGAGAAATCGTCCCCGCCTCAGAAAGCAACGATCCCAACAACGTTCCCTATTGGGATCTCTATCCCGATTACACCGATATCACCCTGGTAGAATATCCGGTCGCCGGCAGTGATCACTTCCCCCAAATCATAGTCTATCCGGCCGATAAATATGCCGCCATCAACCCCTCAGCCGGTCAGACCATCACCGATCTCAAAGCCCTGCTGGCCGATCCCGCCGCCGATCCCGAGAACATGCCTTTCCTGCCGACCTGGAATGCGGCGCAAGTCTTTCACGCTCAAACTCAACGGATCAGCTTCACCGGCGGCAAAGGTGTCCGCTACATTACCATGTACAGCCAGGCTGTCATGCCTATCAACAACGCCGCGCTCTTCTACACCTTCCAGGGCCTGACCGACGACAGAAAGTATTACGTCGCCGCCATCTTCCCGATCTCCACCGATTCTCTGCCCGCCACCGCCCAGATGGATCAGCAAGAATTTGAAGCTCTGGCCGATCACTACGAGGCCTACCTCTTCCAAACCGTCGACCTGCTCAAAAACCAGACTCCCGACCAATTCACCCCCGACCTGACCCAATTGGATCAACTGATCGGCTCGATCCAGATCACCATGCCCTGAAAATAACCCAACGGGTTAAAGGGAAAAATGTTTCTTCCCGAGTTTTCGCGCGCCTGAGAAGGCGCGCGAAAACTTAACTAACTCCAAAGGAGAAACCCTCTATGCGCAAAAAGAACCTGCTCCTGCTGATACTAATCCTGACCGCCTGTACCCCCCTGCCACCGTCATCTCCCGCCCTCCCTCACCAGGAAAAAAGCCTGACCGTCTGTATGAGCGAAGAACCCGACTCTCTCTACCGCTGGGGCACCGACTCCATAGCCGCCGAACACGTTCTGCAAACCATCTACGACGGCCTGGACAACGGCATGGACCAGATCAATTACAGCTACCAGCCCGTCATCCTCGAAAAAATCCCCGGCTTCGCCAACGGTGATGTCGTCATCAACAAAATCGCGGTCCAGGAAGGCGACACAATCATCGACGCCGGCGGCTACCCGGTCAAATTGACCCGTGGCCTCCCGATTCGCCCCGCCGGCTGCCGCTCCTTCGACTGCGCCGTCGAATTTGACGGCACCCCGGTAGAAATGGATCAGATGGTCGTCACCTTCAGATTAAAAGAAAGCCTCACCTGGTCCGACGGCGTCCCCCTCACGGCCGACGATTCCGTCTATAGTTTTGAATTAAAAGCAGGACCGGATACACCTGGAACAGAGACCGTCAACTACACCGCCCGCTATGAAGCCCTCGATGAACACACCGTCGTCTGGACCGGATTGCCGGGCCGGCTTAATTCCGCCTTCTACGCCAATTTCTACCTGCCCATGCCTCGCCACCTCTGGGAAAAAGAACTGGGCTACAAAGCTCACGACCTGCTCTCAGCCGAAGAATCTACCCGCAAACCCATCGGCTGGGGACCTTTCGTGATCAAAGAGTGGATTCCGGGCGACCACATCACGGTAGAAAAGAACCCCCTCTACTTTCGCGCCGGCGAAGGCCTCCCACGGCTGGATCGCATCGTCTTCCGCTTCGTCAAAGATCCCCAAACCGTCATCGCCGACCTGCTTTCCGGCAAATGCGATATCGCCACACGAGATATCGCCCTGGAAGAACAGAGTCCTCAACTCTTGGAACTGGAAAAGGATAAATCGCTCACCCCCCTTTTCGTTACCAGTACCTCCTGGGAACATCTGGATTTCGGCATCGTACCGGTTTCCACCTACAACCGCCCCAATTTCTTCGGAGATCTCCGCGTCCGTCAGGCCGTCGCCCACTGCCTGAACCGCCAGGAAGCTGTAGATACCTTTCTTTATAGAAAATCCATCGTCCCCTCCTCCTACGTTCCTCCCGAACATCCTCTCTATGCCGGCGACGACCTGACTTATTACGAGTACGATCCCATAAAAAGTAAATCTCTGCTGGCTCAGGTTGGCTGGATCGATGCCGACAATGACGGCATCCTGGAAGCCCACAATGTCACCGGGATTCCCGACGGCACCCGCTTTGAAGTCAAATGGCAGAGTACAGCAACCCCGCTTCGACTGGAATATACGGAACTCTTCCAAAAACAGCTGGCCGAATGCGGCATCAAAGCCAACCTGGAAATGCTCTCTCCCAACCAGCTCTTCGCTGACGGCCCCGAGGGCCCGCTCTTTGGTCGCCGGTTTGACCTGAGCTCCTTCGCCTGGCTGACCGGCATCGAACCGGTATGCGAAACTTATCTCACCGCAGCCATCCCCAATAAAGAAACCGGTTGGGGCGGTCAAAACGATACAGGCTTCAGCAACGCCCAATACGATGTCGCCTGCAACCGTGCCCGCCTGGCATGGCCCGGTTCTGAAGATTACCTTCAAGGCCACCAGGATGCTCAGAAAATCTTCTCCGAACAACTGCCCGCCCTGCCGCTCTTCCGGCGTCTCAGAATTGCCGCCTGCCGCCCGGAAATCTCCGGTTTGATTCTCGACCCGGCCGAAAACTCCGAACTGTGGAATGTTGAAAACTTCGACATCAACCGCTGACAAAAAAAGAAAAAACCATGTTTGCGGTGGCTTCAGAAAGCCGCCGCAAACATAAAAAACAACTCTCTCCCCCCATCCGCGCGTCGCTTTTTACCGGAAAAGTATCTATTGCGGAACGCGAAAATACTACCCCACAACAAAAAAATACGCCGACCGGCCTAAGCCACAAATGCCCCCAAAGGTGAATGCCTGCCCCCTCTTACCGATTTATACTGATCCACAAAGGAGGTAATGATCAAAACGGTTATACCCCATTCCGTCAGTTACCTCTTTTATCCAAATCTTTAGCAGGAGGAGATTCGACTATGTTTAGCAAAAAGTTGTTCGCTTTCGTAGGCATAATCACAGTGCTCAGCATGTTGCTGACAGCCTGTGTCCCCCCAACGCCGACTTCCACCGTGCCCCCCACCACGGTCGCCCCCGATGACAACACACCCGTAGCCGCGACCACACCCGAACCTGTAGCCCCCACGGCCGCCCCTGAAAAAACCCTGGTCGTCTGCATGGGCCAGGAACCTGAAACCCTCTACCGCTGGGGCGGCGATATGCTCGCCGCCAGCCACATCCTGCAATCCGTTTACGACGGGCTCGAAGGCGGCATGGACACCCGCACCTATGCCTATCAGCCCGTCATCCTGGAAAAACTGCCCGATATCGATGACGGCGACGCCGTGATCAACAAAGTCACCGTTCAGGAAGGCGATAAAATCATCGACAATGGCGGCAATCCCGTCGACCTCGCCAAAGACATGATGGTTCGCCCCTCCGGTTGTCGCTCTTCCGACTGCGCCATCAAATTCGACGGCACCCCGGTAGAAATGGACCAAATGGCCGTCACCTTTAAAATCAAGGCCGGCATCACCTGGTCGGACGGCACCCCCTTGACCGCGGATGACTCCGTCTACGGCTTCGAAATGCAGGGCGATCCCGACACTCCCACCAGCAAATACACGATCGAACGCACCGCCTCCTACGAAGCCAAAGATGATTCCACCACGGTCTGGACCGGTCTTCCGGGTCTGATCGATGCCACCTACTACACCAATTTCTTCCTGCCCCTGCCGCGCAAACTCTGGCAGGAAACCCTGGGATACAAAGCCGCCGATCTGCTCTCGGCCGAGGAATCCTCCCGCATGCCTATGGGCTGGGGCCCCTTCATCATCAAGGAATGGGTCCAGGGCGATCACATCACCGTGGAAAAGAACCCCAACTACTTCCGCGCCGGCGAGGGCCTGCCCCTCGTCAGCACCGTGGTTTTCCGCTTCGTCAAAGACTCCAACGCCGTTGTGGCGCAGTTGATCTCCGGCGAATGCGATATCGCCACCCAGGACACCTCCCTGGAAGACCAGGCCGAACTGCTGCTGAAGCTGGAAGAACAAAGTGTGATCAAGCCCGTCTTCCTGACCGGCACCTCCTGGGAACACCTGGACTTCGGGATTGTCCCGACCGATTCCTATGATCGCCCCGATTTCTTCGGCGATGTCCGCGTTCGCGAAGCCGTGGCTCACTGCTTGAACCGCCAGCAGGTCATCGACACCATCCTGTATGGTCGCTCGATCACCATCGCCAGCTATGCCCCGCCGGAACACCCGCTCTACGCCGGCGACATGCTGACCACTTACGATTTCGATGTCGAAAAGGGTAAAGCCCTCCTGGCCGAGGTCGGTTGGACCGACAGCGACAGCGACGGCGTTTTGGAAGCCAAAGGCGTTGAGGGTGTTCCCGACGGCACCAAATTCGAGGTCAAGTGGCAAAGCACCACGGCAGCCATGCGCGTGCAATACATGCAGCTATACCAGCAGGATCTGGCGGCCTGCGGTATCAAAGTCAACCTGGAAAACATGCCCGCCTCCGAGTTCTTCGCCGATGGCCCCGATGGCCCGCTCTTCGGCCGCCAGTTCGATCTGGGTTCCTTCACCTGGGTGACCGGTGTGGAGCCTTCCTGCGATCTGTACATGACCGAACTGATCCCCAGCGCCGACAACGGCTGGGCCGGCCAGAACGAAACCGGTTTCAGCAGCACTGAATACGACGCGGCCTGCAAGCGCGCCCTCCAGGCGCTGCCCGGCTCCGAGGATTACATCCAGGGTCACAAGGAAGCTCAGCGGATCTTCTCCGAACAACTGCCCGTGGTGCCGCTCTTCCTGCGCCTGAAGATCGCCGCTTACCGCCCCGAAGTTTCCGGATTCGTGGTCGATCCCACCGAAAACTCGGAAATGTGGAACATCGAATCCTTCGACATCAACCGCTAACCACATTCCTCTATCAGATATCAATTAGCGCGCGGGCAAAACCTGCGCGCTAATTGATACCACAGTCCCCTCACCTTCTCACAATCGGCAAATAAGTCTTACTCGCCCACGGCACCACCGTTCGATTGACCGGCAATGCGGGATCCCCTAACACCCCATACGTATCCAATAGATCCAGATGCATCCCCGTCCCGGCCAGCCGCACTTTTCCCGCCAGCGTGGCAGCGCCCAGCGTTCCCACTCGATCCACAAACAACGCCCGGTAAAATCCCGCCGACAGATCGTCATGCCCATCCGCAATCCCCAGCCCGGTCGCCCCCCACACCGCCACCGCCCCATTGCTGCTCGAAACCAGATCCTCATCCAACGTCGGCTCCGGCCGTTGAAATGCCCCCGTAAAACAGGTCATTTCCACCATAATCGGCCAGCGGCCCGGATTTCGCAGCGAGGGCACATCGTCCAGATGGAACAAGCGCTCGGCTGCCCACTGCTGCCAGGAAGAATGCCCGGCAAAATGCATCAACAACGCTCCTTGATTCCAATCCGCCATTAACGCCGTATGCAATGCCGTCGCATCTGCCGCTGCACAATCATCAAACCAGTCGTTTGAACCGGGGCAATAACGCCGTGTCACGGTAAAAGGATTCGTAACATAAGGAGCTACCACCTGATCCATGGAAGCCCCAAAATTCAGCTCATCCTGAGTATCATCGGCCACCAACACCACCCGGCTGTTCCAGTCCCCCGCATAAGGAGCCGTTTGATACTGCAACATCTTGCTGATCATGATCTGGGTCTCTGTAAAACTCTTCGCCGGCAACCGCCCCACCAGCAAATCCGGCAACTTATCCTCTCCGTTGACTGTAACATAACGATTGTCCGCCGCCGTCTCCCCTATCCAGGGATCGACCATCGCCAGATACGGCGGAATCACCGTCACATTTTCGCTGGAATTTCCCCCATAACGCCTGGGATCGGAACTTCCATCGCCAACCAATAAAACATACAACGGCGCCGGCTTCACCCAGTTCGCATAAGCATGCTGTAAGAAACTCCGAATGGCCTCCGGCGAAAGCCTTCCTGCGCCATAGCTATCGTAAATCGCCTCCGTCGTCGCTGTGACTACGCGAAGGCCGCCCGTCGTATACCGCATGGCCAACGGCGCTACCGCTCCCATCCACGCGGCCGGCCCGATAATGAGATAATCCGCCCCCCCCGGAGGATCATTTACGATTACGGCTCGCGTCACCCCCACCGGGGTCTTGACCTGCGCCGGCGTGACCAACAGATAGCGCCGCGACCCCGATCCCTCATCGCCCCAGCTCAGCGTATAAAGACCGCTCTCCTGACTCACCACGGTCCCGGTCAGCCATCCCGGAGTGCCGGGATAGGTGATATCGTACACCGCCACATCGGAGCTGGCCCACCCCGTGGAACGATACGCACTCAAACCAACCGTGCCGCTCACTTCAATCGGCCCACTCCCCCCTGCCGTACTGCCGTAACCCAACGCCAACGCATCGACCCACATTCCTTCGACCGAAACACCCGCCAGGCCAGGCAATGCCAGTGTGACCGAATTGATCCCCGTTCTCAATAAAGAGCCCGTTACCGCTAAGGTGCGGGTCACACCGACCGCGCCGTTCCAGCTGATCTCCCCAATCGCCGTTCCATTAAACTGCACCCCCACCCGATGATCCGGCGTGGGCAACGGATCGGTATACCCCTGCAACCACAGCGTTAATTGCGCATCCGCTCCCGCCGCAGGAGCGGCCAGCGTCAGGGTAAAAGTCCCCGTAGCAGCACTGGGACGGTTCAAATCGCGCCAGAACCAATGATCCCCATCGCGGCCGGCATAAAGGGAATCGTAATGCCGATTCATCTCCGCCTCCGCCGTCCGCACACTCACCCCGGCCGGCAAACCGGAAGGACTCCCCCCTCGCATTCCCATCCGCAAACCGTCACTCCCGTTGTAACTGAGAAAATAGGCATCCTCATCGGTATATCGACTCATGGACGGCATGGCATAGAAAAGGATTCGATCCCCTGCATTGAAAGTGCCGTCATCCATTCCTTCCAACCGCAAAGCCACCTCCTCCTGATTCAACCCGTGGCGCATCTGAATCGTCGACGGAACCACCGTCTCAGGCTGAACTCCGGCACTTTGTATCATGGCATAGGTCACGGCATACAAACCGCTTCCGCCCACCCTCACCTTCAGCGAATTGCTGATCGGCAAACGATTCTGAATATCCACATTCCCCTTATTGCAGCAAGAGCTTTCCATTCCGCCCAGGCTTTCCGGATTGAGCACCCCGCCTCTGAGTGCCTGGACAAATGGATCGGAAGGAAATGCCGGACGCGGCCTCGAAATCGGTTGATGAAAGACGACATCGATCCGAATCCGCCGGATAACCTCTATTTTCCGGCTCGCCGAATTGACTCTCACCGGATAGATCTGCAGCAACGCCAGCCGCTGATCCCGCATCCATTGATCGGGGCCTAACGCCCCCCACACCTCAGGATAATAAACATCCTGACCGTAAAACTTTACCTCCGCACTCCGTACCGTCGGCCCGACATCGGCCGTCGGAATCTCCCCCTCCCGCAAATGTACCGGAACAGCGCTCTCCGCCGGCCGCAAGGGAAAAACCAGCGCGCGCTCTTCCGTCTCAATCTCGGTAATTTTAAAATCAACCGCTCCCGTCGCCGGCAACGCAATCAATCGGCTGAAAACCGGCACTTCCGGGGCCCCCGGCTGCGCCGTTAATTCCGTCCCCGGCATTTCCAGCCGACTGTAAAAAACGCCGGACTCCAGCTCCTGGCTCAGAACATACGCGGCCGGTTCCCAGATCAAGGTCAACCCGCTCTCGTCATAGTCGAGAACATAGGATTGATTATCCCCGGCCTTCCCTTCCCCCACCACAAAAAGGTTCCCAATCAAAATCAATGCCAGCCCCAGGCCTTTCCAACGTTGAACCCCCATTGAAAACCTCCCCTTCGATGCCTGAATCAAAAATAACATTTTTGGCGCGCCCTGACAGGGCGCGCCAAAAATTCCAGCAAAAACCTTACCACCCTAAAACCTCAGGGCGCATTACGAAGAACGATTGGCAGGAACAACTGATAGGAAAGTTTTCTCAGATAGACCGGCTCCGCAGCATGATAGACCTCGTTCCCCATAAAGTCCACATCCGCCAGCCAGTAAGTGTAGCTCTGCCCCAGACTCACATCACCGTCCAGATAGGTGTAGGTAGCGCCGCTGTGATCCCCGTGCCCCTGTCCGGCGATGAAACCGACCTCGACCGCATCCGCAAAATCACCGGTAGAACTGCGCAGAATCCGGAACCCGAAGTTGTCGAGTTCAGTTGCGGTTGCCCACTTCAACCGGATCACCTGCCCTTCCGGATGCGCCTGGAAGTAAAGCAACTTGATCGCGGTAGGCAGCGTCAGATGGACCACATCGGTAACAATGTTAGCATCGTTATTGAAAATGTCTACGGCATTGGTAACAACCGCCTGGTTCGTCGCTGTGAAGTAATTCTCAATGGTCGTCAGGCTGAAGACGGTCGTGATGGAGAAGACCTGTCCGGGGGCCATATTGCCGAAGAATAGCGTCAGATCGTTCCAGGCCAGCATTCCACCGACATTGTCGACCATATCCGCCGTCGGAGTACCATGAGCGTAGATGATATCCCCGCTGAAGCGATCGAACAGCGGCAGGACATCGATCGTGCTCGGCCCGGTATTGGTCACCTTGATCGTGAAGGTAATCATCCCATTGACCACACCCGGTTGGACCACTTCCTTGGAAAGATTCACCGAAGGATCTTCTACAGTTAATGGAACCGTTGAAGTATCGGTCACCACGCCGCCGGGATAAACACCTTCTACCCAGGCCTGGTTGACATAAGTGCCGATCGAAATCGGAACTTGAGCCAGGAAGGTGATGTGCGCCACCCCGCCCGGCGTCAACGGCGTGCCGGAGTTGACATCGGTCCAGACCAGCGTCTGGCCATTGACCGTCGTCGGAGCCGGAACACCGCTTCCGGCAACATAGGTCACGCCCGCCGGCAACGTATCGGTGATGTTGACCGGATTCAACGGGGTGTTGCCGATATTGGTAATCGTCAACGTATAGGTCACCGCAGCCACCTGATTCGGAGCAATCCACGCCACATTGACCGTCTTGGCGATATCGATGGCCGGGCTGTCGATGATCGCCACCGGCACCACACTGCTGGTGGGCGGTAACGTCGTCCCCGGCAGATCGGTCGCGCTGGCCGTCGCCGTGTTGGTCGTCGCAAAGGTCACGGTCAGCGTATTAAAGGTCACCGTCACCACGGCCTGCCCGCCCGCCGCGATCGGCCCGACATTGTTCCAGACCAGCTGCCCGGCTGCCGTCGTATCAGGTGCCGGATTTGCACTGATGTAGGCCAGATAGGTCGGATCGAAGGTGTCCGTCACCGGTACGGTCGCCAGGGTCGTCGTCCCCGTATTGACGACGGTGATCTGGTAATTGACCGGCTGCCCAACCGTCACCGGGCTCGCCGTGAGCAATGTCTTGCTGACCGTAAAGCCACTGGCGACAATCGTCACCGGTTCCAGATCGATCTGCGGCGGGACCACGACGCCGTTGTTATCCACAGCCGAAGCTGTGGCCGTGTTGGTCGTCGCCAGAGTGACAGTCACGGCCGTAAAGGTCACGGTCACCACACTCTGACCACCCACCGCAATCGGCCCGATATTGGTCCAGGTCAGCTGCCCGGCCGTCGCCGTATCCGGCGCCGGCGTCGCGCTGCTGTAAGCCAGATAGGTCGCATTGAAGGTATCCGTCAACGGCACTGTCGCCAGCGGCGTCGTCCCCGTATTGACCACCGTGATCTCGTAGATCACCGGCTGTCCCACGTAAGCGGGATTGGCCGAGACCAGCGTCTTGGTCAGCGTGAAGCCGCTGATAACGATCGTCACCGGCTCCTGATCGGTCAGAGGCGGCACCACGATGCCGTTCGTATCCGTCGCCACGGCGGTCGCCGTGTTGAGCGTCGGGGAGACTGGAGCCAGCGCGGTGAAGGTTACCGTTACGACGGTCTGCCCGCCCGCCGCGATCGGCCCGATATTGGTCCAGGTCAGCTGTCCGGCGGCCGTCGTATCCGGAGCCGGAGTCGCGCTGCTGTAACTCAGGTAGGTCGCATCGTAGGTATCCGTCAACGGCACTGTCGCCAGCGCTGTCGTCCCGGTGTTGACCACTGTGATCTCATAGATTACCGATTGCCCGACATAAGCCGGATTCACAGAGATCAGCGTCTTGGTCAGTACAAAGCCGCTATGGACAATCGTCACCGGTTCCTGATCCGTCTGCGGCGGCACCACCGTCCCGTTCGTATCCGTCGCCACCGCCGTCGCCGTATTGAACGTCGGGGAGACCGGCGCCAGGGCGGTGAAGGTCACCGTCACCACCCGCTGTCCGCCCGCCGCGATCGGCCCGATATTGGTCCAGTTCAGTTGTCCCGCCGCCGTCGTATCCGGGGTCGGATTCGCACTGCTGTAGCTCAGATAGGTCGCGTCGTAGGTATCCGTCAACGGCACTGTCGCCAGCGTCGTCGTTCCGGTATTGACCACCGTAATCTCATAGATTACCGATTGGCCCACATAGACCGGGTTCGCCGAAATCAGCGTCTTGGTTAATACGAAGCCACTATAGACGATAGTCACCGGCTCCTGATCGGTCTGCGGCGGCACCACCGTCCCGATGGTATCCGTGGCTACCGCGGTCGCCGTATTGAGGGTCGGAGAGACCGACGCCAGCGCCGTAAAGGTCACGGTCACTACCTGTTGTCCACCCGCCGCGATCGGCCCGATGTTGGTCCAGTTCAGCTGCCCCAACGCTGTGGTATCGGGGGCCGGATTCGCGCTGCTGTAAGCCAGATAAGTCGCGTCGTAGGTATCCGTCAGCGGCACCGTCGCCAGCGTCGTCGTCCCCGTATTGACCACCGTGATCGAGTAGACCACCGGCTGCCCTACCGCCACCGGATTGGCCGAGACCAGGGTCTTGGTCAGGACGAAGCCGCTATAGACGATACTCACCGGTTCCTGATCCGTCTGCGGCGGCACCACCGTCCCGTTGGTATCCGTCGCTACCGCGGTCGCTGTGTTGAGCGTCGGGGAGATCGGCGCCAGCGCCGTGAAGGTCACCGTCACCACCGCCTGCCCGCCCGCCGCGATCGGCCCAAGGTTGGTCCAGTTCAGCTGTCCCGCTGCCGTGGTATCCGGAGCCGGGTTCGCGCTGCTGTAACTCAGATAGATCGCGTCGTAGGTATCGGTCAACGGCACCGTCAGCAGCGTCGTCGTCCCCGTATTGACCACGGTGATCGAGTAGACCACCGCCTGCCCTACGTAGACTGGATTCGCCGAAGTCAACGTCTTGGTCAGGATGAAGCCACTGGAAACGATCGTCACCGGCTCCTGATCCGTCTGCGGCGGCAGGATTCGTCCAGGCTCATCCGTCGCACTCACGGTCGCCGTGTTGAGCGTCGGGGAGACCGGCGCCAACGCCGTGAAGGTCACCGTCACCACCCGCTGCCCGCCCGCCGCAATCGGCCCGAGGTTGGTCCAGTTCAGCTGCCCCGCTGCAGTGGTGTCCGGGAGCGGATTCGCCGTACTGTAGCTCAGATAGGCCGCGTCGTAGGTATCGGTCAGCGGCACCGTCAGCAGCGTCGTCGTCCCCGTGTTGGCCACCGTGATCTCATAGATTACTGCCTGCCCCACGTAGACCGGATTCGCCGAAATCAGCGTCTTGGTCAGGACAAAACCGCTCTGGACAATCGATTCAGGTTCCTGATCCGTCTGCGGCGGCAAAAGCGTTCCGATAGTATCCGTCGCTGCCGCCGTCACCGTGTTGATCGTCGGGGAAACCGGCGCCAGCGCGGTGAAGGTCACTGTTACCATCCGCTGTCCGCCCACCGCGATCGGTCCGATGTTGGTCCAGTTCAGTTGCCCCGCCGCCGTCGCATCCGGCGCCGGAATGGCAATACTGTAAGCCAGGTAGAGCGGATCAAAAGTATCGGTCAACGGCACCGAGTTCAAGGGGATGGTGCCCGTATTGATAACCGTCAAGACATAAGCTACCGGCTGCCCGACATAGACGGGATTGGCCGAAAGCAAGGTCTTCATGACCGTAAACCCACTGGAAACGATCGTCACCGGCTCCTGATCGGTCTGCGGCGGCACCACCGTCCCGTTCGTATCCGTCGCCACCGCCGTCGCCGTGTTGAGCGTCGGGGAGACTGGCGCCAGCGCAGTAAAGGTTACCGTTACGACAGTCTGCCCGCCCGCCGCGATCGGCCCGATATTGGTCCAGTTCAGCTGCCCCGCTGCCGTCGTATCCGGGGCCGGCGTCGCGCTGTTGTAGCTCAGATAAGTCGCATCGTAGGTATCCGTCAGCGGCACCGTCAGCAGCGTCGTCGTCCCCGTGTTGACGACCATGATCTCATAGATTACCGATTGGCCCACATAGACCGGGTTCGCCGAAGTCAAGGTCTTGGTCAAGACGAAGCCGCTGGAAACGATGCTCACCGGCTCCTGATCCGTTTGCGGCGGCACCACCGTCCCGTTCGTATCCGTCGCCACCGCCGTCGCCGTGTTGAGCGTCGGAGAGACCGGCACCAGCGCCGTGAAGGTCACGGTCACCACCCGCTGCCCGCCCGCCGCGATCGGCCCGATATTCGTCCAGTTCAGCTGCCCCGCCGCCGTCGTATCCGGGGTCGGATTCGCACTGCCGTAACTCAGATAAGTCGCATCGTAAGTATCCGTCAACGGCACCGTCGCCAGCGTCGTCGTCCCCGTGTTGACCACCGTGATCTCATAGATTACCGATTGGCCCACATAGACCGGGTTGGCCGAAGTCAGCGTCTTGGTCAGGACGAAGCCGCTGGCGATAATGCTCACCGGCTCCTGATCGGTCTGCGGCGGCACCACCGTCCCGTTGGTATCCGTGGCTACCGCCGTCGCCGTGTTGAGCGTCGGCGAGACCGGCGCCAACGCGGTGAAGGTCACCGTCACCACGGCCTGCCCGCCCGCCGCGATCGGCCCGAGGTTGGTCCAGTTCAGCTGCCCCGCTGCCGTCGTATCCGGGAGCGGATTCGCTGTGCTGTAAGCCAGATAAGTCGCATCGTAGGTATCGGTCAGCGGCACCGTCGCCAGCGTCGTCGTCCCCGTGTTAACCACCGTGATCTCATAGATTACCGCCTGGCCCACATAGACCGGATTCGCCGAAGTCAGCGTCTTGGTCAGGACGAAGCCGCTGGAAACGATCGTCACCGGTTCCTGATCGGTGTGCGGCGGCACCACGATGCCGTTCGTATCCGTCGCTACCGCTGTCGCCGTGTTGAGCGTCGGAGAGACCGGCACCAGCGCGGTAAAGGTCACGGTCACCACCCGCTGCCCGCCCGCCGCGATCGGCCCGATATTCGTCCAGTTCAGCTGCCCCGCCGCCGTCGTATCCGGGGTCGGATTCGCACTGCCGTAACTCAGATAAGTCGCATCGTAAGTATCCGTCAACGGCACCGTCGCCAGCGTCGTCGTCCCCGTGTTGACCACCGTGATCTCATAGACCACCGCCTGCCCCACATAGACCGGATTCGCCGAAGTCAGCGTCTTGGTCAATACGAAGCCGCTGGAAACGATCGTCACCGGCTCCTGATCCGTCTGCGGCGGCACCATCGTCCCGTTGGTATCCGTCGCCACCGCCGTCGCCGTGTTAAGGGTCGGAGAGACCGGCGCCAGCGCCGTGAAGGTCACCGTCACCACCCGCTGCCCGCCCGCCGCGATCGGCCCGAGGTTGGTCCAGTTCAGCTGCCCCGCCGCCGTCGTATCCGGAGCCGGAGTCGCGCTGCTGTAACTCAGGTAGGTCGCGTCGTAAGTATCCGTCAGCGGCACCGTCGCCAGCGTCGTCGTCCCCGTATTGACCACCGTGATCTCATAAACCACCGACTGTCCCACATAGACGGGATTCGCCGAAGTCAAGGTCTTGGTCAGCACAAAACCGCTGGAAACGATGCTTACCGGCTCCTGATCGGTCTGCGGCGGCACCACCGTCCCGTTCGTATCCGTCGCTACCGCCGTCGCCGTATTGAGCGTCGGGGAGACCGGCGCCAGGGCCGTGAAGGTCACCGTCACCACCCGCTGCCCGCCCGCCGCGATCGGCCCGAGGTTGGTCCAGTTCAGCTGCCCCGCTGCCGTGGTATCCGGGAGCGGATTCGCTGTGCTGTAAGCCAGATAAGTCGCGTCGTAGGTATCCGTCAACGGCACCGTCGCCAGCGTCGTCGTCCCCGTGTTGACCACCGTGATCTCATAGATTACCGATTGGCCCACATAGACCGGGTTCGCCGAAGTCAAAGTCTTGGTCAGGATGAAGCCGCTGGAAACGATGCTTACCGGCTCCTGATCGGTCTGCGGCGGCACCACCGTTCCGTTGGTATCCGTCGCTACCGCCGTCGCCGTATTCAAAGTAGCAGGTATCGGAGCCAGCGCGGTGAAGGTCACCGTCACCACCCGCTGCCCGCCCGCCGCGATCGGCCCGATATTGGTCCAGTTCAGCTGCCCTGCCGCCGTCGTATCCGGCGCCGGGGTCGCACTGCTGTAGCTCAGATAGGTCGCATCGTAGGTATCCGTCAGCGGCACCGTCGCCAGCGTCGTCGTCCCCGTGTTGACCACCGTGATCTCATAGATTACCGATTGGCCCACATAGACCGGGTTCGCCGAAGTCAGCGTCTTGGTCAGCACAAAGCCGCTGGAAACAATCGTTACCGGTTCCTGATCGGTCTGCGGCGGCACTACCGTCCCGTTCGTATCCGTGGCTACCGCCGTCGCCGTGTTAAGGGTCGGAGAGACCGGCGCCAGGGCGGTAAAGGTCACCGTCACCACCCGCTGCCCGCCCGCCGCGATCGGCCCGAGGTTGGCCCAGTTCAGCTGTCCCGCCGCCGTCGTATCCGGGAGCGGATTCGCTGTGCTGTAAGCCAGATAAGTCGCGTCGTAGGTATCCGTCAGCGGCACCGTCGCCAGGGTCGTTGTGCCCGTGTTGACCACCGTGATCTCATAGACCACCGCCTGCCCCACATAGACCGGATTCGCCGAAGTCAGCGTCTTGGTCAATACGAAGCCGCTGGAAACGATCGTCACCGGCTCCTGATCCGTCTGCGGCGGCACCATCGTCCCGTTGGTATCCGTCGCCACCGCCGTCGCCGTGTTAAGGGTCGGGGAGACCGACGCCAGGGCCGTGAAGGTCACGGTCACCACCCGCTGCCCGCCCGCCGCGATCGGCCCGATATTGGTCCAGTTCAGCTGCCCCGCTGCCGTCGTATCCGGGGCCGGCGTCGCGCTGTTGTAGCTCAGATAAGTCGCATCGTAGGTATCGGTCAGCGGCACCGTCAGCAGCGTCGTCGTCCCCGTGTTGACCACTGTGATCTCATAGACCACCGACTGGCCCACATAGACCGGGTTCGCCGAAGTCAAGGTCTTGGTCAAGACGAAGCCGCTGGAAACGATGCTCACCGGCTCCTGATCCGTTTGCGGCGGCACCACCGTCCCGTTCGTATCCGTCGCTACCGCCGTCGCCGTGTTAAGGGTCGGAGAGACCGGCGCCAGCGCCGTGAAGGTCACCGTCACCACCCGCTGCCCGCCCGCCGCGATCGGCCCGAGGTTGGTCCAGTTCAGCTGCCCCGCCGCCGTCGTATCCGGAGCCGGAGTCGCACTGCTGTAGCTCAGATAAGTCGCATCGTAGGTATCCGTCAGCGGCACCGTCGCCAGGGTCGTCGTCCCCGTGTTGACGACCGTGATCTCATAAACCACCGACTGTCCCACATAGACCGGGTTCGCCGAAGTCAGTGTCTTGGTCAATACGAAGCCGCTGGAAACAATGCTCACCGGCTCCTGATCCGTTTGCGGCGGCACCACCGTCCCGTTGGTATCCGTCGCCACCGCCGTCGCCGTATTCAAAGTAGCGGGTATCGGGGCCAGGGCGGTGAAGGTCACCGTCACCACCCGCTGCCCGCCCGCCGCGATCGGCCCGAGGTTGGTCCAGTTCAGCTGCCCCGCTGCCGTCATATCCGGCGCCGGCGTCGCACTGCTGTAAGCCAGGTAAGTTGCATTAAAGGTATCGGTCAACGGCACCGTCGCCAGCGTCGTCGTCCCCGTGTTGACCACCGTGATCTCATAGATTACCGATTGGCCCACATAGACCGGGTTGGCCGAAGTCAGCGTCTTGGTCAGGACGAAGCCGCTGGCGATAATGCTCACCGGCTCCTGATCGGTCTGCGGCGGCACCACCGTCCCGTTGGTATCCGTGGCTACCGCGGTCGCCGTATTGAGGGTCGGAGAGACCGGCGCCAGGGCCGTGAAGGTCACCGTCACCACCGTCTGCCCGCCCGCCGCGATCGGCCCGATATTGGCCCAGTTCAGCTGCCCCGCCGCCGTCGTATCCGGAGCCGGCGTCGCGCTGCTGTAACTCAGATAGGTCGCGTCGTAGGTATCCGTCAACGGCACCGTCGCCAGCGTCGTCGTCCCCGTGTTGACGACCGTGATCTCGTAAACCACCGACTGGCCCACATAGACCGGGTTCGCCGAAGTCAGTGTCTTGGTCAATACGAAGCCGCTGGAAACAATGCTCACCGGCTCCTGATCCGTCTGCGGCGGCACCACCGTCCCGTTCGTATCCGTCGCACTCACGGTCGCCGTGTTAAGGGTCGGAGAGACCGGCGCCAGCGCGGTAAAGGTCACCGTCACCACCCGCTGCCCGCCCGCCGCAATCGGCCCGAGGTTGGTCCAGTTCAGCTGCCCCGCTGCCGTGGTATCCGGCGCCGGCGTCGCACTGCTGTAAGCCAGGTAAGTTGCATTAAAGGTATCGGTCAACGGCACCGTCGCCAGGGTCGTCGTCCCCGTGTTGACCACCGTGATCTCATAGATTACCGACTGGCCCACATAGACCGGATTGGCCGAAGTCAGCGTCTTGGTCAGCACAAAGCCGCTGGCGATGATGCTCACCGGCTCCTGATCGGTCTGCGGCGGCACCACCGTCCCGTTCGTATCCGTCGCCACCGCCGTCGCCGTGTTGAGCGTCGGGGAAACCGACGCCAACGCGGTGAAGGTCACCGTCACCACCCGTTGCCCGCCCGCCGCGATCGGCCCGATATTGGTCCAGTTCAGCTGCCCTGCCGCCGTCGTATCCGGCGCCGGGGTCGCACTGCTGTAGCTCAGATAGGTCGCATCGTAGGTATCCGTCAGCGGCACCGTCGCCAGCGTCGTCGTCCCCGTGTTGACCACCGTGATCTCATAGATTACCGATTGGCCCACATAGACCGGGTTGGCCGAAGTCAGCGTCTTGGTCAGGACGAAGCCGCTGGCGATAATGCTCACCGGCTCCTGATCGGTCTGCGGCGGCACCACCGTGCCGTTCGTATCCGTCGCTACCGCCGTCGCCGTATTCAAAGTAGCAGGTATCGGGGCCAGCGCGGTGAAGGTCACCGTCACCACCCGCTGCCCGCCCGCCGCGATCGGCCCGATATTGGTCCAGTTCAGCTGCCCTGCCGCCGTCGTATCCGGGACCGGGCTCGCGCTGCTGTAACTCAGATAGGTCGCGTCGTAGGTATCGGTCAACGGCACCGTCGCCAGGGTCGTCGTGCCCGTATTGACCACCGTGATCGAGTAGACCACCGCCTGCCCCACGTAGACCGGATTCGCCGAAGTCAGTGTCTTGGTCAGGATGAAGCCGCTGGAAACGATCGTCACCGGCTCCTGATCGGTCTGCGGGGGTACCACGATGCCGTTCGTATCCGTGGACACCGTCGTTGCCGTGTTAAGGGTCGGAGAGACCGGCGCCAGCGCCGTGAAGGTCACCGTCACCACCCGCTGTCCGCCCGCCGCGATCGGCCCGATATTGGTCCAGTTCAGCTGCCCCGCCGCCGTCGTATCCGGGGTCGGATTCGCACTGCCGTAACTCAGATAAGTCGCATCGTAAGTATCCGTCAGCGGCACCGTCGCCAGCGTCGTCGTCCCCGTGTTGACCACTGTGATCTCATAGACCACCGACTGGCCCACATAGACCGGGTTGGCCGAAGTCAGTGTCTTGGTCAAGACGAAGCCGCTGGAAACAATGCTCACCGGCTCCTGATCGGTCTGCGGCGGCACCACCGTGCCGTTCGTATCCGTCGCTACCGCCGTCGCCGTATTCAAAGTAGCAGGTATCGGGGCCAGCGCGGTGAAGGTCACCGTCACCACCCGCTGCCCGCCCGCCGCGATCGGCCCGATATTGGTCCAGTTCAGCTGCCCTGCCGCCGTCGTATCCGGGACCGGGCTCGCGCTGCTGTAACTCAGATAGGTCGCGTCGTAGGTATCGGTCAACGGCACCGTCGCCAGGGTCGTCGTGCCCGTATTGACCACCGTGATCGAGTAGACCACCGACTGGCCCACATAGACCGGGTTCGCCGAAGTCAGCGTCTTGGTCAGGACGAAGCCGCTGGCAATAATGCTCACCGGCTCTTGATCGGTCTGCGGCGGCACCACCGTCCCGTTGGTATCCGTCGCCACCGCCGTCGCCGTATTCAAAGTAGCAGGTATCGGGGCCAGCGCGGTGAAGGTCACCGTCACCACCCGCTGTCCGCCCGCCGCGATCGGCCCGATATTGGTCCAGTTCAGCTGCCCCGCCGCCGTCGTATCCGGGGTCGGATTCGCACTGCCGTAACTCAGATAAGTCGCATCGTAAGTATCCGTCAGCGGCACCGTCGCCAGCGTCGTCGTCCCCGTGTTGACGACCGTGATCTCATAGATTACCGATTGGCCCACATAGACCGGGTTCGCCGAAGTCAAGGTCTTGGTCAGCACATAACCGCTGGCGATGATGCTCACCGGCTCCTGATCGGTCTGCGGCGGCACTACCGTCCCGTTCGTATCCGTCGCCACCGCCGTCGCCGTGTTCAAAGTAGCAGGTATCGGAGCCAGGGCGGTGAAGGTCACCGTCACCACCCGCTGCCCGCCCGCCGCGATCGGCCCGATATTGGTCCAGTTCAGCTGCCCCGCTGCCGTCGTATCCGGCGCCGGCGTCGCACTGCTATAGCCCAGATAGGTCGCATTAAAGGTATCGGTCAACGGCACCGTCGCCAGCGTCGTTGTGCCCGTGTTGACCACCGTGATCTCATAGACCACCGACTGTCCCACATAGACCGGGTTCGCCGAAGTCAGCGTCTTGGTCAGGACGAAGCCGCTGGCAATAATGCTCACCGGCTCTTGATCGGTCTGCGGCGGCACCACCGTCCCGTTGGTATCCGTCGCCACCGCCGTCGCCGTATTCAAAGTAGCAGGTATCGGGGCCAGCGCGGTGAAGGTCACCGTCACCACCCGCTGCCCACCCGCCGCGAGCGGCCCGAGGTTGGTCCAGTTCAGCAGCCCCGCTGCCGTGGTATCCGGCGCCGGCGTCGCACTGCTGTAAGCCAGGTAAGTTGCATTAAAGGTATCGGTCAACGGCACCGTCGCCAGGGTCGTCGTCCCCGTGTTGACCACCGTGATCTCATAGATTACCGATTGGCCCACATAGACCGGGTTCGCCGAAGTCAGCGTCTTGGTCAAGATAAAGCCACTATTGACGATGCTGACCGGTTCCTGATCGGTCTGCGGCGGCACCATCGTCCCGTTGGTATCCGTCGCCACCGCCGTCGCCGTGTTAAGGGTCGGAGAGACCGGCGCCAGCGCCGTAAAGGTTACCGTCACCACCCGCTGCCCACCCACCGCGATCGGCCCGATATTGGTCCAGTTCAGCTGCCCCGCTGCCGTGGTATCCGGCGCCGGCGTCGCACTGCTGTAACTCAGATAGGTCACATTAAAGGTATCCGTCAACGGCACCGTCACCAGGGTCGTCGTCCCCGTGTTGACCACCGTGATCGAGTAGACCACCGGCTGCCCCACATAAACCGGATTCGCCGACATCAGCGTCTTAGTCAACACAAAACCATTGGCGATGATACTCACCGGCTCCTGATCCGTTTGCGGCGGCACCACGGTGCCGTTCGTATCCGTCGCTACGGCGGTCGCTGTGTTAAGGGTCGGAGAGACCGGCGCCAACGCCGTAAAGGTTACCGTCACCACCCGCTGCCCGCCCGCCGCGATCGACCCGATATTGGTCCAGTTCAGCTGACCCGCCGCCGTAGTATCCGGAGCCGGGTTCGCGCTGCTGTAGCTCAGATAAGTCGCGTCGTAGGTATCCGTCAGCGGCACCGTCGCCAGGGTCGTCGTCCCCGTGTTCACAATCGTGATCGAGTAGACCACTGCCTGCCCCACATAAACCGGGTTCGCCGAAGTCAACGTCTTGGTCAGCACAAAACCGCTGGAAACGATACTCACCGGCTCTTGATCCGTCTGCGGGGGCACCATCGTTCCGTTGGTATCCGTCGCCACTGCCGTCGCCGTGTTGAGCGTCGGAGAGACCAGCGCCAGGGCCGTGAAGGTCACCGTCACTACCCGCTGCCCGCCCGCCGCGAGCGGCCCGATATTGGTCCAGTTCAGCTGCCCCGCTGCCGTCGTATCCGGAGCCGGGGTCGCACTGCTGTAGCTCAGATAGGTCGCATCGTAGGTATCGGTCAGCGGCACCGTCGCCAGGGTCGTCGTCCCCGTGTTGACCACCGTGATCTCATAGATTACCGCCTGGCCCACATAGACCGGGTTCGCCGAAGTCAGCGTCTTGGTCAGGACGAAGCCGCTGGCGATAATGCTCACCGGCTCCTGATCCGTTTGCGGCGGCACCACGATGCCGTTCGTATCCGTCGCTACGGCCGTCGCCGTGTTAAGGGTCGGGGAGACCGGTGCCAGGGCGGTAAAGGTCACCGTCACCACCCGTTGCCCGCCCGCCGCGAGCGGCCCGATATTGGTCCAGTTCAGCTGCCCCGCCGCCGTCGTGTTCGGAGCCGGACTGGCGCTGCTGTAGCTTAGATAAGTTGCGTCGTAGGTATCCGTCAGCGGCACCGTCGCCAGCGTCGTCGTTCCGGTATTGACCACCGTGATCTCATAGATTACCGCCTGCCCCACGTAGACCGGATTGGCCGAAGTCAACGTCTTGGTCAGGACAAAGCCGCTTTCTACAATCGCCACTGGTGCATTATCAGACAGGGGCGGCAGCGGCGTACTGAGCGTATCGGTCGCCGCAGTTGTCGCCGTGTTGAGCGTGGGAGAGACCGGCATCAGGGCGGTAAAGGTCACCGTCACCACCCGCTGCCCGCCCGCCGTGATCGGCCCGAGGTTGGTCCAGTTCAGCTGCCCCGCCGCCGTCGTGTCCGGAACCGGATTCGCGCTGCTGTAACCCAGATAGGTCGCGTCGTAGGTATCGGTTAACGGCACCGTCGTCAACGTGGTGGTCCCGGTATTGACCACCATGATCGAGAAGATCACCGGCTGCCCCACCGCAACAGGGCTGGACGAAACCAATGTCTTGGTCAATATATAGCCGCTCGCCACAATGGACACCGGCTCCAAATCGCTCTGCGGCGGAAGGATTTTGCCCTGATCGTCCACAGCACTGACCGTCGCCGTGTTAATCGTCGGGGAAACAGGTGCCAGCGCGGTAAAGGTCACCGTCACCACCGTCTGCCCGCCGGCGGCGATCGGCCCCACATTGTTCCAGTTCAACTGTCCCGCCGCCGTCGTATCCGGAGCGGGAGTTGCGCTGCTGTAACTCAGATAGGTCCCGTCGAAGGTATCCGTCAACGGCACCGTCACCAACGTCGTCGTTCCGGTATTGACCACCGTGATCGAGTAAGTCACCGGCTGACCAACGTAGACCGGATTGGCCGAAAGCAGGGTCTTCGTCACTACAAAGCCGCTGGAAATAATCGTCACCGCCGCCTGATCGGTCTGAGGCGGCAGCACCGTACCGGGGCCATCGATAGCCCCAGCCGTCGCCGTATTCAAGGTAACGGGGATCGGAGCCAGTGCGGTGAAAGTCACCGTCACCACCCGCTGTCCGCCCACCGCGATCGGCCCCACATTGTTCCAGTTCAGCTGGCCCGCCGCCGTCGTATCAGGAGCCGGCGTCGCACTGCTGTAGCTCAGGTAAGTTGCATTAAAGGTATCGGTCAACGGCACCGTCGTCAGAGCCGTCGTGCCGGTGTTGACGATGGTAATCGAGAAAGTCACCGGATCGCCGACGTAAGCCGGATTGGCCGAGGCCAGCGTCTTCGTCAGGGTGAACCCGCTGACCACAATCGTCACCGGCGCCTCATCGCTCTGCGGCGGGAGCACCGTGCCGGGGCCGTCCACCGCGGAAGCCGTCGCCGTGTTGGTCGTCGCGGCCGTCGGCGCCAGCGCGGTAAAGGTCACCGTCACCACCCGCTGCCCGCCGGCGGCGATCGGCCCCACATTGTTCCAATTCAACTGCCCTGCCGCCGTCGTATCCGGAGCGGGAGTTGCGCTGCTGTAACTCAGATAGGTCCCGTCGAAGGTATCCGTCAACGGTACCGTTGTCAGCGTCGTCGTGCCCGTGTTCACGATCGTGATCGAATAGGTCACCAGTTCGCCCACGTAAGCCGGATTGGCCGAGACCAGCGTCTTCGTCAGGGTGAACCCGCTGACTACAATCGTCACCGGCGCAGCATCGCTCTGCGGCGGCAACGCCGTCCCGAGCGTATCCGTCGCTGCCGTCGTCGCCGTGTTGATCGTCGGCGAAACCGGCGCCAGCGCCGTGAAGGTCACCGTCACCACCGTCTGCCCGCCGGCCGCGATCGGCCCGATATTGGCCCAGTTCAGCTGTCCCGCCGCCGTCGTGTCCGGAGCCGGCGTCGCGCTGCTGTAGCCCAGATAAGTCGCATCGTAGGTATCCGTCAGCGGCACCGAGTCCAGGGCGATCGTCCCCGTGTTGCGTGTAGGGAACGAGTGAAGTACCGCGTGGCCAACGCGGGGCGGACTGGCCGAGGCAAGAGACTTCGTCAACAGATAACCGCTGGTCACAATCGATACCGGCGCAGCATCGCTCTGCGGCGGCAAAGCCGTCCCGAGCGTATCCGTCGCTGCCGTCGTCGCCGTGTTGATCGTCGGCGAAACCGGCGCCAGCGCCGTGAAGGTCACCGTCACCACCGTCTGCCCGCCGGCCGCGATCGGCCCGATATTGGCCCAGTTCAGCTGTCCCGCCGCCGTCGTGTCCGGAGCCGGCGTCGCGCTGCTGTAGCCCAGATAAGTCGCATCGTAGGTATCCGTCAGCGGCACCGAGTCCAGGGCGATCGTCCCCGTGTTGGCCACCGTGACCGAATAGGTTACCAGATCGCCCACATAGACCGGATTGGCTGAAAGCAACGTCTTCGTCAGCACATAACCGCTGGTCACGATCGTCACCGGCTCGGCATCCGATCCCGGCAGGAGGACATTGCTGTAAATGTCCGTCGCCCCGACTATGGCCTTGTTGGTCGTCACAGGCGTGGGCATCAAAGCCGTAAAAGTCACCGTCAACACCACCTGTCCACCGACCGCGATCGGCCCGACGTTGGTCCAGTTCAACTGCCCCGCCGCCGTCGTATCAGGAGCCGGCGTCGCACTGCTGTAAGCCAGGTAAGTCGCATTGAAGGTATCGGTCAACGGCAGTGTCGCCAGCGTCGTCGTGCCGGTGTTCACGATCGTGATCGAATAGGTCACCAGATCGCCCACATAAGCCGGATTGGCTGAGACCAGCAACTTATCCAGAGAGAAACCTGAAATATAGACCAGAGTCGGCTCCACATCCTGATTGTTGCCGGGAACGGAATCAGGAGAGGTCGAAGTAATCGTTACCGTGTTGGTAATCGCGCCGGTAACTGGATGGCCGACCGTCACCGTGAAGACAATCGTGCCGCTCTGCCCCGCTTCCAGAGTCGGCGTGATCCAGGTCGGAGGTGTCGTAGAAGAACGTGTCATGCCGGAAGGCAGGCTGACATCGCCGCCGTAGGTCACTTCAGGCGGAAGCGCCTCAGTAACCGTCACATCGCTGGCAGCCGTAGCTCCGACATTGGTAAAGATCAGCGTGTAGGTCAAGACGCCGCCGCTCATCACCGGGTCGGGATCATCGCTCTTGGTAATGAGCAGATCCGCAGCTGAAATCGGATTGGAGACCGAACTGCTGTGCGTGATTCCCGTCGTCGTCGAAAGATGCGCTGTGTTGGTAATCGCATCGACGCCCGGAGCAATCGAAGCATTGACCGTCGCCCGATAGGTAATCGTCACCAGAGAATTGGCCGCCACCGTAATCGGAGAAAGGGTAATCATCAAAGGAATACCCGAAGGCTCGACGACCGTTCCTGCCGTCGTGGGGGTCATCGTCAGGCTGGCGGCAACATACGTCATATCGGATGGAATGATGTCGGTGATCGTCACATCATTGGCTATCGTGCTCTGGCTGTTGGAAACCACCAGCGTGTAGGTCACCGTTGTGCCGGCTCCGATCGATCCCGTGGGCACGACCGACTTGGTAATATTGACGGCCGGGTAGAAACCGAAGTCCAGGCGAGTGATATCGCTGGTTTGAATGACCACCCGCTGATAAGTATGAGAACCATCAGGACTGGCCGTCAGCCTTTGTGAAATCAGCTGAGGCGCCGTCCCATTGACCGAAACGGTATAGGTAATACCGCCGCCGTACAGTTGAGTAAAGGTGTAATTGCCGGCGGCATCGGTCTGCGTGGTCGCGATCAACTTATTGTTTTGATCCCAAAGGTAGACCGGAACACTGTAATAGGGGATATCGGTATCCGTAATCCTGAAGGTCTCGGTCAAACCGTCCAGGATCGACAATTGATCGTAGAAAACCGTACCGCTGATATTGTAAAGGCCGTTGTAACGGTAACCGAAGTCGGCATCGGTCACCACCGTCGTAACCGTCACCGGGACGACCGTCAGATTATCCAGCGTTCCGTCTCGATCAAAAGTAGGCACCAGGGGTAAGGGAAGCGTCGCCAGATTGATCGATACCGTATAGTTACCGCTGATGGGAAGGACATTGGCGCCGAAGCTGTAATAGCCGGCGATATCGGTCGTCGTCGTGACAACCCCGCCAACGGGGTCTGTCAGCGTAATCACCACGCTGGGAATGGGGGCTTCCGTTGGATCCTGAATCCCGTCCTGATCGGCGTCCAGCCAGACATAATCGCCGATGACGCGAGGCGGGAGATAGCCGAAGTCGCGGGTGCGGTCCATGCCGCCGGCGCGCAGTTTAAAGGAACTGGTCGAATTGCAGTCGTCAAAAGCAGCCCCACCGTCAACGCAGGGACCGGTGGCATCGGGGTCACCGCTCTGGTAATAACCGAACGGCAGGGTGGAAGTCACAACGACGACAGAGTAGGAGCCGCTGAGGATATTGGTAAAGGTATAGCCGCCAGAAGCGTCGGTCGTCGTCGAAGAAACCAGCGTCGAAGTGCCGCTTAGATAGAGCTGGACCGTCACCCCGGGAATACCAGGCTCGCCGGCATCCTGCTCGCCGTTACCGTTGTTGTCCTGCCAGATAAAATCGCCGACCGTGGCAGGGGGAGAGAAACCGAAATCGGCATCCAGCCAGCTGCGCATGGTAGGTGTAATGTAAGCAAGAGAAATCACACTGGTGGTAATCGGCGTGGTGGGGAGATAGCGGTTGGCAAGCGCATCGACCGGCAGATCGCTGTCGGTATTATTGACCACCACCCGGTAGCTGCCGTCCGGCAAATTGCTGAAGAGGTAAGAGCCGTCGGCTGCCGTCGTCGTGGTCAAAATCGTCGTGAAGACACCGTCGTTGTTGAAATCGGCCTGTAGCCAGACGGTGATAGAGACAATGCCCGTCTCATAAGCCCCGTTTTGAAGGCCGTCGCCGTTCAGATCACGCCAGACCAGATCGCCGATGGAATTGAAACCATAAGGTTGATAACCAAAGTCGATCGAGTCGGTATAAGTCGTGGTCAAATTGGAAACAACACCCTGATTGTTACAGCTCTTACAAATCGTACCCGCGACTGCATCCTCGTCGGGATCTTGGGTAGGATAGTAACGGACCGGGAAATCCGAATCGGCCGAATCGACCGATACAATATAGCTGCCGGGGGCCAGCGAATCGAATTTGTAGAAACCGGTCGCCGTGGTCGTCGCCGTGATAACCACAGCATCCGTGCCGATATCGATCGTGCCGTTCGCGTTCAAGTCGGCATAAAGATAAACGGTAATGTTGGGAATGCCTTCTTCATTGGCATCCTGCATGGCGTTGCCGTTCACATCGTAATAGAGCCGGTCGCCGATGGCGCCGGTGCCGGTTTGATGATAACCGAAATTGTAAGAACCCGAGACCTGACCGGCGACCAGAGACACCGTTTGGATCTGGCTGTCCAGCGTCGAGGTCACCGCGCCGGACGGCGCCGTTTCCGAAGTGCTGGACCAGCCGGTTCCCGGCAAAGTAGCCGTGTTAACCGTGATCGTATAGGTTCCCGCCGGCACCCCGACAAATTTATAATTGCCGGCGGCATCGGTCTGCGTGGTCGAAACCACAGCCCCGGTAGAGAAGTTGTACAACGTCACCGTCACTCCGGCGGTGCCGTTATCCAATCCCGGCTCGCCGGTTTCCCGGGTACTGTTGCCGTTCACATCGTTCCAGACATTACCGAACAACATCGCCGGCATGGAATAACCGAAATTGACATTGGGGATCTTCTCGCCGGCCGTATTGATCGGATTGAAGTTGGTAGTATCAAGCCTCAAAGTCGTATTACCCCAAATACTATCGCAGGCATTACTCCCCGATCCCGGACAGTTAAAACCGCCGGAGGTGGATTGAACATCGTAAGCTTCGGTAGTTTCACTGAAGCCGCCCGGCAAAATGGCAGTATTGGCCTGAACATAATAGAAACCGTTCAACAGGCCGGTAAAGGTGTAAAAGCCGGTGGCATTAGTCGTTAAAGTCTGAAGTACAGCCCAGGTACCTTTAATGGCACCGTTGGCCTGAGCCGTACAGATCCGACCACTGTTGTAGTTGGGATCAGTGTTGGGATCGATGGGAGTGGTCAGGTCGTTGTCCCAGACACAGGCATAAAGCGTCATCGTCATGCCGGGAATCCCGTAGTCGTTGCTCTGATAACCGTCCGGCGCCTGCCACCCCGTCGTCGCCAGATCGCTGAAGGCCCGGCCGGTGATGGTCCCGGTCGCGGTGATCAAACAGGTAGCCGTGGCGTAACGATTGCCGGTCAATCCGCCGTCGCTGAAACTGGCCCCCGTCGCGCCGACATTGTTGATCACGGTGGCGGTTGAAGTCGTCGGTTGCAAAGCCCGGAACGTGACCTGAATATTATGCGTTTCGTTAGGGTAGAGCGGGCCGACATTGGTCCAGGTAATAATGCCGGCTGATGTATCCACCGCCGAGGGCGCCGGATTGGCCGAAACGAACTGCACCCGACTGGGATCAAAAGTGTCGGTCACCGGCAGATTGCTGATGATTTCATTCATGGAAAGGGCCGTACAGGGCTGATCGACCGTCACCAGGAAAGCCACCGCGTCCACAGCCAGATCGCCGGTCGTACCGCCGCCCTTGTTCGCCGAAAGCGAGAGTTCGGAAATATCGCCGGCAAAATTTTCCCATTTCCAGGCCGAAGCGCCGCCGGGATTCAAAGAAGTAATATCCGTAATAACGTTATAGAGCTGTCCTACCGTTTGGGTAAAATAGGCCCCGGCGAAAGTCTTGGTGCCGCGAGCCGTATCCGTCATGTAGAACGAAACATCCAAAGCATCGGCACTCTGCATTTCCGCCGATTCTTTGAGAACGATCAGCACCTCGACTTTCGAAATAGATCCCCGCTTGGGGGTCGTATTAAAACCGCTCAGCCCGACAAGATCGGTATTATCTGCCATTGCGCTGTTGGTATATTTGTCGTCCGGTTCGCCGGTGATATTGCCCGTACTGAGCCATTGCGCATTGGCAGGTCCACCGCCGATCGGAATTGAAGTATTCTTATCCGGATGAACAATATTGGACCAAACCGTGTAACGACATTGACTGACCCCGGTCGATTCACCGCCGCCGGGACGAAGGTTCTGAACCAGAATGTTGTAAACCATATCCCGACCCTGATAGGCATTCTGGCACATCTTGACCACGCCCAGGGAAGGAGCAAAACCAAAATCTGCGGTCAGAACATTGGTCGTCGTCACCGTAACAGGGTAAATCTCATTGGTCGTCAGGCGATAACCGACAGGCAGATCGGAATCGTTGCGATCGACCTTGACCAGATAAGAACCGGGCGGCATGCTGGTAAACGTGTAGAAACCGGACGTCGTCAGACCCGAAGTCGTGGTCATCATGAAAGTATCATTCAGATCAAGAACGCCGTTATTGTTCTTATCCCAATAGATAGAAACTCCGATGTTGTTGAGATAAGACTCTCCCGCACTGACTGCCCCATCGTTATTGAGATCCGCCCATGTCTCATTGCCGACAAGGGCACTTCCCTGAATCTGAACGGGATCACAGGCCCAGGCCACCGAAGGGCCGCCGTCAAATTGCAAATTACCGCAGTTTTCAATAATCGGAGGTCCGCTATAAGTAAACGGCGCTATAACAGAAAAATGAACCACTCCGGTTTCTAAGGGCGGCAGGGGATCGTTAAGCCACCATTGAAGGGTCGTCACCCCTGTAGCCGGCTCAGTTGTAGTCCAACTGGCTCCGTTATCGGTCGAATACTTAATCACAGCGGCGTTATTGGGAGAAAAATTCAACGTATAAGTAGCGCTGCCGGATTTGTAAATCGTGCCGGCAGGGATCGAATCGCTGACCACCAACGGATTGTTGACGTAAGCTCCCGAATACATGACCAGACCGGCGGAAGCGGAACTGCTGGCATTCCAGAAAGGCAGGGTATAGGTAACAATGCTCCCCAAAGGAAGTACGTCGGGATAACTGGATTTATCGATACCGACCACAGCCTGCTCGCTGATAATTACAGGAGGACCGCCGGCCCCATAATCGGCATTGAACTTTTCATTATCATAGCCGGAAGCCGCTTCCTGATAAGGAGAAGGCCCCGCCGCACAATTGGAACCCAGCGCCAGGAATGTATAGAAAACTTCACCGATGACATTGGTATTATCGCTGGGCACCTGAGGACGGCTGAAGAAAAGCTGATCGGTGAAGGTAAAAACCTGAGGCGAGCCTCCTTCAATCGTAATAAGGCCCGAAGTGCGGATCAAGCGGAAACAGCCCGGATCAAATGTCCCCGTATCGCCGATGGGTTGAACCCAGAAGTTGACATCGGGGACAAAATCACCGTTATTGTCAAAGCCGGCGCCAACGTTGCCAATCCGGTAAAGAATACCGTTGGTAGTAATCACCGAACCCGGTTTAACACTGGCTGTATTGGTATTAAACCACACCCCCGAAGGATTGCCGTTCGGCTGAATTTTGTTGGCCATGGCCGAAATTTCATTGCGCATGGTCATCGTCCAGGAATCGGTGGCACTGACTGCACTGCCCCCCTGGGTACCTTTGGCCCACACATCAAACCGGAGCCAGAGATCGTCGGTATTGCTGTTGGTCTCGCCCCAGACTGGATCTAAAGAGCCGCAGGGCGGTTCAATGCCGCTTTCACAGCGAGGATAGGTAAATGTCCAGTATTGGACAGTACACTCACCCGGCTGCAAGGTTCCCGCCTGCCGACTGGCATCGGCAAGCCCCAAACTCCCGCCGGCATGCCGGAAAAAGTAGATGTAAGGGCTATTTAACCGCGGATGTTGAGCGATGAAGGCTGGATCAGAAGTGTCACGCCCGGGGTAAACCCCGGGCGTGTTGTTGGGCTGATCACCGATATAGATATTCACATCCGTAACCGGTGTAGCACTGGCATTACAAACTCGCGCAGCTACGGTCGCAGCAGAAGGCCCATTGGTGGAAGGTGCCTGAACGTTGGAATCCACGACCAGATTGTATCCGGCAAGGATTTCTACGGTAAGTTCCCCCCCGGCAGCCTTCAAGGATTGAAAGTTTCCCAGTAGCAGCGACAGAAAAGCCACCACGAGAATCAAAACAAAAGCAGCGCTCCACCACCGACTCTTTAGTTTAAAGGTCCGTGAAAAGAAAGGGTTGCCTGGCTGATCAAAATTTTCCATGCTCTCATCTCCTGGCTGATCTCCCAATAAGCATAAAACACTTAAAATCTCAAATGTAACATGATGGAGGCAAAAATTTAGTAGGGGAAAACAGTTTAAGTCTAGCATACATTCGATAGGAAATTGTTGGGGTTTTGTTGGAGTTTTGTTAGCTATATCAAAATATTACAAATTAGATTCCAACCAAAAGGGCGCCGTTAAAATAAACGGCGCCCTGACCTGCCAGCCAAAAACTCAGAAGTTATCGTATTTTGCGAATCCCCCAGCGAACCATTAACAATAAAATCCATCCCGTCACAACAGCGCCGAAAGCTTCTCCCAAATCCGTAAAGAGAGCCGGCACCACAGGCTGTCTACTACCGTTGAATTTTCATCCTTCGGGATATCCGCCTCTGCCCTGACCTTCCGTCCTTAAAATTCATTGACGGCCGGGATGACCTCTTTTCCCATGATCTCCAAAGAAGTAATGTCGCTCACATTGGCAAAAGAGAAAATGGCTTCTTGAATGCCGACCTTACTCAAATCCCGGCAGAACTCGATCGCCTGCGGAACGGAAATTCCTCCTGGCCCCAGATTGAGGCCGCCTAATGAGGTACGCTCGATCTCATCATAAGGACGACCGATCTCATCACAATGACGGCGTAATACCTCCAGTTTTCCCCGAATGAAATCAGAACCGCCATAGGCAAAGAGATTGCAGGCATCCGCATATTTTGCCACCAACCGCAGCGTCTTCTGCTCACCACCCCCTCCGATCAAAATCGGGGGATGAGGCCGACTGAGCGGCATCGGAGAGCTAAGAGTCTCCGTCAATTGATAATGTTTGCCCTGATAAGGCTCTACCCGCCCCGACCACATCTGTTGAGCGATCTGCAAGCATTCCTCCAGCCGTTCGAATCGCTCTTTTAAAGGAGGAAACGGCACTCCCAATCCAACCGCTTCACGCTGATTCCACGCTGCACCAATACCCAAATAAGCCCGCCCTCCGGAAAGGACATCCAGTGTGGTCACGGTCTTGATCAAAACGCCGGGATGGCGATAAATCACTCCGGTCACCATCGTGCCCAACCGCACCCGTTCCGTCACGGCAGCCAGATAGCTCAAAGCGGCATACCCTTCCAGCATCGGTTCATCAACCTTGCCCACCATCTCAATTTGAAAATAGTGGTCCATCACCCAGATACTGGAAAAACCGGCCGCCTCTGCGGCCTGACCGATCCGCTTAAGCATCGGCCCCAACTGTTCAGCGCCTCCCGCCCATGTAAACGACGGAATCTGAAGTCCTATACGCATGGCTCCCTCCCTTTTCTAAAGATTAACAAAAAAAGTATAGTCCAATTACTCCCCCTTTATCTGCCGGGCTGACTGAAATGCCTGCCAGTTTTCTAAAAGATGAACCGGGGAGCGTGTTCCGGTTAGTATAAATCCCCGGAAATTCTGCTGCAAAATAAAAGCATAAGCCTGAACGCGTTTCTCTTCTTCAGAAAGAGTCGTCTCCGAATAAAGCCAGGCTCCCATATTGAACGGCCGATTGATCAGGATCTCTTTTCCCTGTCGGGTAGCCGGCTCAATCACCGCTTCAAAAGTCCGGTTAGTCAAATGATAAGGAAACTGAATGGATGAGAAAAAACTATCCTCACAGACTATCCGGGCCGACTCTAAATCGCTCACACTGGCGCCAAACTGATCGATCCCCTGTTCGCGGGCATAAACGAAAGCCCGTTGCACTGCCTCGCTCTGTAAAGCCTGCGGATTGGTCTTGTGCAACTGCAAAAGCTCCACCCGTTCCAGACATTCCAGACTGTGGTCCAGACTGCGCCGCAGCGCCTCATAAGAATGGTCGACAAATGCGCTGCCGGTGGCGGCATCCCAATGATCCCCAAATTTAGTCGAAACGGTGATCCTTTCCCGCTCCGCCGGGGTCAAGTGCCGCAAAAACTTTCCCACCCGCTCTTCGCTCAACCCATAGGAAGCCGCCGTATCAAAAAAAGTAATCCCCAGCTCAAAAGCATAATCCAAAAATTCCAACGCCTCTGTTTCGGTAGGAAGCGGAGCCGGCAGATGGCCCCAGGCCCGCCCAATTCCAATCAGCCCCAGGCCTAACTGTACCGCCGGTTGGTTAGCCATTAATGACCTCTCGTCTCTACATTATTATTGTTACGGCCCCGAACCTCGGCCTCGGCAGCGCGGATTCGACCGATCTCCCGAGAACAATAGTCCAACCAGTTCTTATACCATTCTTCAAATGTATAAGGTCGGGCGCGATACACCCATTCTCGCTTCTCCCCATAATAAAAAACTCCACGCGGAACAGCTCCGGCTTCTCCCAAAGCAACTTCCCACATCGTCCCGGCCAGTTCACCTTCACAGATCAAAACATGATAGAAAATACATCCTCTCGTCTGGATAACCAGCCCACCTTCATTCAGACACAAAATGCAGGGGCCGATCTCACTCGCGCATTCATATCCCCCCTGTTTATGTTTTTGAATAAACAGTTCTACATGCTCGATCTTCAGATCTCGAAAGTGAAAAAGCTGCCCATACCCTCGATCGTCGGGCATCCAGTGACAAAATTCTCCTTCTTTGGGATTCCCGTTGATTCGATTGAGACAGCAGGTCTCCGCCCAAGCCTGTTCCGGAGAATAAAGCCCATATTCCGGCCCGGCGCCATAGCCGATCTCTTTTAAAAATTCCCGATAGTCCAGGGGAAGGGAATAGCCTAATTCTTTCTCGACCACCTGCAATTGCGCTTCCGATACCGGGGTAGATTGATAATGATGCTTTTGAGCGCCGAAAGCCTGGCAATTGATATCCAGTTCTCGTAATCGTTGTAATTCCGCACGGATTTCATCCCAATCGAACATAAAACTAGATCCTCCCCCCAAGAATGTTCCCGAACCGCCGATCGCCTACGCTTCCAAAATCAATTTCGTTCGATCGTAATAACCTTCGGCTTCCACCTGCAACAAGCCGGATCGATGATCAAACAGCCACTTCCACAAAGGTTCAATCTGCGCAAAAGTAATTTCCAACGGCCGATCCTGAAACGCCACCTGGAGAGCTACCATAACCGTAGCATTTTCCAACGTCTGCCGCACTGTCTGCCTGCCCTCTCCCGCTCCCCCCTCCAACATTTCCGCTAATTCTTCCAACTCTTCGGCAAACAGCGCCGCACCACGGCAATTGATCTCCACATCTCCATAGAGATCCGAACCGTACTTTAAAGTACCATACTCACAAAACGGCTTCGCTTCAATATCCGTAATTTTATAAAGCGGATCGCCCCCTTTCAACGCCTGCGCCAGCAAATCCAGCGTGATTGGTCGAGGATCCGTCGAAATATAACGCAAAGAATACCCCATCGACTGCTCCCTTATCTTTCATCTACTGAAAAATCATAATCCATAAGCCCCTTCAGTCAAATTTACACGAATAAAAAAACCGGCTCTCCCTTTCCGGTAAAATTAAACATTTGGGGCGCGCCCTGTCAGGACGCGCCCCAAATACTAATCCTTTATATTTAACTCAGGTTGCTATCTCGATAAATCCAGTCCTTTAACGACCGTTGCGCATCACGATGGGCAAATAAATTCCCCCACCTCCGGTCACCTTCGTATGCAGCGGGATCCCGGTAGCCGTAATCCCTTCCGCGCTGCGCACCCCATACTGCGCATTGACCAACTCCAGGCCGCCGCTGATACTGACCCGGAAAGCCAGCTCCTGCTCTGCCCCCGGGCCCAACTCCGGCAGATTCCAACTGAGCGTATTGCTCAGAATCTGTCCATTGCCCGTCGCGCTCCCCGGAATATAAGCCGAATAGAGCGGCACAACATCGGTCACTACCAGATCCGTAGCCCGTTGTCCCAAATTGACCACCCGCAATCGATACTCCAACGGATCATTCCGCACCGCGGGATCGGGATAAGCCGCCTTGGAAATCTGCAACACCGGCTGATCCGTGACATAAGCCGTCGCCGTCCGGGTCACCGGCGCAAGCAACAACGGATGGCTGATTACCATGGTATTGGTCACCGGCCCCTTATACCAGGGATCGACCTTAACCGTCAGAGTGATCAGTTGCTCCGCATACGGGCTCACCGCCCCGGTCCACCCCAAACTGACGATATCGCTCACCAGTTGACCGGCACTCGCCACCGCGTCGCGCTGATAAGTGGATACCTGCCACGGCAACTGATCCGTCACGGTCACGCCGCTCAGCGAAACCCCGCTGGTATTGGAAATATGCAAAATATAGGTCAACACATTCCGCTCGCCCGGCATCACAATCGCCGGCGTGACCACTTTGTACGAATCGACCAACCCCACTTCATGCACGGTCGTCGTCACCGGTTCCCCGGTATTGGAATAGACCCCCGTCTCGCCGTCTTCATACCATGAAACCCGATAGTCCTTGTTGATCAAAGCCGTCCCGCTGACCAGATCGTTGCCCACACGGACCGTGAACCAACGGGAAAGGGAATCCCCTGTCCCCAACGCCGGCAAAGTCCAGGAGACGATCGTCGTTCCCGAAACGGTCCGGCTCACCCCCCCATCGCTGATCGCCACCAACGTCATGCTGGAGGGAATCGTATCCGTCAAGACCGGCAGGGGAGGCGAATCCGTCGCCAGAGCGCTGTTCCAGACGCGAAGGGTGTAAGTGAGCAACTCACCCCGCCCCGCAATGGCCGGAGCTTCCTTCACCGGAATGAGATTGGCCAGATGCGTTACCCGTCCTACCGCCGTCTCACTGAACGGCAAAGTAGCCGTCTGATACAGGCTGTCGGTGATAATTATCCGCGCCTTATACTCTACACCTTCTTCTCCGCCGATCGTCGATTGAGGCACCGTAGTGGTAAAAGTAACTACATCTCCAAGAGCCAGATCGCCCACCCAGACAAAGGTAATGCACCTGTCCCCGCAGGAGGCGCCTGATGGGAACGGCGGAGAACTCCCTACTGCCGGGATAGCATAAAGATCATTGGCACTCACGCTGATCCGCTCAAACTGCAACAACGCTGTTGCACTTAAAGCATTGCCGGGCCCCAAATTGCGCACCACCAGCGTCGGCGTGACCGGGCCACCGCCACCGCCCGGCTTCTTTGCGATAGGATCAAGCACCACCGAAACGTCAAAGACAGGTCCATGAATTACATTAGTCAGCGGTTGACCGACCGCACACACCCCCTGATCACAACAGGCACCATAACGATCGTTAACCGCCGCCACCTCAAATACATCACTGATGTAAACAGTATAGGTCAATTGAGCACGGGCATCCGGCTCCAACAACGGCAAGGTCCAGGAAACAACATTTCCATTCAGGACCCCGCCGCGCCGGTAATCCGTCCAGCCCGGCAATTGATCCGTAATGACCAGCCCCGTCGCCACCGAACCGCGATTGAAAACCGAAATGGTATAGGTGGCCTCTCGATTGGAGCCCACCGGATCGGGGAAAACGGTCTTCGCCACCACCAGAATGGGATCGATCACGGTAACTGTGTGAGGCGTCCCCGTAACCAACGGTGCCGGCGGAGCCGCCACCTGATAGAGCGCATTGGTTACCACGGTGCCGCTGGGAACATCCCCGATCCGCACACTGAAGGTCAGCGGCATGGAAGCTCCCGTCGCCAACGTAATTCGTCGGGTCCAGGTCACCATCCGGCTCAAGGAATCGGTCGCCCCTCCCATGCCGATATCCCGCAGCACGGTATTCGACGGCACCGCATCGCTGACCGTGATAGGCAAATCCACGGCCGGTTGCCCCAGATTTACCAACGTAAGCGTATAGTAGAGCGGCTGATTGGCTCCCGGTCGATCCGGCGCCGCCGCTTTCGTCAAAGAGAAAACCGGCCCGTCGGCCAGCCGCGACTCCGCGGTCACCCATACAGTCTGAGACAAAGCCGCCTGACTGATCATCGCCGTATTCCGCACGACCCCGGAAAGTGCCGCCGTCGTACTGACGCTGAAACGGACCCATACCACCGCGTCAAATCCGACGCGCCCCGTCCAGGAAATTACTCCACTCACCACCGTGGGCGTAGGCGCCGCACTGGACCACACATCGCCGCGATAAACGGTCCCCGTCGGCACGATATCCGTCAGACGCACATTTTCAGCCGTGTACCCGCCCGTATTGCGGATCTCAATCGTATAAGTCAACACCGATTCTCCCACCGAAGTCAGAGTCGGCGTCACACTCTTGATCGAAAGACTCAGTTTGGGATAGCCGGTCGGCGGAGGAATCGGGCCGGCAACGACCCAATTCCCCCCACTCCCCACCCAAAACGCCAGCATAATCAAAGCGCCCAACACTGCGCTCCCCAACCTTCCCCAGACCCATCGCCGTGTAACCTGTTCCATCCGCTCCTCCTTTAAGGACACCCGCCCAGAGTGTCACCGTGCCCCAGATGTCCCTTCAGCGCGGACTGCGGCACGGTCATCGTCTGCTGATTCTTACCGGGTTTATGACAAATCGTTACACTGCCCCCCCCTTCCCCACCATTTGCCGGCGGTGTGACAATCGGAGGCTGAGCTGCTTCAATAATAAGGATACTCACAAGGTACATGCGATTCCCTACAAAGCAAACCCTCAACTGAACCACACTGTTGGGCCTCAAATCTCCCTCAATTTCGGTATCCTCATCCAACGGCAATGCCGGCCAATCGACCACCCGTAATTGATCGCCGCTCACACTCACCACCACGGCATTGAGCGTCAGACACCCCTGAGTCGCAAGCGGACGAATGCTGATCGCCTGCCAGCTGCCGTCCAGTAACAACCGGGCCTCCACACGCACCAGCATGCCCACGACAATTCCATCGGCAATCTCGGTTTTCCCATCCACAACCAGTGAAATCCCGCTCACCACCCACGGTTCCCGGCTCTCAACGGTACCGATCAAAATAATCGTCCGCTCCTCTTCGTCCAGCTTCTCAATGGAAAAAGCCACGCGGGTTCCATCTTCAGTAATCCACCCCCGCACCCGCACCCGATCGCCGCTCTCCAATCCAACCGCAATGTCGGTCCACTCCCGCGTTTCAAAGCTGAAGCCGCCCACATTCCAGGGCTCCATGGTCAAAATCTGCCCCGTAATCTCAAAGGACTGCTCTTCCGGCAAAGCCGGCACAATGGAAGCAGCCACCCAGGCCCCATTGGATTGAATCAAGCCACGGGCCCGCACCACATCCCCGACGGCCAGCCCTTCCGTCACGGCTGTGTCGGTAACGATCTGAACGGTCACCCCCGAAATAATCCATTGGTCGGCCGCCATGGATTCCACCACGCCGGTAAAATCAAACGGCAATCCCAGCGTTTCCGTAATCAGCTCCACCCGCTCAGCCTGAAGCGTCCCTCCCGGCAAGATCAACCCTTCGACCCGCACCGTATCATTAACCTGGGCCGCGCCGATCAATTCGGTCTGGGCGGTGACTGAAATCGACTGCCCGGCCACGGTCCAGAGAGTCCCGGAACGCGCTTCAAGAATTCCCGTCAAACTGAACCGATTGGCCTGAGAACGACGCAACAATACAATCCGCTCTGCCACCCGGGTATTATCCGCCCGCAAATACCCCTCGACCGATACCCAATCCCCCACGATGGGATCGCCAACGATCTCAGTACCGGTATAAACTTGAAATACCTGTCCGGCAATTGTCCAGCTCGCTCCCACAGCCTCCACCGTCCCTTCCCCGGAAACCCGAAAAACCGGATCCGACGGGATCGCCTCAGGCGCAACAACCGACAACTTGCCAGCTTCCACCATCACACTGCGCCCGGCCCCGCTGACCTCGACCTTCCCCTCATCGACCCAGAAACGGGAAGCGCCGTCAGCCTCAACATCAACACCGAAAACCGTCCCCTTCGCCGTCCCCGATGCCCCGGCCGCATCGACCCGATATTCTGAACCGGCCGCAGTTGCATGAGCTACCTCATGTCGGCTTTGCCCCCGCACCTGCACCAATTGAACAACTCGCGGCTCGCCCCCGGTCCGGGCCTCCAGAATCTTCAGATCCAGCTCCGCCTCAGCTCCCAGCTCGATCCGGCCGCCGTCGTACAATCCCAAAGTCGCCCCCGAAAGCGTCCCGGTCCTGATCTTCTCCCCGGAAACAACGCTTCCATTGACGATCACCCGCTGCCAGCTTCCCTCCCGAAAAACTTCCACCCATCCCCGCACATCCAACAGCCGGGCCCGATCCGGAGACGGAGGCTGAGCCGCCGCAATTAACGGCAGCCACACCTGATAGGCCGGCGTAGCCTCAACCACAGGCGCCGGCGTTCCCTTTTCGCCCGGAACCCGCCCCATCCCACCGCCCCAGAAAATCACCAACAAAACAATCAACCCCGCCACCGCCGCAAAAGCAGCCGGCACCAACCAGATCCGCAGCCGTTCCCTCGTTCTGGAAGAAATCTTTTCCATCTTACTTGCCTCCCGTTCTACCTGATTGACAAGGGCCGCCCGCTGTCCAGCAACCCGTTTTTGATCGCGCACAGGCCACTCAACCTGGCGCAATCGAAATGCCAGCCGCAACAAAGCCTGCTCTTCCTCCGACAATTCCGCCAGACACCGTTCCAACGGCTCGCCCGACTCCAGCCGCTCCAATCGCACCTGCAATCGATCCGCCTCAAGATCCTCCATCTTTCACTCCTGTCCCAACGCCGCCCTTAACGCCTGTAAGCCGCGATGTTGCAAAGATTTAATCGCAGCGGTTGTCTTATCCAATGCCAGAGCCACCTCACGTAACGGCAGCCCCAACAAAAACCGCATCACCAAAACCTCGCGCTGGATCGGATCAAGTCGCGCCAGGGCTGTCCGCACCTGATCCACCGCCAGCACATCCCGCCCCCCATTCCCGGCTTCCGGATCAGCCATAAGTACCTCCTCTGCAATCTCCAGGGGCACCAGATTCCGGCCACTTTCCCGGCGATAATAATCCACCAACCGGTTGTGAGCCAAACGATATAACCACGCTTGAAAAGGAACCTCTCGGGCCTGATAATCGTGAATCGCCGCCACCGCTCGCATAAAAATATCTCCGGTCAAATCTTCCGCCGCCCAGGTATCCTGAAGGCGCAGCCAGAGATAACGATAAATAGCTTCGTGATAGCGATCGTAAATCAAACCCATCGCCTCACCATCCCCTCGCTGCACCCGCCTCACCAACTCAGCGTCATCTGGTTTCATTCAACATGACCTCACATGAACTACAATAAGTAGACAATGGACAATAAAAACATTTACCTAACCGACTCAAATGGCTGAAAATCCGCTGTCTACTGTCTACTCTATACTTATCGCGATAGTAACCTGAACTGCCTATAAAAGCTATAACGCAAGGCGCCGAAAAAGGATTCAAATTTCCCCAAAACAAAACCTCGCATGCTCATTGGATAAGCACGCGAGGTCTTCCCGCTTCCATTCCCCCAAAAAACTACCCACTTCAATTATCTAACAATCTTCCATTCTTCCACTCTAAACGACGCGCGGTGCGGAGCGGGCAGAGAGAGTTATTTTTATTCATTTTTGCGGCGGCTTCGGAAAGCCGCCGCAAAAATGAGATTTTCTTTTCCAATCTCTTCCATTCTTCCGCTCTTCCATGTCTTCCACTCCCGCAACCTATTGCGGATCCACCATCCTTCCTACAAACAGCACCTCTCCCGTCTGCCGGTCACGGATCAGATAGATAAACGGCCGATCGATCGTCAACGGAATCGGATCATCCATCTGAAGGGCCGTCTCCGTCATCAACACCGCCGTCGCCGCCGCCGCCTCCGTCCCCGTTTCATTCACCTCCACAAAGGCCTTATGGATCACCGCCCCGATCATCAAACCATTCCCTTCGGTCATCCCCGAAAAATCGGCCCCTCCGGAGAACGCCGTCGGCATTCCCATCTCTATTAAAACAGTCGACAGCTCAAACCCACTCTCATTGCGAAATTTCGGCATGGAAAGCATGACGAGTTGGGACTCCATCTCCCCCAGCAACACATCCAACCGCTCCGCCGTCAGGCTCGACTCAAATGCCTCAAACTGCCCCGCATCCGGGACAAAAATCGTCATAACGGCATTCCCGCCTTCATAGGGCAACTCTACCGATTGATACCCTTCGCCCTGTTTATACAGCACATGATCGGCTTCGGACCAATACATCATCGGCACATCGACCTGACTCCCATCCAACCGGGTAAAGGGAACCTCGCTCGTCGCATCTTTATTGAAGGTATAACGCCAGCCCCCCTTGAAATAGATCGCATTGACCAGCACCAACCTGGTGCTGCCGTCAACTGTCCCCTCTTTCAACAAATCCTTGATCTTCGTCCGCGTCTGATCGCTGACCCATTGATTGATCGCCAGCCGGGCCGGCTCGGGCGCATTTACGAAATCCACCAGCCGCATCCCCGCTCCATAATTCTGCGCCAGCAGATCCAGAAATGCCGGACGGAAAGGTAAACCCTTCTGTCCCCACAACGCATTGGCCCCCTCCAACACTAACGGCTGCTCCTCCTCACTCACCTCGCCCGGTTGTAAAGCCAGATCCAACGCATTGAACGCCGGATGGAGCTTCTCAGCCGGCAATGTAAAATTGAGCACATCCGCCATCTCCTCGGCGGTCTGCCCCTTAGCCCCCGCATAGGTCATCGCCAGGGCAATCGAAATGCTGTGCGGCGAGAAAAATAAATTCCCCTCCTGCTCGACCCGCAACTGCTGATAAAGATCCATCCCAAAAGCCCGATTGCCGGCCGTCAATTCAGCCAGATCTTCCGCCGGCACAGAGGGGGCCGTAATCCGTGCCGCATCCGATTTCGCCTCAGTAGCACCGCCGTTATTGACGGCCGGACCGGTACATCCCGCCAGCATCGCCAGACCCACCATCGCCGAAACCACCTTACCAACCACCGACTTCTTCATGGGGCATCCTCCTTAAAAGTTTTGTGCAACCTGAACAATAGAAAAAGCCCATTTTTCGGCGGCTTTCTGAAGCCGCCGAAAAATGAACAAAAACAACTCTCTCTCCCCATCCTGCGCGTCGCATCTAACTCAAAGAAGTCATTTGCGGGACGCTATACAAACACTCTACTGACTTCTAACGTCCGCTTAACAACAGAAGTTCCCCTTTATGGTATAATTCACCGGGCCGACCCCTTACGGAAAGCCTCCATCCTCTGTTCTGGCTCATACAGCCAGAGAATCGAGTCAACAACTTATGAAAACCGCTACTAAAAAGGCCCCTCAGGTCGGAATCGGATTGATCATCCTGATCTACATCGCCTTCATCTCTCTTGGCCTGCCCGATGGACTCCTGGGCGTCGCCTGGCCCTCCATCCGCGCCGACTTCTCCCAACCCCTGGATGCCCTGGGCATGATGTTCATCCTTGGCACTTCCGGTTACTTCCTTTCCAGTGCGCTCAGCGGCCGCATCCTCAGCCGCCTGGGCGTCGGCAAATTGCTCGCCGCCAGCTGCGCCCTCACCAGCAGCGCCCTCATCGGCTACACCCTCGTTCCCAACTGGTGGACGATGGTCGCCCTCGGCTTCTTCTCCGGCCTCGGCGCCGGCGCGATCGATGCCGGCATCAACACCTACGTCGCCGCCAACTTTGAAGAAAAACTGATGCAATGGCTGCATGCCAGCTACGGCATCGGCGTCACCCTCGGCCCCGTCATCATGACCGCCGGCCTTAACCTCTTCAACACCTGGCGTCTCGGCTACATCGTTGTCGGTCTGGCCCAAATCGCCCTCGCCGCCAGCTTTGTCATCACCCTCCCTATGTGGAAAATCAAAGAAGATCCCCAGGCCAAACCGGAACGCCGGCTGACGGATTATAAAACCTCTTATCGAGAAACCCTCGCCCGGCCGCTGGTCTGGCTCAGCATCCTGATCTTCGCCCTCTACACCGGCGCCGAAGCGACCCTGGGCAGCTGGACCTATTCACTCCTGACCGAAGCCCGAAACGTTCCGGGCGAAATCGCCGGCTTCTGGGCTGCCAGTTATTGGGCCACCTTCACCCTCGGCCGTTTCCTGGCCGGATTCTATACCAAACGCGTCGGCCTGAACACCCTGCTCATCGGCAGCTTTTCCGGCGCTTTAGCCGGAGCACTCCTGCTCTGGTGGAATCCCTTCAGCTTCGCCAGCCTGATCGGCGTCGCCCTCATTGGATTCGCCATCGCCCCCATCTTCCCCGGCCTCGTCTCCGGCACCAGTGATCGCGTCGGCCCTCGCTACGCCGCCAACACCATCGGCATCCAGATCAGCGCCGCCTCCATCGGGGCCGCCGTCGTCTCAGGGCTCGCCGGCGTCCTCGCCCGACAATTCTCCCTGGAAATCATCCCGATCTACATGGTTGTGATCTTCACGCTCTTGTTAGGTCTCTACACATTGGCCACCTCACTCGCCGGCGCCCAAAACCTCAAAACTGCCCCCGCCGTCGACTAAAAAAGGCGAATCCATACATAAGGGCGACCATAAAGGTCGCCCTTACCCAAAAATATTCACTCGTAAGGGTACCCACAAAGGGTCCCCCCTCAACCATCATTTTCATCCTTCAAACTTATCAAGGCTTCTGCACCCGACGCCCATACACCAAAAAAGCCGCCAAACCCGACAACACAAACATACCCAACAGAGAAAAAGTTACCATAGAGCGAATTGCTTCATAAGGATCTGGAAATAAAAACGGTCGTGCCACCATATTCTCCAACCAACTCAACACGCCAAGAATAAGAAAAGTCAAAGCAAAAGCATACCCCGACTTCATCCGACTATAACACCAGGCCCAGATAATCCCTCCCAAAGCAGCCAAACCACAAACCGCCGCCGGCAATCCCAATCTCAAAACCTCTCCCCCGGTCGCGGTAAGGTTTTCTACCCAAAAAAGATAGGCCGGCACAGTCAACACCGCCATCACCCAGGAAATAGCCGCCCGATAACGAGCCAGCAGAAACCACGGCATCAGAATCAACCACGTCATCAGAATCGCCCCCCACGAATACAATGACCAATCAAGCTTCCCCACCAGCAAAACATTGACCAGACAGGGCACAAAAGCTCCTATTGCCAACAAACTACTCACAATCAGAAAAGCCATCAACACTCTACGATTTCCGCCCACTCCCACCCGACCCGATAGCCCGATACCCGAAATATTAACGGATTCCTCGCTCATATCCCCTCCTTAAATCATCATAAAATCGCTCTGGATCTCACAATCAGCATACCATTGACTCCTCCTGATTACCTATTCCCAATCTATCAGTCAGCTAACAAAATAATTCGCTTCCTGAGAAATTCCCCACCGCGTCTTGCTCTAACCCTCTTGACAAAACCCCCAATCTTGGGTAAACTATAGACAGCTTTGGAAGCGCTTCCAATTACAAGGGAATGATGAACACCAAGAAATTAACGCTCGATGAAATTGCTGAACGTGCCCAGGTCTCCCGTACCACGGCCTCGCGGGTGCTGAACAATCAACCCCACGTACGGCCCGAAGTCCGGGACCGCGTTCTCCAGGTCATCGCCGAAACCGACTATCACCCCAATCCCGTCGCCCGTTCCCTCGCTTCCCAACGCTCCGGCATCATCGGACTCGTCCTCCCGCGCAGCACCGAAGATTTCTTCACCGATCCCTATTTTCCCCGTCTGGCTCAGGGCGTCGCCCATGGCTGTAACCAGTACGATTACATCCTTTCCCTCTTTTTGCTCAAAACCCACGCCGACGAAGCCAAAATGCTCAACCGCATCGCCTTCGGCGGCCTCTTCGACGGTTTGATCGTCCAGGCCGGCGACGCCGATGACACCTTCGTCGCCTCGCTTTCCAAACTCGATATCCCCTTCGTGGTGGCCGGCCGGGTGATGGACCCCATTGAAGTCAATTACGTCGACATCGACAACGAAGCCGCTGCCTTTAATATCGTGATGCACCTGCTGCACCTCGGCTATAAGCGCATCGCCTCCATCACCGGCCCCCTCAATACCACCGCCGGAATGGACCGCTATCATGGCTACCTCAAAGCGCTCCAAAGCCGGGATATTACTACCAATCCGGCCATGATCGTCGAAGGCGATTTCTCCGAAATGTCGGGCTTCTATGCCATGCAACGCATTCTGCCCTTCCGTCCTGACGCCATCTTTGTCGCCTCCGACACCATGGCCCTCGGCGCCCTCCGCGCTATCCGTCAGGCCGGACTCGCTGTCCCTGGCGATATCGCTATGGTCAGTTTCGACGATCTCCCTCCCGCGACCATGGCTGAACCCGCGCTGACCACGGTCCGCCAACCAATCCGCCGCCTCGGCATTAAAGCCGTAGAAGTCTTGCTCGAGGTGATGGAAAACCGCACCCCCACGCCGCAACAGGTCATCCTGAATACGGAACTCGTCATCCGCCAATCCTGCGGATTTCATTAGCTTTTTCTTTCCCAAGAATTGGAAGCGCTTCCAATTCTTGCCTTCAAAAAACTGGAAGCGCTTCCATAAAAGTGTCGTCGTCGTACCAAAGGTTTCAACCGCTCGAAGAAAAATATTTATCGGTGACGGGCGATTTTCTGCATACCATCCTTACACAGACAGTATCCGATAAATAACAAACAGGATAAATCCTTGCCTTACAGGCCCAAATTCGCAGGGAATCCGCTGGCTACTGGCTACTGGCTACTGGCTACTAATCCTGATATGCAGAGAATCCTGAATATTGATCTGGATTTATCGAAGGAACAACTTAAATTACCGGAATTACTATCATCAGAAAGGAGGCCTGGCTTTTCATTCAACAGAACTCAATTCAATCAATTTTCTAAAATGCCGTGATACGTTTTACCCCAATTCAATCATTTGAATCTTTAAGGAGAAATGCGATGGCTAAGAAGTTGTCTGTTGTACTGAGCATGCTCATGATCTTCTCGATGCTCCTCTCTGCCTGTGGTGCCCCGACGGCCGCTCCCACGGCGGCCCCGACTGAAGAACAACCGGTCGCTACAGAAGAAGTAGCGGCAACCGAAGAAGCTCCGGCCGCGACGGAAGAACCTTCCACCAACCCCAATGCAGTTGAAATCCGCTGGTTCATCGGCCTCGGCGCCGGTGGCAATACCGAAGAAGTCGAAAAAGAAGAAGCCTTCGTGGCTCTGTTCAATGAAAAATACGGCGATCGCTATCATCTGGTCCTCGATGTCGTCCAGAATACGACCGCTTATGATGTCTTGAAGACCCAAATCGCCTCCGGCGATGCCCCCGATATCGTGGGCCCCGTCGGCGTCCGCGGTATCTATAGCTTTGAAGGCGCCTGGTTGGACCTGACGCCCTACATCGAAAAATATAACTACGACCTCGAAGATTTCAATCCCACCCTGGTCAAATTCTACCAGTTCGAGAATCAGGGTCAGGTCGGCCTGCCCTTCGCCGTCTATCCTTCCGCCCTCTGGTATAACAAAGACCTCTTCGACGAAGCCGGCCTGGAATATCCCCCCCACGAATGGGGTGCGCCCTACGCCGACGGCGACGAATGGACCTACGAAAAGTTGCAGGAACTGGCCATTGAGCTGACCGTCGATGCCGACGGCAATACGCCCAACGACAAAGAGTTCGATCCCGAAAACATTCAGCAGTTCGGCTATCACCCGCTCTGGACCGACATCCGCGGCCAGTGGACCTTCTTCGGTGCCTCCAGCTTCGTCGGTGACGACGGCAATGCGGCCATGCCCGAAGTCTGGCGCGAAGCCGCGCACTGGTACTACGACGGCATCTGGAAGTACCACTTCATCCCCAATGACAACTATGTCAACAGCGACCTGCTCGCCCAGGGCAACACCTTCAGCTCCGGCAAAGTCGCCATGAGCCCGATCCACACCTGGTACACCTGCTGTGCCGCCGAAACCAGCTGGGATGTCGCCGCTATCCCCTCCTACAACGACAATCTCACCGCCAAGATGCACGCCGATACCTTCGTCATCCCGGCGGCCGCCAAGAATAAGGAAGCCGCCTTCGAAGTCCTGAGCCTGATGTTGGGCGAGTTCGCCCCCGACCTCCTGTCGGTCTACAACGGCTTCCCCGCCCGCGCCAGCCTGCAAGACAAGGCCCTGGCTTCCATGGCTGAGAAATTCCCCGAAGCCGATCTCAACGTCTTTGTGGACGCCCTCTCCTACGCCGACATCCCGAACCACGAGTCCGGTATGCCCAACTTCCTGAAGGCCTCCGATCGCTACACCACCTTCGGCAGCCTCTACCAGAGCACCCCCGATCTGGATCTGGATAAAGAAATCGACACGCTGATCAAAGACCTGGATTTGATCTTCAAAGAAACCGACAAGTAATTGTCCAGGCAAGGAAACAGAACTTAATTCGACAGGATCGGTTGGTTTGCGCGCTTTCAGCGCGCAAACCAACCGATAAAAGCAACCTTGCTTTTCAGGAGGAAATCCATGAGTGCTGTTGATCAGACTTTACCCGCAGTCAATCAAAAATCTCAAACTCGCGCCCGCACCTCTCCGCTTGAAAAACAGCGAGAACGCTGGGCCTATCTCTTCATCTCTCCCTGGATGATTGGATTCCTGGCCTTCACCTTCATTCCAATTGTCGCCACCCTGGTTTTTTCTTTTACGAATTACAATCCCGTCGATCCTGGCAAAACGCAGTTCGTCGGCATTCAAAACTATATCACCCTGGTTCAGGATGCCAAAGTCGGCAACTCCTTCCTCGTCACGCTGAGATATGCCGTCCTGGCCATCCCGGTTACTTTTATCTTCGGCCTGAGCCTGGCCTATTTGATGAATTCCAAATATCTGGTCGGCAACTTTATCTTCCGCACGCTCTTCTACATGCCGTCAATGATCCCCATCGTCGCCGGCGGGATCATCTGGGCCGGTGTGATGAATACCCAGACCGGCTGGGTCAACCTCGGCCTGAAGGGCGTCGGCCTCCCCGCCCCCGACTGGTTGAACTCCCCCGGCTGGATCTACCCCGCTCTCGTGCTGATTGGCCTCTGGGGCGTCGGCAATCTGATGCTCACGCTCATGGCCGGCATGCAGGGCGTCCCCAATGAACTTTACGAAGCCGCTGAACTCGACGGCGCCAACAATTTCCAGCGCTTCTGGCACATTACGCTCCCGATGATCTCTCCGGTAATCTTCTATAACCTCACGCTGATGCTCATCGGCGCCTTTAAATATTTCGACCTGGCCTACGTCCTCAAAAACGGTACCGGCGGCCCGGCCGACACCACCCTCTTCTACAATCTCTATCTCTTCAAAAACGCCTTCACCTACAATCTCATGGGCTATGCCTCCGCCCTCGCCTGGGTGCTCTTCCTGATCGTCCTCGCCCTGACCATCTTCCTTTTCAATACCTCCAATCGGTGGGTCTATTACGCCGGGGAAGGAAAGAACTAAATGAAAACCACCTCCCACCGCCAGTTGGATCTGCTGAACCGCATCCTCGTGACCAGTATCGCCACCTTCATTTTGATCGTCTTCCTGGCTCCGCTGGGCTATCTGATCACCACCGCTATCAAAAGCGACTCCCAGATGAGCGATCCCAATGCCCCCAAATACTGGCCTTACTCGCCTCGCACCTTTGAATACGAAGGCAAAGAACTGCCCATCTACCGCGTCCCGACCGATAACGGGGTCCGCGAACTCGCCGCCTTGAAAAAAGGCCGCAATGCTACCCAGTTCATCGATCCCGCCAATCCCACCGCCGCCCCCATCGAATGGCAGGGCAACTGGCGCACGCTCGAACAGGCCTACGCCGCCGATCCCCAATGGAGCAACTTCGTCACCGCCTGGACCGAACTGGATTGCCTCCGGCTCTTCCGCAATACGCTGATCATTGCCGGCCTCGGCACCCTTGGCGCCGTCGGCTCTTCCATCTTTGTCGCCTACGGCTTCGCCCGTTTTGAATTCCGGGGCAAGAAATTCCTCTTCATGGTCTTGATGGCCTCGATCATCATCCCCACCCAGGCCACGCTCATCCCCACCTATATCCTCTACTCCAAAATCGGCTGGACCAATACTTTCCTGCCTTTGATCGTGCCGCATTTTTTTGCAAACGCCTATAATGTATTCTTAATGCGCCAATATTTCTTACAAATTCCCCGGGAAATGGATGAAGCCGCCGAAATCGACGGCGCGAATCCGTTGCAGACCATGTTCCAGGTCATTCTCCCCCAATCCATCCCCGCTGTCGTGGCCGTCTCCCTCTTCCACTTCTTCTTCGCCTGGAACGATTTCCTCACGCCGCTGATCTATCTCTCCTCTCGAGAAGATCTCTGGCCTCTCTCCGTAGGCCTTCAGAAATTTAATTCCCTCTACGGTCAGCAGCCCAACCTGATCCAGGCCGGTGCCCTGATCATTTTGGTCCTCCCGGTCGTTGTATTCTTCCTGGCGCAGCGCACCTTCATGCAGGGCGTCGTCTTCAGCGGCGTCGAAAAATAAAAAAGGAGGAATCTTATCATGTCTCTGCGTTCTTTGAAATCCGGACTGTGGATCTTGCTCATTCTCAGCCTGCTCCTGGGCGCCTGTCAACAGCCTACGGCGGCTCCGGCAATCACGGTGGCGCCGCCGACTGCTACAGCCGAAAGCACCAGCGTCCCCATCCAACCCACCCCCGACTACAAAGATTCACAGTTCGACCCGGCCGCCCGCGCTGATGCGCTGCTGGCTCAAATGACCCTCGAAGAAAAAATCGGTCAGATGACGCTCGTCGCAAAGGATGTCCTCACTCCGGCCGATGTGACCACCTTTTACCTGGGGGGTGTGTTGAGCGGCGGCGGCGGTTACCCCACCCCCGGCAATTCGGCCGAAAATTGGGTCAAGATGATCAATGATTTCCAGCAGGCCGCCTTGAACACCCGCCTGGGAATCCCGATGATCTACGGGGTGGATGCCGTCCACGGCCATAACAATCTCTACGGCGCTACTATCTACCCCCACAACATCGGACTCGGCGCCACCCGTAACGCGGAGCTCGTCCAGAAAATCGGGCGCGCCACCGCCGAAGAGGTCGCCGCCACCAATATCTATTGGGATTACGCTCCCGTCCTGGCGGTCTCCCAGGATATCCGCTGGGGTCGCATTTATGAATCCTACAGCGAGAACACGGAAGTCGTCACCCTGCTGGGCGAAGCCTACATCAAAGGGCTCCAGGGCGACGATCTGACCGCTCCCACAGCCGTCATCGCCTCTGCCAAACACTACATCGGCGACGGCGGAACCACCTGGGGCTCCTCCACGACCAACGACTACAAACTCGATCAGGGCGTGACCGCTGGCGATGAAGAAACCCTGCGCCGGCTCTACCTGCCCCCCTACGAAGCCGCGATCAAAGCCGGCGCCCAAAATATAATGGTCTCCTTCTCCAGCTGGGGCGGGATGAAGATGCACGCCCAGCACTACCTCATTACCGAAGTCCTCAAGGGCGAGCTCGGCTTCGACGGTTTCGTCGTCTCCGACTGGCAGGCCCTCGATCAGATCTCGCCCGATTACTACCAGGCCATCGTCACCGGCATCAACGCCGGTGTGGATATGAATATGGTCCCCTATGACTACCAAAAATTCATCACCACCGTGACCGAAGCCGTCGACAAAGGCGATATCTCCCAGGCCCGCATCGACGACGCCGTCCGCCGGATTCTGCTCGTCAAATTCCGCATGGGCCTCTTTGAACGCCGGCCCGTCGCCGACGAAACCCTCCTGGCCGGCATCGGCTCCGCCGACCATCGGGCCCTCGCCCGCCAGGCCGTCGCCGAAAGTCTGGTCCTGCTCAAAAACGACAACCAGACCCTCCCCCTGGACAAGAAAACGCCCACGATCTTTGTCGCGGGCGCACTGGCTGACGACATCGGCTCCCAGTGCGGCGGCTGGACCATTGAATGGCAGGGCAAGAGCGGCGACACCACGGTCGGAACCACCCTCCTCGCCGCCGTCAAAGCCGCCGTCTCACCCGAAACCCAGGTCCAGTTCCACCCCTTCGGCAAATTCGATGAGATCAAAGACGCCGCCGGCAACCCGCTCATCGCCGATGTCGGCATCGTGGTCGTCGGAGAAAGACCCTACGCCGAAGGCGTGGGCGATAAAGAAAAACCCGCCCTCATCGCCTCCGAACTCAACCTCATCGCCCGCGTCCGCGAACGCAGCAAAAAGCTCGTCCTCGTGGTAATCTCCGGCCGCCCGCTCGTCATCACCGACGCGCTGCCCGATGCCGACGCGGTCGTCGCCGCCTGGCTCCCCGGCACCGAAGGCGCCGGCATGACCGATGTCCTCTTCGGCGACCAACCTTTCACCGGCAAACTCAGCTTCTCCTGGCCGCGGACCGTAGCCCAGCTGCCCTTCGACTTCGCCAACCTCCCCACCTCCGGCTGCAACGCCCCGCTCTTCCCCTTCGGCTACGGACTCGATACCGGCAGCAGTACGCCCTTAGCCCTGCCCGACTGCCCATGAAAATGTTCATTCTGGGCCCTTTGCGCGAAAAACGGGAGAGAAAGAGAAAAAACCTGTATTTTCGCGCGCTTCAGAAAGCGCGCGAAAATACAAACAAAAAAACTCTCTCCCCCTATCCAGCGCGTCGTTATTTACCTGAAAAGCATTGATTGCGGGGAATAAAAAAACCGTTTCTAATTTATGCTAATGAATGTGATGGGAGCGCTCTCCCAACCTTGCCGGGGCTTTCTTTGCTACTGTCTGATAATCGGTGGCAACGTAAACTAAATCTGAAATCTCTGGAGGCTCACAAATGGATCATTCTTTACGTCGTCTGGCCAGTCTATTGCTCGCCTTGAGCCTGGTCCTCAGCATCTTCACCCCTACCACGCTTTCCGTCCAGGCCGCGCCGCAGCCCCCCAGCCGCCGCGCTCCCTCGGCGCTCCCCATCCTCGACGATTTTGAAACCGGCATTCCCGCCGGCTTCGTCGCTTTCGCCGATTCCTGGAACGGCTCCGGCTCTTCGACCACCATGGCCCTGGACGCGAACGATCTCCCTATCCCCACCGTTCCCTACACCACGATCAATAAAGTCGCCGCGGTCACCTACACGGTCGCCATCACGATCCCCGACTGGGGCGGCGCTCCCGGCTACGCCGGCGTAACCCATGACTTCGCCGCCACCCAGGACTGGACCGGCTACACCGGCATCAGCTTCTGGCTCTACGGCAACAACACCGGCGCGAACAATCGCGTGGAGCTGAAATCCGAAGGCACCAACGTCGACGGCGCCTCCAACCGCTTCGTCTACACCTACACGGATAACTTCTCCGGCTGGCGCTTCTTCGACCTGCCCTTCACCGGCTTCGCCAATCGCACCGACTATACCCCCGGGCCGACCCCCAGCGCTCCGCTCAACCTCGCCAAAATGTGGGGCTATTCCATCCTGCTGGCCCCCGGCATCACCGGCACCCTCTACCTGGATCAGGTCGCCCTCACCAAAATCACCACCATCGACACCTTTGAAACCGGCATTCCCAACGGCTTCGTCCCCTTTGCCGGTTCCGGTTCTTCGGTCACCATGGAACTGAACAGCCGGCCGCTTCCCACGGAGCCTTACACCACCGTCAATCAGGTCGTCGCCATGACCTACACCGTCGCCGCGGGCAGCTACGCCGGTGTGACCACCGACTTCGCCGCCTCCCAGGATTGGACCGGCAATGACGGCCTCGCCCTCTGGCTCTACGGCAGCAACAGCGGCGGCGCTCACCGCGTCGAGCTGAAATCCGACGGCACCAACGCCGGCGGCGCCTCCAATCGCTATCAATATACCTTCACCGACGATTTCTCCGGCTGGCGCCGTTTCCAGCTCCCCTTCTCCAGCTTCGTCCGCCGCACCGACTACAACCCCGGCCCCAGCCCCGACGACCCGATCAACCTGGGCAAGATCTGGGGATATTCGCTCCTGTTGGATCCCAACACTTCCGGAGTGAGCTACCTCGATCAGGTCGAGGTCTACGGCCATCCCACCGAAGCCCGCATCTCCTTCTCGGCCGCCCAATACACGGTGAATGAAGGCTCTGCCACGGTCATCACCGCCACCCTCAATGCCGCTGCCACCATGCCCGTCACCGTGACCTATGCCTCGCAAAACGGCACGGCCACCGCCGGTGTCGACTACACCGCCATCAGCGGCACCTTCGCCTTCCCCGCCGGCACCACGGTCCAGACCGCCACGGTCCAGACCCTGGAAGACAACGCCGCCGAAAGTGCGGAAACGGTCCTCCTGAATCTCTCCAATCCGCTCAGCGGCACCCTCGGCACGGTCAGTCAGGCCACCCTCACCATCCGCGACAACGATACCCGCGACCCCGATCCCTGCTCTCAGAACAGCCTGATCGTCGACAACTTTGAAAACGGTTTGCTCCCGGCCGGCGAAGATGCCAACGGCCTCGATATCGGCTTCTTCACCTGGGGCGACACTTCCACTACGGTGAACATTACGACCACGGCTATCCCGGCCGGCGATCCCCTCGCCCGCCCCGGCCAGACCGTCACCAACACGGTCGTCCGGATGACCAGCAATGTCGCCGCCTGGGGCGGCATGACCCATCACTTTGAAAATGTCGCCGTCGATACCTGGACTCCGCAAAACTGGAGCCACTACAACGGCGTGAGCTTCTGGATGTACGGTCGAAACACCGGCGCGACGATGATGTTCGAGATTCAGGACAACCGCACCGCCGGCTCCACCCGGGACGACACCGAGATCTGGACCTACGGTTTCACCGACAACTTCACCGGCTGGCGCTATCTCGTCGTCCCCTTCAGTGCCTTTGCCCGCAAAGACATCGGCAACGGTGCCCCCAACGACGGCTTCACCCTCACGTCCGTCCATGGGTGGGCCTTCGGCTCCCTGGCCGTCAACACCACCTTCTACCTGGACGATGTGGCGCTGGTAGAACGCTCCCTGGTCATCGACGACTTTGAATCCAACGCGCTCCCCGCCGGCGTCGATGCCAACAATATCCCGGTCGGCTTCCTCACCTGGAACGACAATGCCTCTTCGGTCAGCATCACCACCACGGCCACGCCCCTGACGGGCGCCCTGGCCCTCCCCTGCCAGATCGGCAACAACATCGTCCTCCAGCGCGACGATCGGATCATGGCCTGGGGCGGCGTGACCCATCACTTTGAGAACCTCGCCGTCAATACCTGGACTCCGCAGGACTGGAGCACCTACGAAGGCGTGACCTTCTGGATGTACGGCCGTAACACCGGCGCCACCCTGCTCTTCGAAATCCAGGACAACCGCAATCCCGGTTCCATCCGCGACGATGCCGAAACCTGGAGCTACTCCTTCCCCGACAACTTCACCGGCTGGCAGAAGTTCATCGTCCCCTTCAGCTCCTTTGCCCGCAAAGACATCGGCAACGGCGCCCCCAATGACGGCTTCGGCCGCACCGAGGTCCATGGCTGGGCCTTCGGCGGCCTCGTCGTCACCAACACCTATTATCTCGATAACGTGGCCCTTTACGGCAACAACCACGTCAACGACCTCCCCGCGATCGGCTTCACCGCCGGCACCTTCAAGGTAACCGAAGGCCAGATGGCCCTCATCACCGCGACGGTCAACATGACCGTGGCCCGGCCGCTCACCATCAACTACCAAACGGCCGAAAGCTACGCCACCCCCGGCCGCGATTTCACCCCCGTCAGCGGCACTCTGGTCTTCCCGGCCGGCGCCGACCTGGTCACCTTCACGGTCCCGACGAGCGACGACATCAAGTACGAAGGCACCGAAAGGCTGATGCTGCAACTCAAGAATCCCATGAGCGCCACGCTGGCCTTCCAACGCCTGGCCGCTCTGGAAATTATCGATAACGAAAGCGCCGACTCCGCGCTGCTCGACGACTTTGAGGGCTATCATCCCTTCTCGACCCCCTCGAACATCACCTTCACGGTCAGCGAAGTAGCCTCCGGCACGGCGCAGGCCCTCCCCTCCCAGGGCGCCTACGAAAAGATCCTCAATATCAACTACGGCCCGCTCACCCAAACCACGGGCTTCAGCCGCACCTATCCCACCGCCCAGAACTGGAGCACCTACCAGGGTCTGAGCCTGTGGGTCTACGGCACCAACAGCGGCAAAACCATCACCGTCGAAGTCCAGGACAACCAGTCCGCCGTAACCGTCACCAATCCCGCCAGCTGGACCCTGGCCTGGAGTGATGAATTCAATACCCCCGCCGGCACCGCCCCCAATCCCAACATCTGGACGGCCGAAATCGGCGACGGCACGCTGAACAAGAACTCCGGATGGGGCAACAGCGAACTCGAGTTCTACACCGACAGCACCGACAACGCCGCCACCGACGGCACCGGCAATCTGATTATCACCACCACCAAGATCAATACCGCAACCACCGACCTCCTCTGCTACTACGGCCCCTGCCAGTACACCTCGGCCCGCCTGCTCACCTGGCACAAAGCCGAATTCTCCTACGGCCGCATCGAAAGCCGCATCCAGGTCCCCTACGGCAGCGGCATCTGGCCCGCCTTCTGGGCCCTCGGCACCAACATCGATCAGGTCGATTGGCCGATGTGCGGTGAAATCGACATCATGGAATTCGTCGGTCGCCAGCCCACCCGGATCTTCGGCACCCTCCACGGCCCCGGCTACTCCGGCGGCAACGGCTACGGCAATATCTACGACTTCGCCCCGGCCAATGTCTATACCAGTTACCACACCTTCGCCGTCGAATGGACGCCGGCCGAGATCCACTGGTATGTCGACGGCATCAATTACCACAATGCCACACCTGCCAACGTGGCTCCCAATCAGTGGGTCTACGACCATCCCTTCTTCCTGCTGCTGAACACCGCCATCGGCGGCAACTTCGGCGGCGCGGTCGGTGCCGATGCCACCTTCCCGCAGAAAACCACCATCGATTACGTCCGGGTCTATCAGGCCCCCAGCACCGCCGAACGCTTTGAAAACAGCTTCGTCGACAACTTCACCGGCTGGAAGCGCATTACCCTGCCTTTCTCCGGTTTCACCCGCAGCGCCGTTCAACCGGCCGGCGCCCCCAACGACGGCTTCAACCGCAACGCGATCTGGGGCTACGGACTCAAACTCCCCGCCGGCAGCGGCAACCTCACCATTGATCAGGTCCGGCTGGCTCAGGCCATTACCGAAGCCGATCTGAGCATCGTCCAGACCCGCCCGGTCACCGGCAATCTCACCGCCGGCGCTCCCTTCACCTACCAGCTGAGCCTGACCAACGCCGGCCCGCTCTCGCCGATCACCGCCACGGTCACCGCCGGCTGGGCCCCCACCACCGCCATCACCAGCGCCACCGTACCCGCCGGCTGCACCGCCAATCTCACCCTCGGCCAGATCACCTGCGCAGCCGTCACGCTGACCACCGGCATTACCACGGTCCTGCCGTTCACCCTCAACGTCAATTCGTCTTACACCGGACCCGTCACCATGACCGCCACGGCTGCACCCAACAACGGCATCACGGACCCCTATTCAGCCAACAACACCGCCACCCCGTTGAACGTCAACGTCCAGGCTGCCGGCGTGACTTACCGGATCTACCTGCCGATCGTCAAGAGAAACGGCAACAACTAATTCCATTAACTCCAACCTTTATATCTTACCTATAGGTACCCTCAGGGAATAAAATTCGACCTGTGCGGTTGATCATTAGCATAAATTTAAAACGGTTTTGTGCCCCGCAACAGATGCTTTTCCGATAAAAAGCGTTGCGCAGTGCGAAGCAGGGGGGGAGAGAGTTATTTTTTATTCATATTTTCGCGCTGACAGTGCGAAAATATGGGCTTTTTTCCCAGCCTGACCGCACAGGCCGATAAAATTAAAGCCTTTTTTGCGCGCTGCTCGCAGCGCGCAAAAAAGGCCAATAAAACTCCCCCCTTCTCCCCCCGCTCGCGGGGGGAGAAGGGGGGCAGGGGGGATGAGAGGGGCAAAATCCCCCTCAAATTTCCTGGAATTTGATTTCCAAAAGTATAACAAGGATTATCTAAGAAATGACGCTCACCCTTCACACCATCTGTACCGCTAAAGACAGCGAATACCGACTGACCGGGCTGCCCGCCCGGCCCTTCGCCGCAGGCACCGCCCTGCCCGAAGCCCCCATCATCCTCGAACCGCGCGTCCGCTACCAGAAACACCTCGGCTTCGGCGGAGCCTTCACCGAAGCCGCCGCCGTCACCCTCAACCGCCTCAGCGCCGCGCGCCGGCAAGAATTCCTCCAGGCTTACTTCAATCCCGAAGTCGGCCACGGTTATACCCTCTGTCGTACCCATATCAATAGCTGCGATTTCTCCCTGGGAAACTACGCTTACGATGAAACGCCCGATGATACCGCTTTGGAACACTTCTCCCTCGCCCACGATGAAGAAGCCATCTTCCCCTTGATCCGCGAGGCCCGCGCCGTCGCCGGGCCCGACTTCCAGCTCTTCGCCTCTCCCTGGAGCCCCCCCGCCTGGATGAAAACCAACGGCACGATGAACCGCGGCGGCCAACTCAAACCTGAATATCGCGCCGTCTGGGCCGACTACTATTGCAAATATATCGAAGGCGCCCGCGCCGCCGGCATTCCGGTCTGGGGCATCAGCGTCCAGAACGAACCGCTCGCCGTCCAGACCTGGGACTCCTGCATCTTCACCGGCGAGGAAGAGCGCGACTTCGTCCGCGATTACCTCGGCCCCGCCCTCCATCGCCACGGCTTCCCGGAGATCAATATCATCATCTGGGATCACAACCGCGACCTGCTCTACGAACGCGCCAAAGCCGTCCTCGACGACCCCGCCGCCGCCCGCTACGTCTGGGGCGTCGGCTTCCACTGGTATGGCCCCGACTGCTTCGACAATGTCCGGCACGTCCACGACGCCTTCCCCGACAAACAACTCATCTTCACCGAAGGCTGTGTGGAAAACGGACCCCACATCGACGCCTGGGAGACCGGCGAACGCTACGCCCGCTCGATCATCAACGACCTCAACCGCTGGACCGTCGCCTGGGTCGACTGGAACCTCCTGCTCGATGAACAGGGCGGCCCCAACCACGTCGGCAACTATTGCAGCGCCCCCATCCTCGCCGATCCGGCCAACGACCGGCTGCTCTATCAAAGCTCCTTCTACTACATCGGCCACTTCAGCCGCTTCATCCGCCCCGGCGCCGAACGGATTCTCTGTTCCTCCGCCCGCGATGAGCTGGAAACCACCGCCTTCCGCAATCCCGACGGCCGTATCGTTGTGGTAATTCTCAACCGCACGGAAAAGGCCATTCCCTTCGCCCTCAAATGCGAAGGCCACAGCGCCGCATTGGAGATCCCGGCCCGCGCCATCCTTACCTGCTCGATTGAGAAAGGAAATTAAGCCATGCAAACGCCCTCCTGGATCGACCGTCATCCGGTACAAAGGCTGTGGCTCTGGATGGGCGTGCTCGTCGTGTTGAGTACCTGCACCAACACGACGAGCACACCCGTCCCAACGTCACCACCGACCCTCGCTCCCACGGCCACGGCAACCTCGCTTCCCACCCCAACCCCGGTCCCGACGCCGATGCCCGGCCTGCTCTACGTCGACGCCGCCCAATCCCAGGGTCCCATCAGTCCCTACGTCTACGGCAGCAACATCGGCCCCTGGAATTCCATCCCGCTCGAACTGCTGCCGTTGGCCGAAGAGGCCCATCTCACCTACCTCCGTTTTCCCGGCGGCAACTACGGAGATCAGCAAAACCTGCGCAGCCCGCAGATCGACCAGTTTATCAAACTCTGCAAGCAACTCGGCGCCGAACCCTCGATCAGCGTCAGACTCTACAACGGCACTCCCGAACAGGCCGCCGAACTGGTGCGCTATACCAACATCGAAAAGCAATACGGCGTGCGCTACTGGAGCATCGGAAACGAGCCCGAACTGTACGACGATTACAACACCGAACGCCACAACAAAGAATGGCGGGCCATCGCCCTGGCCATGCGTGAAGTAGACCCGACCATCGTGCTGATCGGCCCCGAAATCACCCAGTTTACCGGCAATCCGGCCGGCGATCCCAAAGACAGCGCCGGGCGCGACTGGCTGCGCGAATTTCTCACCGCCAACGGGGATCTGGTCGATATCGTCTCCATCCATCGCTACCCCTTCCCCCAGGGATTGAACAGTGCGCCGGCCACCGTGGCCGAACTGGAAGCCAACCCGGTAGAATGGGATCGCATCATCCCCGCCCTCCGCAGCGTCATCCGCGAAACCACCGGCCGCGACATTCCGGTAGCCGTCACCGAAGTCAACTCCTACTGGAGCAAAGCGATGAGCGGCGAGTCTACCCCCGACTCCCACGCCAGCGCCATCTGGTGGGCCGATGTACTCGGCAGGCTGATCCGCCAGGATGTCGACATCGTCGCCCAATTCGCCGTCCAGAGCACACCCACCCTGGGCGGTTGGGGCCTCTTCTCCAGCTACGAAGCCCGCCCGGCCTACTATGTCTACCGGCTCTACCAGAAATTCGGCACGGAACGCCGCTACGCCTCGTCGGATGACCCGGATCTCAGCATCTATGCCGCGGCCCGACCCGACGGCGCCCTGACCCTCATGGTGATCAACCGCAGCGCCGTCGAACGCACCTACCCGCTGCATCTGGACAACATCGATACGACCCAACCGGCTGAAATCTGGCAATTCGACCAGGAACATCCAGCCGAATCGCCCGGCACCGTCACCCTGAGCGCGGAAACCCAACTCACACTCCCTCCGCTCTCCGCCACCCTCTACATCTTACCTGCGCGGTAATTGAACCTTATAAAATAATGAACAAAAAAACTCTCTCCCCCCGTCCCGGAAGAACTATAATTAACCGTGGAGGAGTTTTTCACGCAAAAAGCATGCTACTAAAAATGTTTTTCCTGCCCCCTCATATCCCCCCCTTCCCCCCCTTTTCTCCCGCAAGCGGGAGAAAAGGGGGGAATATTAAAAGCATTTTTGGCGCGTCCTTCCAGGACGCGCCAAAAATGCCTGATCATCCCCCCCTTTCCCTCGGGGGAAAGGGGGGGCAGGGGGGGATAGGGGGAACAGAGAAAATCTAAACAAGCCGAAATTATTCCCCACCTGGACGCCCATACATAGACATTCCTACACGGGTGCCCGATTCGGCTGTCTACTGTCTACTTTCTACTGTATTCTAACAAGGAGCATCATGTCTGATTTTTACTTCGACGACCAGGAACGCTTTGTCATCGAACACTACGCCCGGCGCAGCCCCTTCGCCAGCTTCCTGCCCGGCATCGCCGGCCTCAACGGCATTCCCATGTGGGTCTTCTACGTCAATCGCGGCCAGGCCGTCGCCGGCTTCGGCATCGCCGACAAAGACAACCCCATTATGGAATTTCAACCCGCCAACAAAGCCTACCAGAGCGTCGGGGCGACCGGCTTCCGCACCTTCATCAAATTCAGCCGCCAGGACGGCATCTCCCATTACTACGAGCCCTTCATCCCCGGCGACCCTGCCCGCATGGCCGTCGGCATGAACGACCTCCAGCTCGCCGCCGAAAACGCTCGCCACGGCCTCCGCGTCGAGGTCACATACTTCACCCTCAACGATGAACCGCTGGCCGGCCTCGTCCGCCGCCTGACCCTCACCAATACCGGCCCGGATTCCGTCGCCCTCGAACTGCTCGACGGCCTCGCCCAGGTCCAGCCCTTCGGCGTCGACAACAACGGCCTCAAACAGATCGGCCGCACCCTCGAAGCCTGGATGGGCGTCTACAATGTGGAACAGAACGTCCCTTTCTACCGCTTCCAGGCCAGCGCCGGCGACTCCGCCGAAGTGACCGCCGTGCAGGCCGGCCACTTCTACTTCGCCTTTGTCGAAACCACCGCCGAAACCCGCTTGCTGCCCGCTTTTGTCGATCCCGATGTCGTCTTCGGCCCCGACACCTCCCTCAGCGCTCCCGACGGCTTCATTAACATGCCCCTCGCCGACCTGCAAAAAGAGCGCCAGATCACCTGCGGCAAGACCCCCTGCGGGTTCTTCGGCGCAGCAGCCGCCCTCGCCCCCGGCCAGACGCTCACGCTCTACGCCGTCGTCGGCCACGCCGGCAGCCTTGAACAGATCAACCGCCGGCTGCCTCAACTGGCCCGCGCCGATTATCTGCAAAACCGGCACGCCGCCGCCGTCGCGCTGGCCCGCGAACTGACCGATCCCATCGCCGCGACCACGGCCGACCCACGCTTCGACCGCTACAGCCGCCAGACCTTCCTGGACAACATCCTCCGCGGCGGCTGGCCCATCCTTCTCGGCCCCGAAACCGCCCCCACCGTCTATCACGTCTACTCCCGCAAACACGGGGACCTCGAACGCGACTACAACGCCTTCTACATCGCTCCCGAGCCCTATTCCCAGGGCAACGGCAACTACCGCGATGTCAACCAGAACCGCCGCAGCGATCTGCTCTTCAATCCTCGCGTCGGCGACTTCAACCTGATTGCCTTCCTCAGCCTCATCCAGATCGACGGCTACAACCCGCTGGTCATCGAAGGCTGCCGCTTCACCCTGGCGCCCGAAGAACGCGCCGCCCTCCTCGCCCTGGTCGAACGCCCCGAACCGCTGGCCGCCCGGCTGGACAAACCCTTCACCCCGGGACAGTTGCTGCGCACCATCGCCGACCACGATCTGGGACTCAAAGTCTCGGCCGAAACATTCATCGCCGCAGCCCTGGCCCATGCCCAATCGTACTTCTCAGCCGCCCTCGGCGAAGGCTTCTGGATCGACCACTGGACCTACAATCTCGATCTGCTCGACAGCTATCTGGCCGTCTATCCCGACCGCAAAGCCGAATTGCTCTTCGAGACTGCCATCCCCTGCTACGAAAGCGCCGCGCGGGTCTTACCCCGCGACCGCCGCTATGTTCTGGCCGGCGACAAAGTACGCCAGTACGGCGGGCTGCTGCACGAGGATAAGGAAAAGGCCGCCCTCATCGCCGCCCGCGCCGAAGATCCCTACCAGCTCCGCACCGGAAACGGCCGCGGAGAGATCTATCGCGGCAGCGTCGCCGCCCGCCTGCTCGGGTTGGCCCTGCTCAAATTCGCCGCCCTCGATCCGGCCGGCATGGGCATCGCCATGGAGGCCGGCAAGCCGGGCTGGTACGACGCTCTCAACGGGCTGCCCGGGCTCTTCGGCTCCTCACTATGCGAAAGCTATGAGCTGGCCCGCCTCTTCGACTTCCTGCACGCCGCCCTGACCGAAACGCCCGTCGCCGTCGCCCTGCCGGTCGAACAGGCCAACCTCTGGCGCGCCGTCGCCGCCGCGCAAAACAGCTGGGAAAACTCCACGGAGCCCGACCGCGACTTCCAGTGCTGGGACGCCGTCACCACCAGCCTCGAACTCTACCGCGAACGGATCCGCCTGGGCATCGACGGCGCCGTCGTCGAACTCCCGGCCGCCGAACTGCTGCCCACCCTGGCCGCCTTCCGCGCCCGCCTGCAAACCGGCTTTGAACGGGCCGCCGCCCTCAGCACCGTCCCCGGCCTCCCTCCCACCTATTTCACCTTCACCGTCACCGGCTATCAGATCCTGGTCGATTCCACAGGGCAGCCCCAATGCGACAGCCGCGGCCGTCCCTACATCCGCGCCCTGGCCTTCGCTCCGCGCGCCCTGCCGCCCTTCCTCGAAGGACCCGTCCATGCCATGAAACTCGCCCCCGATGCGGCGCGGGCCCGCGACCTCTATGCCGCCGTCAAAGCCGGCCCGCTCTTCGATGCCGCGCTGGGTATGTATAAGGTCAATGCCTCGCTGGATCAGGAATCCCACGAACTGGGCCGCTGCCGCGCCTTCACCCCCGGCTGGCTGGAAAATGAATCCATCTGGCTTCACATGGAATACAAATACCTTCTCGAAACGCTGCGCGCCGGCCTCTATGAGGAATTCTTCGCCGACTTCCAGAGCGCCCTCATCCCCTTCCAGGCCCCCAAACGCTACGGCCGCAGCCCGCTGGAAAACTCCTCCTTCATCGTCAGCAGCGCCCATCCCGACCCCAAACTCCACGGGCGAGGCTTCGTCGCCCGCCTCAGCGGCGCCACCGCCGAATTTCTCAGCCTCTGGACCACGATGATGGCCGGGCAACAACCTTTCTCCATGGTCGACGGCGAACTGCATCTCACCCTGCAACCGGCGCTTCCCGGCCGGCTCTTCCCCGAAAACGGAGAGCTGGCCTTCCGCTTCTTAAATCAATGCACCGTCGTTTACCACAACCCCGAAAGGCTGGATACCTGGACTCCCGATCTTCAGCCCGAACAAATTTCCCTCCGCGATCGCAGAGGAACCGTGATAGAATTGGCCGGAGGTGTCATCGGCGCCCCTTATGCCGCCCAGATCCGCGCCGGTGAAATCACCCAAATCGATATCCACCTGAGGAGATGTTCATGACCTGGCAATTTATCGATTCCACCGGCGCCTTTACCTTATCCGATCCGCACAAGACCAGTGCCCTCTACTTCCCACTGGTCAATGAAAGCGGCATGGTCTCGGTCGTCACCCCCACCCTTCACGGCGACGCCAAGACCGGGCAGCACAGCTATCTGCTGGCCCCCGTTTCTGTGGAGGATCTCCACGCTTCCCGCGCAGCGCGCAACTTCTGGATTCGCACTGCCGGCGGCGCCGTCTGGTCGGCCGCCGGCAACAGCGCCCCGCAAACGGCCGCCACCACCGACAATGTCGTCCTGGAAGCGGGCATCCTCTGGCATCGCATCACCCGCACCTCCCCGCAACTGGGCCTTCGTGCGGAAATCACCTCGCTGGTCCCCGCCGGAAAAGAAACCGTCGAACTGACGCAAATCACTCTCACCAATCTGGGAACCGCAGCCCTGACGCTCACGCCCACCGCCGCCATTCCACTCTACGGCCGCTCCGCCGACAACCTGCGCGACCACCGGCACGTCACATCGCTGCTGCACCGGGCCGCCGTCAACCTGCACGGCGTCACCGTCCGTCCCACCCTCTCCTTTGACGAACGCGGCCATCGCCCCAATGAACTGACCTATGCCGTCCTGGGCGCCGAAGCCGACGGCACCGCGCCGGTCGATTTCTTCCCCACCGTCGAAGATTTCATCGGCGAGGGCGGAACGCTCGACTGGCCGGCCGCTATTATTGACAACGTTTCGGGAGCGCTCCCGGGCACGACGGTCGCCGGCAGTGAGATCATGGGCGGCCTGAAATTCCGCCAAATCACCCTCGCCCCCGGCGCTTCGCAAAGCTATATCGTCATTCTTGCCGCCTGGAACCGGGAGGGCAATGCCGAAGCCCTGCTGCAACATTACGGCAGCGCCGCCGGATTTGCCGCCGCTCTGGAAGCGACCCGCACGTACTGGGAAGAACAGCTCGCCGCCCTCTCCGTCGAAACCGGCGATGCCCGCTTCAACGGCTGGCTGCGCTGGGTGGCCCTGCAACCCATCCTGCGCCGCCTCTGCGGCAACTCCTTCCTGCCCTACCACGATTACGGCCGCGGCGGCCGCGGCTGGCGCGACCTCTGGCAGGATCTGCTGGCCCTCCTGTTGATCGAACCGGCGGACGTCCGACCGCTGCTGCTCAGCAACTTCGCCGGCATCCGCGCCGACGGCAGCAACGCCACGATCATCGGCAGCGCTCCCGGCGAGTTCAAAGCCGACCGCAACAACATCCCCCGCGTCTGGATGGACCACGGCGCCTGGCCCTGGCTCACCACCCGCCGCTACCTCGACACCACCGGCGATCTCGACTTCCTGCTTCAGGAACAGGCCTACTTCAAAGATGCCCACACCCACCGGGCCCACGCCACCGATCTCAACTGGCGCCCCGAGGCCGGCACGCAGCTCAAAACCGCCGCCGGTTCGACCTGCACCGGCAGCATCCTCGAACATCTGCTGATCCAGCATCTCACCGCCTTCTTCAACGTCGGCGAACACAATATCATCCTGCTGGAAGGCGCGGACTGGAACGACGGTCTCGACATGGCCCGCAGCCGCGGCGAGAGCGTGGCTTTCAGCGCCATGTACGCCGACAACCTCCGCCAGATCGCCGATACCCTGTCCGCTCTCGAACGACAGGGCACGGACAAAATCACCCTGGCCACCGAACTCCTGCCCCTACTCGACACCCTGAACGCGAAACTCGATTACAACGACGGTGCCGCCAAACAGGCCCTCCTGCACAGCTATTTCGACGCCGTCAGCGGCGTACTCTCCGGCGAAAAAGCCGCCGTCGCCGTGGCCGACCTCCGCGCCGACCTGCTCGCCAAAGCCGACTGGCTCACCGACCATCTGCGCCGCCAGGAATGGATCGCCGGCGACGACGGGCTGGGCTGGTTCAACGGCTACTACGATGAAGAGGGCAACCGCGTCGAAGGGATCTCTCCCGCCGGCGTCCGCATGACCCTCACCGGGCAGGTCTTCGCCCTGATGGGCGGTATCGCCACCGACAGCCAGGTCGATGCCGTCATCGCCGCCGTCAACCGCTACCTTTACGAAAAGAGCATCGGCGGCCCCCGGCTCAATACCGACTTCGGCGCCGCCCTCCCCGGCGCCTCCCGTCCGCTCAGCGCCGGCCTGGGACGCTGCTTCGGCTTCGCCTTCGGCCACAAAGAAAACGGCGCCATGTTCACTCACATGGCCGTCATGTACGCCAACGCCCTCTACCGGCGCGGCCGGATCGCCGAAGGCTACCGGGTCTTGCAGGGAATCTATACCCACTGCCAGGACTTCGCCGTCAGCCGCATCTACCCCGGCCTGCCCGAATATGTCACGCCCCGCGGCCGCGGCGTCTATCCCTATCTGACCGGTTCGGCCAGCTGGTACATCCTCACCCTCGTCAGCGAAGCCTTCGGCGTGCGCGGCGACCTGGGCGACCTCATCCTGGCCCCGCAGCTGGTCGATGAACAGTACAGCGCCGACGGCACCGCCGCCCTCGTCACCCGCTTTGCCGACCGCCGGCTGCGCATCGTCTTCCATCGGCCGGCCGATCCCGCCCGGCCCATCGAGACAATCACCCTTGACGGCCGGCCCGTCTCCTTCCAGCCCGAATCACACGGCGCCCGTATCCCGCGCGCCCTGCTGCTGGCGCTCGCACCGGATGCCGAACACACCATCGAGATTCGATAACGCATGCCCAAAAATGTTTTTCTTCTCCCCCTCTTATCCCCCCTGCCCCCCTTCTCCCCCGCAAGCGGGGGAGAAGGGGGGTATAAAAGACGTTTTTTGGCACGCCGCGCACGCGGCGTGCCAAAAAACGTTTAACTATCCCCCCTTTCCCTCGGGGGAAAGGGGGGGCAGGGGGGGATAGGGGGAACGAAAGAACGCTTTGGGCAATTTCATCTGCGGGACGCAACCCATGTCTTTACATTTGAAAGGAAACCCTATCATGTCCGTCGATCGCAACCAACTCGAAATCCTCAGCTACGGCGAAGCCGGCTACCAACCCATCATCGACTACGGCAGCTGGCGCGTCGCCGTCCTCCGCTACTGCGACGAACTGCTTCCGCAAAACCTCGACGCCATGCAGCGTCACGACGAAACCGACGAAGTCTTCATCCTGCTCGCCGGCCATTGCATCCTCTTCATCGGCGACGGCGACGAGACCGTCGAAACCATCACCGGCGTTGAAATGGAACCGCTCAACTATTACAACGTCAAACGCGGCGCCTGGCACACCCACAGCCTCGATCGTGACGCCACCGTCCTCATCGTCGAGAACCGCGACACCTCCGACGCCAACTCACCCAGGATCGCCCTCACCCCCGCCCAACGCGCCCACATCCTCGAATTGGGAAAAGGTTATTCAGTTTAAAAATATTTTATTTTTTGCGTCTCGTCAAAAAAGGTAAATCCCTGTAAAACCGTGGTCGCCAAATAAAATTGTCAAAAGTACCTTTAAATTTTCCCTGTTACACACCGCTATCCCTCACATGAGGCAACTTAAGGCATTGCACCTGAATAGCACGGGCCTTCTTACGCTACGCACAAGGTATTTTCCCTGTAAGAAGCGCCGCGCAGAACGGGGGAGAGAGTTTTTTTGTTTATTTTTTCGCGCGCCGAAGACGGCGCGCGAAAAAATAGGCTTTTTCTTTCCCTGCCCATGGCGCAAGTGGCCTGATAGGCACCATCCTGGGGAAACTAATTAAGCATTTTGTGGCCCGCCGCGGCCGCGGCGGGCCACAAAATGCAATTTATACCCCCCTTCTCCCCCCGCTTGCGGGGGGAGAAGGGGGGCAGGGGGGATATGAGGGGAAGAAAAAGTATTTTGGGCATGCTTTCTTGTAACAAAAATTCATCCACGGTTAACGATAAGACTTACCTCGAAGTCGAAGCGCGAAAATAAAGTAAAAATCTTTATGGAGGAAGAGATGAAAAACCGGTTTAGTTTCCATATAATCGCTGCCGCCGTCTTGCTCATCGCCCTGATCGCCGCCGCCGTCGTTCCCGGCGGACCTCCGGTACGGGCTGCCGCCACCTTCACCCACGGCCTCACCACCAACAGCGCCACCCAGGGCACCCTCTGGTTCGCTCCCGGCTGGTCCAGCGGCTGGGTCGACGTCCATTACAAAATCAACCAGGGACTCCAGATGAACTACCGCATGACGCTCAACGGCGGCCAATGGCAACAAGTCATCACCGGACTCTCATCGGGCGCCGTCGTCGCCTACTCCTTCACCTATGAACAAAACGGCCTGGCCTATGACTCCCCCACCTATCAGGCCACCTTCGGCTCCGCCACCCCGACGCCTACCCCACCGCCAACCGCCACACCGACCCCCACAGCCACCGGAAATGCAGGCTATACCTACGGCCTGACCGCCGGCTCGAACAGCGGCACCCTCTGGTTCGCACCCGGCTGGTCCAGCACCTGGGTCGATGTCCACTACAAAATCAACCAGGGACTCCAGATGAACTACCGCATGACCCTCAACGGCAGCCGCTGGGAGCAGGTCATCACCGGCCTCGCCGCCAATGCCGTCATCAACTTCTCCTTCACCTATGAAAAGAACGGGCTGGCCTACGATTCCCCCGCCTATCAGATCATCTTCAATCCGGTAACCGTCACCCCCACCCACACGCCCACTCCAACCCGCACCTTTACACCGACGCCTACCCCGACCAAAACCGCCACCCCCACCCATACCCCTACCCCGACTCCTACCGGCTCTGCCACCCCGACCTTCACCCCCACACCCACCAACACACCGATCACGCCGACGCCGACCGGCACACCGACCACCCCGACGCCCACCGCCGTCGCCTGCAACCAGGTCGCCAATGCCGCCGCCGCCCTGCCCGGCCAGGGTTGTTACACCACCCAGCTCCCCTCCGGCCAGAAATCCGTCAGCTACTGGCCCGCCGTCGATAACGCCGGCTACAGCGCCGCCACCGCCAAAGTCACCGGCGACTACACCGGCCCCTATCAGACCAACGATTGGTGGTCCTCGCTCCTCTGGAACTGGAACCAGGGCGCCTCGGCAACGCCGCCCAGCGAGCCCTACTCCCAGAACATGCACCCCCACCCCTTCTCCATGCAGGCTGAGCCCAACGGCTTGCGCATGAGCTACAGCCGTGAGATCGTCCAGAGCGCCGCCGAAGTGAGTTACCTCCTTCCCGGCGACGGCGCCGAACATCTGCGCGTCACCGTCGCCGGACTGAGCGCCGCCGACACCCGCGTCTCCAGCTATTCCGACTGGCTGGTCACCGCTCAATGGCAGGGCAGCGCCAATACCATGAAAGCCACCTTCGGCCACGGTCTGCCCTACGTCTTCTTCACCAAGACCGGCACCGGAAACTTCAAAGTCAAATTCGTCGCCGGACCGCTCAATGTGGTCAACAACGGCGCCGTCTTCGCCTTCACCGCCAGCAACAACAGCGGCTCCCGCTACGCCCTCTTCGGCCCCACCGGTTCTACCTGGAGCTGGACCACCGGCAGCCTGGAAGCCGAACTGATCGCCCCGGCGGGCAAGAACTACCTCTCCGTCGCCGCCCTCCCCACCCTCGACGACAGCCGGCTGGAATTCTATCGCCGGCACGCCTACAACTTCGTCACCGCCACCCGCGCCGACTGGAGCTACAACGCCGCCACCGAAAAAGTCCGCACCACCTTCACCCTCACCTCCGAGGCCAAAGAAAGCGGCGGCACCCTCTCTTCGCTACCCCTCATCGCCCTCTACCGCCATCAGTGGATCAACCTCGCCGCCGGCGCTCCGGCCTTCACCGGCGACAGCTACACCACCGCCCGCGGCCAGATGAAAGTCATCGAGGCCAACAGCTTCGCCACCGACATCGCCTTCAACGGTATTCTGCCCGCGCTGCCCAACCTGGGCACCTATGATGTCAACACCCTGCGCACCTACATCCACAACATCTACACGACCACCAACATCTACCATAAAGGCGCCATAGAAGCCAACACCACCGGCCGGGAAACCTACTGGGAAGGCAAGAATTTGAACCGCATCGCCCAACTGGTCCATCTGGCCGATCAGCAGGGCATGACCACCGAACGCGACAGCTACCTGACCTTCCTCAAGGCCACCCTGGCCGACTGGTTCGACGGGCAGTATCCCTACGTCTTCTATTACGATCCCGCCTGGAGCACCATGCAGGGCTACCCCACCGGCTTCGGCGCCGATACCCAGCTCAACGACCACCATTTCCACTGGGGCTACTACATCATGGCCGCCGCCACCATCGCCGAATACGATCCGGCCTGGGCCCAGCAATACAAAGGCAGCATCGAACTGCTGATCCGCGACGCCGCCAACTGGGAGCGCACCGACAATCGCTTCCCCTATATGCGCTACTTCGATCCCTACGCCGGCCATAACTGGGCCTCCGGCCATCAGGCCTTCGGCGCCGGGAACAACCAGGAATCCTCTTCCGAATCGCTCAACTTCTCCGCCGCCGTCATCCTCTGGGGATCGGCCGTCGGCGACAACACCATCCGCGACCTGGGCATCTATCTCTACAGCACCGAAGTGCAGGCCGTCGAACAATACTGGTTCGATGTCGACAATGCCGTCTTCCCCAGCCAGTTCCAGAAGGATGTCGCCGGCATCGTCTGGGGCCATGGGCAGGCCCACGCCACCTGGTGGAGCCCCAACCCCGAAGAGATCCACGGCATCAACGTCCTCCCCGTCACCGGCGCCTCGCTCTATCTGGGCCGCCGCACCGACGAGATCGACCGCGACATCGCCTCGCTCTACACCGAATCGGGCCGGCTGGGTTACTGGCAGGATATCCTCTGGGAATATGAAGCGCTCTCCAATCCCACCTCGGCGCTGGCCCGCTGGAACGCCGCCCCTTCGTATATCGCGCAGGGCGGGCAGGAATCGGGCGAAACGCAGGCGCACACCTACCACTGGCTGCACAACCTCAATGCGCTGGGCAAACTCAGCACCGCCGTCACGGCCAATATACCGACGGCCGTCGTCTTCGATAAGAACGGCGCGTTGACCTGCGTGGCCTACAACCCCGGCGCCACCGCCGTCACCGTGACCTTCTCCAACGGCGCTACCCTGACGGTCAATCCGCGCAAGATGGCGACGACAGCGCTGGGAGCCTGCCGGCCGTAGAAAAATTATCTACCTGTGCGGTTAACATTCTAGCGTCCCGCAAGAGGCTAGTGCCAGATAAAAAACGACGCGCTGGATGGGGGGAGAAAGTTATTTTTATTCATATTTTCGGCGGCTTCAGAAAGCCGCCGAAAATATGGGCTTTTTTTCCAGACTACTCGCACAGATCGAAAATTATTAAAGGGAATTTGCGCGCCTTCTGAGGCGCACAAATTCCCCTTAATCACAAACTCCCTCCCCTTTCCCCCGCGTGCGGGGAAAAGGGGAGAGCCGGGGAGGGGATAGAGGGGGAAAACGCGGCCGTCTTTCCAGATAAATGCCGTCGGCACAGTATAGACACTCAACAACCAACGCGGGCCCTGTCCATGGACAGGGCCCGCGTTGGTTGTTAGAATGCCGAAGGTTAAAATGTCATCGGTTCAGGTTGAACCTGCTCAGATAAGAGCTGAAATGTCGTCATCGTAGCTTTACGCTTCATCCAAGAGGCTTTTTGTTTCGTCGGAGAAGCTTTACGCTTCATCGGAGAAGCTTTACGCTTCATCGGAGAGACTTTCTGCTTCGTCGGAGAGACTTTCTGCTTCGCCGGAGAGACTTTCTGCTTCGCCGGAGAGACTTTTTGTTTCGTCGAAGAGACTTTTTGTTTCGTCGAAGAGACTTTTTGCTTCGTCGAAGAGACTTTTCGTTTCTTCTTAGTGACTTTTTATTTCGTCGAAGATATCTTTTGTTGCAACGAAGTAACTCCAGGTTTCTTCTTAGTGACTTTTTATTTCGCCAAAGATATATTTTGTTGCAACGGAGTAACTCCAGGTTTCTTCTTAGTGACTTTTTATTTCGTCGAAGATATCTTTTGTTGCAACGGAGTAACTTTTTGCTTCGTCGGAGTAACTTTTTGTTTCGTCAGAGAGACTTTTTGCTTCGTCGGCCACTTACTTCTCAGACGACTGATCGGACGATTCGTTTTTCTTTTCCCCGCGAGCTTTTTTCTCTCCCTGCACCCCCGACGGCTTCGATTTGCGGGTAAAGCGCTGCCCCAACAACTCGGTCAGTTCATCTAACGCCTTGCCATCGCCGCCCATCTGGGTGAGCTTATAAACGGCCCGTCCGGCATAATAGGCCTCGGCACCGACCTGGATCATCGTCCCGTCGATCTGTTCCATCAACTGCGTCAAGGCCATCATCATCGATTGCAACTGCGCATAAAGGGCCACGTCACGCTGCATCTCTTCGAGATCGAAATCACGGGTGAGGATTCCCTGATTCTGAATCGCCACCTCCAGGCTTTTGTTGACAAAAGCAACGCTCTTATCGCCCATCTTAAAAATCTTCCGGCGTTCCTCCGTCGTCAAAGCAATCAAATAGGGCATCCTGTTTTTGATAGTAGAAATAGCGTCCATGATGGCCTGACGATCCGCCTCCGTCATTACGCCACTCACGCGATGCTTAAACATATAACGCTCCTTTACTGATTCACCGTCACAATAAGGCATATTTATTATATGCTTATTTATTAAAATAAATCTATTATCAATCCACTTTAATCATCAATTTCCCAATGACCCGCAAAAGGCTTTTTGCCCGGTTCGAGCCAGCGCGAGGGATGGAGAGAATGATTTTTTTGCAGTACCGCATAATTCACTCAGAACTCACCGCTGAGACGCAGAGAGCCGCCGAGAAGAACTCAAAATATCTTTTCTCTGCGTTCTCAGTGCCCTCGGCGGTGAATCTCTTTCCGTTTCCGGGCGCGAGAGGTTGCCGCTGAGTTACTTTTGCGATACTGCGTTTTTTTGTTTATGTTGTGGCGCGCATAAGAATGCGCGCCACAACATAGTTTTTTCTCTCAACTTTTCCAGGCTGATGTCTGTTCTGGCACACCGTCAAAAATGAAATAAAATACAGCCTGCGTGGTCGACCTGAAAACCAAAAGGGAAAAAACATCTATGGAGTCACCTCAGCAGGAGGTAAATTCGATGAAAAACTCTCCGGCTTATTTCAGATGGTTGATACCATTTTTTTTAACTTCGGCTCTAGTCGTAGCCGAGGGTTTTCTTCCTGTGTGGTTGGCTCTGGGGACACATACGACGGAGCGCTGGTTAAAAAGCATCAGTGATTCTATTCAATTTTTCGGTGGTTTCTTAACGGTTCTTGGATTTCTCGTGGGAATCGTTTCTATCGTGCGTTATCCAGAAATTCGCAACATAGTAGAAACTAAAGAACAGTCAGCTGAAAAAAGAAAGGAATTTTTTGCAATGCCATTATTAATAGCTGTAGCCTATGTCGGAGAAATTGGATTCAATTCCTTTCAGTTGGGTTTGTTGAAAGCCGGTACGATCATATTGACGGCAGGAGTTCCGCTCTTTATTTTTTTTGCGATTATTTTGGTATGTGGTTTGATAGCAGAATTGGGGTATCGATTAGGAATTTATGGAGTCGATGGATTGTAATGGAGGACAGGAAAAAATATAAACAGCCATACAAGTCCAGGGTTGATGGTTTTTAAAAAATTAAATTCGGTAACGGGAAAAGCTCAGGCAAGGGAGCAAATTATCTTACGCTCAGGGCTAATGATCTTTTAAAATTAAGTTCGGTAATCGGACCGTCGTACTCGAAATAACGAAAACCTGCCCGAATCGCGCCGGGATAAATCCCAGCGCTAAAAACGACGCCCCCTGAAGGAGGCTCAGAGATTGAAATTGACGGTCTGAGCCCGATTTATCGGGCGTCGTTCATAGCCCGGGGATTGATCCCCGGGCGTAGGGTAATTTGCCCTTTCGCCCGCGCGTTCCTTGTTACCGAATTAATTTTTTAAAGACCATAAGCCCAGAGCTATAAATAGAGAAAGCCCCCTGAAGAGGGCTAGAAAGCGGAATCAAGTGTGCGGAGCCCGGTAAACCAGGCTTGATTCTAGTAACCTTAGATCCAGGACACGGGGCAAGGCGGATTTTGCCCCATTCGGGATGCAAGGGTATTACCGGATTATATTCTTAAAAGGCCTAAGCCCCCGGGAATTTCCAACCCTTTTTCGGGCCATTCTGTAAATCATTGATAATTCCCAATTTGGTTAATCATTTCCGAGACTGGACCATAATAGTCGTGGAAAAATTGAAGAATTGATAAATGAATTCAAGCAATGTGAAGAATACTAATCAACAATCCCAGGAACTGTGGGAACAATTATGTACTCTGGCCGGGAAATGGTGGGGTTCTACAGATTTAGAAGAACGAGAACAACTGGTTAAGTTTTATCATGAGACGATGCAAAATCTCTATGATACAGGTTGGGATGGCGTTATGGATGTGGAATGTATGCTTCCGGATAAACTTATGCCGCAAAAGTATATAGAACGACATCCTTCTTATCAATATAGTAGCACAGAGGAATTTCTTAAAGCCTGGTATATGTATCCTGTTTCGGGGTCTATACGGCGTCGAAACTTTTTCAGCCGATTGATGAGCTGGATTGTTGATAAAATGTACGGACCTCCTTCTGGTAAGCGAAAATAATGTAGTACGGCTGAGTATTTTACTCATGCCAGGAGTTTTTAATTCCTGGTATGAAATTTTTCCAGATGAAAAATGGATTATCAAACATGAAAGATAAGAATGAAAGTGAATATGAACTTTATACAAATTTGTGTGATCTGGCCGGTGAATTCCGTGCAAACCTTGGGAATCCAGAGAAACAAAATGAGATAGTAAAAGAGTATCGGGAGGTGTTGAGTGTGTTGGGATGGGAAAACTCTGTGGATGTAGAATGTGGATTGCCATCTGAATTTATGCCTGAAGAATATATGAAGTTGCATCCAAGGCGAAAATTTACAGAGGAAGAGGAATTAGAGGGGTGGTGTGGTTATGTACCATCATCTACTTCTCCGTCTAAAGTGAGGGTGCCATTAGGACAATTAATTCGGGAGTTGTTAGGAATTTTTCGTAGAGATAAACATTAATAAAAAGAAAGAGCAGCGGCTGAGAATTTCCAGCTCAAGAGTACCACTAAATGCCAACAGGAAAGGGATGGAATGACTTTCCCCAAATAGGGGGATGCCATAGACAATACCTGATTTGGAGGGAAAATGAATGTCGGAAATGAGAAATGGAAAGAGAAGATTAGAGAACTTGGAAATCACTTAAATGATCTATCCATTAGCTGGTGGCAAAATAAAGGAAATTTACTTAGACAGAAAGAGATTGCCAAAGAATACAGTGATACGATGGATAAAATGTATGCTTTAGGGTGGGATGGAATAATTGATCTGGATGAGAGTTTGCCTTTTAAGTTCATGCCGGAGAAATATCGTAAACGATTTCCCGATTATGATGAAAATGCAATATTCGACAACTTACCCGTTTCTCCTTTCGGACCTCCTGCCGGCTGTATTTGGTTCATAAACCTTTTTTTCCGGGGAAAAAATAGGAGGGAAAAATGATCCAGCAGGGGAAATGACGGATCTGTTCAGGCAAATTCAAATTGGTTAATCATTGACACGCATAGTGAGATAGGAGAGAAAAATATTAAACAATATATGGCTTGAAACGGTTATGTGGGGTTTTGCAATTTCATTCTTTTGGTATGTGAGTTTTACGGATCACAAAAGATACAGAAACAATCCACCCAAAAACTTTGGTATCCATTTTATAAAAGTACCGAAATGGATTAACTTTCTTTGTGGGAGACCATGGGCAGACAATTATTTAGATATAGGGAGTATGGTTAAACAAATAGGAGCCATAATTCTGGCTGTTTTGTTTATTTTTATGATTGCATCAGGAATTCCCCCTATATTACGATTTTTTGTATTTGCAATCGTTCTTTCTTTGATTCTGACATCCAATTTTATCATTGTGATGTTTTGTGAACCTAAATAGAAATAGCAAATCGGGCTTCGCCATAGTTTTTCTCCCAGATTTTCTGCTTCACCGCCCCCCACCGTTAATTCCGCTTCTGAAGCTGGTCCGGATTGGCAAAGAAGATGATAAATTGACTTCATTTGGACGTTTTTTGGACGCTTGATGGTTATACTTAAGCCATTAATCAAACACAATCTACTTATTCCACACCTTTTATCCGCTTCTTCCAGTTCTATCCGTATCTGAACCCGATCCTATAACGAAGGAGGGAGAGCCTGAAACGCTGAAATCTGAAGTTTTCGTCCTGGGGGCCCCGCCCCGACTTAATCTTCCGTCCTAAATTGAAAATGTTCAAGGAGAACCAATGAACAAGCGCATGTCGTTCGGACTGTTGTTGTCTTTTGTGTTGTTATCTTTTCTACTGGGAACAGGCTCTTCCGTGAATGCCGCCATAAATGCTCAGGAAATTACTCCCCCCGATAAAGCACCGGCCGCAACGGTCGGCACAGCCATTACCTATCAGGGACAGTTGACCAAAAACAGCGCGGCAGTAACCGGCAGCTGTGATATGCAATTCAAACTCTGGGATACCCTGACGGCTGGAACCCAACAGGGCTCTACCCTTACCCGCACGAGCGTCGGAGTAAGCCAGGGAGTCTTCACGGTCAACAATCTGGATTTCGGTTCGACCCCCTTCGACGGCGATGCGCTCTATATAGAAGTCGCGGTCAAATGCAGCGGCGATGCTTCTTATGTCACGCTTTCCCCCCGGCAGGCCCTGACCGCCGCCCCCTACGCTCTTTCGCTGCGGCCCGGCGCGCTGGTCTATGGCCCCACACACGGCCTCGGCATCCACGCTATCGCTATGGGCACCGGTCTTCGGGGTGAAGGAAACGCTTACGGGGTCCTGGGAACCACCAACAATATCACCGGCTACAGCGTCGGCGTCCGCGGTGAATCCGCATCCACCGGGGGGTGGGGTGTTCATGGTGTTTCAACCGCAATCAGCGGCACCGTCTACGGTGTCGGCGGCGTGGTCCAATCCCCTGACGGCTACGGCGTCTACGGCAAGAACGACGCTACCACCGGCGATGCCTACGGCGTTTATGGGGAATCCGTCTCCCCCTTCGGCTATGGCGTCTATGGCTACCACCACGCCTCTGCCGGCCTGGGTTACGGCGTTTACGGGCAAACGAATTCAACCTACGGACGCGCCGTCGTTGGAACCGCATCCGCCGTTAGCGGCACGACCATCGGCGTCCTGGGCACCGCGGTCTCGCCCGACGGCTGGGCACTCTACGGCAACCATTCGGCCACTTCGGGCGACGGCGGAGCCGTTTACGGCAAATGCTACTCCCCCGACGGCTACGCTGTCTATGCCCAAAACTTCGCGGGAACAGGAGATGCCTACGGCCTTTACGCTGAATCCAATTCCACCAGCGGCCGGGCCGTCGTCGGGATGTCCACCGTCGTGACCGGTTCCACGATCGGCGTTTACGGTCACTCTTCCTCGCCCGACGGCCGGGCCGTCTACGGCGGCAACAGCGCCACCACCGGCGATGCTTATGGCCTGCGAGGCGTCACTTATTCCACTGCCGGCAAAGCCGTTTCCGGTGAGGCAACCGCCAACACTGGTGTCACGTACGGCGTCCACGGCAGCGTCGATTCGAGTGCCGGCACCGGCGTCTATGGCCAGGCCAACAATGCCGCCTGCGACACCGGCATACCGGGCGACATCTGCCAGGGCGTGGCCGGCAAAAGCGCCGAAGGCTACGGCGTCCGCGGTGAAACGACCAATGGCGTCGCTCTGGGCGGCTATATGAGCGGCAGCGGCACGGGCCTGAGCCTGACCTCCGCTGGAAGCGGCTATTTTATCGCGGCAGGAAACTTCTTCCCGGCCGACACCAAATTCAGCGTCAGCAGCGCCGGCAATGTAAGAGCCGACGGCACCTTCGCCAGCCCCGCCGCCGACATGGCCGAACTGCTGCCCGCTCAGTCCGGCCTGGAACCCGGCGATGTGCTGGTGATCGGCCTCGACGGCAAGCTCACCCGCTGCACCCAGGCCAATCAGCCCACCGTCGTCGGCGTCTACTCCACTAAACCCGCCTTCCTCGGCGGCGATCCCAACGACAATGGTACCACCACGGGCAAAGTCCCCCTGGCCGTCATCGGCGTCGTCCCCGTCAAGGTCAGCGCTGAAAACGGCGCAATCCGCCCCGGCGATCTGCTGGTGTCCAGCGCCACCCCCGGCCATGCCATGCGCGCCGGCGCGAATCCCGCCGTCGGCACTATCATCGGCAAGGCCCTGACCGGCCTGGATAAGGGCACCGGCGTCATCACCATGCTGGTTCTGCTCCAATAGGAGATCGTCATGAAAAAGAATTTCTCAAGAGCACTGGTTTTGTTTTTAGTAATAGGGGGAATCTTCTTCCTGGGATGGAATGTCGCCATGGCCAACGCAGACGGGTACGATCTCTCCTGGTGGACAGTGGACGGCGGCGGGGGAACCAGTGTCGGCAGCGGCTACACGGTCAATGGAACGATCGGGCAACCGGATGCCGGGATCATCAGCGGGGGAGCTTATACGCTCAATGGGGGCTTCTGGCACATTGAAACAGCCGCGTCCTACAATCTCTACCTGCCGGTCGTGCTCAGAAATGCCGGTTAATTCTCTACCTGAACGGTCGATATTTAGGGTCTGTAAATTTATAAGTTCCCGAGTTTTCAGGGGAAAACGCTATAAAAATCGGTAAGTTATTCTTTTACGACCCCTTAGCGTCCCGCAAATAACACTTTTCCGATAAGAAACGCCGCGCGGTGCGAAGCGGGAGGAGAAAGTTTTTATTCATGTTTTGGCGCGCCTCAGAAGGCGCGCCAAAACATGGCTTTTTTCAGAGCTGTCTCGGTAACGCGCTGTCTACTTTCTACTGTCTACTTCCCCGTAAGATAGAGATACAAACTTACGAGCGAAATGCAGAAAAGGCCCCGCCTCTCCCTCACATATCATAGCTGCAATCGCAGCCACCAATCGATCTTCCTGTTCAGGCTGATAAACAACACTCTGTAAAGAATCCGTTGTATAGCCTCCGGCCAGGGTCATCCATCCATCCCGCAATAAAGGGCGGTAATCTTCGGCCGTCGGCAAAACCTTGCCATCCACTTCCTGACGAAAGATAGCACTTACCTCTTCAAAAGGAACAGGCTCACCATAAGGGAGATCGGAATTAATACGCTTTCGCGCCCGATAATCCGACATAAAGTTGATTGCACTGATGCCGGTTTCGACTTCCATTTCGGGACCGACGACATAACCGATAGTAATCAAGTGCCAGCGACCGTGGCGATAGAGAATCCCGGGAGAAGTCTTACCCTTAAAGATGACATCGGAACGACGCAATTGAGCAAACAAGGCCCGGTTTCCCATGGATCAATATCCTTTCCTTAGGCGTTGTACCTGCTGGAGAAATTCCCCGCAAATAGCACTTTCTCCTTAGGCTGCGTCGCGCGGGGCGAAGCAGGGAGGGAGTTTTTTTGTTTATGTTTTCGTGCACATCAGAATGCGCGCGCAAACATGGCTTTTTTCAGAACCGTCCCAGCGACGTGGGTTGTCTATTGTCTACTTTCTTGTGTTTTCAGAATTTTTCCGGATTAACCGCACAGGTCGTATTTTTATCAGATCCACCTGATTGACAGATCATTACGTTTCACGTTTCACGTTTTAGACTTGAACATCTGCTTGAGCAAGAAATCCCGGATGCCGTCTCCCAATAAAATGATCAGCCGATTGGCAAAGGGCACGGCGACGACGTAACGCGCTTTGGGATTTCCGGTTTCCATCGCCTGCTGCACCACACGTGAAACGACTTCGGGACCGGGCTCGTGTGCGCGCATCCCTTTCATGGTGGTCTGATAGCGCTGATAGAGTTCGCGATAAGGGCTGTCGGGATTGGCAAAAACCGCCTCAGCATGGGCCTGCGCGGTGGCCATGAAACTGGTGCGGATATTTCCAGGTTCGATCAACACGACGCGGATGCCGAAGGGAGCCATCTCCAACCGCAACGCATCGCTCAACGCCTCAACGGCAAACTTGGTCGAAGAATAGGTTCCATTCACCGGAACGACCAGCTTGCCGGCAATCGAGCCAACGTTGATGATCCGGCCGCCGCCCTGTTTTCGCATGACGGGAGCCACGGCGCGGACCATCCGCATGATCCCGAAAACATTGACATCGAACATAGCCTGGACCTGCTCGTCGGAGACCTCTTCAACAGCACCCCGCACCCCATAACCGGCATTGTTGACCAGCACATCGATGCGCCCCAGTTGACGTACGACTTCCGCGACGGCGGAGGCCACCGACGCCGGATCGGTTACATCAAGCGGCAGTTTCAACGCGGCCGGTAAATCGGTCAAGGTTTCCACCCGGCGGGCCGTGGCCACGACGATGTACCCGGCCTGCGTCAAACGTTGAGCCAGATCCTGACCAATGCCTGTGGAACACCCGGTAATCAATACGACTTTTCCAACCATCGATGAATCCTTTTAAAAATTTAGCTCTGTCACAAAGTGCAGGAATCAGAAGAATATACTTACACCAAATATGGGATTAGCGACAACAGAATCAAATTCAATATTGCTGATCAAAAAAAGAAAACCAGGTCTTAGTATAACGAATAAAATCTCTCAAGCAAATTCAGTTAAAAACTGTGCAGTAATTTGAAATGTTACGCTTTCATAGTCTCTGTCTTGAACATAGAGCTCTATAACCTTGTAGCATCCCGCAAATGACGCTTTCCCCCCAAGATACGCCGCGCGGGATGGAGGGAGAAAGTTTTTTTGTTTATGTTTTGGCGCGCCTCAGAAGGCGCGCCAAAACATCGCTTTTTCCAGAGCCCGACCGGCAATGCGGGCTGTCTACTGTCTGCTTTCTACTGTCTACTTCCCCCCAAGATACGCCGCGCGGGATGGAGGGAGAAAGTTTTAAAGTATTCCCCCTACCCTCAATAACATTTTGGGCGCGCCCCGACAGGGCGCGCCCAAAATGTTTAACGATCTCCCTTTCCCATATCAGGCAATTTAAGCCGTTGATAGGGAAAGAAAAATAAATTCAAGGCTTATTTTGGCTCCCACCAGAACTTCACCAGAGCGCTGCCGCCTTCTTCAAAGTATTCCACTTTGATGGTGTGCACGCCGGCCGTCATCGGGAAGTCACGGCAAAGGGAAACTTCACCGTTGGAGACATGCCACTCGTCGATCAACCGTTGATCGTCGATCCAGACCCGTATGCCGTCGTCGGCCTTCACGCAGAAAGCATAGGTCCGCTTCTCAAAAGCCACCCGCCGCACCCAGCGCGCGCCGAAGAAATCGGCCGGCACGCCGCCCACCGGCTCGCCGGTGCCCCAATTGAAATCAATGGTGGGCTGCGAAAAGGCGGCCAGAGCAGGTTCGGTCAAATCCATATTGCCGTAATAGGTCGCCTGCCATTCCGCATCGGTAGCCGCAGGGGTCGCCGTTCCAGCCGCAGGCGTCGGACAGGTGGTATTACAACAGGGAGTAACGCCGGCCGGCAAATTTCCCGCCCGCTTGAAAGAAAGCTGCGCCGTAGCGGCGTCTTTTTCTTCAAAATACTCCAGGGTGACAACGTGCTTGCCGGCGCTGATCGGGACATCGAGCGTATAGGTGGTCTCCGGCTGGACCTTCCACACATCCAGGACGGCTGTGCCGTCGATCCAGAGACGGGCGCCGTCATCGACCGTCAACTTGAACTGGTAAACGCCGCTCTTGAAGGTCACGGTCTGGGACCACCGCACCGAGAATCCATCGCAAGGGATCCGGGAGTCAGGCGAACAGAGCCCCCACTTGAAATTGATCTCGCGGTCGTCGCGCACAAAGACCGGCCCGCCGCGGGGATCGGTGCCCACATAATACTCCCCCCGCCATTTGCCGGCGCTGGAGGTACTGGCCGGTCGAGGAGCCGTGCCCGGGATCACCAGAGATTGCCCGACGTAGATCAGGTTGGCGTTGGTGATGTTGTTGGCTTTGGCCAGAGCAGCTTCGGTCACACCGTACTTAGCCGCAATGGAACTCAACGTCTCTCCTACCTGGACGACATGGACCTTTCCGGAAGCAGCCGGTGCCGGCGCGGCTTTGCCGGGAATGGTCAGGCGCTGCCCCACATAGATAGAGTTGGGATTGGAAATTCCGTTGGCCTGAGCCAGCACATTGACATCGACCCCAAAACGTGCCGCGATGCTGTAGAGGGTATCACCGGCCTGGACGACATAGGTCGTCCCCCCCTGCTGCATAAAAGGCGCGGCGGCCACAGGAACAACGCTGGACAGCGCCAGTACAATCAGGATGACAATCCCGAGGGCTTTACGCATGGCACAACCTCCATGGATGAGGATAAATACATCACCGTTATCATAACCCGACTCATCAGAAGGTCAAGAAAACCTTCCTGGTTTATTTTTCGACCGATGCGGTGAAGCGCAGGTTTGGCAGACAGCTGACTCCTTACGTCCCGCACAAGATTTTTTCCCATAAGCTACGACGCGCTGGATAAGGGGGAGAGAGTTATTTTTTATTCATATTTTCGGCGGCTTCAGAAAGCCGCCGAAAATATGCGCTTTTTCCCAGACTAACCGCACAGGTTGAGAGTTTTTTTGTTTATGTTTTTGTGCGCCTCAGAAGGCGCGTAAAAACATGGGCTTTTTCTTCCGTATTTTCCAGGCTAACCGCGCCGGTCGAAAAAATAGGTTTTTTCTTCACCAATGCTATAATCAAACCAAAGACGGTAAGAAGTAGAATTTATAACCGTGACGGGGAGGTTGCCATGATCCGACGCTGGTTGTCGTTTTTATTGATGATGCTGATTCCGTTAAGCTCCCTGGCCGCCGGCCTTAATCAGGCCACGCCCATCTCCTATCGTCGGTACGATGTAGAAATTACCGTCCGGCCCAACGGCACTTTCCACGTCAAGGAAATCCAGGAAATCTACTTCGGCGATCGATTTACCCAGGCTTACGCTCAAATTCCCACCAATTACACCCAAAAGATCGAAAATGTCACCCTTTCCGAAAACGATATCCCTTACCTGCGCGACAGCGCAGGTCCCGGTACTTACACGGTAGCCGACGAGGGAATGATCAATATTGTATGGGAATATACACCCACCCGCGCCGGCGACATCCGCACCTTCGTCCTGGAATATGATGTACGCGGCGGCCTCTGGGTCTATCCTAAAGAGAAAATTATGGAATGGCGCGGCGTCCCGGCCGATCGCAGCGGTATTGACGTGGAAACCAGCAAAATCACCGTTATCTTACCCGAAACCGCCACGGAATCCGACATTCGGGCTCAAGCCTACGGCCCGAAATATATTCAGAATATTCGCTCCAATCAGGTTGTCTTTCAGGCTACCGAAGCCATCCCCGACGGGACTCATTTTCAGGTCCAGGTGGGATTCACAGGCGATCTGGTCACCGCCGAAATTCAACCCTGGCAACGAGAAGAAGATCTGGCCCAACTCCAATATAATGTAGAATCATTTGAATCCGATCTGACCCTGAACCTCGACGGCAGCCTGAATGTCCTCGAATCGCAACGCATTGCAGTCCTCAAAGGCCAGTTAGAAACCGGCAGCCGGGATCTCTCCATGTATCTGCTCGACGGAATTGAAATCATCTCCCTGGTCGAAGGCGGACAGGATATCAAGCGCTCTCCCGGGGCCTGCGATTATTGCTATACAATCTACACCGATGACCCCGATCCTACCTGGGCCCGCTATAACGTCGTCCGACGCAAACTGGAAATCAATCCCACCCTGGCCGGAGAGATCAATCTCGATTGGACCGTCCCGCCGCTGGTTACCGGAGAAAGCACCAGCTTTATTCTGGGATATCGTGCCTTAGGGGCCCTTTCCGTTTACTCCGACCATCAGGAATTAAACTGGACGGCCATCTATACCGACCACGATCATGCCTTCAATGCAGCTACGATCACGCTGCATCTCCCCTCCACGATCCCGGCTGACCAGATCCAGATCACCGGCGGCATTGCCAAACGCATGGACGACGGCAGCTACCGCCTGGTTTCGCCCGGTCCGATCCCGGCCCAAGAAGGCTGGGTCATCCATGTGACGCTTCCAGCCAATGCCACTCCAGCCAAAGTTCCCACCTGGCAGACCCAATTGACCACCGCTATCCGTAACCAACAGGTTCAAGAAGTTATTGCGGCCCAGCAACGAATGGCCATCATTGTGCTGGGGATCGTCTGTCTCCTGGGCGGAATCGTGGCCGTGTTATTGATCTGGTACCTGTGGGGTCGCGATCCCGCAGTGCAATTGCCGGGAGAATTTCTCCACACCCCGCCCTCCAATCTACCGCCAGGGATCGTTGCCTACCTGCTGGACGAAAAGCCCACGGTCAAAGGCGTGCTGGCCTCCGTTTTCCATCTGGCTACCCTGGGGCTGCTCCGCATCGATCTCACTGACGGCCTCAAAATCCAGCGCAACAGCGATCAACCGCTCACCAAAGGAACGACCGTTCAACTGGCCGACGGCACGACGGTTCCGATCCCCAACCATCTCATCGTCCTTTATGAAGCCATCAGTCCGGCCATTTCTACCGCCTATGCAATACCCTTCCAGAGCATTGGAGCCCAATTTTACGAGATACTCCCTGAAGTTTACAAAGAGATGGGCCAGGAAACCCAGCTCTTCTTCGACGAATTACCGGAACGGTCTCAACGCCTCTGGTCGGGAATCGGCATCTTCATTACCTTCGGCGGCCTGATCAGTTGCTGTTTGTTGGGCAATATAGGAACGCAGATCGGCCCGATCTTCATTTTACCGGGCCTGGCCATGATCGTTACCGGTATCGCGCTGATAATTATAAGTACCTGGATGCCGCGCCGCACCTCAAAAGGCGCCATGGAAGCGGCCCGCTGGCGCGCCTTCAAACGTCATTTGGAAAATCTCAAAAAATACAACGACCTGGGAAATGCCCAGGAAATCCTCGATCGCTATTTCGCCTATGCCGTGGCCCTGGATGTCGATCATGTCGTCTTAAAACAGGCGGAAGACCTGGGCGCTCTGGCTCCGATCTGGATCCTGCCTACCACCGTCACCCATCAGGACAACCTGTGGACCCTTAACCGCCCCACTCGATCTTCACATTCCGAAAGTGGAACGCCGTTAAGCGTTCCCGAAATTTCCACACCGACGCCCTCGGTACCAACGCCCCCTCAAACCCCGCCGCTCTCCAGCTTCCAGGTACCTTCCCTGCAAAGCATTTCCAACCGGCTCTCTATGTCGATCAACGATGCCAGCAACAATCTAAGCAGCACCCTGAATACCGCTTCTCGATCGACCGATTCCTCAGAATTCACCCAATCCACCCTGGATATTCTCGGCGATATCCTGAGCAGCTCTTCCTCCGGCGGTGGAAGCAGTTCCTTCGGCCGCGGATCTTCTCACCGCAGCAGTTGGGGCAGTTCTTCCAGTCACAGGAGTCGAAGCAGTTCCAGCTCCAGCTCTCGCAGCAGCAGTTCACGACGCAGCGGTGGGGGAGGTCGACGTGGATTCGGTTAAACCGACAGGAATACCCTCTCTCTATGCCATCGTCTCCTTACTGGACCCGGACCATCATGCCCGGGTCTGTGATCTGTGGGAAGAATTGAACAAAACGTTGGGCATACGCTGTCTCTATCCCCATCCCCTGCCCCATTTTTCCTATCACGTGGCTGCCGCCTATGATCCTGGCCGCCTGATCGAAGCTTTACAAGGACTGGGGCGCCGCATGTCGACTTTCAAAATTCGGACTACCGGGCTGGGACTCTTTACGGGACCACATCCCATCCTCTACATTCCATTGACTCGGACAGCCGAACTCACGGCCTTTCACGCCGAGATATGGGAAACGCTGGCCGAAATCTCTACCAATCCGGTCGGTTATTATCATCCCCAACACTGGATTCCCCATATCACGCTGGCTTATGATAATGTGACGCATGAACAGGCTGGAGCCGCCATTCAGCAATGGGCGGGCCGCAGCTTTGAATGGGAAATTACGATCGACAATCTGACGTTGCTGTGCAGCAATTGCGGCAATCTGGAAATGAACTTCAGGGTGGATCTTTTACAGTAAGTCTTTTCTGGCTCTGCGGCCGGCTTTTAGCATCCCGCAACAGGTTCTTTTCCAGCAAGATACGACGCGCGAGATGGGGAGAGGTTT
>CAZCTC010000006.1:0-173632 GCA_964501335.1 uncultured Anaerolineales bacterium | reverse complement strand
GCCCATGTTAACTTCTAGTTGTCGCGGATGTTAATTTCTAGTTGTCGCTTGACACCCTTCCTGCCCGGTTCCATATTCAATCCTCATCCGGCAACATAATCGTCACCACGGGCTCTCCCTGATCTCCCGGTCCGGTGACCAGCTTCAATGTGATGTGGGGCTCCCGGCCGTGATGCAGGATCAGGCGATAGAGCAGTTCGGTTCCGCTCTGTTTTTGCTGACGGATGGCCTGGTGCGCCCAGCTCTTCTGAATCATGACATCCAGAGTGATCCGGTTCATCGCTTACACCTTTCCGGTGGGCACAAAAAAGTCCCATGCGATAGGAGATTCGCGTGGGACTTCTTTTTTATTGTACGTCTGGGAAGAGGGGGTGTCCATGGGAGAAATTAAAAGCCGGACAGTCGGGGTGGAAGAGGTTAAGTTTTTATTTTCCGATAGTGCCGGAACCTTTCGATAACTTCCTGTATTTCGCCCAGATGCTCTTCCGGAGAGCGGGAGTCCCAGGGATCGAACGCGCTGAAGGTCTCACCATAAGATCGGGTTGTGGGTTCCTCGCTGCGGATGAAGGGCCCGGCAATGCCGGCCATCCAACCTTCCGCGGACATTTCGTGGGGCGGCAACGTGCGGAAGCGAAAAATATAATAGTCGATCACGCCGTCTGCCGTCTTTGTGTCGAGCGAGATGGTTTTCATCAGTTCGATTTCGTCCGGAGGCCTGCCCAACTCGGTCGGAAAAATCAACCAGTTGACTATTGCCGATTCGGCCAGCGCGGCCTGGGTGCGAAATTCTGGCGGAAAGAGTTCCGGCCGTCCCAGGCGATTTAATTCCTCGAAAAAGTAGCAGCGCATTTCAGCGGAAGCGGCGACGGCCCGGCAGGCTTCGGCATCGATTGTCTTTCCCTGGCGCAACAGCCCCAGGACCGCGAAGTATTTCAGACGAGGGTCGGAGAATTCCAGAGCGCGTTGGAAAATCAAAACGATCCGGGAATCGGAGAAGTAGCTGAGCAGATCCAGGCAAAGGGCGGCCAGATTTCGGGCGTCCAGATAAGATTTTCCCAGAGCCATGAGCTTTGGAATGCCGGCGTTCGGGCCGGGTGAGGTGCCTCCCAAAAGTGAAACTTTCATCTGGCAACATTTGGCGAAAGTCGATTAATGATCCCGTGGTGAGGAGATCTGGTGAGTGTGAGGAAAGGGAGTCAAGAGAGCCCCGAGCTTTTTGTTGTGGGGTGGAGTATTGAAAGTTCTTAATTTTTGATAATGGTGCTAAACTAGGTGATACTTCTTGGCTTTGGACGGAGCAAAATATGGACGAGAAACAGTTAAGAGCCCTGGTGTTAAGCGTAATGTTTTTTTGAGGTGAGAAATGGGCAATGATGGGGAGTTATTGTTAGTTGTAGAATAAAAGTCCATTTTTTCGCGCGCCGTCTGCGGCGCGCGAAAAAATAAACAAAAAAGCTCTCTCCTCCCATTCTGTACGGTGTATCTTACGGGGAAAGTGTCATTTTGCGGGACGCTACAAGGCTGGGCTCTACCGGCGCAGCACCTTAAGTTGCCTGATATGGGGGGCAGGGGGTGAGGGCCTCCGCCGCGAGCAGATCCAGGAGCACCTGGCTGAAGTGTTGGAGGAGATCCGGTTGTTTGCCTAAAAAGTGAAACTTTCGTATGTTACGTTAAGTTTTTCTCTAGTTTAAGTGATAAGGAGGTATTGATGTCGCGTGAAGATAATTCGGAGACCTTTCTGCCAATTGGCTTTCCAGAACTCACTTTGGGAGATAACAATATGACGAAGAGAATCCTGGTCGCCTATGCCTCCGCAGCCGGCTCGACTGGCGGCGTGGCCGAAACGATTGGTAGAACCCTGGCTGATACCAGCATCGTAGTTGACGTGCGTCGAGTTCAATCAGTCGAAACTCTCGATGATTATGATGCCGTGGTCTTAGGCAGCGCCATACATGGTGGTAAATGGCTGCCCGAAGCTGTGGAATTCTTGCAGGCTAACCAGGCTCGCCTTAATCAAGTGCCAACAGCTTTCTTTCTGGTGGGTTTGATGGTCAACAGAAAATCCCAGTCCGACCAGAGATTAGCCGATCAATTCCTTGCGGCAGAGCGGGCGCTGGTAGCGCCGGTGGCTGAAGGACGTTTTGTGGGCGCGATGTTTATAAAGAATTCCCAGGGCTTTACTGGCATTGGCATGCGCTTTTTCATCGCTTACTGCGGTTTGGGTTGGCGCGGCGGCGATTTCCGCGATCCTGCTGCCATCCGGGCTTGGGCAAATAGTGTTCGTCCGCTGCTGATCCAGTAACCCATTTGGGAGGGACTCGAACCCTTTGGGCAACCATGGCCATTTCCTCGACCTTTTTGATATGCAACCCCGGATTTTGGAAAAATAGTTATTTTCCATGACCCGACTTCGACTTTTGAGCTGAGGTCGGGTCTTTTTTATTGATTGTTTTCCCATTTCTGGATAGCACCGATTGCATTATAGCGTAAGGCCGGGAAATTGAAAGTATGGCAAGTTTGTTGATTGTCGTATAATGAGAGCGGGAATTTTTGGGGGCGGAGGTTCATGGCCATGTCCAAATTATATTCAGATACCACTCCTGAAGCTGAAGCGGTATTGATCGGCCTTTTGCGCCGGGCCCCCTCCTGGCGCAAGTTGGAAATGGTAGGGCAATTGAATCGTACGGCGCAGATGATGGCGTTGGCCGGACTTCGGGAGCGTTATCCGCACGCCACTGCGGAGGAATTGCGCCGCCGGTTGGCCGGGTTATTGTTGGGAGAGGAGCTGGCCGTCAAGGCTTATGGGCCTTTGCCGGAGGAGCCGTCGCAGTGATTACCGAGCCAATTGCGGTAACTTTACTGGTGGTAGAGGTGTTTGATCGTTTGGGAATCCCCTATTTGATCGGGGGATCGCTGGCGAGTGCTTTGCATGGGGTGGTGCGCACAACCTTAGATACGGATCTGGTCGCGGATGTGAAGTTTGAGCAAGTGGATTCTTTTGTGGAAACTTTAGGAGAAGCGTTTTATGTCGATGCTGGAGCGATTCGGGATGCGATTGCACGGCGTAGCAGTTTTAATATGATTCATCTGGAAACCATGTTCAAAGTCGATGTTTTCATTTCGAAAGGGCGTCCTTTTGAACGCATGCAGTTTGAACGACGTTTGCTTCAAGTCATGACTGATTCGGATCGAAGTGCTTATGTTTCCAGTGCAGAGGATATTATTTTGGCGAAACTGGAATGGTATCGCAAAGGCGGCGAAGTCTCAGAGCGTCAATGGCGGGATGTTTTGGGGGTCCTGAAAGTGCAGCAAGGGCGTTTGGATTTGGATTATTTGCGCCGCTGGGCGGTGGATTTACGTGTTGAAGAATTGTTGTTAAGAGCCTTAGCTGAAGCTGAAGAATGATGGGGGGTGTAGGGAGGGAAAACGAAAGAGGAAGGAACCCAACGGTTCCTTCCTCTTTTTGTGGGGGCTTTTACTCCCGTCGGGGTTTGCCTCCGCGGTGCTGGCGGCATTGCTGAGCCTGCTCGAAGCGTTCCCAGGAGATCAGGGCCTGATGATCCTGGCTGGGGTAAAGGGTTCGGGGCTTACGAATCTTCACTCCTTCTTCTGTAGAGCCGGCAACGGTGCTCTTCGCCGATATTTCCGGCTTTACGGCGATGAGACTTCTTTTGTCAGTTCACTTGGGCTGTAGCTGGCCCGTCCATTCCGCGGCGCGTTCCAACTCGCCATCTTTGAGCGGCCCCTGTTCCCCAGTCACCAAGAAGCCCTCCGGTGGCGCGATCAGCACACCGCCTTTCTTCTCGAGTGCTTTGGCAATCGTACGGGCGGCGTAACCGCCCTTATCCACCAGGAAACGCAGGGCTTTGGAATTAATCGTTTCCAGTACGATGCGCGTGTCGAAGGCGGCCACGCACACGCCAGCCAGGTGATTTTTGGGCAGGCTGTTGAGCAATTTGATGATGCTTTCGGTGGGACGGAAGCCGCGCGTGGGCGAACCGACCACCAGCAGGTCGAGGCTGCGCAGTTGGTTTGCCATCACTTGACCGACGGGGACCGCCGGTACTGCAAGCGCGGGACCCATGGCCTGTGCGATCTTTTCAGTGTTGCCAAAAACCGAGTCGTAGATAACGAGGGCCTTCATTTCAGTCGGTTCCTTTCAGGGCAATGATGACATTGCCCCTTTTATGCCCGGTTTCAACGTAACGATGAGCTTCGGCGATTTGCTCCAGCGGATAGCGCCGGTCAATGACGGGCTTGAGATGCCCGGCCTCGACCAATTTTGTGAGTTGCAGCAAAGCCTCGGTTCCCAATGGGGGTGTGCCGTCATCCACCGAGATCAACTTGCCGTTCGCGGCCAACGCCTTGCGGCAGGCAACCTTGCTGCTGTAACGTTTGCCCACCGCGTCGAAGATCAGGTCGTAGCGCTCCGGGCGTTGGGTGAAATCCTCGCGGGTGTAATCAATCACCACGTCTGCGCCCAGTGCTTTCACAAATTCGAGATTGGCCGTGCTGCACACTCCGGTCACATGCGCGCCGAGGTATTTTGCCAGTTGAACGGCAAACGTGCCGGTGGCGCCGGATGCGCCGAAGACCAGCACCCGCTGCCCGGCTTGTACCTGTCCCTGCCCCAAAAAGTGCCAGGCCAGCCCGCCGCGTGAAGGCAGGGCGGCGGCCTCGGCGTAGCTCAGGTTGGCCGGTTTGGGCGCAATTAAGGCATCCTGCGGGCCGCGCACGCCGTCGGCGGGCAGGCAAACATATTCAGCATATGCCCCAAAATGCTTGCCGGCAAAGGCCATCACCGGGTCGCCGGCCTGAAAGCGCTGCACCGCGCCGCCCACCGCCGCCACCTCCCCGGCTAAATCCAGTCCCAACACCGGGTTGCGGGGGCGGGTGAACCCGACAAACAGGCGCATGGGCAACCACAAGAGCGGATTGACCTTGCCGCTGCGCACGATGCAATCAGAGATGGTGACAGCGACAGCGTGGACGCGGATCAAGATTTGGCTGCCGGTGGGCACGGGTTTGGGCAGTTCGCCGGGCTGGAGGACTTCCGGCGGGCCGTAGGCGGTACAGATAATCGCTTTCATGTATTCTCTCCTGGAAACCCTTAGGGTTTCCGTCAATCTTTAGGATCTTTGAACCGTAATGACCCCATTGCTTTTTTGAGGCCTTGTTCGTAGATGATGGCTTTCATTTTGCTGGAACCAATGGTTTTCCAGAAATTCGTTATGGCTGGCTGCTTCTCTGTTGCCAGGTTGCGCTCTCTGCTATATAGTTAACGACTCACTCATCAAATTTATTCGGTCAAAACCCGCTTCCTCCTGGGGATTGGAATCGCTCAGCGCCTGAATCAACCCGGCCAGGATGAAGAGCGTGTATCCGATCCAGAATTTGGTTTTTATAGGCTCCTTGAGTATTTGTGGGGTGAGGTTACACTCTTTGTTAATCGAGTATGAATGATTGTGGATGATTGTCAAAAAAGCGAGGGGGGAGCCGGCAATTCAAAGCCACCTTTGCACTGTCTCATTTTTATCACACCGGGTTAATGTAATAAAATGGGGTGTTTTACGTCGTAAGCCGTGAGGAGGGGACCATGGATGAACGGGAACAACTGAAGCAGGCGATCGCTTTGTTGGAATCACAGCGGGCAATGTTGGGGAATAGCGTGGTTGAACTGGGATTGGCTCCTTTGCGAGAGAAATTAGCGGAGCTGGAGGCTCAGTCCCGCCCGATGGAACAGCGACGCAAGCAGGTGACGGTGCTTTTTGCCGATATTTCGGGATTCACGGCGATGAGCGAATTGCTGGATCCGGAGGTTGTGACGGAGGTGCTGAATGCCCTCTGGCAGCGGTTGGATGCTGCTATTGTCGAGCAGGGTGGGTGGATCGATAAGCATATTGGCGATGCGGTGATGGCGCTGTGGGGCGTGGAGACGGTGCAGGAGGATGATCCGGAACGGGCGGTCCGGGCGGCGTTGGAGATGCAATCCGCTCTGGCTCGATTTCGTGAGGAGCAGGGCGTGGAGCTGGCGATGCGGATCGGGATCAATACGGGGCCGGTGCTGTTGGGAGAGGTCGGTTCCCGGCGGGAATTCACCGCTATGGGCGATACGGTGAATGTGGCCTCGCGCCTGGAACATGCCGCGCCGGTGGGCGGGGTGTTGATTTCGCACGATACCTACCGGCATGTGCGGGGGGTTTTTGATGTACAGACCCCTGACCCCATCCAGGTCAAAGGGAAGGCCGATTTGTTACGGGTCTATGTGGTGGAGCGGGCGAAGCCCCAGGCTTTTCGGCTGGGAAACCGGGGCGTGGAGGGGATCGAAACCTCCATGGTCGGCCGGGATGTGGAAATGCAGCAGTTGCAGGCGACTTTGAGGAAGGTAGTTCAAGATCGCTGTGTGCAGACGGTGTTATTGGTGGGGGAGGCCGGTCTGGGCAAGAGCCGTTTGTTGTATGAGTTCCAGAACTGGCTGGAGACGCTGCCGGAGCGCGTGATCATTTTTACTGCCCGGGCTTTGGAAAGCGTGCATCAGCCCTATGGAGTATTACAGGATTGTCTGGCTTTCCGGTTTCAAATTGCGCAAAACGATCCCTTGCCGGTGGCCCGGGAGAAATTTGAACAGGGGGTGATCCATTGGATGGCCGGCGATGCGGAAGCCGGGATGAAAGCCCATTTCATCGGCCATTTGATCGGTCTGGATTTTTCCGGCAGCCCGCATTTACAGGGGATTTTAGAGGACGCCCAACAGATTCAGGGGCGGGCCTGGCATTATCTGGAACAGTTTTTTGCGGCGGTGGCGCAGCAAGGTGCGGCGGTGGTCCTGGAGCTGGAAGATTTACATTGGGCGGATGACAGTTCTCTGGCGGTTTTGAATTATCTAATGGAGAGCCGGGAGCGTTTTCCTTTGTTGATTTTGGGAGCGACGCGGCCGGGTTTGTTTGAACGGTATCCTGAATGGGGCACGGGTATTTCTTCTTATGTGCGATTAGAAATGGCGCCGTTGATCGTCGGCGAGAGTGAACGGTTGGTGGCGGAAATCCTCAAGAAACTCCCTTCGATCCCGGAGGCGCTGCCGGAATTGATCGTGAAACGGGCCGAAGGGAATCCGTTTTATATCGAAGAGCTGATTAAAATGTTGATTGATCGCAAGGCGATTGTGCCGGGAGAGGATGTATGGCAGGTGGACGATTCCCGGATGGTTCAGACGGAAATCCCTATGACCTTGACCCATGTATTGCAGGTGCGGTTGGAGAGCCTGCGGGAAGCGGAGCGGGGTTTGTTGCAGCAGGCCTCGGTGGTCGGGCCGATCTTTTGGGATATGGTGCTGGCGCGCATGAAGGCGGGTGGAAATCAGGAGGGGGCAGAGGTTTTAAGCGGGCAGTTGCGGGTTTTGCAGGAGCGGGAATTGATCTTTTGCCGTAAAACCACCGTGTTTACCGGCACGAGAGAATACACTTTCAAACATGGGTTAATGCAGGAAGTGGTTTACGAGACGGTTTTGCTGCGGATGCGGCGGGAATATCATGCGCAGGTAGCCGAGTGGTTGATCGAGCAGGGGGTGGATCGAGTCGGCAAACTGGCCGGTTTGACCGCTCATCATCTGGAACTTTCCGGTCAACTCGAGCGGGCGCGGGATTATTTCCGGCTGGCGGGGAAACAGTCGGCGGCCCAATATGCCAATCTGGACGCCGTCCATTATTTCTCCCGGGCTTTGGAATTGTGCCCGGAAACGGCCGGGGAATGCCGTTATGAACTTTTGTCGGAGCGGGGGGCCTGCAAGGCTTTGTTGGGCCTCTGGGAGCAACAAAAGAGCGATCTGGAGCAGATGATGGAGCTGGCGGAGAAGCTTCAGGACGTGAAGCGGCAGATACAGGTGATGAATAGACAGGCCGTTCTCTATTTGGATTTAGGAAACCGTATTTCAGCTAAACAGATGGCCGAGAGTGCTTTAGAGATGGCGGATAAGATGGGGGATCAAAAGATGATCGGAGATGCTTTGATTGGGGCGGGCGTGGTGGATGCCAGAGTGGGATCCTGGGAACCGGCCCGGACCTGTTATCTCAAAGCTTTAGCTGCTTATCGAGAAAGCGGGGATCGCCTGGGTGAGGCCATCAGTTTAACCCGTTTGGGTTCAACGTTTTATTATTGTGGAGAAAACCAGCTGGCCGAAAATTACCATCGGGAGGCAGCGGGGATTTATCATGAGTTGGGGAATCTGGCAGGTGAGAGTGACGGTTTAAACTCTCTAGGAATAGTGGCTAAAGATTATGCTTTAAAGCGGCAATATTATGAAAAGGCCTTGTCCATCGCTGAACGGATTGGGGATCGTTTTCGCATCAGCCGTGGCTATAATAATCTGGGGGCATTCTATGGGATGTTAGGGCAATATGAACATGCCCGCAGTTACTCGGAGTCTGCCGTTCGAACTTTGCGCGAAATGCGAGGCAGAGGGCCCATGACTTTCTATTTAGCGACTTTAGGGTGTATTTATCTGGATATGGGCCTTTTGGAGTCGGCGCAGCCGGTTTTGGAAGAGGGGATCACCATAGCTAAGGAAACCGGCCACAGATTTAATGAACTGATTTGTTGTTTTCAAATGGGACGACGGATGTTTTTAGGCGGGGATTTTTCCCGGGCCTGTGATTATTTAAATTTTGCGTGTCGGGGATTACAGGAAATCAAGGCGGTCGGCTATGAAGAGGGATGGGCCTGGTTGGGGCTGGCCTATTTGCAACAGGATCAGTTGGAGCAGGCTTATGAATGTACCAGCCGGGCTGTTTCCCTGGTACAGGAGATAGATAGTTCTGCGGATTACCCCATTCAAGATGTATGGTGGTTTCATTATTTAGTCCTGAAGGCCCGTTCCGATAAAGCAGAGATGGAGCCTGTGGCGGATGAAGTTTGGGAGATCCTGCGGAAGGCCTATGAGTCTCTTTATAAAGTGATCGCAGATCTGAACGACGAGGAATTGCGAAGCAGCTATCTGGAAAATGTGGTCATCAATCGGGCGATCCTCCAGGAATGGGCGGTCCAGAGCCGGTTGCGGGAGGCTGGTTTTGGCCTGCCGTCTTGATGGGTACAATTAGAATATGTAGTGGGGACCTGCGTCTGTGGAAAGGTTTGCAATCTAAGGTGCCTGTGATACACTGTTTTTGAATGACAACGGAGCCTTAACCATTGTACCGCCTTGTATTTTGCTGTCTGGCGTAGACAGTCAATCCTATAGAGATAGCGTAACACCCATGCAACCATTTTTCCCTTGCTTTTCTTCAAGCGCCTCTCGGATGTTTATGATGAGGAACGTGCGCAGATTGAATCGGAGTATGGCGCCGGTATCGATTTTGCGGAGTTCCACCGTTTTCAGATCCCCGAAGGTTGTCACTGGCGAGATGTGCGCGCCCGCACGACGAATGTGGGTCAGGCGGGAGTGGTTTCTTTTTACGACTCTACCGAATATTTTCGCCGGCGCGCTGAGGATATTATGTTGGTAGAAGATATTGAAAGTAGTGTCAAGGAATTGATCCGGGCAGCTTTTATCGGGGCTGATGGTGACGTGATACCCGAGAAACTGGCTCAAGCTATGGCTGAAGTCACCGATGCGCGCCAGTCGAGCTTGAAACGCTATCGAGAAGCCCTCAATAAGTATTTGAAAATAGCGGGACTTTCCAGTGAAATCACGGAGACAGCCCTGGAAGAAAGTTTTAGAGTCCTGGAACCTAAGGTTAAGACCAAAGCTTTTGAGGATCTGACGTTATATGAATATTCCACTCTACTACTCAATAAAGACCGATGGTCTTTTTATCAGCCGATTCTGCAAGTCAAGACCGAGGAATTGCGCAAGTTGTTAGATGAAGTGCGCGAAACTCGTAATATTTTGGCGCATTTTCGAGGAGAACTCACTTCTACCCAAAGAGATCAGCTGAAGTTTTGCGCGGATTGGTTGGCGCGTTGTGGCGAATCTTTGAGCGCATTCCATAGTGCAATTCCAGTTAATGGGTCTCTGGCTACCACCGTAATCAATGAGACTATACCAGTTTATGGAGAGAAAACTCCTTCCGTAGATGCGGGTGTATCAAAAATGTCATTTCCTGGCGATGAATTAATCCCGGCAGAGGAATCTTTAAGTCCTGAAGCCAGTCGGTATGCGCCTCTAGCGATCTGGTTAAACAGCCGACCTGGTAATCAAGACCGGGTAGTTATGACTTTTCAAGAAGTTGAGGCGATTATTGGTGGGGCTTTACCCAGTTCTGCTCGTGAGCATCGGAGCTGGTGGGCTAATGATTCTGTCGAACATGTTCAATCTCAACAGTGGTTGGAAGTTGGATGGCGTGTAGCCCAGTTAAGTCTCTCGGAAGAAACACTTAACTTTGTTCGGATTAAAGAGCGAGAAAAGGCTTATATCGCTTTTTTTAGCAAGCTCCTGAAGGAGTTGGAATTGCAATCGGGATTCCCTTTACGAGCTACTTCTCCCAGCGGGCAATGTTGGTTAACTGTGGCGGGGTTGTCTACGGGTCCGCAATTGGTGTATTTCTTGTTTTCTTTTGCTCTTAATCGGAGATTCCGGATTGAGTTATATATCGATACCAATGATCAGGTGCAAAATAAAGCGATTTTTGATTTGTTGCAAAATGATCAAGAGACCTTTGAACGCGCTATGGATTCGTCGTTAAGCTGGGAACGGTTGCCGGGTAAACGCGCATCTCGTATTGCCCTTTATCATGCCGGAGCAATTACCGATGATGAAAAAGCGCTGACGCAGTTGTTACAGTGGGCAGTGTTAACTATGCCTCGCTTTTATAACATTCTGGCCGAACCGGCTTTGAAGGCTTTGAAAAAAGTTCAATCGGGCGATGCGACGGGTTGAGGGCTGAGCCGGCACCGGCACGATGATCGGCTGGCGGCGGGTTTGCTCAACAGCATCAACTTTTTCAAGCTGCTGCTCGACCTGGCGCGAGAGACCGTTCAGCTGAAAAAGGTGTCGATACCGAAGACCCTGTTCAGGTGCCAGCTGCATGAGGACCAGGATCTCTTTGACCGGGCGTATGGGTATGTGAGGGAGTATTATTGAGAGGGATGCGGTAGAAACCTGGGAGAATATTTTATGGAAATATATCATTGCCATGAAGACGGGTGTAATGGAAAAGAATGCTTTTTTGCAGACCATCCTTTGGATGGGGTTTTAGATTGTCCTGTCTGTGGAAAGCCGGTCTTATTTAATGTTGCAACAGAATGTGAAATATGCGGAAATATATTTTTTTCTAATAAACGGCATCATCTGGATGAGAGAGTGTGGTGCCCATATTGTAGGGATGTAAGGGTTGTTTATAAACAAGGTGAACCAAAGAACCATGGCAAAGGGAATCCTTCCCCCCCTGTTAGCGGAAAAGATCTGTCCTCAGGAGGGGCAGGAGGAATGAATTCAACTCTTGCTCTTCTTTTTATTGTGCTTGTTTCATTTCTTATTTATGGAGTAGTGCAGTTGATATACTGGTTTGCCCATGGAATAAATTGGCTGATACAAATGTTTAATTTGGTATTTACTCAAGGAGGTCCTATTTTGCTTGAAAATGGGATTATGTTGATTGCTCTTTTGGCTTTGTTTGTGGGTGTTCATACATTGATCGTTCGACCTGTCTCTCAATTTATGAATTTACAGAAAAGAAGTAAAGATCAAGGCTTTTTTTCAACTATAAAATTGAAAGAATACTTAGGACTTCCCCCATCCAGTCCTTCTTATGAAATTTTGAAACCGGTATTGGAGCGAAGTCGCAATACAATAGTTATTCAACAACTGATAATCGCAGCATTATTGATAGGAAGCGCAATAGGGGCTTTGTGTTGTTACCTGTCTGTTCGTACCCTGGAACGAGCTACAGCTTTGTTAAAAGACGTTGTGGAATTGGGGGGTATTACTGCTGTTGTTTTTGGCATAGTTTTCTATGCCTTAAAATTCTTTATTGGGTTAGATAGATTGCTGATTTCCAAATCGTCATTTTTCAAAGGGTTCATTATTTCTGCGATGTTTGGTTTTTCCACAGTTGTTGCGATGATACTTATTCCTATTTTATTACCCCTCCCTTCTCCAGAAAATCAGAAAGTTTCGGAAATCGCTGTTGGTTTGGTCATGAACGTTGTTGTGGATGTTTTTGTAACTTCTTTTGAAACGATCGGAAGCCTTTGTCGGGGGGATGAGGTTTTCCCGCTCCTTCAAGGATTGAGAAAATTATGGGGGCAGTGGAGGGCTTCTTTGTCTAAGAAGAGTCCATAATGTCCCGCGATTTGATATTATTGATTCTCTCCGTGATCGTTTCCGTCTCGATATTGATCGTGGGTGGGAGATATTGCCGCAACGCTCTAAACCCGGCCCGGCGGAGAGCACTGGAACCGTTTATATATGGAAGAGCAATCGGGTTTACACCTGAAATTCATCCCCTATTGCCCACAGCTCGATTGATCGGAGAGCTATGCCTCGCTGCCATGGCAGGCATAGCCGTGCTGGGGCTGGGATTTGTGTACCTGGCCGGTGAATTTAAAACCGCGGCTCTGATCAAAAATGAAGCCCGTTCAACTACGGGGATTGTAACCGATCTCCATCGTAATTCGGGTAAAGGCACCCGCTACGAGGTTTCCTTTACTTTCAACCTACCAGAAGGGGACTTTTCGGTTATCGATGCCGAGATTATTTCCGAAAATGTCTTTAACTCCTTACAACTGGGGCAATCCATCCCGGTGCTATATGCGGCGTCCAATCCCGCCCTGGCCTGTTTCGCCGAAGATTGCGATCGGGCCAGAATCCATTTATTGTATTTTATCGTAGCCCTTATGATCTCCACGCTGATGATCAACCATGCCCTTGTTCGCCTGGCTCACTATCTTCAGGCCCGGCGACTGGAAAGCGCCGGTGTCCGAACCTCGGTCATTATTTTGGGCCACCCCGGCCACCGACGAAAAGCAGGCTCGGCCATCCGATTTAATCTCCCCGGGCGGGGCAATGTCAAATGCGATGTAGGGGGCCGGGCCGGGCTCAATCCGGGGGAGTATGTCCGTATATTTTTCCTGCTGGAAGATCCGGCTATTTTGAGGATTGAATAGGCGGAATAGAAAACAGCCATCCGGTTTTCTTCGTCTGAAAGAACAAATTCCTTACGAATGTTTCCAGATCCCGAACAGAACCCGTCAAATAAGAGGTAAAGCATGCCTCAGGAAAACAAAACCGAAGGCATTGCCGTCCATCGCTGGCCGCTGACTATTCCCCGACCTCACGGCGCGACCGAGGTCCGGGTCAATATCTGGGATTTCGGCGGACAGGAGATCATGCATGCCACCCATCAGTTCTTCCTCACCAAACGTACCATCTATCTACTGGTCGTAGATGCCCGGCAAAGCGAAGCCGATAACCGCCTGGATTATTGGCTAAAAATTATCCCCAGCTTTGGGGACGATTCCCCCGTCTTGTTGATTGGCAATAAATGCGATCAATATCCCCTGGATTTGGACTCCCGAAGCCTGATGTTGAAATATTCTCAGGTAAAAAGAATCCTTGAAACCTCCTGCTCAAATCAACATGGGATCCAGAAACTTCGAGAAGCCATTACGGAACAAATCGCAATCCTCCCTCAGTCTGTTTTAAACAGATTCAGTCATAACCTAAAGGGTCGGCTTATTGTCGGCCCTTTACTTATCTTCTTATAGATGAAAAAGTCAGGTGGATTTTGCAACGGGGAGGATTTCACGGCAACGCGGGTAATTCGAACATCCATAGAAACGCCGGCCTTGTTTTTCTCCCTGGGAAGCAACTCTCAGGACCATGGGGACCCCACATTTGGGACAAAGCGGCGCTTCCTGCTTCCCTTCCGGCATGATGACCGCGGCCTGGGGTGCGGCTCCCGGCTTCGAAACGTTGTCGGCTAAATATGGATTTAACTGGGTGGCTAATTCGCGGGTGTTGTAATTCAGTTGAACTGGAATGCGAAGCAACGGCAGCTTGGCCGCTTGAAAAACTCCTTCCACAAACTCGTCGCGGGTTTTTCTATCGGATCGGGCATGACTGCTGTCGTCCAATTCAATACCGACCAGCGGTTTTAAGGTCTTGGGGTCATATAAAAGAAAATCGAGATGCTTCTGAGCAATGCGGCTGCGATAACCGGGATTGTCCTGGGAATTTACGACAAAGAAAATATCAGCCAGGTTGACCTTGGGGCAAACCAGGGCTCGTTGATTGGTGATATCGACCAGCAGGCGATAAAACGTCATTTCGGCTGGCGACAGGAAATCATCCCGGACGCGATACGGGAAGAGTTTGTCATCTGTTGGTATTCCCTGGGTTGCGGAGGACTGTGAGTCTTGTTTGTTTTGAAAAAGTCTGAACAATGCCGTAAGACAACCGGGATTTTGATCCGTTGGATTGGCCATAGAAACAGGTCCCTTCTATTGCAGTATGTCGGCGCAGATGACTCGATAACGAGTGGCGGTCGGGTAACCGAGGGTATATCCCAGGACACAGACTTTGTTGGGCGATTCGCTGACGGCGACGGCATGGGGCGTCCAGCTGACTCCTGCAGGAAACGGGACTGTTTTGAGATAGATTTGGGTACAGCTGTTCCAGACGGCCACGCGAACGGCGGCCGGACTGTTGCCTTCATTCCACGCCAAAGCCATCAGTCCACCACAACTGGCATTTTTGACTACGTTGGATGCCGGGTTTTGTCCTGATAAGACCTGCTCCGGGCCCAGATTGAGGTTGCGATCCAGGCACCGATAGTAGAGTCCGGTAACCTGCCCTCCCGGAATGGCGACCGCGCCGGTTTTGTAGAGATGCAGATTGTTGTTGCCGTCGAGCTGCGTGGTATAACCCGAAATCTTTCCCGGGGTCTGGCGGTTTTGGACCAGGAATTGTCCATTCTGCCAGTAAAAATAATGGATATTGGGGGGATTCAAATAGTCGTTGCCGTAATAGTGAATTCCCCCCCAGCGATCCGGCCAGACCAGGCTGGCATTGGTCGGTCGGGAGATCGTAATGGGGGTGCTCCAGGTATTGTTGCGGATCGTATGGTAAGTATAACCGACCAATAGATTGTTGCCGGCCATGGTTGCATGGATTTTGCCCTGTTCATCGAGATGGACCATGCCCTCAATTGTATAACTGGTGCTGGCCGCTCGAAAAACAGTCTCTTCGGGGCCCCATTGTTGATGATCGAAGACCGCATAGAGGGTCCGATAGGGCTGTTGCGTGGTTTCCCGGTTGAGCCAGAGAAAGTGCATTTTTCCGTCGGGGGCGATGACCGGTGGAAATAACAGGCTGGAATTGCCCAGGCTGGGAGCGACGGCCGTGGGTGAGGTCCAGCCGGTGGCCGTGAGATAAGTATGGTAGATGAATTGGGGGCTGGCAATGGGTTGCCACAGGAAATGAACCTGTCCTTCACGGTCAATAGCCAGCAAAGGGTGATAGACCGTATTGACGGTGGGAGTTAAAGTCGGCGTGCTTTCTATACTCCAGCTCCAGGAGGGATCGTAGCCATTGAAAACCAGCGGCAAATAAGTCGTCAGGGTGATCGGTTCCTGGGCTTTGACGGGGGTAGCCGTCAGAAGCCAGACGGCCAGGCAGAACAGCGTCAGACTGGAAAACCGGTAGATTGATTTCATGGCGGGTCCTTTGGAGTGGCTAAGTCCTGTCAAATCTATTATTCAGTATAGGCTGACATTGGGAATGGACAAGTTGTAGGGGATTTTGAGAGGGGGGTGGGGAAAGGGTCAGGGTCTGCGGAAAATGGCAGAATCAGCGCAGCGCGGAGCCGACATCCATGTCGGCTCTGGGCTTTTTGTAAGGTTCAACTGGCGCAGAGCCGTTTCTTGGGTACAATTATTTGCGTGCAATGGTCAGGGTGCGACGAATCGACACGGGAGAAGATTGACTGATGAACCTTTCAAAAGAATATTTGACCCAATTGCTTGAAGCCTGCTTTGTTCGGGAGACTTATTTTGAGGCCGCAGATCGGATCATGGATCTGGCGGTTGCCCGGCTGGAGGCGGTTCGGCCTTTGTTGGATATTCTGTTGGCAGATCGCTCCGCACGACCGACTGGCTTTTTGAAAGATCTGGTTGCGTTTTTGCCGGAAGCGGAGTTGCCGTCGTTGGCAGCGGCTGTGGTGAACGTTTTAACCGAAAACCTCGATCATGATTTCGCCGACAGTTTGCTGACGATTTTATCCTATCAGGCTTTGCCGTCCTTGCATTCTCACCTGACGACCCTCTTTGAGCTGGGATTAAAGAAGGAGAGCTGTTATCCTGTATGGTTCCGGCCCTGGCGCGATTCGGGCCTGAGCCATTTCCCGTTTTTGCGGGAACGGTTGACGGCGGCCGACCGGCATTCCGATGAGGCCTGGTGTGCCTGGAATGCGATGCTGGCGACGCGCGAACCGGAAGTCGTGCAGTATGCGCTGGATCATGCCGATAAAGTCGATTTCGATGAGCACTGGACCCTGGATGCCTTGCTGGGAGGCGTCGACCATGAGTTAACGGAGCAGGGCGTGCGAAAGCTGTATTCAGATCGGGGCTATCATCTTCTTTTTCCGGCAGAATATCGAGCGCTGGTCGGCGATTATGAGCGGGCTCCTTTTCGACAGTTCCGCCAATCTCATCCCACCTGGCATCTGGCGCCGGCCGCCTTTCCCGAAATGCCGTTTGGGGGAATTGCGTCCGGCCGTTGCGCTCTCTGTGGAGGCGAGTTGCATCATCTGATTACTTTTGATCCGTTGCCTCCGGGTGTGCCGATTACCGGATTGAGTCGATTGGAGTTGGCGACCTGTCTTTCCTGCCTGAATACGGCCTGGGAATATCGGCAGCTTTTTTATCGGCATGATAAGGCCGGACGGCCGCACCAGATCGGCGTCAGCGGAGCAATCAAACCACCTTATCGGGTGGAGTCGCCTTTTGTCCCCACGGCCGTGCGATTGGCTGAGACTCCGGCGCGGTGGCGCTGGCAGAGTCAATGGGGCGGGTCGACTGAGGAGAATTATCATCGTGTGGGTGGCGCTGCTTCCTGGGTTCAGCCACCTGACCCGACGACATGTCCGGAATGTGGGCAAACGATGGTTTTCTTTATGCAGCTCGGGTCTTTTCTGCCGACGGTTAACGGGGAAGAATGGATGTGGGGCGACGGCGGGATCTGTTATCTTTTCTGGTGCGATGCCTGTAAAGTCAGTGGGCTTTTGTGGCAATCTACTTGAGCGGGGGAGCGTTCTTTATGGGATACGAAGTACATATTGTTCGGACGGATAGCTGGCTGGAGGCGGATACTGATCCTATTCGTAAAGAGGATGTGGATCGATTGATCGCCGCAGACCCGGAACTTGAATGGTCAAACACTCACAGTGTGGATCTGGCTGACGAGCAGGGGAAGATGATTCACTATCCTATGATTTTATGGCAGGGAAATCCGGTATTCTGGTGGTGCAAATCCGAAATCCTGAGTTCCAATCCTCAAGATGCGCAGATGATCAAAATGGTAAAAATGGCGCGGGCTTTGGGGGCAAAGGTTCTGGGCGATGAGATGGAACAATATGATTTCACAGTCTCAGCCCCTGGAAAAGAGCAACTGATTATGGTCAAAAAATCGAAAAACACAACGGACCCGCAATCGGTTGAGAAGCAATGTCCGTTTTGTGGCGGCCATGACTTTGAGCGGGGGGGCATTGGGCTTAATCCATTTACATTTGTTCCTTCAGGCCGCTGGATGTGGACGGGATATTATGTAACCCTTTATGTTTGCATGAATTGCGGTGCCATGACTCCCTTTTTACAGATGAAGGATCTTGAGGATATCCGGCAAAAGCGGAAATCCTGACCCGGGTTCATTTTCAGGGGGATATGTGGAGACGATGCAGAGGATTATCGATGGAGGATAACAATTCTTTGGAGGATCCCAAAGCTGTGGCCCGGAAGTTGTTCTTTGATTATGACTGCCGTACTTTTCATATCGCCCGGGAGGGATTTTGGGAAGTTTACCAACAGTGTCAGATCAGCCCGGCCCAGGAAGCGGAATGGCACCGGGAGTTCATTGCTTTTTGGGTTGGACGGTTGTCGGTCGATGATTTGGAACCGCTGGCTCATTTAGAGCGTGCGGATGCCGTAGAGGCGTTGCCTGCTTTAATCCGGATTGCAGATCGTGGCGACAGTTATGCCCGGATGAAGTATGCAGAAGCGCTGGGTGCATTGACTTGCCACTGTAAGGGGAATTGTTTCTCTGTTTGCGGCAGGGCCCGGGCCAGGAGCATCAGATTGAAGAAATCAGTGCTTCAACGGCCAGTTGAATTGACCGAACAGCATCGAAATGAGATTTTGAAATTGCTGGAAGGAAGTGACCTGCATTGTACGCCGGAAGAATATGTGTTGAGCCGTGCCCGACGGAAAGTGGGGTAATGAGGCATGGCAACCTGTGGTTTGAACTTTCAGGAATGGTGGCAGACTTGCTTTCCTGCCCACTATGCGGCGTGGTTGTCCGATCATCCGGAGGGATTGTAAATTGAAAGGATCGCATGATGGCTGATGCTGGAAAGTCTTTATGTAAAGAAGTTCACCATACCATTAAGGGGTCGGTAAAAGAGACCCTTAAAATGCTGACCGGCGAGAAAGAGTGGGATGACCTGTTGCTTTCCAAACTTACATTAGAACAAGTCGAGTCGTTGAAAAAACTTCAGCTGACATCCATTCAGATTTGTGCTTTGGGAAAAGTTCTTACCTCGATGGAAGAGTCGTCCTTCTTTCACTTTATGTGCATCATTGATTCGGTGGCCGATACTCAGGAGGAACTTCCCGATCTGGCTATTGTAGATCGAGAGACCCGGGAGGATATTTTTAACCAGTTTTTGCACGATGAATTTTTTGAAGTTTTTGAGGATCTGGAAGAACCGGGAGATTTTTAGAGATTTTCCAGAATCGGCTTATCGAAATGCAATTCCGGGCAGGGATCTCTCCCTGCCCGGTTCCATTGTCAATCCTCATCCGGCAACATAATCGTCACCACGGGCTCTCCCTGATCTCCCGGTCCGGTGACCAGCTTCAACGTGACATAGGTCTCCCGGCCGTGATGCAGGATCAGGCGGTAGAGCAATTCGGTGCCGCTTTGTTTTTGCTGACGGATGGGCCTGATGCGCCCAGCTCTTCTGGATGACGACATCCAGCGTGATCCGATTCATCGTTCACACCTTTCCGGTGGGAACAAAAAAGTCCCACGCGATAGGAGATTCGCGTGGGACTTCTCTTTTATTGTACGTCTGGGAAGAGGGGGTGTCAATGGGAGAAATTACAACATGCATATTTGCGCGCTTTGTGAATTACGCTAAGCTATTATTAGCGCGTCATTTTCCTCTGGTAGACCTCTTCTGTTGATTTTTGGGTCCCGCTTCGGTTTGAGAAAACATTTATTAGAAAAGGGGGCAGCAATGAAATCATCATTTTCAAGAATCTGGCTGGCTGTAGGATTAGGCCTGATCTTAACTATTGTTGTGAATTCTTTTCCGGGGGCGGTTCAGGCTATAGGCCATGGAATGTCGATTAAAGACAGAGGGCACTTTTCGCTCGATTTCGATGTTAGCGCACCGGTAAAATCACCTTCTATATCGGGGGTTTCTGCGACGGTGTTTTTCTGGCGTCCTATTTCTTTAACCGGCGGCCCTTCCGGACGTTTTACTTATGGGCTGGCGTATGATGAACAACGAGGTCGAACGGTTTTATTGGGTGGCGTGGATGCGAGTAATAACCGGCTTGATGAAATGTGGGAATGGAATGGGAGTGAATGGATTGAATATCTCTCTATCCCATTGCCTTCAGCCAGATTTGATCATGCTCTGGCCTATGATAGTGACCGGCAACGTACCGTTTTATACGGGGGATTTGACGGCGGATGGCCGGTAGATACCTGGGAATGGAATGGTATTTCCTGGACAAGAGTTCTGACTGAAGGTGTAGGGGGAAGAACCGGCGGCAAATTGGCTTATGATTCTTTTAATCATAAAACCCTACTTTTTGGTGGATACAGCAATAGGTTTATGAGTGACACCTGGCAATATGACGGTAATACCTGGATTCAACGTTCTCCCGTGATTGCTCCGGCTTCCCGGGCGCATGCGGGCATGGCTTATGATGCTCATCGTCAACGGGTGGTGCTTTTTGGGGGCTCCAATGATTCCGGAAATCTGAGTGATACCTGGGAATGGGATGGAAATCAGTGGATTCAGAAATTTTCTGAGGTAACACCTCCGGCCCGACGTCGGATGGGCATGGCTTATGATTATACCCGCGAAAAGGTGCTCCTTTTTGGGGGCGAAGGTAATCATGGAATCCTGAGTGATACCTGGGAATGGGATGGTATAAGCTGGCAACCTCTTGTTCCCCTTATGGCGCCTCCGGCCCGTTACTATCATTCTTTAGCCTATGATAGCCGACACAGCCTGCTGTTGTTTGGGGGGCATGGTTCGGGGAATATGGTGTATAGCGATACCTGGGAATATTGTTTTGTAGAAATGAGTATAACGCCGGGCACCTTGAAAGTGCTGCCGGGGCAGACGGCAATGTATTCATTGACGATTGTTGGAGCGGCCTTTCCTTTGAGTTTAACCGTAGAAGGTCTTCCTTTGGGGGTGAATGCTCAGTTTTCTTCGACAACCGTTGTCACTCCTCCGGTAAGTAGTCTTTTGGAGCTGGACCTGCAAGGCGATGTTCCAGTAGGTTTGTATCCGTTTACAGTGAGGGCGGGCAATGAGATGGTTACCGTAACGATCCCCCTGACGCTGTTAATTGAATCTCCGACTTTAGAGATTATTCCGGTTGATGGGGTATGGACGGTTTTTCCAAATACAACCGTAAGTTATAGCGTTTTATTGGCGATGACGCCGTCTTTAACCACCCCTATCACCATGACCTGGTCTGAGATTCCCCAGGGTATGAGTGTGGGCTTTACGCCGAATCCCATCGGGTCCAATTCGATGGGGTGGTTGACTCTAGACGTTGCGCCTTCAGTTATCAGTGGTGATTATGAAATAAGCTTACGCGGTGACGCGGTCGTTTCCACGGAGAATGCCTTGCTTCCGGTCACGAAAGCTGTTTCTATGACGGTTCGGGTATTGCCGCCGGCTTTGTCCGTTTTGATTACCCCGGCTTTGCACACCGTGTATCAAAACCAATCCACAGTGTATACCATTGCGGCAATGGCCTCTCCTGGTGTGACGCCCCCTGTGCGTTTAAGGGTAGAGGGATTGCCGGAGGTTGCTTATAGTCTGCAACCGACGATCACATCCCTGGATCAGACGGCTTTTTTGTTTATTACCACTACCTTGGGTACTGTCACAGGGACGCATCCTTTTACTGTTTGGGCGGAGACTGATGGGTTAACCGGAACGGGTCCGGCAACTCTGACCATTTTCCCCGCTCATCTGACGATGCAGATAACGCCTGGATTACGCAGCGTTTATCAAAACCGGGTGACCACTTATACAATTGAGGTCTCGACTACGCCGGGTCTTACTTTACCGATAGCATTTCAGGTGGGGGCTTTGCCTCCCGGCACTTTGTATTCTTTGATTGCTTCGGAAACCCTTACGACACAACCGGTTCTCCTGTGGGTTACTACAACAAAGGATACGCCGGTCGGCCTTTATTCTTTGACAATCACTGGAACGCTGGATTCTTTACAACAAACCACTCAGGCTCAGTTGATCGTTCGCTCTGCTGTTTATTTGCCGTTAGTTTTTAGACGGTGGCCGCCTCTACCTTATCCACCGGTTTTGGCAACGATTACCAATGCTGGTTCGGGGAATTATCCGCTTATCTGGAGTGAAACTCCCCGGTGGGCGGATAGGTACTATGTGCAAGAGTCCAGGGATAGCGGGTTTACTGCCAATGTAGCGGAGGTTTGCAATACTACGGATAGTTCTTGTGAAATTACAAATAAATTGGCTGGGATTTATTATTATCGAGTACGCGGCTACAACCAATGGGGCTATGGGAGCTGGAGCAATGTGCAGGCCGTTAACGTTCTGGCGCCGGATTCTCCCGGCATTTATCCGATTGATAATGGAGATGGCAATGGTAGTTTCTCTGTTATATGGAATGCTTCGGCCCGGGCCACCCATTATATTTTACAAGAGTCGCGGACGGCTGCTTTTGAGGCTCCGGTAACGGTCTATAGCGGAGACCAGACCTTGATGCATTTTAGTCAGAAGCTGGCCGGTACTTATTATTATCGAGTGATGGCGACCGGCCCTACCGGCAATAGCAATTGGAGTGTGGCTCAATCTACGGTGGTTTTGTCACCCGGGGTCCCCTATTTGAATCCGATTGATAATGCGGATGGGGATGGTTATTATACCGTTTCGTGGAACGCAACGTTTTCGGCCAATGCGTATCTCTTGCAAGAGGCTACCAATGCCGCCTTTAGTAATCCTAGAACTATTTATAATGGGGGAGAGCAATCCTGGTCTATAACGAATCAGCCCTATGGCACCTATTATTATCGTGTCATAGCCGTTGGGGAGACCGGGGCCAGCAGTCCCAGTAATATTCAAACCGCGCATGTGCCGGCTCCGCCCGCCGGCGTGAGTGTTCTTAACAACCATACCACTTATGCCGTTGGTACTTACCGTTACGTCGTGGGTGAAGTTTACAATAATTCCAATGCTTACCTGAGATTTGTAAAAGTGGCGGTTAATTTTTACAACAATGGGCAGTTGGTAGCTACGGATTATTCTTATATCCAGCTGGATAATTTGCATCCTTATGAAAAAACCTGTTTTTCTATTCTGTTAGACAATCCGGCGGTCTGGACCCATTACACTTTTGAAGCGGTTTCTTATTGGTCCGATGGCAGTGGACGCCCTAATCTGGTCTCGACTACCCATAACGGCAGTGTGTACGGCACATCTTATTATCGTATTATCGGTCAGATCCGTAATGATGAACCGAATACGATCCGCTTTGTTACGGCCCTTGCTACCTTGTATAACGCGGCCGGTAAAGTGGTGGCCTGTGATTATAGTTATGTTAACAGTACCGATCTTACCCCAGGGCAGATTAGCAGTTTTCAAATTCTCGCAGGGCCAATGGATCCCACGATTGTGACTTCTTATAACCTGCAAGTTGATGGTTCACGATAATTAGCGGCCCTGTTTTTTGTGAGGTAGCGAGTAAAGATAGTCCTGGGTATAAAAAAGCCGGCTGGCATTTACACGCCAGCCGGCTTGTTTTTACCTGCTTTGCTTTATTTTCCGATAGTGCCGGAACCTTTCGATAACTTCCTGTATTTCGCCCAGATGCTCTTCCGGAGAGCGGGAGTCCCAGGGATCGAACGCGCTGAAGGTCTCACCATAAGATCGGGTTGTGGGTTCCTCGCTGCGGATGAAGGGCCCGGCAATGCCGGCCATCCAACCTTCCGCGGACATTTCGTGGGGCGGCAACGTGCGGAAGCGAAAAATATAATAGTCGATCACGCCGTCTGCCGTCTTTGTGTCGAGCGAGATGGTTTTCATCAGTTCGATTTCGTCCGGAGGCCTGCCCAACTCGGTCGGAAAAATCAACCAGTTGACTATTGCCGATTCGGCCAGCGCGGCCTGGGTGCGAAATTCTGGCGGAAAGAGTTCCGGCCGTCCCAGGCGATTTAATTCCTCGAAAAAGTAGCAGCGCATTTCAGCGGAAGCGGCGACGGCCCGGCAGGCTTCGGCATCGATTGTCTTTCCCTGGCGCAACAGCCCCAGGACCGCGAAGTATTTCAGACGAGGGTCGGAGAATTCCAGAGCGCGTTGAAAAATCAAAGCGATCCGGGAATCGGAGAAGTAGCTGAGCAGATCCAGGCAAAGGGCGGCCAGGTTTCGGGCGTCCAGATAGGATTCTTCCCACAGCCAGGAGCTTTGGAATGCCTGCGTTTGGGCCGGGAGTTGTTTTGCGGATTCCTGGTAAATTTCCAGAAGGGCATCCAGATAGGGGAGAATGGTTTGGGGGGACACCAGATGTTTCTGTAAATAGCATAACAACAGCAGTCCGATATCGCTGGAAAAATGAGGAAGATCGAGGTAATCCAATAAATCCGGAAAGAAAATCTCCGGAAAACGGGGAGATTCCTGGAGCGGCATCAGCGCCAGATGGTCGATCTCGTTTTGGCGAGCGTAGCGATGTAAAAGATCCATATAGGCCAGAGCGGCTTCCCGGGACGGCAGTTCTATCAGCAGGGAGAGGGCGGCGGCTTTGGCATAGCGGCTATAGGCGGAGAAGTTTTCCGCAATCGCGGAAATGTATTCGGGGTGGGGCGATTTCTTGGCCGCATAGATCAGATCGGCTCCCGGATCCGTCCACCACCAATCGGCGGGAGGGAATGGCGTGGCCGCTCCCTGGAGTGCAATTACCCCGTCCTCCAGGGATAAGCCGGACTTGCTCAATTCAGACAGCCGGCGTCGGGCGGCATCTTGAGTTTGTTTATCCGGGCTGTTCAATTCATGGATGATCTCGGTGATTGTGTTCATGGTATTGGTAATCTATTCTTGAATCAGGATGGGTTGATTATAGTGAAGGGTCGCCGCTTTACAACCTCTCCACCATTTCCTGGACCCGGGCCGCGTCGGCGTGCAGGTAGCGCGAAGTCGTTACCAGATTTTCATGCCCCAGCAGATCCCGTAACGTAGCCAGATCCCCGCCGTCGCGTAAAAAACGGGTCGCATGTCAAGCGACAACTATAATTTGGATCTTCCGCAAATTCCGTGAAAATCAACCATTGAAGAACGTCAGTATAATAGAGCTTCGAATTTCTCACCCAGGAGTTTGTTCCGATGCTCAACTTATTAGCCACCCTCATTTTGCCGGATGGAAACGTTTTAGAGCTGGAGGAAATCAATCCGGAAGGAAACCCTGGGGTCTTGAAAGTTCACATTCGTCTCCCGGCCCCGGCCTTCTGTCCGTTGTGTCTGCAACCTTCTCAACGTGAACATAGCCGTTACGATCGGATAGTTGCCGATCTTGCTGTAACTGGGAAGTGTCTTCAACTGAAACTTGAAGTTCGGCGGCTGTTTTGTGATAATGATAATTGTAAACGATGTACCTTTGCCGAACGCTTTCCGACTTTTCTCAATCCTTATGCGCGAAAAACCCGGCGTTTAGCGTTCCAACAACGGCAAATTGGTCTGGCCCTGGGCGGAGAAGCGGGCGCCCGCGAACTCCAGACTTTGGGGATGCCGTTGAGTAGCGATACGTTGTTACGTTTAGTGAAAACTCTCCCTGTCGAAAAAGCTCCTCCGCCCCGAGTCATTGGGATTGATGACTGGGCCTGGCGCAAAGGATTGCGCTATGGCACCATTTTGGTCGACCTGGAACGCCATCAGGTCATCGATTTGCTCCCGGATCGATCCGTGGAAAATATCAGTGCCTGGCTGCAAGCCCACCCGGAGGTGGAAATAGTCAGCCGCGATCGGGGAGCCGAATATATTGAAGGGGTCAGTTTAGGAGCCCCTACGGCAATTCAAGTTGCCGATCGCTGGCATTTAATGCGCAACTTAAAAGATACTTTGGAACATTTGCTGGAGCAAAACCGCGTTTGTTTAACCGCGGCGGGCAATGGACCGGTTTCACTTGCCCCGAATCTGGTTCCATCGGAGAGTGAAACGCTTTCCTCACCTCCGTTGCTCCTCAAAACCGAACAACGAAAACAGGTAACCCGAGAAAAACGATTAACGCGTTATGAGGAGGTGGTGGAATTGCGAAAACAAGGGTTAACTCTTAAGGAAATTGTTCATCAACTCGGGATCGCTATGGGAACGGTACGGCGCTATCTGAAATCAGAAGGTTTTCCCGAAATGGCACGCCGGCGGAAAAAGCCCAGCTTGCTGGACCCTTATCTATCGTACTTAGAGCAACGATGGCAAGCTGGATATCACAATGGCACAGGACTCTATCGAGAGATTCTGAAGCGGGGCTACCAGGGATCCCGCACTCTCCTGAGTGGTTGGGCCGCTCGTAAGCGTAAACAAGACGATCCCATTCCAGCACCCTCTGGGTCTTCTCCAATCCTCTCGATCCTGCGTTCCCCGGTTCCACATCCTTGGTCTGTCCACCGGGCCGTCTGGCTTTTGTTGGATGATCCCCAATCTCTTATGCCAGAAAGAAAGGCCGCTTTGGATCGAATGTTGGAAGTAAGCCCAGTGGTTCGCCAGGCCTATCATTTCGGACAAACTTTCCTGCGCATCGTCCGAGAACGCTTTTCCAAAGCTTTGGAGTCCTGGATCAAAGCCGTGAAAACCTATGAGATTCCTGAGCTGAGCAGCTTTGCTCGTAGTTTGAGTTGGGATAAGGCGGCGATTACCGCCGCTTTAGAGCTGCCCTGGAGTAATGGGCAAACTGAAGGGCAAGTCAATCGCTTAAAAATGATCAAACGCCAAATGTATGGGCGAGCCGGGTTTGAACTGCTCCGGGCTCGGGTCATTGGAAACCCAACAGCCTGATTTTCACGGAATTTGCGGAAGAGCCAATTTTCGCTTGACAAAAACACTTAACAACGTATTAGATAGAATCGCGGCATTACGGTACGACAAGATAAGGGAGAGGGGGCAGGGGGTGAGGGCCCATGAAGCGTTATCAGGGACGCGGGGGCTTCGCCCAAAAAGTGAAACCGTGGAGCCCTCACCCCCTCACTCCCCCTCCCCCTCCCCCTTGTTTTGTTTTCAGGGGGCCGGCACGATTGATCTCGATTTGAATTTCAGTTGAAGCGCGCACCAGGCGGGAGGGGGAAGCCGGATTTGCTCCCCCTCTCCCTGTGAGATGGCGGGCCAGGGAACTTAACAACGCATCAGATAGCATCGCGGCGTTACGGTACGACAAAATAAGGGAGAGGGGGCAGGGGGTGAGGGCCCATGAAGCGTTATCAGGGACGCGGGGGGGCTCTGTCCCAAAAAGTGAAACTTTCGTAACTTTCATATGCCAACATTTGGCGAAAGTGGAGTGTAGAAACTTTTTTTCTACAACGAAAGTTTCAGAGGTTTCACTTTTTCACGGGGATGAGCTCAAGCGAAAGTCCTCATCCTCAATCAACTTCGATTATAGAACCCAAAGTTCAGGGGGGTATAGCAATGAATAAAAAAGCACTCATTGTCGCTTCGCTTATATTCAACAGTGAATCTTTGAAAGTTTGATTGACTGGGGTAATCCAATGAGATTTCCGTCCGTTGTGCAAGAAAAATTAGAAAGTATGGGATGGTATCCTGGAAGAACAGCCCAAGATTTATTAATTTCCTGGATAGGACAACTTGTCACCAAAAGAGGGCTTGAAATTTTTGACGAAGCGAGAATTGCCTTGCTGGAATTTGGAGGATTAAAATATATAGGAACGGATACTTATGGGGGCAGGCATGTTAATTTAGAATTCAATCCATTGTTAGTTGATGGTACTTGTGAAGATTTTTTTGGCTATAAGAAGTTTTTTAATGAAGCGCTTTTTCCTTTAGGTGAGATGTTTGATTCCACTGCCTATCTATTAATAAGCGAAAGCGGCAGAATCTATTACATTGTTCCGGATGATGTAATATTTACAGGTGAAAGAATAGAAGGTTTTCTAGAGGCAATGTGGGCCGGAAAGAAAATTAAAGAGATTGCGACTCCTATGGCCTTAATTTTTCCGAACGAATATATTTGATATTCAATGAAACACAGACTCTCATTTTTCATATCCACATTTTTCTCTTTGCTGATCGGCTTGACCGTGATGTTCAGCGGAATAATACCGGCGTGGTTTATCTTGAAGCCGGATGCCGTGCAAGGCTGGTTTATGGAAACTTTAGCCCAGGCTGCCTGTCCGAGATTCCTTGTTGCCGCTGTAGTCGGCATTATTTTTCTTCCGTTTGTTTTAAGCGGGTTTACTTTTGAGGATAAACATCAAAGTACTCCGCCCCCTTTTCCAATAAGGGAAACCATGTACATGTGCTTCTCTATGGCTGGAATGATTTATGTATTAGGATTTCTTTTATCCCTTTTTTTTAACTCATTTGCCAAAGGATTCCTATGGGCCGGCGGCATGTCCGTTATGGCAGGCAGCGTATATTCAACCCTGTTTGGAACGGTATTACTCTGTTCCATCCTTGGAGAAATTATTTTCCGATTGATACCCTCTGATAATGAATGAGATGTCTTCACTGTCCGAGCCGACCATGATTGACTGCGATTTGAAGTATTTCATCATAACTGTTGTATTTTTCGTCTTAAATGCTTTAATCCCATGTACTTTGACAAGATGACCCTATGTGTTATTTGATTTTTCCTCAAACTCCGGTTTGTGTATTGATAGCTATGCTTGCATGGGGTGTTCTTTTTTTAATAATTTTCATTGTTGCCGGGAAATTTAAAGAGAAGGATTTGACGAGACCGGAATATACAACTCGGTTGGCTTTATTTCTGGTTATTTTTTGTTTAGTGGTGGTCAGGCTTTTGGGGTGTGAATAAAAATCTCCTTTTAAGCCGATGGTCTGTCAGACAAAATCACCTTCTTCCAATAATTGAGGGTCATCTTGTCGATAAAGCGGAGGTAGGTCACAGATGCAATGCAGAGTAAAGAATATTTTGATAGTATTTGTAATACCATCTATCATGATGTTTCTTTTTATAAACAGGCAAAAAAAACAAAACGTTCGATCAGGAAAAAGCCCTGGGAGTTTTAATTCTGATCATAATTTTAATATTTATTTTAGAAGCTTTGATTCCCTGTTCTTGAAATTAAAGTATTGTAATAATGATCGGGTTCAGACTCGCCTGGCCGAAGTGTTGGAGGCGATCCGGCGAGGCTCTGTCCCAAAAAGTGAAATCGTGGAGCCCTCACCCCCTCACTCCCCCTCCCCCTTGTTTTGTTTTCAGGGGGGCGGGCACGATTGATCTCGATTTGAATTTTGGTTGAAGCGCGCCTCAGGCGGGAGGGGGAGGGGGAAGCCGGATTTGCTCTCCCTCCTCTCCCTGTGAGATGGCGGGCCTGGGAACTTAACAATGTATCAGATGGAATCGCGGCATTACGGTACGACAAGATAAGGGAGAGGGGGCCAGGGGGTGAGGGCCCATGAAGCGTTATCAGGGACGCGGGGGGCTCTGTTCCAAAAAGTGAAACTTTCGTAACTTTCATTTGCCAACATTTGGCGAAAGTCGAGTGTAGAAACTTTTTTTCCACGACGAAAGTTTCAAAGGTTTCACTTTTTCGCTTTGTAATAGAAATCCGTCATCTTATCGCTGACAAAATACTTCGGGAGGGAACCATGAGCAATTTTGTACAGCAGGGAATTGAAGCCCTTCAGAACGGCGATCGGGCCCAGGCTCGAAATCTCTTCGGCGCGGCCGTGCGGGAAAATCCGCAGGATGTGAGTTTATGGCTGTGGCTTTCCCGGGCCGTGGATTCCGACCAGGAACAGGCGATGTGTTTTCAGCGTGTTCTGCGGCTGGACCCCAACAATCAAGAGGCGGCCTCCGGCCTGGCTCGATTGGTGGCCCGGGGAAGCGTTTCGTTTCAGACCGGATCGGCTCCCTTGCCGGGAAACGGCATTCCGAATCAGCAAAGCCTGGCGAGGGCACCTTCGGGGAGTGCGCCTGTCCCGGCGGCGGTTTCCCGGCCGTCTTCCAACGTGGTTGAAAGTGAGGGAGTCATATTTGAAGCGCATCCTTCGTTAATCCCCTGGTTCATTGCGCTTTTCGGATTGGTTTTTGTCTTTGCCTGTGCGATTGTGGGATTTTTCCAGTTGTTTCCCGGCAACGATCAGGGCGTGGTCGTAGCGAGGGGCATTTTCCTTTTATTTGTAGCTCTGGCGGTTTTGCGATTGGGTTTCACTTTAATCGTGAATTTATTCCAGCGGCTTTTTGCCCGGTACACCATGACGACGCAGCATCTGGTTCTTCAGCTGGGTATATTTTCCCGTTCGCGCAAGACGATCCCGATAAACCGGATTCAGGATGTCGCTTATCACCAGAACCTGTTGGAACGGCCGTTTGGCATTGGCGATGTCGTTGTCGAATCGGCGGGGGAGAAGGGGCAGGTGCGCCTGCTTGATCTGCCGGCTTGCCAGCAACGGACAGAAGAGATCTTGCGTGTGATTCAGCGGCGGGGGTGAGGGGAGCACTGGAATGTTTCTTATGAAGGATTTTAATCATGGATGCTGAAATGTTGGAACGCATGGAATCAGCTCTGGCGAACGGAGAGTTACGGAAGCTTATTGATGAGATGCGGGGGCAGGGTATCAGTCAGGTAGAGATTTATTGCATATTTGATGAATTTCGAGATTTTCTAGATAAAGCAAATCGAGAAGCTGATATGGATTTGATAATGGATGTTATGGATTTTATTTGGGGATGGTGTCGCCCCTGTCAGGCTTTTTTCCCGCATGAGTTGACCGATGAGGAAGTTAGGATATTTAAGAGTAGAACAGGGCCGAGGGTGAGGGTTCATGAAGCGTTATAGGAAGGAATATGAGCATCATTGATTCTCTGTTGAAGTGTTCAGAAGTAAGGTATTGGGCCGTTTCCAAACGGCTGTTTCCTGATGGATTACCACAGTATATCGTAGCCGGGTTGTCTCAAACCATAAGTGAGAATTCGGATTCATGGTTTATGCCCTGTAGCCACTCTTTTTTTGATCCTGCTCCAGTGGCGGAACTTGAAGAATTAATCGCCCGGACTCCTCAATTGCCGGTTGCCTTGCTGGAATTATATCGTTTTTCCAATGGGGCTGAGCTTTTTAGAGTTCCGCCTGCCGAAGATGAGAGTCTGAGCTATATTTGGAAATACAGGATTTTGAATATCAGGGAGTTGCTTCGTGTGCAGGCTGAGGAACTTAATGTTTTTCTGTCTTTTGCCGGGAAAGATGAAAATTACAGAGATGTAAAATCTTTGAATTACTTGGCTTATTGCGATTTGGGTGATGGAAATTATCTGGCCGTCAGTTTGGAACCGTCGAGTTTAGGCGTAGTCTTTTTTCTGGATCATGAATATGAGTTTTTTCCCTGGGATGATGAATTTACCCGGGATGCCTATTTCCAGATAGCCCCTTCGATTGAATCATGGTTTCAGATGTTGGTGGAATTCCAGGGTCAGTGCGGGTTGATGGAACTCAGGCAATGACAACACCAGTGCGAAATGAACCACCGCGTTCGATTCACTACCGCCGTATTGAGAATTCTGATTCCGAAGAGTATGATTTTGGCGAAGGCTTTCAGCGGCAAGTACCTATGCTGGTGCTTTTGCTGTTAATTCTTTTGTGGTGTGGAGTATCTTCCATATATGACTCCTGGGCGAACAAGCTGATGGCTACAGAGGGTACCTTTATTTACGGTCGGGTTGTTAAAGTTTATACAACTTCCGGTAGGGGAGGGTCTTATTGGGTAAGTTATACTTTTGATGTTGAAGAAGCCGGCGACATCAGATCTTATGAGGGCAAATCGTCGGTTCCAGAATCAGACTATCAAGGGTTTGCTGTTGATCAGCCGGTTGAGATTTTATATGCCAGAACTCATCCTGAAATAAATTGCATGGGATATCAGATTGCATGTAGGATTAAGTTGTTCCGCGAGACTTCATTCCGTTTGGTTTTCGGAATCAGTGCTATCATCTTTTCCATCCTTGCTCTGCCGGCTATTTTCTTCAGGGGCCGCATAGTCCGTCTGTTGTTTCACAGGTAAGGTGAATTTATGATCACTCGAGCTTATTTGTTGTTATCTGTTCAGCGGGCGCTTGTCGGTCGGATAGGTAACGAGATTTTGGGAATTACCGTGGAGTGGGATTGGAAGAATATATGGATCAGGGCTTACATCGAAGGAGCGATTTCCGAGCTTCAGCGAGAAGAATTGGATGAGGCCGAGACGGAGGTTTGGGCGGATTTCAGTCCCGCAGAGACTGTAACCGTGGAAATTATCGAAAATGCTCCGCTGCCGTTGGATTGTGTCGGGCACATAGTCTATTTACGTCTGGGGTGTTTGGTAAAACAGAAATATGCTTCAGCGGAAGAGTACAAAGCCGAGTTTGAAGCAGAGCAGGCCCGGGCAATCGAAAACCAAAAACGCGGGTGGGAATTCATCGTGACCGACGATCCCGAGCATGATCTTGAGTGGGTCATGGAGGCCTGGTTCAACAATGAAATGCTGGCCATCATTCAGAAAATCGAAGGGGAATGGAAAACAACCTTTATCCCTCAGCGGCAATTTTGCGAGTTGTCGTGGGAGCAGTTGTCGCGCATCTATGAAAAATTCGATACCTTCCGGCGCGAGGAAGATGCCCGCGGCCGGTAAGACGGATGACAGGGAGGCCTTATGAGCAATTCATGGTGGTATGAGTTTCTGATTGAAAGGGAACCCTTCAATCGGGCTAAGGTTTTCAAGATTTTGTCCTTGATGGAGAGGCTGGGATATTTCCCGATCAATCCTGTATTGGGTGATATAAGAGTTTTCTGGGTGGCTCCGGATCTGGATTTTAAGATGGGTGAATTTGGCGATCTTGACGATGCCGTTTCTTTTTTGGAGCATCCGGGGTCGATTATGGATTTGTGGAAGGATGATGTGGTTGTTAATCTGGGGACTGATTTCACCGGGGCGGAAGAAGTCAGGCAGTTGGAAGCCCTGGCGAAAGTTTTACAAAAAATGGGACGTTTGCCTGATGAGCCTCATTTCGGTAAAATTGACCTATCGATAGAATGGGCCTATTTTTATGGAACACCCGCTGACCATTTCACTGCGGCCGAGGATCTGAGACTTGCCTTTGGCGAGATTGCCACTGAGTTTGAAGTTCCTTTTGCTTATTCCCGGGATGAAGATGTTTTTGATAGTTTCTTTCCCTGTATGCACATCCATCGGGATCTATACTTACAGCAGCCGCCTTCGATTCTTTTCTGGTTGAACTATTTTTCCAATGATTACCTGGCCCAGATCGGGGGAGCGGAAATCTTTAAGCCTTTAGGGGCGCAAATCGAGCCGCTTTCCAAAGGCGTGCTGGTCTCATTCTTTGAACATCCCCGGGATATGGACCTTCATAAGTTGTGGCAGATCAACGATGAATGGCAGCAGATGATCGGCATTGAGGGGTAATCGCTGATGAAGCCGGGCTTCAATCACCCTTCGTATGGTACTCCCGGGCGTCATCGTAAGACTTTTAGGATGCCCGTGTATCAAATCCAAACCTTTCTTTGTACGTGCTTTTTTGGATTGTGGCTGGGAGGGGGAGTTTTTATCGGTCAACAAATCTTGGGATTGGAATTTTATGCATGGGTCAGGACTTTTGAAAGTTCGTTATACTTTTGGGGATTGTTAGTGGGAGTGCCTTGTGTTCTATGGGGTATTTTCACTCTGTTTTTTTATGGAATTATGCGAGATTTCAAATGTTTTCAATGGAAAGAATTTATTCAGATGCTTTTTGCATTAGTGTTGTGGGGGAGTGTTTTTGGGGTGCCGGTTTACTTGATAGGGGATTCAGAGCTTATTCTTTCTATGGTAAAAATCTTGATTATGGTGGGAGGACCATCTTCGCTGGGCACGGGGGTTTTGTTTTTGTTTTCTTCATTAGGCGAGATTCTTTTCTTGTGCGGCAGAAGGGATGAACCATTTTAGAAGAGGCATAAGTTGTCAGGAGGAAGGAAGAGATAAAGCCATTTTTTCGCGCGCCGTCTGCGGCGCGCGAAAAAATGAATAAAAAACTCTCACCCGATCCCGCGCGTCGTTTCTTGCAAAGAAGATGCCCCTTGCGGGACGCTACAAGGCCGGGATCATACAGGCGCAGCGCTTTGAGTTGCCTGATATAGAAGGCAGGGGGTGAGGCCCGCCTTGACATCCTCTTCTCCCCGGGTTTATGATTTTCCCCAACTTACATAAGGAGTCATTATGCCCGAAGAAAAGAAAGTCATCCTTTGTTACCGCCGGCTTTCGATGGTCAAGGAGGCCATGGACCTGGTTTCCCCCGATCGGCAGAAAGTGGTCGTCAATTCCATGGTTACCGTGATGCATGACTATATTCCCGAGTGGTACGAAGATATCGAAGGTCACTCATCCGGCCGTACCGGGGAACGCGAGGGGTGGAAGCAGCTGATGAGTCAGATCGATCGGCCCGATGTGGCCGGTTTGGCGGCTCACGATTTAAGCCGGTTTTATCGGAATGTCCAGGAGTTTCTGACCCTGGTCAAGCAAATGAAAGAGCGCGATCTCATTCTCCTGGTCGCTCGCGAGCAGGTGGATACGACTTCGGCGGCGGGGATGGCGATCCTCACCATCCTGATGGCCATGTATCAGCTCGAATCCGATCTGGCCTCCGAGCGGATGAAAGCCAACATTCAGTACAAGCGGGAGCAGATGGGCCGTCACTGGGGTCCGGTGCCTTTCGGTTGTATGCGCAATGAGGAGAAGAACCTCATCCCCGATCCCAAGACGCAGGGTTCGTTGCTCTACCTTTACAACCTGTTCATCACCGGGAATTATACCTACGATCAGCTCGTCGATATGATGAACGACGGCCTGCATCCCTGGTATACCCGGCAGGGCGATATCCGGCCCTGGCAGCAGCACGACGTGCGGCGTGTTCTTTGCGCCTGGCAGCTCTATCAGGGGCATCTGCCCTTGGGCCGCCAGAAGGACAATCCGACCCAGATCCTGGAAGGGGCCCACGATCCGATCCTGCCGGTCGAGCTATGCGATCAGGTCGGCACCGAGTTGAAACGGCGCCGCCGGCGGATCGCCCAGGGGGAACGGGAGATCTATCTGTTGACGCCCCTGGCTTACTGTGGCTGCTGCGGCGGATTGCTGGATGGGAACACCCGGAACGACGTGCGATACTATCGGCACAGCGGGACCAAGCACGGCTGCGCTCAAACCCGCACGCGGGCCGAGGTGGCGGAAACGGAGGTCCTGACCCTGCTCTCCGGCCTGGCGGAATCGGAGACCTTGCGGCAGATGCTCTATGAGGAAATGGTCGAACTGCGGGAAATGGCCAATCCGAAAGCCGCCGAGATCCAGCTGTTGATCAAGGAGCAACTGGGGCAGCGGGATCGCCTGACCGATGCGCTGGTGGCCGGCGCGATCACCATGGCCGAATATCGGCCGCGGCGGGATGCCATCGATCAGCGCCTGAACGAGTTACAGGAGAAGCTGCCGGCGGAATCGTCGGATGAATTCGAGGAAGCGATGTGGGCTTTGTTGGATTCCCTGCGGGGATTGCCGGAGCAGGGGGCCAGAGAGCAGAAACAGTTTATCGGGGAGTTAATCGAACGGATTGAGATTGCCGATCAGAAGATCACGAAGATCGTACCCAAAGCCTGGGCCAAACCTTTTTTCTAATTATGGCTGAGGTCTCAAAAAGCCTCGCGGTCCCTGAAAATACCCCTGGAGGGACTCGAACCCTTTGGGCAACCATGGCCGTTTCCTCGACCTTTTTGATATGCAACCCCGGATTTTGGAAAAATAGTTATTTTCCATGACCCGACTTCGACTTTTGAGCTGAGGTCGGGTCTTTTTTTTATTGATTGTTTGCCCATTTCTGGATAGCACCGATTGCATTATAGCGTAAGGCCGGGAAATTGGAAATGCGGGGTATTCAGTAGCGAGGAAGTATGGCAAGTTTGTTGATTGTCGTATAATGAGAGCGGGAATTTTTGGGGCGGAGGTTCATGGCCATGTCCAAATTATATTCAGATACCACTCCTGAAGCTGAAGCGGTATTGATCGGCCTTTTGCGCCGGGCCCCCTCCTGGCGCAAGTTGGAAATGGTAGGGCAATTGAATCGTACGGCGCAGATGATGGCGTTGGCCGGACTTCGGGAACGTTATCCTCACGCCAGTGCGGAGGAATTGCGCCGCCGATTGGCCGGGTTATTGTTGGGAGAGGAGCTGGCCGTCAAGGCTTATGGACCTTTGCCGGAGGAGCCGTCGCAGTGATTTTGGATTATTTGCGCCGCTGGGCGGTGGATTTACGTGTTGAAGAATTGTTGTTAAGAGCTTTAGTTGAAGCTGAAGAATGATGGGGGGTGTAGGGAGGGAAACGAAAGAATCGACTGACTTCAGGCCTGTTGTACCTCAATGATCAGATTGGGGAAAGCCTGTTCCGGCGATTGCCCGGTAATTTCCAGATACAGGCTATCCGGGCACAGCTCAATTTCATCGGACCAGGCCAGTTCGCCGTGAGGACCGATGGAGACATTTTGAAAGTTTTGTTCGTCCTGCCAGGCAGCAAAGATCCCTTTCCCCACCAGATGGGAAAGGTCGACTTGGCCTTCGATGCCGTCGCTGAATTTGAGATACAATCGATATTCAGGTAAGGGTTTTACTTCAACGGGTTTAAACATCTGGGAACTCCTTTTTCCAGCGGCTAACCGGTTGATTTAAGTATAACTCACCGTGGTGGGAAGATAAAGAGGTGAGAATGTTGTTCGGTTTTGAGATCCTCCTTCATTTTTTAGGATGAAGGAGGATCTCATGTTTTATGCAGTGCTTATCGCCGGATGATCGGCAGGTAGATCTGGGTGGTGACGATTTGAATGCGGCCCGGGGTGGTTTGGGCGGCGGGCGTGCCTTCGTTGAATTTTAAGGTTTCAAAGGTGAGATCGGTGGCGGATCCGGAGGCGCCGATGCTTCTAAAGTTCAAGTTGAGCAAGGGAGTGTTGCCCTGCAGGGCGTCGATTCCGTAACCGACGATACTCAATTGCCCAGGCGTGATCACATTGTGGACTACGATCCAGTTGTCGGTGCCGCTCAGGGTTCCTTCTGTAGAAATGTCTTCAAATTGTACGACTTCTGGATTGAAACGGAAGGTGATTTCGTAGGAGAGGATATTTTCTTTTTCGCCTACGGTTCCCATAAAAACCGGCAGCATGATCGATTGTCCTATAGCCGTCAGGAAAGAGGGCAGATGAACGGAGAGCGAAGCTTTTTCGGCTGTTCGGGCCAGTGTTGCCGTTCCATTTCCGTTTCCGGTTACATCGCCCAGGATGTAAACGATGTAATTTTCCTGAAGCAAATTGGCGGAAAACTGGGGGTAGTCGCGAAAAGCCGGCGTGAAATTCCAGAATCCGATGCGGGCTGTAGGATCGGGGTTGCCGGTCAGATAGCGGCCAATCTGCGAGGCGTCGTAGGGCGTGCAACTTCCGTTCCCACTGACATCACAGGCCTGCTGTTGATGGGCATTGAAGTCACGACGCCCTACCGAAAATTGGAGAATCCAGGCGGCATCCAGACCGGAAACTGCACCGGTGGTGCTGGTGACTTTAGAAGGTGTGACGCGATAGTCGAGGCCGAGGGTGGGGCTGAAGGCGTAATAACCTCCGGTATCAACTGTGACGGTTTGCAGGGAGGCGCCTGAAAGTGAGACGGTGACCCCCAGTATTGGTCGGTCGATGATGTCGGTAAACCGGCCCTCAATTCGACCCCGGGCTTCTCCTACGGTAAACAAACCGTTGGTAAGCGCCACCGCGGGGTGACCTTCATTGAATTCAAAACTTTCAAAGGTCAGTGGGCTGACAGCTCCCGGGGTTCCCAGGATGTCGAAGGTCAGGGTGATAAGGGTGCCTTGCCCGATCATAGGCTCTGTTCCGTATGCCGATAGGCGGATTTGACCCGGCAGAGAAAGATTGGAAGTGACAATCCAATTGGAACTCAGGGTTCCAGCCTTTTTGAAGTTCCGGAAGCGCAGGACGGTAGAGTTGAAATCGATGGTACTGTCCCAGGAATAGACTCTTTGTCCAGTGATATCGTTTTTGATCCAAATGGGGAGATCGATGCTGGAACTGGGAACGCCGGTGGCGCTGAGGGGGAAGGCGACGGAGATGCCCTGCCCTTGAACGGTAAAGATGTTGGGGGCGACGACAATTTCACTGCCGGTGGTGATGGTGAAGGCGCGCGATCCAAGGGGCGCGGTATCGCTGATGATCAATTGGGCCGTAGCGTGGGTGGAGTCGATCACGTTCAAGGTTGCCAGGATGCCGGAACCGGCATCTAAAATAGAAGTCATATCCCAATGGGTATTGGCTCCAGTCATGGAGATATTGATGGTGGCGCCGCGGCTCCCGAAGTTGGGGGTAACGGCCGTGAGGGTCGGGGTGACCGGGGAGCTTTCCAGGATCAACTGTGCCGGGAAGGCTTCGCCCCCATTGCTGTTTTCGCGATCTTCAAAGACGGCGACATCCAGAAACGGGTCGCTGGAGGGCAGGGTGATTTTTAAAGCAAAGGTGGCTTTGCCGTCGCCGGCAGCTTCGTTTTGCAGGTAGCTTAGCAGGGCAGCCGAATTGAAGCTGATATCGGTCTGGCCTGCAATCATAATTTGCTCATCCAGCAGATTCTGGAGGGGCGGTTGGTTGTTCCAGTTGACAAGCTCTTCATTCCAGCTGTCATCGGTCACGCTGTAGAGGCCGACGCTGGCATTGGGCGCCGCGACGATAGCTTTTGTGGTCAGAGTTACGGCTGTCAGCGAGGATAATGGTGGTAACAGGTAGGTGAGGAAGGCGATTTCGATATCCTGCGCGGTTCCGAAATTGTTGCGAGCCGTGCTCAGGGATTGATTGTTGTGGCCCAGGTCGGGTTCTGAGTACCGGCAATAGCTGTCTTGATGCGGCGTAAGTTGTTGGCGGGTCGGAGCGGCCGGTAGGGCTGCCGCGTCAGCGAGGGATTGCGCTTCGATTCCCCCGGAAGTCCATGGGGTTCCCAACAGCAGAGCGAGCATAACGATTACCAGGATCAGATTAAGGTGTTTCATGGATCGATCTCCTTTTTATAGATTGGATGAGGGGGGTGTTTATGGCCATACCGTGCGGGCAGCCGGTCCCAGGCAGACCAGATAGGAGCGGCCGATTTCGACGTTGAAGTTACGTCCTGTCTGGGTACCGGGGCGCCAGTAATCGAAACTTTGCGTGGTCGGCGACCAAATCAACATGTTTTCTACGCCTCCGAGTTGAGCCGCCAGTTCTTGCGCATTGACGGGAGGATAAGCGATGGTGGGAGGAATGGAGATACTGTTCCAGACGCAGGAAGAGGTTCCGCGAGTCAGGGTGAAGGCGTAGTCGGCCATCAATCCATTGAAACTGATGGTCGAGCTGGTTGTCCCCGTGAATTCTACGAAGAGCGGTTCGCCGGGGCGGATTGTAAAGTTGGTTCCCAGATGATTGACCGGGTCATAGTATTCCATCGAGCTGTTCGCTCCCAGGCGCATGATCCGTTTGACGTGGGGACCGACATAGTCGGCCAGAGATTGGGCCCGGGTAAGGGTGTCGGTGACGGCCGAAAGGTTGATGACGGTATAGCCCCGGGCCGGAGCCGGATAGCTGAAGGTCAGCGGATCAAGGGAAACCGGCAGCAGCGGCGGCAAAGCCGGCTCGGTCGGGGTTTCCGGCGGAATGTTGGCGTAGGTGAAAAATTTTTGCAGGAAGAGATGCCAGCCGGTCTGTTGGGCGAAGCGGGTGGGCCGGCTGATGTATTCGTTATAGCTCCAAACGCCGGCGTTGGGCGGGAAGTAGAGGGTAGGACCGTGGCTGTCTCCTAATTCCTGATAGAGCCCTTTGTAAGAGTTGCTTTGGTGATATTCCACAACGACGAAACTGTTCAGGGTATCCAGCAGGTTTTGAGCTGCATTTTGGATGCCGGCGTTGGGGGCATTCTGTTTGACCAGTTGCAGCCAGTGGATGAAGTCGATATATTCATCGTCGCGGTTGATCAGGAAATAATAACGGGAGTCCAGCCGCTGGACGAATGCGAGGGTCTGACTGAGGGCCTGGGTATGAGTCGGAAGGGTGGATTGCAGCAGATTGACCAGATTGGCGGTTCCGGTGACGACGGCCGGATAAGCCCCCATATCCAGCACAGCAATGGTATGGGGATAAGTGGGCAAAGCGGCATGGTATTTTGCGGCAATTTGAGCGGCATAGGCCCGGGGTGAAACGGCATCCACGGCGTCCGTGATGTAACGATTGTAGGCGAAGACGCCGAACGCCAGGTTGGGAGAAACGATGACATAGTCGGCGGTGTTGGAGGCCACGGCGGCGACATCGGCCAATCCCATCAGACAGGCATCGAAATGTACTGCGGCCAGTTTTTTAGGATTATGGGCGGTGATCGCCGTGAAGGCGGTCTCCAACTCGGCCAGGGTCAGATTGCCCTGCGTGCGGTAGGATTCCCAGGAGATGCCTTGCAATCCGCCGCCATGGTCGGCCAGGGTCAGGTAGATTTCATCGTTGGGGGCGGCATCGCGGGCGGAGTTGACCAGGTCGATCAGGGTTTGCGGATTGCCCATATCCTTTTCGCCGACATTGACGCAGTTCCACGGGGTGGTGGAGCTGTAGGTACAGCGGTAGGTGTCGTTCCGGCCGGCGCCGTCGAAGAGCGCTATGACATTGATATTGGGACCGGTTTGAGTTCCCGGTATTTTCAACCAGGATTGACGCAGCCAGAAATCCAGGTTGTTGTCGCCGGCCAGATAGAAGAGCAAAGTTCGGGAGGGTAAATTCGCATTGAAAACGTTGATATAGCCGGTTTTGGTTACTGTGGCGGTGCCGCCCGGGCTGGTGACCTTAAGGGCTACCGTGTAATTACCTGCGGCGGCATAGGTGTGTTGGGGGTGGCGAGCCCCGCTGATCTCTCCGTCGCCGAAATTCCATAGCCAGCTGATTTCCGTCGTTCCCAGGGCGGTGAATTGCACCGTCAGCGGTGCGGTGCCGGTCAATGGGGTGGCGGTGAAGGCGGCCTGGGGTAGCGGGTAGTTGACGGTGATGTAGCTGGTTTTGAGTTCGGTATCGCTGCTCGAAGTGCCGAAAACGGTCAAAGTGACACTGTAGGTTCCCGGTGTGGTGTAGACATGGCCGGGATTGATGGCTGTACTGCTGGCGCCGTCGCCGAAATTCCAGGTGCGGGTGAGAGCGCCGGTGGAGAGATCCGTGAACTGGATGGAAAGCGGAGCAATGCCGGAGCGTACTGCAGCGGAGAAATCGGCCTGAACCGTTTCCAACCCTGCGGTAATGTAATTGAGCATCGTCTTGCGGTCGGTGTTTGTCCCATCCGTGACGGTGAGGGTTACCGTATAGTTTCCGGCGGTGGTATAGGTGTGGGCCGGGTGGGTTTCCTGGCTGGTCTGGCCGTCGCCGAAATCCCAGGTGCGGGTGAGAGCGCCGGTGGAGAGATCCGTGAACTGGACATTCAGAGGGGGGGCTCCGAAACGCGGGGTTGCGCTGAAATCGGCGAGCAGACTGCCGGCGCTCGTATATTTGAGGATCAACAGGCCGCCGTCGTTGCCGGCCAGATAGATATAGCCCTGGACGAGGGCGATATCCCCGATGGTGTAAGGCGCATAATAAAAACCGACCTGATTGGGGAAGGTGGGATCGGTGACGTCCATAATCCTCAGGACATTGGAATCGGAGACGTAGGCCATCCCGCCGGCTACCACGATATTTTCGGCGCTGGACATGGCATAGTATCCTGTTTCCTGGGGATCGGCGGGATTGGAAACATCGAGAATCCTGAATCCGCCGCCGTCGCAAACCAGATAGGCCAGGTTGTTAGTGATTTGAAGATCGAGGACGCTTGTCTGTGTCCATGAGCCTACCAGGGTAGGAGTAGCCGGCGTGGATATGTCGAGAATGCGCAATCCTCCGCCCGTGTCGGCTACATAGGCCAGATTCCCCACCACTTTGATCCTTGAAACGTATCCCGGGGTGTCGTAAATCTTGATGAGCGTGGGGCTGACAGGGTTGGAGATATTCAATATACGTATTCCTGTGGAGCCTTCGGCAATAAGAGCAACATTGCCTACAACTGCTAAATCTTCTCCATAGCGCATTGTCCAAGTATATCTACCGGTTAGAACTGGAACGGCACCGGTGGTGTCCATAATTTGCAAGTCGCTATCGGTGAGAAGGTAAAGAGAGCGGGAATCATGATGGGTGCTTTTAGTTGTTCCAGTCATATTGAAAACGGTTTCTAAAGTAGGAGAAAGTGGTTTGCTAAGGTTGAAGATCAGCCCTTTATTGGCATAACTATCATTAAGATAGGCTTTGTTTTCCAGGACTGGGATTTGAGGAATTTTTCCCAAGCAGTTATAACTTCCGATTCGGGTAGGAGCCTGCGGATCCAGGATATTGAAAATTTGCAGGCCCATTGTGCCGTAGACGATATAAGCAATGTGGTTTTTGACGGTCGTCGAGCCTAATGTTACTGATGTATAAGAAGGAGTTCTTCCGGTTACTATAGGCATTGCAGGATTGGAAACATCTATCAGAACAACTCCATTTGAGGTAGATGCATAAATAAATGCATTATAAAAGTAAATCTCACTTGAAGGTGTGCCGAATCCAAGATTAAGACTGTAGATGGATGTGTAGGTAAGGGGATTGGAAATATCGATAATGTTTAAGTAAACACTGGAGGGGGGGCCTGATTTGTCTTCCACAATGTAGGCATAGTTTCCTTTTACCGTGGCCTGGCTGATGGCCGGTAGGGTAAAAATACTGACACGGGTAGGAGTGATGGGATTTGAAATGTCAAGCGTCAATAAACCTGTCCCTTGCATGACCGCGTAGGCAAAGCCGTTTTGTAGGGTGATGTCTTCAATTAATCTTGGTGATGTATATTTCCCCAGGGTGACCGGCGCCAGCGGATCGGCGATATTCAGAACCGTCAGGGCGTAGGCTCCGTTCAAATAGGTGCCGGCGTAGGCCAGTGTTCCTGAAATCGTCAGACTGCTGAGAGTTCCAGAAATATCAAACTTTTTGATAACCTGGGGGGAAGTGGGGATAGCAAGATCGACAATATAAGTGTCGCTGCTTTCATTGCCCAGGGTAACCAGTGCAAAGGTGTTGCCAACCTCGATGTTTTGGATCACATCTGGAAACAACAGGGTTTTTCCGATTAGTTTGGGGGTAGAGGGCGGGGTGGGATCCAGAACGGCCAGGGAGACGCCCTCGCCGACCAGCAGGTAGTTGCCGTACCAGGCCAGGGCCCGGGTTTCTCCGCCCATGCTCAGCGTTCCGGTTACATTTTGGGCGGTCAGGCCCAACTTGGCCGGGATGGCGGGATAGGGCTCTCCCTGGAGATGCCGGGAATCCAGCACGGGGAAATCGTTTTGAGTGCCCTGGCTATCGTTGCGATACCCTTCGATCAGACCGATATCCACATGCTGGCTGCCGGCCTGAACGGTCCAGGTGATGGTGCTGGACATCGTTCCCTGGCGGGCGGTGAGGGTAATCACGTCGCCGGGGACTACCTGGAGTGGGCTGGAAGCCAGATCTCCGTCGTAGTGAGGGAAAAGGCTGTCCCCATCGAGGTGGGGGGTTGTCTGAATGCTCCCGTGGGCGCTGGTGATCAGGATTTCGATTGCGCTTTGAGGTTGATCTTTGAAAAAGATATATCCCCGGATGCAGCAGGCCGCCGGCGCGCCGGGCGGCGCCACGCCGTCGCAGTCTTCGGGGAGGGGCGGATAGTCGGTTGTTAACCGGGCCTGTTTGGTGGAAAGTGCCTGGCTGGACCGGGGCGGATCGATCGCCGCGGGGCCGGTGGGTGGGGCTGCGGCAAGGAATCCTTGCGGCAGCAGCAAGGCCAGAAGGCAGATAAGGTTGATCCAATGACGGGTGTGTAACATAAGTCGTGCTCCTTTCTATAACAGCAGAAATAGCCAGGGGATTTTTCAATCTGAACGGCTATCTTTTCTAATGGAGTAAACGATGCCGGAAGATTTTTTCCGAGGGAATGTGAGGGGAAATTCAGCATTTCCCCCTCACCGGTGGTTCTATTCTTTTATGAGGGGGAGCGAAAGAAGGTTTTTAGATCGAACCGTCGGCTCCGACCATGAAGAAGGGCGCCCAGTAGTGCGGGTGGGCGTAGTCCGGGTGCGTGAGCAGTTTGATTTGGGCCCGGCGCAGGGCTGCGGCGATGGGGGCGCCGGTTTCCAGTTGGCGGTAGAACTCCTGCATCAAAAGGGCCGTGGAGGCATCATTGACCTGCCACAAGCTGACGACCAGGGCGGTGGCTCCAGCGTAGAGGCCGCCGCGGGTGAGACCGAAGATATCCCCGCCCCGCAGTCGCCCCAGTCCGGTGCGGCAGGCGCTTAGCGTTACCAGCGAGGCGTTTAATTTCAAAGCATAAAGGTCGATGACGTTAAGGGGTCCATCGGCTAAATAGAGGGCCGAAAAAAGCGGGTTATCGTCGCGGAAATCGGCGTGCGCGGAGAGGTGCAATATCCGGCATTCCGAAGCGTGAGATTGCAGCCGGGGCAGGGTAACTTCTTCTTCCTGATAAAGATGTGCCCCGGTCAGGGTTCGCGCTACGGTTTGAACTTCATCTCCCACATGGGGCAGTCGTCCCCGATCTGAATATCCCATGATTAAAGCGGTAGGAGAGTTTTGCTTTGGCTGCTTTCGGCGTTTGCGCTCGCAATATTGGAGAATGCCGATCCCCGGTGTGTATTGAATTTCCATCTGTTCGATAAGATAGCGTTCTCCGTCGTGGAAGGCCTGAAAGGGCAGGTAATAGAGTTCGTTGTGCGGAACGATGATCAGTTTGCGATAACGCTTCGCGCGCTCCTCCAACCAGGGAGCGACCAGAGCGCGGTAATACCAGTGTAAACAACGGTAGGCTATGAGTTGGTTGGGGGCGGAGCGATCTCTTTCCTGAGCAACGGTGGTGGGACTCAGCGCCAGCCGGAGCAACCGCTGGGTCCGAATCACTTCGCGCCAGGTGCCGGGCAGCGGTGGGCTGAGGGTGATGTTTTCTCGATCTACCAGAAGGGCCAGCACTTTTTCGTCCAGGCTGAAATATTCCACGATCAGGGTATCCGGGTCCAGCGATTTTTGAAAGGTCTGCCAATCGGTAATCGGGTGGGGGGCACCCGCCGAAGAGCCTTCGCTTTGAATCCGGCGCAGGGTTTGGTTGATGCGGAGTTCGAGCGATTGCAGTTCCTGCCAGTGACGGGTGTGTTCGGCGGTTTGCCGTTCGGTCGAGCCTCCTTCCTTTTCGGGTTGGGGAAATTCCACGCGAGAAGCGTGCCAGCGCCATTCGGTTTTGAGCTTTTGCAATTCGGTGTCGAGTTCCGTAGGAAGGCCGGAGGTGGCTGAATCGCCCGACTTTTGCGTGAGCCGGTCGAGCAGCGCGCTGGATTTTGAGAGTTCGATATAATGCAAGGCTTCTTCCCAATTCCCCTGATCAAGCCGCAGCCGGATGACGGCCTCATAAATATCGAGTTTGTCGTTCATAAATGCGGCCTGGAATTCATCGACCCGCAGGCCGTGGCGGAGTTTTTCCAATTCCAGCAGGGCCTGCTGATAATGAAAATCGGCATTTCCCGCGGTGTTTTCCAGCTCTACCAGTCGCCCCAGGCCGTAGTGGGCCCGATAAAGGAGCGCGGGCCATTGCCAACTGGCAGGGAGATCGATCACGGCTCGATAAAGGCGGCGGGCTTCCTCCCGGTGATTTTGTTTCAGCTGGATATCTGCCTGTAACAGATGGGATTGCGCCTGTCGGATGGTCAATTGATAGGCGCTGAAGGTAGATTCGGCCGCCCGGGCGAGGTCGAGCGCGGTTGCCCATCGGCTTTGTTGGGCGAAAAGGGCGCTGCGCTCTAAATCGATCAGGGCTGTCCAGACGGCTCCATTCAGCATTTCAAAGGTGCGCCGGGCGGCATCAAATCCTTCCAGCGCCTCGCTGTAGCGGCCGCGGGCCTGACAGGCCATGGCATACCAGAAATCGGCCAGCGCTTCATAGCGGATCATCTGCTGTTCGGCAAAGCAGGCGCGGGCTGTACGGGCATGGGTTTCCGCTTCGGGCAGCAGATTGAGTTTCAGTGCGGTTTGCGCCAGATAGAGTTCTGTGACCGCCAGTTCTCCCGGGATCTGCAGGGCGGCAAAAGCGGCCGCCGTTTGCTGGAAACCGTCCCAGGCGGCCTGGTAGTTGCCCCGTCCCAGTTCCACGATGGCTCGATTCATGTCGGCGCGGGTTGACTCGACCTTTTTATCGAGGGTCTCAAAGCCGGCATGGGCCTGATCGATGAGCGAAAGCGCCTCTTCGTATCGATCCTGGGTGATGCGCAGATAGGCCAGGTTCAGGGTGATTTGGGGGAGGCCGAGAGGTTCGTCGGCCAGCTGAAAGTGGACTGCACTTTGGGTATAGGCGATTTCGGCTTCGGCGTAACGATCGAGCTGGCGGTAGATGTTGCCGCAGTTCATCTCCAGGTTGGCCAGGGCTTTCCACTGCTTTTCTCCGGCCAGGACAGATTGCGCGGCGGTGCCTTCTTGAAGGGCCTCTTCGTAGCGGGCCAGATTTTTCAAAGCGGCAACCCGTCCTACCTGTATCCGTGCCGTTTCCCCCGGTTCATGGCGCCGTTGGCGGATTTCCAGGGCCGCCGCGTAGTGCGTGAGGCTTTCCTCATATTGATTGAGGTGGATCAAGACATTGCCTTTAAGGCGCAGGGCGGTTGCCTGCATGGATTCATCCTGGAGAAACAAGGCCAGTTCGAGCAGGCCTTCGGCGCTTTTCACTGCGTAGAGGGGATCTTTCAGGCGCAACTGATCGGCATCCTGTTCCAGAAGGGCCGCAGTTTCGTGCAGGATGGATTCCGGCTGTTCGAGCAAGCGGGTTCGCCGGATTTCCGGATCGGGCTGCGCCAGCCAGGCTTTAAGATCCATGAGGGGGGTGGATGATGATTTCACGCAAGACCCAGGCGGTTTCCTGCCCGTCGAGGACCATGTCGTAGCGGCCCGGCGCGATGGATTCAAAAACAAAGCTGCCGAATTGATCTACTTCCGTTTCGGCCAGAGTTGTTCCTTCCTGGATCAGCCAGATCCGGGAGCCCAGGGCTGCATTTTGCGGTTCGATGGCTCCCACCAGCGCGCCGGAATTGCCCGCCTCTTGAGGTTGAAATTCCAGTAGAATCTTCCAGGTGGGGCCTTCAAAGGTCTGGGGTGGATTTTCGGTGCCGCGCCAGGCCTGTTGGGGAACGGTCGGCGGCATAAGGGGCTGGATTTCCAGAACCCGCAGGGCTTTTTGTAGCAGGTTGAGCGCCTGCCGGGCCCAGCTCTCTTCGGAGACCAGCTCCGTTCGCATTTCTTGAGTGCAGGCTGGGCAATTTCGTATATGAGCCGCCACCACCAGTTGATCGGCTGAGGAAAGAAGGTTCATCTGGTACAGCGCCAGCGTTTCTCCTCCCGGGCAACCGAGCCGGTAGAATGCCCGGGTCAGGCTGAGATTGGCCAGGCGCAGGATTGCGGCCTGGCGGGCACAAAAGGGGCAGCGGCGAACGTGCTGTTTTATCTCCGCGGAGGCTGCACCTTCCACATACGCCAGCAAATCGCCCTCCTGAATTTGCCGGGGATCGATACATTCCACCATGTTTTTTCTCCTTGTGAAGGATTTCTTGTTCAGGTAAACGTTTTCAGGAGGGATTTTCCGAGAAGTTTTCTTTTAATTTCTTCCCCGAAAAACCGGAGGTGAGACGTTTCAGGAGGCGTTCTTTTATCTTGTAGACATTGGCGACATTTTCGAATTCTTGAGGATAACGTGCGGCTATTTTCTGAGGCGGGAGTCCTTCATGGAAGGAGAGCCGGAAAAGCAACTCCTCCTGGGGATCTTTCAGTTGGCTTAAGATGTAGTCATAGAGACTTTGCTGGATGATGTGGTTCAAAGCCTCGGTTGCCGTCGGATCGAGTTGTTCTTCTTTTAGCAGGTAGCTAAGGAAATCGTTTTCTTTCAGGGTTTCTCCATTATCGTCTTCCAGGCAATCTTCCCAGTTTTCTTCCAAAGAACAAAGCCTTTTATCCCTTTGGGTTCTGCGTCCATGATCTAATTTGACGCTGTTGGCCGTGATGTACAGATAGCTTTTAACTCCTTTGATCGAGGAAAAACGAATTTCGAACGTAGAGGTTCGGAGGCTTTTCCAGAAACGGACAAAAGTTTCCTGAATTCGTTGCGCTTTTTCGTCTTCCGGTCCATTGACCCATTTTCCTATCAGAGGTTGATAGCGGGCGTAAAGCAGTTCCCAGGCATAGTCGTCTTGATCTTCAAAAGCCCGCCGAAAGAGTTCCAGGCAGGGCCCGGGAATCCTTTCCGATGAGAGGGCACAAAGGGGATTTTCTTCTTCTGCGGCGCATTGTCTATCTAATTCATCGGGGGTGAGCGCTTTGAATGGGTCCATAGCAATCCTTCTTTGCACTTCTAATATTTGCTGAATTGAAATAGTGTGAGATGTTGTGAGCATTATACATGAATTTAATCTCTTTGAGAATTTTCTAATTTGCAGCCGGAAAATCTCGAAAAAAAGGTGGTGAGAACGTTGGAATAAGATAAAGGCCATTTTATATGCGGCGGTTGAAAGCGCAGGAGGAAAAGGGCAATGGATAAAATAAACGGTCCTAAGGGAGTTCCGGATAAAAAACAGCGCCGGATTGAATCAGAGAGACGGGCGGTGCCGGCTCCTTCCGATCCTTTGGAGACGGCCGGTGTGGATCCGGGCCTGCTTTACAAGGGAGGGACTGTTGAATCGCAGGCCCAGGCTATTCAGCGTCTTCCTACCCGGCAGCAACAGGCAGCTGTGGAGCAGATCGGCCGCACGCAGGGGAACCGGCATGTGCAGTCGCTGATCAAAAATATGGGGGCGTCTCAGCCGGTCCAACCGGCAACGGCTGTTCCGCCGGCGTCCCGGCCTACGGCGGTGCCGGCTTCGCGGGGGGCTATTGTGCAGGGTAAGCTTTCCGTCAGTCAACCGGGCGATCCTTATGAAGTCGAAGCCGAGCGGATGGCGGATGAGGTGATGCGGATGCCGGATCGGGCCACGCCGCCGCCGGACGATCCTAAAAATAAGAAGGGGATTGTGATTTCTCGCTCCGGCCATGGTGAGGGGATTCAGGTCACGGCGGGGATGGAAGGTCAGATCGGCCGGTTAAAGGGGCGCGGTGAGCCTTTGCCGGCGGCGGAACGAGAATTTTTCGAATCGCGGATGGGGACCGATTTGGGGCAGGTGCGGATCCATCATGACGGCGAGGCGGCTGCGTTGAGCGATCAGCTTGAAGCCCGGGCCTTTACCGTGGGGAGAGATGTCGTTTTTGGTCAGGGGGAATATCGTCCGGGCACGAATGGTGGGCGGCATTTGATGGCCCATGAATTGACCCATGTGATGCAGCAAGCGGGATCTACGCCGCGTAAAACTGTGAATCGTTGCGCGGACGGCCATTGTCGAGCCGCGGAATCCCGGATGAAACGGGTGGAGCTGCCGGATGAGGAAGAGATGCAAGCGCAGCCGCTGGTGTATCGAGCGGTCAAAGCCAACCGATGTCGTACATCGGCCTGTCATCAGGAATCGCGGCGGTTAAAGCCTGACGTGCAGCGGGCCGCCGCCGGTAAAACCGATTCGGCCAGGGAGAAGGATACGGCATTGGAATGGGCCCGGGGGATTTTGGACCGTTTCACCAACTCGGCCCGTAAGAAGAAAGACGATTTGCGTTCGGATGGGGATGAGAAGTCGGGAGCGCTTTTGAATGAAGTTCCGGTTCTGGGCAGTGGGTTGGAAATCGAAAGGGGTCAAAAAGGGGCGCAGTTGGAATCGGAGAGTCAGTTGCAGGGGGGGCAGCTGGAGAACCGGTCGACGACTTTGGGAAACGATCTGAGGATGGAATCGACGGTGAAGGGGAATCAACTGGAAACCGAAGCCGGGACCAGGGGGAGCGCGTTGGAGGCTGAGGCCGACGGCAAAAATCAGCAGATGGAGCAGGATTGGGGCCATTTGGAAAATGAGGGGCAGGAGAAAGCGACCGGAATTGAGACCCAGGCCGAAGGAAAAGTAAATCAGCTGCAGGAAGAGGCCGGCGCTTCGGCTCAGGAGGTAGAGGGGAAGTATTCGGATTTTCAGGATCGGACGGTGATGCAGGTTCAGGCGGCCCAAGAGGAGGCCGATTCGCTGAATGAGATGTGCCAACAGGTCACCAGCGCCGGTTTGAAGGTCGGCGGCGCTTTCATGTTGGGGGGAGGGTTGGGGACTATCCTTTTTTTGTTGTGGCCTAAAATCCAGGAGCTTTGGGATCGTCTTTCCAAGAAGATTCCGCTTCTCAATCAGATCAATCAAGAATGGGAGCGGCTTCAGCGTTGGGGCCAATCGTTGTGGGATGGCGTGGCGAAGAAAGCGGGCGAACTCGGGGATTGGATTCGGGAGCAGGCGGCGGCCGGGTGGGGTTGGATTCAGGCGCGATGGGGGGATTTGAATAAGAAATGTGGTCAGATTGTGGCCGGGATCAAAGACCGCGCGGTACAAACCTGGACTACGCTCAAGGTCAAAGCTACGGATCTCTGGAAGGGCTTGAAAAACCGGGTAACTCAGACCTGGACCGGGCTAAAAGGACAGGTTACGGCCGCCTGGAGCAGTTTGAAGGGGAATGTGCTCGCGGCCTGGAGTGGACTTAAAGCTAAAGGCACTCAGGCCTGGAATGGATTGAAGAGCAAGGGTAATCAATTTGTTTCGGCGATCGCAGGGAAAGGCAAGAATGCGGTCCATGCCTTGCAGTCCTTAGGCGGGCAAATTACCAAATGGTTCGGGGGCCTGGTCAGCAATACGTTGAACGGTGTGAAGGATTTCGGCGATTCTGTGGCTCAGAAATTGGGGGGCAATGCGCTGAAAGCCTGGAATGGGTTGAAGCAGATCAGTACGCGGGCCTGGGAAGGGTTGAAGCAGACGGGAACTCTGGCATGGCAAGGGTTGCGGCGAGTAGGGACCTGGGCCTGGACCAATCTCAAACAGGTGGGCACCTGGGCCTGGAACGGTCTGAAAAACGCAGGTACGCAGGCCTGGCGAGGGCTGCAAGGTTTGGGGAATCGAGCGCTGGGTGTGGTGAAAGGGGGATGGAATGGAATCAAGCAGGGCTGGCAGGGATTGAGTCGGTGGGGACAGAACATTTTCCGGAAGGTGGTGGGCTTTACTCAAAAAGCCGGGCAGGCCCTTTATGCCCGGATTATCCGGCCGGTTCAAACTGGAATTGAAAAGCGCTGGCGGGCTCTCCAGGCACGAATCGCTCCGGCGGTGGCGCGTATCAAAAAGAACTGGGAAAATTTACAGTTGAATCCTCTGGGGACAGCTTTTGATAAGCTCAAGCAGATTTTTCCCCAGTTGAAGATGCTGGAAGAACTTTATAATCAGCGGGAATCTCTTAAAGCGCAGATGATCAAGGCCCTTCAGGAGAAGATGGTTCAGGTAGGGCCCAAGGCCCGCGAACTTCTGGCCCAGGCCTTTGCTGCAGTGACGGATAAGCGGTGGGCGGAGCGACATAGTGAAGGGGTGGCACGCCATCTGGAGCCCAAGTTGCTGTATTTGATGGATACTTCGAACTGGGGAGAGATTGCTTCGAAGGCTCTGAAAGATTTGCTGTGGCCCTGGCCGGGGGTGGCGGAAGATTTCCAGAAAATGAATCAGACGGTGGATTTGCTGGCCGGAAGTCTTTGCCGGATGGATCTCAGTGGAGCGATCGACCATGCGATTGAGATCGGGCGGATTCTCAACAGTATTGTGGGGCGGTTGTACGGCTGGTTTACCCTGGCCTGCGTTCTCTTAGGGGCGGCGGTTGGCGGCGGCGCTGGGGCGCTGGCGGGCCTTAGTGTGGCTGGCGGCGTCGGAGGGGTTTTAACGGGTTCTACGCTGGTGGTAGAGGGTGCGAATATTGCAAAAGCGGTGGTGGATTTGTGCGCCACCTGTCAGACGGTGGATCAAGCGGAAGAAGATTATGAGCGGATTTCCGAAAGTGCGATTACGATGGCCATGATGGCGATTATGTATGTGCTCGGCAAGTTGATTGAAAAGCTGGTCAAAGCCGCGATTCAGGCTTTTAAACGGGCCAAGGCGCGGTATGTGCAGGTGAAGAACGGGACCAAGCAGTACATGGGGGCCGAAACGGCTCCCGGCAAAAAGTCGATCAATGTGGGTAAGGCCGCGAAGGATGTGGCCCGGGAGAGGCCGCTTCTGGATCAATTGCATAAGGAGGGGATCATTCCCAAGAATGTCAATACGGCTGAAGAGCTGGCTCCTTATATCGATGACGGATTTAGTTACGCCGTTAATAAAGATGCTAAATTCCGACCTGATACGCAGTATATGAAAACCACTCTGCAAGAATCGAATGAAGTTGTGGAAGCGGTTTTGCAGGATAAGGTTATCAATCTGGATAATTCTAAAACGCCGATTTTAGAAAAGCTGAAGCTGGAGGTTTTGGAAAAAACTACGATCAAAACTCCGAATGCTGTGAAAGGCCGGTATTTGGAGTTAATGGCGCAGGAATTCTATCAATCTCAGGGGTATAAAGTGATGGATTTGAATAGAATTAAGACCAATTTTGGGGGAATCGATCTCATTGTCTATCCTGCGGTTCAGGCTCCCGAAAATATCGCTTACATTATCAGTGCCAACGGGACGAATTTAAAGAGTATGGCCTTGAAGAATACGCCTTGGGAGGGGGGAGAAAAAGATTCAGATAAGAATTCAAAGGAAGCAATGGTGGGACCCTGCGCGGTTTCTTTGGGAGGAGGGGAAAGTGGCGGGGGAGGCGCTTCTTCAGATTGGTAACGGATTGAGTTGAGTAAAAGCAGTTTTTATCACCGGGCTGGATTTGTTATCCAGCCCGGTGAAGTTTTGGAATACATAGCCGGTGTTCCTCGAAGCGCCGGCTGTGTTGTAATTGCAATACATCTTTGTCGGAGAGAGATTCCGAGACAAGTTGCATTTTTAGGGTGGCATGTTACATTAACTCAAGAAATCACAAAAGACCGGACTTTTTATCATTGTAGGATGGGAACTGAATCACAATCGTTCACATGTGAGGAGGACTATGGACTCGTTGATAAATGATGAGCTGGAAATTATAGTGGCAGGCTGCCAAAAAGAGGAAGCTCAAAAGTTAAAAATTGCTGTTGGAGCGTTGAGTTTTTGCTATGAGCTGTTTCGTCGGGCGATTGTAGAGCGATCGGATAGTGCTTGGGAGGCGGTTTGCGCCCAATATCAGCGACAGATGCGCTATTGGGCTTATTTATGGGGGGATGAAACGGAGGATTGTCTTCAAGCGGCGTTGTTGCGTTTCTATTCTACCGTCACTCCAGAACGTTTTTCTTCCTTTCCGGACAAGAGTCGATTGTTGGGGTATTTGCGTCGTTGTATTGGAACGGTAAAGATAGACAGAGTCCGGGAGGAAATACGCCAGCAAAAGGTTGAGAAGGAGATCGAATATTTGCAATACCAGGGTATCCAGATGGTGGTACCCAAAACATCCGATGGTTTGGCGTCGGCGGTGGAAGCGCGGTTGAATGATGAGGTGGAACGGATTGTCATGCGATTGCGATTTCAGTTGGGATTGAAACCGGCGGAGATTGCCCGGCGTTACCCGCAGTATTTCAAAAGCTCAAAGGATGTTTCTAAGGTGTTGGACCGGGTAATCAAGAGATTACGGGAAGATCCGGTTTTGAAAATGTATTTTGGGGATAATTCGGCTCCGAAAAAGCCGTCGAGCGACGTTGGATCAGTAGACGAGGATGGAAATGAATAAATGTATAGCTCCTCAAGAATTACCCGAAGGGGGATTGCTGGCCTTTGCCGAGGGTGACGAATGGCCGGAAGTGACGGCGCATCTGGCGTGTTGTGTTTATTGCCGGGAGCAGGTACAGATTTGCCGGCGCGAGCTGGCTCAGTTGCGGATCGGGTTATATCGGTATTCCTGTCCCGCTTCGGAAACGTTGGGTTTGTATCAGTTGCGGCTGCTGTCCGCTGGAGAGCAGTTAATGGTGGCGCAGCATGTGCGGGAGTGTCCCCACTGCCGGCAGGAACTGGATTGGCTGGCGAGGGGGGCGAATGCGTTGCCGCTGTGGGAACGGGTGCGGCAACAGGTCGGCGAGATCCTTGAGGCTACCCTTCGGCCGGGTTTGCCGGTTCAAGCGGCTCCTGTTCGGGGGGGACCGCCGACGATGCAGCGGTTCGGGGCCGGGGAGGTGGAGATTTATTTCACCGTGCAGCCCGGCAGCCAGGTAGGAGGTCGGACTTTGACCGGACGGGTGCGGTTGCGGATTGGAGAATTACCGGCGGAAATGGAAATCTGGTTGTGGCAGGAAGAAGAGGCCTGGGCGGCTCCTTTAGAGGCGGAAGGGCTTTTCTCTTTTGATAATGTAGCTCCAGGACATTATACGTTGGGATTGGAATGGGAAGAGCGGGTGGTTCTGATTCCAAAGGTGGAGGTCACATGAATTTAAGCGATTGGGTCGAGGAATTGTCGCTTCTGGGGGACGATGAGGCGCGACGCCGCTGGTTGCAGATCCATCCTGAAGCGCTTTCGGCAGAATTTGTGGTTGGATTAAAGCCTTATTTTGATGAACAGTTGTTGGCGGCTCCTTTGCGTTCTCTGGCGTTGGCCGAGATGGGCCTGTTGGTTTTGCCCCAGATCGCTTCCTGGGAGGCCGAGGCCATGGCCTTTTGGATGCGGGGGAATGCTTATATTCAATTAGGGGAGTATGCCCGGGCGGTGGAAGATCACGCCCGGGCGACGCTTTTATATCAGGAGGGGGCTCCGGAGTCCTATCGCCAGGAGATCGCCCGGCTTCAGACCAATCAGGTGACGGCTTTGAAGAACCTGGGGCGATATACGGAGGCGTTGGAGCTGGCCGAGAGGGCGCGGGTAACCCTGGCTCCCTGGGGGGAGAGCCGCTTTCTGGGGACTCTGGAAATGAATGTGGGCAGTTGTTATCGCTTGTTGGGGAATTATTCGGAAGCGTTGGTTGCTTATGACCGTGGTCTGGCGATCAGTCGGGCGCTCGGGGAGACGGTGTTGCAGGCGCAATTGGAAATCAATCGGGCGGGAGTTCTGGTCGGGTTGGATCGGTTTGACGAAGCTGAAGCGCTGTTGCGGGGAGCGCGGGCTGCTTTGGCGGCGCAAGGGAAACGGTTGCAGGCGACGCGGGCGGATTTGAATCTGGCTACCTGTTTTTCCCGGCAGGGGCGCATTCGAGCGGCGCTGGAACTTTATCAGCAGGTGCGAGCGGCTTTTGTAGAATTGGGAATTGAAAGTGATGTCGCGACGGTCGATCTCTACAGCGTGGATGATTATCTGACCTTGAACCTGTTGCCGGAAGCGGACGAACTGGCGGCTGCTGCCCGGGATTTTTTTATAGGCCAGGCGATGCCGCGGTATGTGGCTCTGGCGTGGGGCCGAAGCGCCATCGTGGCGCGAAAGCAGGGGCGGTATGCCGATGCGTTGGGGATGTTGACCGAGGCTCAGGCGTTTTTTGCGGATCGTCCCGCTTCGGTGGAGGCGGTGGCTTTGCAATTGGAGCGGATTTTGTGTTTGCAGGGATTGGGGGCGTTGGCGGCGGCCAGTGAATTGGGGGCGGCGTTGGTGAGCCGCTTGGACGGCCAGGGGGCAACTTTTCAGGCGGCCCGGGCTCGATTGGTGTGGGGAGATAGTCTGGCGGCTTTGGGCAACTGGGACGCGGCAGCTGTTCAATATGCCCTGGCTGGAGAGGAACTGGGGGGATTTTCCGCGCTGGCCTGGGCGGTCGAGGCCGGGTTGGGGCGGGTGGCGGAGGCCCGTGGAGAGTTACGTGTGGCTTTGGACCGTTATCAGGCGGCGATCGCTTTGCTGGAGATGATCGAAGTTGAACTGGGCAGTGCGGAATGGCGGGCCGGGTTTCTGGCGGATAAACTGGATCTTTATCGGCGGGCGGTAGCGGTGGCGCTGGCTCTGGCCGAACTTCCCACGGCGTTTGAACTGGCACAACAGGGCAAAAGTGGGGTCTGGCGGGCTGAGTTGACAAGTCCGGCAGTGGAAGACAGTTCGCTGGAAGAACTGAGGCGGCGGTGGCGATGGCTTTACAATCGATTAACCCGATTGGACGATGAGGAGATACCGCCAGCTCAGGAACGCGGCGGCATGGAAACCGGTGGATATTGGGCCGAATTGCGTGGAGTGGAACGGCTGTTGCTGGAGGCTCGTCGTTCTACGGGAGCACCGGGGCGTGCGATGCTGCATTTGACCTGTGGAGAGATTCAGGCCCGGCTGCCGGAGGGGGTGGTGGCTTTGGATTTTTACTGCACCACCGAATCGGTCGCCGTCTTTTTGATCGAGCGGGGCCGGCTGCGCGGGGTGGCCGATCTGGTTCCTTTGCCGCTGGTGGAACGATTGGTGAATCGCTGGCAGTTTCATTTGGAAAGTGTGCGGTGGGCGCTGGCGGAAGAGGGGCCAGAAGGGGTCCGGCGTTTGCAGGGGGAGGCCCAGGCAATTTTGCGAGATTTCTATCGGGTGCTGGCGGCGCCGTTGGGCGATACTTTATCTTCCTATGAGAGGGTGTGGATTATTCCCCATGATTTGCTCTGGCAGGCCCCCTTTACCGCTTTTTTCGATGGGGAATGTTATTGGATGGACCGGCAAAGTTTGACCTGCCTTCCAGGGTGGTTGGCGGCAAATTCCGGAGGGGACCGGCCGAAATTGGGCGGACTTCCTTCGGTGGTGGGTTGTTCGGAAAACGGGCGACTGCCCCATGCCGTAACGGAGGCCCAGGCCGTCGCGGCGGTTCTGGAAGCTCAGTCTGGGCTGCTGCTTGAAGAGGCGGCAACCGTTGCTGCCATCGAGCCGGCGGCGGAGCGTGCTTCTTTGATCCATTGGGCCACGCACGGCCTTTTTCGAGCCGACGCGCCGCTTTTTTCAGCCCTGCATTTTTCGGATGGATGGCTGACGGCGGGAGATCTGGAACATTGGGATCTTTCCGGGACGAAGTTGGTGACGTTAAGTGCCTGTGAGACCGGGATCAGTTTGAGCCGGGGCAGCGATTTATTGGGGCTGCCGCGGGCTTTGTGGCGCGCCGGGGCACGGCGCTTGCTGGTGAGCTTATGGCCTGTAGATGATGCATCGACAGCCGGGTTAATGGTGAATTTTTATCAAAGCTGGAAAGGCCACGGCCTGGTGGCGGACGCTTTAAGAGCCACCCAGCAGCAGGTTAAGGCCGTTTATCCGCATCCTTTTTATTGGGCCGGCTTTACGGCCATGGAAATAGTGTAAGTCGGCTCGGAAAAGTGAAAGGAATCGCGTTGGATGTAGTAGCATCCAACGCGAATTTTTTATCAAGGGAGGAGGTTTGCTGATGAAGGCAATTCGCTGGGGGTACATTTTGCTGGCCAGTTTAGTGGCACTGTTGGGGGCGGGGACCCTGGTGGTAATAGCAGCTCCGGTTTTTGATGAGGTGGTGGTTATTGGTGGGCCTACTCCGCATGATTGTGATGGGGTCACACCGCCGGGCCAGCCGATTCCTTTTTGTTGCCTGGGCGGATATGTTTATTGCGATGGCCGGCCGGTCGAGGGGGCCATGGTACGGATTGAAAGTGCTTACGGAGCAGCGACGGCGACGACTGTTATGGATCCCAATGGGTTGCCTCGATATCGGATGGGATTGAGCGGAGAGCCTTTGCTGGTGGAAGTGGGAGATTGGATCACAGTGACGGCTTCGTTTAGTGGTGCGGTGGCGACGAAGCGTTATCAAATTACCCCGCATGGGCAACAGGTGGATATTGTGTTGCGGTCGCTGGATGACTGGTGGAATCCGGATTGGAAATATCGGCGACTGATCCCTATCTATTATTCCGGTGGTTTACCGGCAGGAACCGTTATAAAAGTAGATGGATTGGATTTCGATACGCTGGTTCAGGCGGGGCAGGCGCGGAGTGATGGGCAGGATTTGCGGGTGGTCCGGTGGAATGGCCCCGGGCAATGGGAGGAGGTCGCCCGGGTCTATGTTTCCAATTGGGATTTGGAATTTAAATTGACCCGTCCCATCAGCACCGTTACCGATACTTCTTATTATCTTTATTACGGTAATCCGAATGCGGGGGTTCCGCCCGCCTTTACCTTGCCTGCCGGCTGGTGGGTGTCGATGTATCGAGATAAATGGTGGGAAGAATATGTAGGAACCTGGGCTTTTAGCGGGCCAATGAGTTTCACCAATGTGTGTGATGCCCCGTTGGATCATGATTGGCGCACGGGTGATAATGTGGATGAATCCGATGAGTTTATCGGGCGTCTTTATATTCCTCAGAGTGGGACCTGGACTTTTAAGCTCTATCTTAATGACGGTTATGAGCTTTCTATTAATGGCTCCATTGTCGGCTCATCCAGTGATTATTCTTACAATCAAAATCGCTGGGTAGAGGTCGGCAGCCGGGAATTAAAGGCGGGATGGCATCCTGTTAAATTACGCCATATGTGGGTTTTGTGTGGGGCGTGGGGATTTGCGATGTCCGGGCCCGGCTTTCCAATGCAGATCGTTCCGGGCGATTATTTCCAACAGGTTTCTCAGGTAAAGACCGATGTCACTCCTGTAAGCTCTCCGGAATCGATCCTGGCTACGATTCCTCCAATTCCTACGATCCATACAATTTATCCCCGGCCGGCCGTGCAGGGGCGAGATGTCATTACGATGATCGGCTCCGGTGCGGATAATGATGAGTGGGGGGGAAGCATTCAGGGATACCGCTGGCGGACAACGGGGCGGATATTGGGAACCAGTGCTCAACTGGTCATTTCGGCTTCGGAATTGCCGGCCGGCACACAGGTGATTTCTTTTGCGGTGAAAGATGATGAAGGCGATTGGTCGCCGGAAGTAGCGACCGGGATAGAAATTTATGCGCAGAGCCCTCCGGTTGCCGCTTTCCGTGTTAACCCGGCGGGGGGATATGTAACGACTACTTTTAGGATGGATGCGGCTCTCAGTAGCGATTACGAGGATCCCGTAATGGCTTTGCAGGTGCGGTGGGATTTCGAGAACGATGGGATTTTCGATACAGGATGGGGAATTACCAAAGAAATTACACATAATTATACCTATTCTGGGGCGGGGATTTACAATGTTCGATTGGAAGTAAGGGATACTCAGGGATTGACGGACGCAGTTGTTCAGCCGGTTACGGTTACCACGCCTTACCGTCCGACGCCCTGGCTTTTTATCCTCTATTGGGATGGGGATAACGATTTGAGTTATAGCTTTCAGACGGCGCTGACTCGATTGGAACAGATGGCGAATAATCCGGCTGTGACGATTGTAGCCCTGGTGGATGGAAGCCGGCATGGCGATACAGTGCGTTATCAGGTTCAGCCTGGCGGGCAATATATCAACGGGGTTAATCGATGGGGAATGGGCGAACTAAATATTGGATCTCCCCAGACTCTGTCCGAATTCGTTTTGTGGGCCCGCAATAACTATCCTACAGAGCATGTCTATCTGGCGATTGCCGACCATGGACGGGGGACAACAGGGCTGGCCTGGGATAATGCTAGCGGCGAGGGAGCTTTTATCAGTGTTGCCGGGTTACGGACGGCTTTACAATCTGTATCCAGAGGTGGAACGGAGCCTGTGGATGTGGTGCATTACGATGCCTGCTTGATGGGGATGGTGGAGAATGCCTATCAGGTAAAAGATTATGCGCGTTTCCTGGTGGCTTCGCAGAATTTAGGATGGAGTTTGTTCCCTTATGAGCGCTATGCGGTTCGGGTAACGACTGGAACTTTGCCGATTTCGATGGCGCAAATTGTTGTGGATGAATATGATCGGGGATTATCCGATTATCCCCATACCATTTCAGCTCTGGATTTGAGCAAGGTGGATGCAGTTGCTACGGCCGTTACTACGCTTTCGTTGGCCTTGCAGGAGAATATCGCCACCTATCAGGCCGCAATTTCAGTGACGCTGGCCGCGACGCAGAAGCTGGATTCGGGGGATTATCTGACCCTCAATAATTTGGATGAATATGTGGATTTGTGGGATTTGGGAAATGGCCTGGAGGCCCGAATTACGAATTCTACCGTACAGGCCGCAGCTCGGGCCTTGAAAGCGGCCGTGGAGGAACTGGTGATTGCTGAACGACATAGCAGTGGTTTCTATCAGGGGCATGATTGGGATTTGAGTCGGGTCCATGGAGTTTCGATCTATTTCCCGCCGACCCGAGGGGGGTGGGGATATCAGGACTATGTGGAAGAGCAACCTTTTGCTTTTACGGCTGAGGGTCAGTGGGATGAGTTCCTGAAAGCATATTTCTTAATAGGCGTGACGCCTGGAATTTCACCGACGAATCCTGGTGTGCCGCCGGTGTTGACCGCCGGATATAGGGTTTATTTACCGATTGTGGAAAGGCATCCTTAATCAACCCGCTTTTTATCGGGGAGATGGAAATTGAGGGATTGGAAGCGGAAATTTTCCAATCCCTCGGCCGGAAAATGTAAAAAATCGGGTCGGAAAAGTGAGGCAAATCACGTTGGATAAAGTGTAAAGCGAAGAGGATTGAGCGTCCGGCGAGCGGCAAAAAATCTTATTATAGAAATACATTATTCTAGAGTTCTTTTTTATTACAGTATGATCGAAAAATTTGTCAAAATTCAGAGGAATCGTATAATGAAACATATCGTTTGCCAGTGTTTGTTCAACTTGCGGAGTTGGTTTGGAAAAAATTCCGACTAGAGGAGCGAATCAATGCTTCAACCTCCCACTTTTGAACAGGGTCCACGCGAAACTTTTTTCTTCCCTCAAGCAGAGATTGAACTTCCCGATCCTGGTGCTGCGCCGATTGAACCCCAAACTTCTTTAACCACGCTTTTAATGCCGGTGGGGTTTACGGTGATGGGATTGGTCGTTATGGTAGCGGTCGGCGCTGCTATGGGGGGGCAAAGTATGTGGCTTTCGATGGCTGTTTCTTTGCCGATGATGTTGGGATCTTATGTGGTTTCCTTTGTCAATTATCGGAATCAAAAAAAGAAGTACAGCCAGGAAAAAGCCGATCGGGAAAGCAAGTATCGGGCTTTACTTGACCAACGCCGTCAGGAGCTACAGAAATTTTCCGATCAGACCCGCCGGGTCTTTTTTCAAGGCGATCCCGATCCGGAGAGTTGTCTGCAAATAGCTCGGGAATGCAAGCCGGGATATTTATGGTCGCGTGCCCCTTACGACGATGATTTTTTGACCGTGCGTTTGGGGACGTATGATGAACGAGCATTTCAGGTCAAGGTGAAATCTCCCAAGCAGGTTTCAGAAATGAACCCGGATCCTTTGGTGGCGGAGGCGCGGACGCTGGCGGATGCCTTTGCCAGGATTCCCGATACGCCCTTAACCGTGGCGTTGCGGGATGTCGGAGTGATGGGCTTTACGGGAGCTCGTGAGGCGGTTTTAAATGCGGCGCGGGTTTTAATTATGCAGCTGGCCACACATCACGCGCCTCACGAAGTCAAGATCGTAGCTTTTTATCCAGAAAAGGAAGCGAGTTCCTGGGCCTGGCTACGTTGGCTGCCCCATGTGTGGGACAATGAACGGGAAAAACGTTTTTTGGCTTGCGAATCCGGCGGGGCTCAGGAATTGCTGGAGGAATTGGAAATCCGATTGCGGCAGCGGCTCAATCGATTGGATCGTTCTCAAGGAGTACTTCCGGATCCTTTGCCCTATTATATTTTTATTCTGGCCGATCCAGGATTGATTCAAGAGGAACCTATCTATCCTCTTTTATTGAAGCAAGGGGCGGCTTTGGGTGCCATTCCGATTTTATTGGGAGGATTGCCAAAACAATGTCAGAGCCGGGTCAAATTTGAGGGGGGAAAATCGACTTATCTGCAAGGGGGAGCAAATCCGGCTTCGTGGAATTATCGTTCCGATCATATCGACATAGAAACTATGGATAATTTCAGCCGAATATTGGCGCCGCTTCGGATGAAACGTACCGATAGTGCGGATGCTTTGCCTTCACGGGTTCCACTTTTTGAAATTCTGGGCATTCAGCAGCCTGAAGAGTTGAATGTGGTGCAACGGTGGAATAAAAATTCACCTTATCGTACGATGTCGGTGCCCATTGGTAAACGCGAGGGCGGAGAGTTTCGTTATCTGGATCTGCATGAACCGCGGGGGGCCAAAGAGCCCAATTTGCAGCGGGGGCATGGTCCGAATGCGCTGATTGCCGGCATGGCTGGGGCCGGTAAGGGCGAGCTGTTGCAATCGATGATTGTTTCTTTGGCGGCGAATTTCCATCCCCATCAGTTAGTTTTCGTTCTTATCGATTTTAAAGGTGGGGCCATGTCACGGGCGGTTAAACGATTGCCGCATGTTATCAATGAGTTAACCGATCTGGATAAACCTTCTATTCTTGGCGCCATCGAAGCTTTGAACTATGAGATCAAACGCCGGGAACACCTGATTGTCGATGCCGGGGTGCAGCATATCGATGATTATCAGAAACTCTATACTGAGGGAAAAGTAAAAGAGCCGTTGCCTTATCTGGTTTTTATTGCTGATGAGTTTACAGCTTTAAAACAGGAAATGCCCGCAACGATGCAGTTGTTTGATTTTATCGCTCAAAAAGGGCGGGCTTTAGGGTTTCGGATGATCCTTTGTACTCAGAAACCGGAGGGGGTGATCAGCCAGCAAGTTGAGGCCAACACGGGATTGCGCATCTGTTTGAAGGTGGCCAAAGCGGAGGACAGCCAGGCGGTTTTGAAAAAGCCGGATGCGGCGGCGATCACGCGGTCGGGGCAGGGCTATTTGCGAATGGGCGAAGGCCAGTTGGAACCTTTCCAATCGGCTTTTGCCAATGCTCCTTATAGTGAGAACAGCGATACCGGTGAAGATGTCGATGTTTTGACGGTGAGTTTAAACGGTAAGCGCCGACCTCTGCAGATTCGTCCCATGGGGGAGACCGAAAGTTCGGCTAAGCAATTGCTGGTGGTGGTGGATTACATCTGTCGGGCGGCAGAGGAAGCCGGGATCGAGCAGTTGCCCGGGATTTGGATGCCGCCGCTGCCGACGGCTTTGACCTGGAAGGATGTGCGGCTGTCCGGGGGGTGGGATGGTCGTTGCTGGCATCCGGTCACCCATTGGTTGTCTCCCGTGTTGGGAATGCAGGACGATCCCAGCCATCAACGTCAACCGTTGTTGCAACTGGATTTAGGACGACGTGGAAATCTGTTTATTTGTGGCGGGACGGGGCTGGAGACTCGCCGGGCTTTGCGGACGTTGATTACATGCCTGGCTCACGATCATTCTCCGGAGGATCTTAATCTGTACTGCCTGGATCTGGGCAGTTATGGATTACGGGTCTTTGATTCTTTGCCGCAAGTCGGTGCGATTATCAACCGTGACGAGGTCAAGCGCATTCACCGGCTTTTCCGCTGGCTGCTGGCCGAGGCTTTGCCGGCGCGCAAAAATTGGCTGGCGCGGGTGGGGATGGCCAGTCTGGCCGACGCTCGAATGCAAGGCGGTCGCTTCGATATTCCCGCGGCTATTGTGTTGATTGTGGACAATGTAACGGCTTTGAAAGACGATGCGAATTCGGGTTGGGAAGAAAGTCTGAAACGATTGGCGACTGAAGGTCCGGCGGCGGGGATTCATCTGGTGTTAGCCGGCGATTCGACTTCTTTGATCAGTTTTTATAAAGTGATGGAGAATGTCAATCAATTGCGCCTGGCTTTGCAGCTCTCCGATGCCCCGGCTTACAAAAACGTGGTAGGGCCTTATTCTAACAGCCTGGTTCTTCAGGCCGGAGTTCCGGGACGTGGGCTCTGTCTGGCGGGAGGGGTTCTGGAGTGCCAGGTGGCGGAGGCCGTCTCCAGTGAGGGCGATCCGGACGGCAAGCTGCGGCAGATCTCCGAGTCGATGCGGCAGGTCTGGACCCAGACGGGCGGCCGCTTGCCTCATCCGATCGGCGAGTTGCCGAACAGTCTGACCTGGGCGGATTTAGGAGCGATGTCGGAGGTAACTTTTTCAGCCGAGAGGCGTGAGGCGACCTCCCTCTATGGGCGGTTAGGGGTGGATGATTTGAGTTTGAGTCCTACCGGTTTGGATCTCGAAGAGGACGGGCCGAACTTTATGGTGGTGGGGCCCAAAAAGAGCGGGAAGACCACCTTGCTGCGTACCTGGATTCTGGCCCTGGCGGGCAGCTATTCTCCGGAGCAGGTGCAGTTTGTGATTTTCGATTCGGTTAAGGGTGAACTTTCACCTTTCCAATCTCTGCCGCATGTCGCCTGCTATGCTTCGATCGATCAGGAGTCGCAAGTTGAAGCGCTGCGCTGGTTGCGGGAGCAACTGATGGGGCGGATCAGTGCAAAAAAGGTCGGCGCGCGGCCGGCTTTGGTGGTGCTGGTAGACGATGCCGAATCTTTGACTTCTGATGCGGTGAAGAGCGCTTTGAGCAATCATATCAAAACGGATTCTCCCTATGGCCTCTATGTGGTGGTCACGATGGCTTCGGATAAGGCCAAGACGCTTCAATATCAGGAGCCTTATAAGTTGATTCTGGCTCAGAAGTCCGGCGTGCTGATTGGCTGCCATGATGTCCAGGAAGACAGCGGTTTATTCGGTCTGACCGAGAAGGGGAAATTGCCGCCGGGGCGGGCTTATTGGGTTCGTCACGGTCAACTTGGTCTGGTGCAGGTAGCGATGATGGAAGATGTCATCAAGCTGCAGGCGGAGATCGACCGGTTGAAGGCTCCGGCGGAAAATGGATGAGCGGATTTGAAATTTGATTTCAAGGTTATGAAAGATAAGGATTTTATTTAGATGGATAAGGAGGTGCTCCATGCCTGACTGGCAACCCAATCGTGATCCTGTGCGGTGGAATTACGGCGCGGCGGACGATGCGGTGAGCGCTTTGCGGCGGGCCGCCGATATTCTGGAGCAATCGGTAGCCGAGCGCGAACGGCTGGCGGTGGATGCCATGGCCGAGTGGCGAGGGCCCAAGCGGGTGGAATTTGAAGAACAGTTGCGGCGATTGCTGCAGCAGGCCCGCGATCTGGCCGAGCAATACCGCGAGGTGGCGGTGCGGATCGAGCGGGCGAGCGAGCGGGCCCGCGAGGAAGAGCGGCGGCGGCGGGACGAGATTATGCGCTGGGAAGAGGAATTAGCGATTGAGGCAATCACTAAAGGGCTAAGTGGGTTGTAGCAGTGTCGGCGAAATGCCACGCTGTTTTTATCTTTTAAATTTGTTTGCTAAGGAGGTGCGGTATGTCCGGACGTGTATTGTCGAGTGAGCAGGCTCGCCAGGCGATTCAGAAGATGCAGCAGTTGATCAATGGGCCGTTGGCCGAACAGATCGATGCGCTGAATCGCGAGGGGCAGACGCTTTCCGATCCGAGCGTGTGGGATGGGAATCGCGCTCAGGAGTTCCGCAACGATTGGCCGCAGATGCATCAGACGCTGACGCAGGCCAAGCAGTCGCTGGAAGATCTGCGGGCGCGGATCGACGCGATCAACCGGGATATTATGACGGCCGGCGGCAACAGCTAAGGCCGCCGCCGCCGAGACGTAGTCGGATGGGCAGGTGCGTCGCGGCGTCAACCCGGCGCACCTGGGTTGTTTTTGAGGTGGAGGTGGCCTATGACTGAAATCATTTCGGCCGAGCCGGAAAAGCTCTATCGCTATGCAGAGGCGGCGACGCGCCTGGACGATGAATTGGCCGGTCAGGGGAATTGGCTGGTCAATCGGCTGGCGGAGTTCGAATCGACCTGTCGGGATCCGGGGTCCGTGGCGGTGGGCGGATTGGGAGAGAATTTGCACCGCTGCGCCGGGGAGAATCAGGGCTGGAATCAGTGGGTGCGGGAGGTGGCCCGGCAGTTCGAGACGGCGGATCGGCTGATGGGGATTGGGCATTTGAAAGGGCTCGTTAGTGGCGGGGTTGCGTTAGCAGGTCCTTTTGTGAATGGCGGACTTGGGGATGTTATTAAGGGAATTCCCGTTTGGTTACGTGAGAAGATGGCGGAGGGGTCTCTTGTGCTTTTGTATGATGGGCGCACTTTGGCTCCTGGAGTGGATGTTTTACCCCAATATTATTCTGTGGATCCTCCTTTAAAAAACAATTGGCCGAATCGCAACCCGATGGTTTATTCGAATGTCATTAATCAATTCGCAGTCGAGCATAATAAACGGTATGCCCCAAAAGGTAATGATACATATTGTAATATTTTTGTCTGGGATGTTACGAAGGCAATGGGAGTCGAAATTCCTCATGTTATTGATAAGGATGGAAATTCTATTCCTTGGAAATCCGGAGAGGATGAGCAGCTTGTTACTGAGATGATTACCTGGCTTGACACTCATGGGAAAGATAAGGGGTGGCGTAAAGCGACGGCGTTAGAGGCACAAGAAATGGCTAATAATGGTCATCCGGCTATTGCAATCCAGGCTAATTATCCTCATGGACATGTAGCGGTTGTAAGACCTGGCCAATATGATGAAAAGAAAGGTCCTTGTATTGCTCAAGCGGGGGCAAGCAATTTTAATAACACCACAGTTTCGGTGGGTTTTAGGTCAACCAGGGATGTGGAATATTACGTTAATGAGCCTGATCTTTAGGTGATTCGGGAGGGAATATGACTGAAACCATTTCGGCAGAACCGGAGAAGCTGTATCAATATGCAGACAGAGCGATGCAGCTGGATGCGGAATTGACCGGTGAGAGCAACCGTTTGGTGGGAATGTTGGGGGCATTTGCTGCTACCTGTTTTGAACCGGAGTCGGTGGCGACAGGAGGCATCGGCGAATATCTATGTAGCCATGCGGAAAATTTGCAGTCGATGGAACAGTGGGTGCGGGCAATAGGTCGGCAGTTTGAACTGGCAGATCAATTGATCTTTATTATTGATGATGGCGGGATTGATTATTGGATTGGCGGGGGATGGTTTGGCGGTGAAATAGGAAGCATATTAGTGGGTATTTTGGTTCCTCCAGATTGGCTGATACGAAAGCTGAGATTACCGAGGAATGAAGATGTCTTTGATTTGGAGCCACCAATAACAGAACTGCCAGTTCGGCGTCCAAATATTTCACTAAGGACAAAAGGAGAGGATGTTCCAGGGGATGATGGCCGGCGTACCCTTAAAGAAGTCCCAAATCCTAAAGAAAAAAAAGATGTTGCTCTTTATTACAGGGGGGGAAAAGGCCGCAGTAATTGTACCTGGTATGCTGCCGCGGCAATTAAACAAGCCAGTAATGGAAAAATCGATTTGAATAGCGGAAAATATGGGGATCAAGGTAGTTTTACGCGATCTTTAGGCAATGCCGGAGAATGGGCTACGAATGCCCGAGCAGCCATTGATCCTAATGATCCTAATCACGAAAAATTTAAACAATATCAGGATAGTATTACCGCCGTGGACAATAAACCAACGGTGGGAAGTGTGTATTGTTTGCCCGTCGGAGATGAATTACCGTCCGGCCATGTTATGTTTGTGGAAGATGTTAAGGAAGTGGAGGTTGGCGGCAAAAAGCAATGGCAGGTAGTGGTTAGTGAAGAGAATTGGGGGGGCGGTCATTTTAAAGGTGCCGAGCCGGTGACGGTTCCAGGATCACCTGATGTTGGACGTTGGCGTCGTACCATTACTTTAGATGCCGATCCCAATGATCCAGCCGCTGCAAGTACGAATGGAAGTTTCATTCATTTTAATTATTAAAGGATAAACCCATGGATTCGATTTTCGCGATCGATTTAAAAGCTGAGGAGTTGAGTTTTGTTGCTACGACTTTGAAAATAGGATTGCCGACCGGAGTCGTTCCCGGTCCTTTGCTAGATGCCGGCGAGAGTGGTGAAAAAAGAGCTCAGTTATTGCAAGCTTTAGCCGCTCGTCACTATTTACAGGTGCAGTCCGACGGGGCTCCGGTTCTCGACATGACCGTGGCGGCGTTGGTGGGTTCTCTGGCCTATGCCGAGACGGTGCTGACGGCTTCTACCTGGACGGAGGGGACGGCGCAGCCGAAGGTGCGCCGGTTGTATGTGGCCCATGGGTTGCTGGTGGAGCACGAGCAGGACGCTGAAGGGCGGCATACCTTGACGGCGGTCCGGGATGCGGAGACGGAAGGGGAACGGTTGACCGGGTGGTTGGGATTGAAAAAGCAACCGGCGGCGGCCCGGGAAGGCTTTTCGCTGCCGGAGGCGGTTTTGACCCAGGCGCGTTATCTGTTGGCGGGCGACAGCGAGAGTGCCTGTCAGAGCGCTTTGGAGCAGGCGGGAGCTTCCACGATGCTGGCGATGGATTTCACGCAGGCGCTGGCTCATCCGATGCGGCAGAGTGTAGTGGAAATTCAGCAGATTGAGGGTCGGAAAATCAGGCGGATCGGACGTTTGATGTTGATAGAAGGCCTGTATGGTCTATGGTTGATCCGGTTGCAAGGTCTGGAAGGGGAAGCTCTGGCAGAGGTGATTCCCTGTCCGGCGGCGGAGGTGTGCAAAGCAGTAATGACTTTGGTTCAAACGGCGGTTCCGGTGACGGCGTAAGCGATTCTTCTTTCTGCTGTCGGTTCGGCCAAAACTATTTTCAGAAGAGGTTCTTCATGTCCTACGAAGTCATGGCAACCAGTGCAACCCCCGCTTTAGTGATCTATTTGATCGATCTCAGCATTTCGATGAACAAACCCTTGGGCGATAAGCGCCGGATTGAAGTGGTAGGGGATGCCTTGCAACTGGCCATTCGGCAGATGGTCAATCGCTCGACGAAAGGCACCCGGGTGGCTTCGCGTTATCAGCTGGCGATGTACGGTTACAGCGATCATGTCTATGATCTGTTCGGCGGGGTTAAATCTGTGGGGGATGTGGCCCGGTTGGGCGCTTCGGAATTGAAGTTATTTGCGACCACCGATGCGGCGAAAGCTTTTCGGGAAGCGGAGAAATTGCTGAAAGTCGAACTGCCGCAGCGGCAACGTTGTCCCGCCCCGCTGATCTGCCATTTGACGGATGGGGAGTATACCGGCGACGACCCTGAGCCGGTGGTCCGGCGGATCATGCAGATGACCACGCTGGACGGGCCGGTATTGGTGGAGAACATTTTTATTTCCGATGAGATCCTGGCTGAACCCGTGAGAACGCCCACGCAATGGCCGGGCGTTTTGCCGACTACCCGGTTGAGCAATGAGTATGCCGCCAAACTGCGGGCGATTTCTTCTCCCTTGCCGGAAAGTTATCGCGCGATGATGCGCGAATGCGGCTATCGATTGGAACAAGGGGCGGTGATGTTGCTGCCGGGGACCAGTCCCGAACTGGTGGCCCTGGGGTTTCAGATGTCGGCAGCGACTCGTACGGTATAGCGGTCTATATATAAGGAAGGGAGCGTGCCCTATGGCTTTTCATCTGGATGCCAGACCCCAGGAAGAATTGAAGATCGGCGACCGTGTGTACATTGTGATGCCTCATCCGGTGTTGGCCGATTATGCTTATTTTCAGGAAGGGCGGCAGGCCTGGGTCTGTCAGGTGCAGGATGAGCAGGGCATCAATTATGCCTTGAAGGTTTTCAAGCCGGGATATTCGGTGCCTTCTCTGGTGGCGTTGTCGGCGCGTCTGGAAACCTTTGCAGTTCTTCCGGGATTGAAAGTTTGCCGGCGGCAGGTTTTGACCCCGGAGCGGCATAAAGAGCTGCTCAAACAGTATCCTGAACTGCTCTATGCGGTGGTGATGCCCTGGATCGAGGGCCCTACCTGGATGGAGGTGCTGCAAGAGAATCCATTTTTGTCGATGGAGCAAAGTTTACGATTGGCCAGGGCCTTACTGGCGGTGCTTTGTCGTTTGGAGCAGGAAGGATTGGCGCATTGTGATCTTTCGGGTCCCAATGTATTGTTGCCGGAAATGATCGATGGGGGTGGGGCTGCGCTGGTGGACGTGGAAGATATATTTGGCCCAGCCCTGAATCGTCCCGCACGACTGCCGGGCGGTTCTTTGGGATATGGGCATAAGATGGCGCCGGATGGAATATGGTCTTTGGATGCCGATCGGTTCGCCGGGGCAGTGTTGTTGTCGGAGATGTTGGGATGGTGCGATCCTCGAATTTCAGCGGCGGCTTTTCAAAGTGACGGCAACGGACCGGAAAGTTATTTTGATCCTCAGGAAGTGCAAACCCCTTGTCCGCGTCACGATTTGCTGGCGCAGGTATTGCAAAAACGGTGGGGTAGCAAGGTCGCGGAACTCTTTGAACAGGCCTGGCACAGCGATACCTTGGGAGAGTGCCCGACTTTTGGAGAATGGTGGCTGGCATTGCCGGACAGCGTTCCGGCTGCTGGGGTGTCGACTGTGTTGTCTGCGGCCGTTGCCCCTCAGGCTTCGCCGGTTCCCCAGGAAGAAAAGCTCCCCGAAACTGTGGATCAGAATTCATTGCCGGAGTCTCCGAAGCCGGTTTTATCAGAAGGCTCTTCTGCAGATGCGGCTCCTTTTTTCACTGAGGGGGTGGCGGCTTTGCAGCGGGGAGAGCGGGCCCGGGCCAAAGAACTCTTGGAGGCTGCCGAGCAAATTGAGCCTGGTTATCAGGCGGAGGGGGTGCGGGCTGCGGATCTTTTACGGGAAATAGAGACTCCTAATCCATCCCCATCCCCATCACCATTTGTAGCTCCCATTCCGGCTTTTTCTTCTCCCCCTCAGCCGCCGCCAGGTGGGATTAAGGGGAAATGGGTGCTGTGGGGATTGTTGGGATTGGCGGGAATTTGTGTGGTAGGGACCGTTTTAGGTTTGCTGGCTGTAGGCGGGTATACATTGTTGCGCAATCAATGGGATCAGCAGGCGACGCCGGGTGTTACTCCTCAAGTGGCTGCCGTCCGGGTTGAGACTCCCTCAGTTCGTCCTACACGGACACCTGCTCCTACCTCCCGGCCGACGCGGACCCCGGTGCCGGTTGAGGGTATTACGATTCGGGTCCGCAATCAGACCGATAAACCTATTTGTAGCGTTTATATTTCCGGCAGTGATGAGGACAGCTGGGGAGATAATCGCGTTGAGAACCGGATCTCTCCAAATAAGTCGTTTGAATGGACGGTTCCCGAAGGTACTTATGATGTGATGGTTCAGAATTGCGATGATATTACGGTCCAAACGGCCTGGGAATTGACGGAAAACTCGACCGTATTGGTTGGGGGACCTGGAAAAGTCGCTTTTTATGTGATAAACGAATCTCAGTCGGAAGTCTGTTATTTATATATTGCTGTACCTTCAAAAAACGAATGGGGGGATGATGTTTTAGGTAATAAAGAATCTGTGGCCAGTAAGGATGGCCAGCGTATTTTTTATATTGATCCGGGCACTTATGATTTGCTGGCGCAGGATTGTGATGGGGAAAATCTGGTTGAAAAAAGAAATGTTTCGGTAAGTGACGGGACTGCCTGGACAATTTCTGATTGAACTTGATTGGGGTGTTTCAGAAAAGAAATTCTGTGCAAGCCGACAGATTCAGGGGGAATGAATGAAAATTTTTCAATTGCCGCAAACGGCGGAATCTCCGGTTCATCAGGAACAGATCGAAGGGTGGTCTTTTCGCTGTGCGTATGCGCGTTCGGCGGATACGCGGGCAGAGAATGAGACCGGGCAGGACTATTTGATCTTTCGGGCCGATGCGAATGCTGCCGTGTTTGTCGTTTGTGACGGGGTCAGTCAGTCCTTTGTGGGAGATCTGGCGGCGCGGTTTTTAGGGAATGCGCTCTCGGGTTGGTTATTGGATTCTTTGCCGGGGGGAATGGATGTGGGGGTTATGGGGGGAGCGATTTCTACCTATCTTCAGGCATTGATTCCGCCTGCAAGGGCGGAAGTTCAGGCTTACCGGTTGCCGGCCGATGTCCCGCCATTGGTGCGCGAGGTGTTGGAACAGAAACGGGCTTATGGAAGTGAAGCTGTTTTTGTTGGCGGACGGATCGATCGTCCGGGAGGAAGATTCCCTGAAGGGCGCGTGGTTTTAATCTGGATGGGGGACAGTCGATTGCGGCTTTTTGGTCCGACAGTCGATCAGTCAGTGGATCTGGGAGGCGTTTTTAAGACCGAGCAACGGTGGTCCACGGAACGCGGGGTGGTTAATGGCGAACCTCAGGTTTTTGTTTCCACTTTACTGGATCATGGCACTGAAAAGTTTTCTCGTTTGCTGGCTTATACGGATGGATTTAGTTCTTTAGATGCCTATCCACAGCCTGTTTCTAATCGAGGCGTGCAGAATCTGATGGTTGAAGCCGGCAAGAGTGCGACCAGTGATGATATTGCTTTCCTGGAACTGTGGTTGAAGCCCATGCCAGATTTAGAGGGGGCTTATTTGCCGGCGCCAAAGAATGTACATTGGGAAGAAAAGGCCGGGATATTGCGAGGCGCCTGGCGGCCGGTCTCCGAAGCTACGGATTATCAGGTGGAAATACAAAATACGGCCGGAAAGCAGTCTTTTGTGGTGACGGGGACTTCCTTTGAATTGGGGAATCTGGCGGTGGGACACTATCAAGTGCGGGTAGGGGCCCGGCGCGAGGGAGAGTTGGGAGATTGGAGCGCTTCTCAGTCCGTTGTAGTGGGAGAAAATGCTGGCGCCGGCTCGGCTGGTTTCAATTTCGGGGGCAGGTCGGGGATTTTCCTCTGGAGCAGTTTATTGGTAATTGGTTTGGCGGGGTGTTTGTTGGGATCCGGCGTCGTGTGGGGAGTTTTGAGTGCTGCGAGGGAGGCGGAAATTCCTTTGACTGTGACTTTGAGGCCTTCAGCGACGGAAGTTGAGCTTGTTCCAACTGTAGTTTCTACCTTAGTTCCTGAATTGGTTTCAACCTTTTCGTCTTTGACTCCATCAGAAACCCCCTTTGATTTGCCGGATCCTGCGATTTCGATAACAGAGACTGTGAGTCCTATGGCAACGCCTACTCTAGAGGGCGATTTAAATTCGGCGGTCTCACCGATTGTCACTCCTTAAGCAAGTTCAGGTAGGGAGGTTATAGATGCAACGGGTCGTGGTGTCTGTAAAGCGATACGATGAAAGTGAAGAGCGGGATTTAGATCTTCCGGTTCAGGTGGCAGCTTCGAAATTAGTGGAGCTGATTGCCGGGGGAATGGAATGGGGCCCGAAGGTCGTTTATTACGAAATTTGGGTAAATTTGTTGGGGCGGGTTTTACGTCACAATGAAACTTTGGCAGAAGCCGGTGTTTGGGATGGCGCTTATCTGGTTTTGCAACCGGAAGGGTATCGCCCATCGGCAGTCGTACGGATGCCGCCTTTTCCAACTGCAGTTTCGAGCGGGGTTTCTACGCCTCCTCCCTCGGTATCTGCGCCGATTCCTGCGGGAAGCGGCGGGGTGGTCATCAATTGGGGGGGGACGGCTTCAGAGCAGTCTGTTCAGTCGGATACGGAATCTTCTTCGGCAAGTTTTGTCTGGAAACAACTGGATTAATCCGGTTTTGGGTAAGGAGGTAGGGGTATGTCCACATTTTTTCAACCGGTCCCCGGCATGCAAATTTCGATTGGTGAAATTAATTATGTAGTCGCCGAGCATCCAGCTTTGCCAGGATATGTCTATGGAATGGAAGGGCGTACGGCGACGGTTTATCAATTGAAGGCGGGGCGGAGCATTTATGCTTTGAAAGTTTTTAAACCTCGATATCGACTGCCGGAGATGGTTTCTTTGGCGGAACAGATGGCACCTTTTGCGGGAATGGAAGGGTTACAGGTCTGTCAGCGTACGGTGTTGAATCCACAGCGTCATTCCGGGTTGTTGCGAGAGCATTCTGATCTTACGTATGCGATTTTAATGCCCTGGGTTTCCGGACCTATTTGGACTCAGATATTGTTGGATCAACAGGCGTTAACTCCGGATCAGGCATTGTTAAGTGCCCGTTCATTTGCGCGGGTCATGGCCGATATTGAACAACACCGGTTGGCGCATTGCGATCTTTCTGGGGCCAATCTGGTGCTTCCGGTTTTGGAGGCGCCCTCGCAGGATGATTTATGGCGACCGACTGTTGCGTTGGTGGATATGGAAGGTCTTTACGGTCCTAATATGCAGCGGCCTGAAGTGGTGAGTTGCAGTACACCGGGATATAGCCATAAAACAGCAGCGAAAGGTCTCTGGGCTTCGGCTGCTGATCGTTTTGCGGGCGCTGTGCTCCTGGCTGAGATTTTGGGGTGGTGCGATTCCGAAATTCGGGAAAATGCTTGTGGAGAGACTTATTTCGATGCTCAGGAGATGCAGCAGGACAGTGAACGCTATCGGCGGTTGACGGCGGTGCTGGGGCGATTGTGGGGAGAAGGGGTGTCCAGGTTGTTTACTCAGGCCTGGAACAGCGAGACGCTGGCGGATTGTGCAACCTTTGGGGAGTGGATGGTGACGTTGCCGGAACGGGTGCCTGCTTTTACCCGTCCGTTAGAAGTGGCGGAAAAGCCGAAGCGAAAGGACGACGGGGGCGAAGTTTCTACTAATTATGCCGTCATGCAGGCTTTGATTGAGGCGGCGCATCGGCTGGAAAGCCAGGGGAATAAAGCGGGGGCGTTGGAGAACTACCGGCAAGCACTGGCGCTGGCCCCTGTTCAGAGTGGTTTGATTGATGAATTAAAGATTTTAATGGAGAAGTTGGAGAGGGGAGCCGCTGGGGGGGAAACCTCTTCTTCTGTGGAAGAGAAGGAGTTGGCGCAGCTTTTTGATCAGGGATGGACGGCTTATCAGGCGGAGCATTGGGCTGAGGCCGTGGAACTGTTGATGGAGGTGGTGCGGCGAAATCCGGACTATCGGCGAAACGATAGGTGGGCCCGTGATTTGTTGGCTGAAGCCCGCCGGCGAAGGACGAAAAGGGCGCTACCGATATGGATTTTTGCGGTAGCCGGTGGGGGGCTGGTGGGAGTGGTGGGGTTAGTAATTTTGTTTTTTATATGGTGGGGGGGCGGTGGGGGGGGACTGGCGTCTGCCCCACCAACGGCTTTTGCGACAGCCATAGTTACTCCGCAGAGTGCACGGAATTTGGAGGGCGGTTCGGGCGCTTCAGGGAATGAAGGGGGGCATAATGTTTCAGCGACGCGGGAGCCCCAGCCTGTCAGTACAAGTACGGAAAAAGCAACGGTCGAGAGTGAAAGACGAACTGCAACTCCGGAAGCGGTGGTCACTCGGGCTGAACCTACTTTTGAATGGATAAAGTTTGGTAGATCGGTCCAGAATCGGGATCTTTCTGCTGCTGTGGCCGGGTATTCCGGGGAGACGGCGATTGTAGTTGTCGGTAGTATTCAAGGTGATCAGGAATCTACTCAAACCTTGATCAATGATTTGATCAGTTATTATGGACGCAATTTGGATAGTATTCCCAGGAACGTGGTGTTCTATTTTATCCCTTCGATTAATCCTGATGGCAATGCGGACAATTCTCGATTTAATGCCCACGGGGTAGATATCAATCGTAATTGGGATACCCGCGATTGGCGTTCTGATCCGGCAGTGCCAGGATATCAGAATGGGAAAGCCGGGGCCGGCGGTAATCGGCCCTTTTCCGAGCCGGAAACGGAGGCCTTGCGAGATTTATTAAACGATATCGAATCCAGGTCTTCTAAAATTCGAGTGATAATTCTTCATAGTTCTACCCGGGTTTCCAGTGGGGAGGTTTATCCAGGGGGGAGTCGTTCGGAAGATCTGGCTCAACTTTATTCCGATGCGACTCGTTATCGGGTGGAATATCAATGGGCGCAATATGTGACTTCTGGAGAAGCGGTTACCTGGTGTAACGATGAAGGTATGTGGGCGGTAGATGTGGTTATTCCGGCTTCTCAAGGCTCCTTCTCTGAAGTGTACGGAGGATATACCTTGCTGGATGTAACCGTTAACGGTCTGGAAGCCATCGGTCGATAGTGAATATCTATGAGTTCAGAACAGTCAGAATCTATTCTGCGGGATGATTTGAACATGGAAAATAAGGGCGGGCAGCAGCCGGTAGGGCGTGGAATATCGCCCATCATGGTCGGGTTAGGTGTGTTATTGTTTCTGGTCGGGGTGATGAGCGGCGGCATTTTTTCTTATCTGCTTTTCCAGGCGCAGAATCTAAAGGCGGATTCCTCTATCCCGATTGCTCCTGGGGCGATAACTAATGTAAGCGTGACGCCAACTTTAATTTCGGAAGTTGTGGCGAAAGAATTTACTCGTTCTACTCCAATTCCGGTTGTCTCTATGGCTACTCCCAGTCCTACACCCACTTCTGTTCCGGAATTGCCGAGGGTCGAGGGGCCCTTCGAATATGGGAAATCTTTTTTGGGACAGCCTTTACATGTATATCGTTTAGGAAATGGGCCTTCGTCGCGGCTGTTAGTTGGAGGAATTCATGGGGGATATGAATGGAATACGGTGGAGTTGGTCAGTGAGACTTTAGAATATCTGGAAGCTCATCCAGAGCTAATTCCTTCTGAGGTCACTCTTTATGTCGTTCCTTGTGCCAATCCAGATGGTTATAGGGCCGGGACGGATCGTGAGATTGCCCGAATGAATGGGAACAGGGTAGATTTGAATCGTAATTGGGATTATCAATGGCAGATTACGGCTACCCACGGCACTCGGGTCGTTAGTGCGGGCAGTGCACCTTTTTCTGAACCGGAAACAGAGGCGTTACGCCGGCTCATAGAAGATAATAAAATTGAAGCGGTTGTTTTTTATCACAGTGCTTTAGGAGGGGTAATTTTTTCCGGAGCGGAAGCGGAAAATTCGAAGACCTTTGAGCTGGCAGAATACTTGACGACGGCGACTCGATATCGCCATCAAACTGAAGGCATTGAAGGGCAGGTGACAACCGGTGACGCTATTGATTGGCTTTCGGCAAAGATGGGGATTTCCGGGGCGGAAATCGAACTCACCACCCATAGTTCCATTATAGGAACGGAGGAGTATCAACATAATTTGGAGGGGATTATCAGTTTTTTGCGCTGGCAAATCAGGGATGATGAATCGCCCGTCGCGGAAGACGGTTGGATTATTTATAAGGTCAAGGTCGGTGATACCCTTTGGGGGATTGCCTTATCTTTTGATATTCAAATTGGATCTTCTCGCTATGAGCAATTTTTAGCCATCAATCAGATTAAGGAGTCTGATCCCAACATTGTAGAGGGGCAAGAGCTTAAAATCCCTCCTGAACAATAGGAGGCCGGACGCTGGTAGGGTGGGGTCCGTATCGTTATGAATTTGTGAGGCAATCTATGGCATTTCATCTGGATGTAAGACCTGATCAGGAATTGGCAATTTCGGACATAGTCTATCGGGTGACGCCGCATCCGGCTTTAGCAGAATTTGCTTATATTCAAGAGGGGCGCCAGGGATGGGTTTGCCAGTTGATGGATACTCAGGGTCAACTCTATGCCCTGAAGGTTTTTAAGCCCACCTATTGTGTACCTTCTCTGGTGTCTCTGGCTGAGGAACTGGCCGAATACGCCGGTTTGCCGGGGTTGAGGGCCTGTCGGCGGGATGTTTTGACTCCCGAACAGCACAAGGGATTGTTGAAAATCTATCCGGATTTGCTCTATGCGGTTTTGATGCCCTGGATTGAGGGGCCGACCTGGATGGAGGTGGTGCAGGAGGCCCGGGACATTCCAGCGGAAAGAAGTCTGACGTTGGCGATTGCTTTTGCGGGGGTGTTGTCGCGGATGGAACAGAAGAAACTGGCGCATTGCGATCTTTCCGGGCCGAATGTGTTGTTGCCGGAGATGGCGGGCGGACGAGGCATCGCTTTAGTTGATGTTGAAGATATGCATGCACCGAACCTGCATTCGCCCGGCCATTTGCCGGGGGGATCGCTGGGGTATGGCCATAAAACGGCTCAGCAGGGCCTGTGGTCGGCTGAGGCCGATCGCTTTGCCGGTGCCGTTGTGCTAGCGGAGATGTTGGGCTGGGCGGATTCTCGCATTCCAGCGGCAGCTTTTTGTCGTGACGGCGCTCCGGAAAGTTATTTTGATCCTCAAGAAGTTCAGAAAAACAGTGAGCGTTATCGGTTGCTGGTGCAGGTGTTAAAAGAGCGTTGGGGAATAGAAATTGCTGGTATGTTTGAACGTGCCTGGCAGAGCAATTATTTGTTGGAATGTCCGACGTTTGGGGAGTGGTTGCTCAAGTTGCCGGATCAGGCCCCGGCCTTGATGGTGGAGCCTTCGGCTCCGCTCGAATTGGATTCACAACTGCCGGGAAACCCTTCAATGGAAGGCGAAAAGAAAGAGCATTTACCGGAAGTCGATTCGGTTCCGGTGGAAGCTCACGAGCGTGTTCTGACGGAACCGGCGGCGGACATTGTCGATGAGGATTCTTTATTCATTCAGGCTTTGGAGGCTTACGACCAGTCCGATTGGCGAAAAGCTGAAGAGCTTTTAACGGCAGTCGAACTTGAATCCCCAGGATATGAGCGCCAGGGGAAGAAAGCAGCGACTTTGTTGCAAATGGTGAAAGATCAATTGCGGAAAACTGGGGTTCTGTCGGTGAGGCAGATCGTCAGGCAATCTCTGATCGGGGGATTGGCTTTAACTTTGCCACAACTGGGGGAGACTTTGTGGTGGAGTTTTCTGCGGGTTAGTTATAACAATTCACCTATCTGGTCGGGTATAAATGAGAGCCATCCATTTCTCAATTTTAAAACTTTCCCGGTGTTGATTTTTATTTTGTGGTTTCTGGGCGGCGGTCTTGCCGGATGGGTTGTCGGAGGAGCCTTAGATCGAAAACGGCAAAGATTTTTATTTGCGTTGGTCAGCGGATTGAGCATTGTGGGGGGCTACGGGGTGTGGCGGTTGTTGCTTGTTTATTTTAGCTGGGGGCGGGGGGAAATATTAGTATGTTTTGCTCTCATAGGTTTTTTATGGTTTGGCAGCAGTCTGTTTTTTAAGAAGATGCGGCAGCCTATTGGAACATCGTTGATGGCAGTGTCGGAAGCCATTGTCTTTACCGTTTTTTTGTTAGTTTTCATTGGGCCTCTGATGGTAAGTATCGTTGATATATGGGGGATGTTTATTGTTTTTTGGTTGGCGGGTGCGATATTCGTGGCCGGAATGGTTTGGGGAAAGTCCGGGCGGTGTGTACGGAAAATTGTGGGGGTGGGGATCAGCCTGTTATGTCTGGCAGCGGGGGGATCTGTACTGGGATTATGGCAGGGGGATGAGTTTTTCAATGTAAAAGAGCCGGGCTGGACGATAATTTCTAATCTACCTTCTCGTTGGAACTTTACTGCTCGCCCGGGATATTTGCGCATTATTGCGGATGAGGGTGATTTTTATCAGACGACTAATGATGTTGTCAATGTTTTTGTTCGGTATGTTCCTGACAACAGTTTTGATGTTCAACTTAAGCTGGATTCGCAATCCTATAAAAACTATCAGCAGGCCGGAATTATCGTTTATTGCGATTGGGATCGATATGTCAGATTGACGAAAGCTTTTATAAATGAAAATCGCCTGGAGCTTTCCAAAGAAGATAGTGCAGGATTCTGGCGGGTGCAGGAGGGAAGTTTTCCCGATGGGCCGGTTTATTTGCGGATGATCAGAGCGGGATCGAATTATTGGGGGTTTTTCAGTTCTGACGGGTTGATTTGGATGCCGATGCCGGATAACCGCACTTTGAGTTGTTCTCCCGGTTATATCGGGCTGGTGGCGTTTGGGGGAGTGTTCACCGCGGATTTTGATTATTTTTCTTACCGTCCGGTGTTGAGTTTTGTAAAGCCATGATCTTCAGGAGGCTTTGGAATGCCGTTTCATTTGGACGTTAAGCCGGGGCAGGAGTTGATCATTGCGGAGCAGGTGTATCGCATTGCGGCGCATCCAGTGTTGGCAGACTATGCGTATATCCAGGAGGGCCGGAAGGCATGGGTTTGCCAGTTGATCGCAGAAGGTGGGGGGCTGCAGGCGTTGAAAGTTTTCAAGCCGACTTACCGGACTCCTTTGCTGGTCAATCTGGCGGATCGGTTGAAGTCGTATGCGGAATTATCCGGATTGGCGGTTTGCCGGCGAACCGTATTGTCGCCGGAACGACATAAGGGGTTGCTCAAACAGCATCCGGATCTGGTTTATGCGGTGCTGATGCCCTGGATTGAAGGGCCGACCTGGATGAACCTGATGCAAGAAGGGCAGAGCTTTGTTCCGGAGCAGAGTCTCCGGTTGGCGCAGGCTTTGGTGGAGGTACTTTGCGGCCTGGAACAGCAGGGGCTGGCGCATTGCGATTTGTCGGGGCCGAATGTCTTGTTGCCGGAATTGATTCAAGGGCCGGGAATTGCGCTGGTGGATGTGGAAGATTTTTATGGGCCGGCTTTGCAACGGCCTCCGTATCCTTCGGCCGGGTCGTTTGGGTACGGGCATAAAACGGCAAAGCAGGGTTTGTGGTATCCTGAAGCGGACCGCTTTGCCGGTGCGGTGTTGTTGGGAGAAATGTTGGGGATGTGCGATGGTCGGATTCCTTCCCATGCTTATCAGAATGCGGGAGAGGCGGCGGAAAGCTATTTCGATCCGGCGGAGATGCAGCAGGAAAGCGAGCGGTATGCGTTGTTGATGCAGGTTTTACGAGAACGGTGGGGGGCTGCCGTGGCGGGGCTGTTCGAGCGGGCCTGGCAGAGTGACGTGTTGGCGGAGTGCCCCACGTTTGGAGAATGGTTGGTGGCGTTGCCGGAGCAGGTGCCGGAAATGCCGACGAGCGTTCCGGATGCGGTTCTGGTGGTGGAACCAAAGCCGGAGCCGTCGGAAAACCCGGCGGTTTCGGCCCTGATTGCGGCGGCCCGGCGGATGGCCGGTCAGGGAGATCGCGCAGGGGCCGTGGCAGTCTACCAACAGGCGCAGGCATTGCTGCCGGTTGAGAGTGGACTGTGGGAGGAATTGGGCATTTTGGCCACAGATCTGGAAGTTCCTGCCGTCACCGTAGTTCCTGTGCAGATCCCGGAGCCTTATCGGAATCCGCAAGCTTTGGCGCTTCTTTTTGCGGAGGGGCAGGCGGCTTACCGCCGAGAAGAATGGAGTCGGGCCCGTGAGTTGTTGAGTGAGGTGGCGCGGCAACAACCGGCTTATCAGCAGGATGGGATGTCGGTATCCGCTTTATTGGCGGATCTACAGCAAAAGACGCCGAAACCGGCTTTACTTCCTTTATATAAACTCAATAAACAGAATCTAATATGGGGTTTTGTTTTTCTGGTCTGTTGTCTGGGATTGTCGGGGCTGGGGGGTGTCGTGTGGTGGGGGATCGGAAATAAGGCAGGGAGTTCGGCCCGTAGTTTTACTCCCACGGTTGACGCAACTTCCGAGAAGGTTGCAGTTGCACCTACGGTCCGTGCTGAAGTTGCAACTTCCCGGCCTCGATCCACGGCGACGGCTCGCCCGGTGGATACCGAAACGCCGGTCCCGACTGTATCAATTGAAAACGGCAAGGCTTATCTGAATGGGAAGTTGCTCGTGGATGTTGATCGCGATGCGCCGGGTTGTTTTGCTGTGGATAGTTTTGAGTATTCGCCTACCGGGGATTATTTTATTGTTAATGTTTCCTGTTTTGAGGGAGATAACGAAGCCTTTATATTTGAATCGGATGGGAGCGATAAACGTAGCATCACGTCGGGCTGCGATGATTATATGAATTATTCGAATTATGTCTGGGCTGCCAATGGACGCTCTTTGTTTTATGAACGGGTCTCTTCCGTCGAAGGATCGTGCTCGTCTACCTTGCCAGATGGTTTGGTGCGATATGATGTTTCTACTGGAGAGAAGGTGGTCCTGGTAAAGAATGTCCATCTTATGCCGATGTGGAGTTCTCCTGACAGCCGGTGGGTGGCCTTTGTAAGCGATAAGATCCCTTATCTGGCGGCTACCGATGGGGCCGGTTTGTGGATCCTGGACGATAAATGCAGCGATTTGAAATGGGGACAGATCTCTAACGGCTCGATGGACCTGATTTGTAAGCAAAACAACCGAACACTTACTACCGTAAAGGCAAACGGGAGAACAGTGCCGGGGGGAATTTCGGTTTCCGTTTTTTCTTCAACGGGGGCCTCTTTGTTTTTGCGTCCTTCTTGTGGAAAAACTTATTATGTTTCCACCGGCAGGCGGATTGAATTGAACTACGGAGTTTGGGCTTCTAAGGGGCTGGATCTGGCTGAAGGCAATGCCCGTCATTTTTCAGTCAAGTTGTCGATTGACGATCGTACCATCAGCAATGGGAGTCAGATGATTGTTCCCATGTTTTCGATTCCCTGTGGTGACATGCTGGTCGATTCCTATTGGATTATTAATACAGTTTCGATCGATTCACTTGCGGCCGGTAAACACAAGGTGGTGGTCACTTATCAATTTGACCAGGATATTACGGATGGTTATGATAACGACCATGACGGAAAGTCCGATCTCTATAAAGCCAACGATCCTATTCGGCAGACCTACACTTTGATCGTTCAATAAGGGTTTTCAGGAGGCTTTGGAATGCCATTTCATTTAGAGGTTAAGCCGGGGCAGGAGTTGACCATTGGGGAGCAGGTGTATCGGATTGCGGCACATCCGATGCTGGCAGATTATGCTTACATCCAGGAGGGCCGGAAAGCGTGGGTTTGCCAGTTGGTGGCAGAAAATGGTGTGTCCCAGGCGCTGAAAGTTTTCAAACCGACTTACCGGACTCCTTTGCTGGTCAATCTGGCGGATCGGTTGAAGGCATATGCGGAATTATCGGGATTGGCGGTGTGCCGGCGAACCGTGTTGTCGCCGGAACGGCATAAGGGATTGCTTAAGCAATATCCCGATCTGGTCTATGCGGTGTTGATGCCCTGGGTCGAGGGGCCGACCTGGATGAATATGATGCAGGAAGGGCAGAGTCTTGTGCCGGAGCAGAGTTTACGGCTGGCGCAGGCTTTGGTGGAGGTGCTTTGTGGCATGGAACAGCAGGGGCTGGCGCATTGCGATTTGTCGGGGCCGAATGTGTTGTTGCCGGAATTGATTCAAGGGCCGGGGATTGCGCTGGTGGATGTGGAAGATTTCTATGGGCCAGTTTTGCAGCGACCGCCCTATCCTTCCGCCGGATCGTTGGGCTATGGGCATAAAACGGCGCAGCAGGGCTTATGGTATCCGGAGGCGGACCGTTTTGCTGGTGCGGTATTGTTGGGTGAGATGTTGGGGATGTGCGACGGTCGGATCCCTTCCCATGCGTATCAGAATGCGGGGGAGGCGGCCGAAAGCTATTTCGACTCGGCGGAGATGCAGCAGGAAAGCGAGCGGTATGCGTTGTTGATGCAGGTTTTACGAGAACGGTGGGGGGCTGCCGTGGCGGGGCTGTTCGAGCGGGCCTGGCAGAGCGATGTGTTGGCGGAGTGTCCCACGTTTGGAGAATGGCTGGTGGCCTTGCCGGAGCAGGTGCCGGAAATGTCGGTGAGCGTTCCGGATGCGGTTTTGGTGGTGGAACCAAAGCCGGAGCCGTCGGAGAACCCGGCGGTTTCCGCCCTGATTGCGGCGGCCCGGCGGATGGCCAGTCAGGGAGATCGCGAAGGAGCTGTGGAAGTCTATCGCCAGGCGCAGGCATTGTTGCCGGCCGAGAGTGGGCTGCGCGAGGAATTGGGGATTCTGGCTACGGACCTGGAAGTTCCGGCTGTCGCCGCGGTTTCTCTGCAGGCCCCGGAACTGTCTGTTGACCTTCAATCCTTGTCGTTTCTTTTTGTAGAGGGGCAGGCGGCTTACCGACGAAAAGAATGGAGCCGGGCTCGGGAGTTGTTGAGTGAGGTGGTGCGCCAGGATCCTGAGTATGGGCAGGAGGGCGAATCAGCGCAAGGATTGTTGCGGGTGATTGAAGATCAAGCTCGGAAGACTTCAGGACGACGATTCGGGTTGAGATGGTGGTTGATTACCGCGGGGACAGGTTTTGTGGTTTTGATTCTGGTGTTAGCGGGATTGCTAAATTTACAAAATAGTAAGAGCGATAACACTCCAATTCCTCCTGCTTTATTGACGGCGCAGGCCGTCGCTACATCCCGCATGGTTGCAACTTCTCAGGTGAGCATGACAAGGGTTGCAATTCAAGCCACCTCACTGGCTCAAGTTTCTAGATCGCCAGCAACCCTTACCGCCCGCGGGACATCGGTTGCTTCCAGGATGACAGGCTATCCATCTCGAACTCCAGTTCCTACTGTGAGACCTACTCAAACGCCGATTCCCATTCCGACTTTGGGTGATAATGCGGTCAGAATTTACGATTTTGTTAAAAAAGCATCGATTGCGCAGTGGACCGCAGGACCACCCAATAAGGTGTTGATATGGGCGGGAGATGATACCGACAGTAAGGGCTTTGCACGCTGGGTTACAAGCGGCAATTGGGAGACCGGGGATGCGATTCAAGGTAAATGCCTGGAAATGTATCCTAAGTGGGTGAAAGACGGCTGGATTGATGGTGTGTATCTGGATATGTATACATCTAAATACTTTGTCCACGTGGGAGATCGATTCCGGGCGATCGTGGGATTGTTACAGAGTTCCAGTTCTGGCGGTGATGTGACTTTCAAGGTAATGTTGCGGACGGAAGGGATGGGTAATATATGGATAGCTGAGGTTAATGACAGATATGGTGATGGGCTAAAAACGATCGATGTGAATCTTACACCATATGCAGGGCAACGGGCCGATATGATTTTGGAAGTGGAGGCGAATGGAAGCCCGGCGCAGGATCGGGCTTGTTGGCTATCTGCATTTATTTATCGGTATCCTTAGAGGTTTTTTTGCAAGAAAATAAAATTTAGATTTCTGGCTTTATTTTTCTCGTAAGTGGAAATGTGAAGTTTGTAGTTCTCGCTGAGTGGGGATGAAAGAGGCTAAATCGAATTGTTTGAGCTTTTGATTAAATGTAATGGGCCCGAACCGGCTCGTAAAGCCAGAGTAAATCGCGTTGGATGTAGTAGAATCCAACGCGATTTACTTATCGAAGGAGGAGATCAGATGATGAAGCCGTTTCGTTATGGATATATTTTGCTGGCCTGTTTGATGAGCCTGGGATTGTTGTGGGTGGGAACGATGGCGAAGACGGAGGCTCTTATGCGGTTAGATCCGCCGCTGACGCCCATGCCTCACGATTGTGATGGGGTCACGCCGCCGACTCAACCGCCGCCTTTGTGTTGTGTAAGAGGTTATGTTTACCGAGATGGAACTTCTGCTTTAGGCGCTATGGTACAGATTGAAAGTCCTCAGGGGGTATTGACGACGACAACTATTACGGATTCTTTGGGGAGAATTTTTTATCGGGCGAGTTTGAGCGATACGCCTTTGTTGGCCCGGGTTGGAGATTGGATTACGGTGACGGGGTGGTTAAGTGGAGCCGGTGCCACGAAGACTTATCAGGTTACCCCCCATGGGCAGCAGGTGGATCTGGTGATGCGGTCATGGGATGATTGGTGGAACCCGGATTGGAAATATCGGCGCCCTTTGGCTTTGTCCACTGGAGACGGGGGGCATCCTGCGGGCTATACCTTTCGCTTGAATGGTTTGCCGGGAACTGAAATGAGTTTTGATGATTTGGTGCGGGCCGGCAAAGCACTGTCTGATTACCGCGATATTCGGGTGGTGCGCCGTTTGCCTCAAGGTGGCTGGCAGGAAATTCCCCGTCAGGTATCTTCGGAATGGGATTTGGAGTTTCAATTAGCGGTGCCCAGCGAGCTGTATACGGATACCAGTTATTATCTCTATTATGGTAATCCTGATGCCGGGGCTGCTTTAACGTATAGTATCCCTCAAGGCTATTGGGTGGATATGTGTACGGATCATCGTTGTGAGTCCGGGTTTGTCGGGACCTGGATTTTTAACAATCTGTCGATTACTTCTACAGATATCTGTCAGTTGCCGCTGGATCACGATGAGCGTACCGGTTCCAGTGACAATGGGGGAGATCGTTATCGAGCCATGGTGTACATTCCGACTTCCGGGCAATGGGCTTTTAAACTTTATTTAAAGTATGACAGCAAAATGTCTTTGGATCGTTCGGTGATTGGTGAAATCACCGGTGGAAATGGAGAAGCGCGTTGGGTTACGATTCGGGATAATTATTATCTGACTCAGGGCTGGCACTTGATGGAGGTGTTACATAGCTGGACTACCTGCGGCCCCTTTAAGTTGAAGATGTCGGGGCCTGATTTCCCTGAGCAAGATATCCCGCCAGCTTACTTCCGTTTGCTTGAGGATGTCCGTTGGGATGCGGTGGTGTTGGAAGAACAATCACCTTATATGCATGGATTACCGATCCCTACGATTCACACAATTTATCCCCGGCCGGCGGTGCAGGGGCGCGATGTGATTACGATGATCGGTTCGGGAGTGGATAACGACGAATGGGGGGGGAGCATTCAGGCTTATCGCTGGCGGACAACGGGGCGGATATTGGGAACCAGTGCTCAACTGGTCATTTCGGCTTCGGAATTGTCGGTGGGGACTCAGGTGATTTCTTTTGCGGTGAAAGATGATGAGGGAAATTGGTCCCCAGAGATTGCGACCGGGATAGAAATTTATTCGCACAATCCCCCGGTGGCCGCTTTCGTCATCAGTCCCGCGACGGGGCGGATGACGACGACGTTTAGGATGGATGCCTCTCTTAGCCATGATAGTGAAGATGTGGCGGAAGTCCTGCAGGTGCGGTGGGATTTTGAAAACGATGGAATTTTCGATACGGAATGGACGGTGATCAAGGCGATTACGCATAGTTATTTCTATTCCGGAGCGGGAGTTTACGATGTGAGATTGGAGGTGCAGGATACGCAAGGGCTGACGGATGCCGTCATGCAGTCGGTTACTGTGACCGCCCCTTACAGCCCTACGCCCTGGCTTTTTATCCTTTATTGGGATGGCGATAACAACTTGAACGATAGTTTTCAGGCGGCGTTGACCCGGTTACATCAAATGGCCGCCAACCCGGCCTTGACGATCGTAGCCCTGGTGGATGGGAGCGGGTATGGCGATACGGTGCGTTATCAGATTCAACCGGGAGGACAGTATGTCAATGGGGTGAATCGTTGGGGATTGGGGGAATTGAATTTGGGAAATCCTCAGACGCTGGCGGATTTTGTCCTATGGGCCCGCGATAGTTATCCGACAGAGCATGTCTACTTGGCGATTGCCGATCATGGCCGTGGGATCGAGGGGATTGCCTGGGATCAGACCAGCAGTCAAACGACTTTTATCAGTGTGGCCGGGTTACGGACGGCTTTGCAATCCGCTTCTCGAAACGGAACCGCCCCGCTGGATGTGGTGCATTATGATGCCTGTCTGATGGGAATGGTGGAGAATGCCTATCAGATCAAAGACTATGCTCGATATTTCATTGCTTCTGAGAATTTGGGGTGGAGTGCCTTTGCTTATGAACGGTATGGGGCCGGGGTCATTTCAACGACTCAGCCGATTTCGTTGGCGCGGATCGTCGTGGATGAATATGATCGGCGTGTATTGAATTATCCCCATACGCTTTCAGCCCTGGATTTAAGCAAGATGGATTTACTGGCGACGTCAATTACTTCTTTTGCCCTGGCTCTTCAGGAGAATATTACAACCTATCAGACTGTGATTTCGAGTACCTGGGGGGAGACACAGAAATTCGATTCTAGAGATTATATGGTTATCGATAACTGGGATGAATATGTGGATTTGTGGGATTTGGCGGATCGGTTGGAAATGCGGATTTCGAATTCGACGGTGCGCATTGCGGCGCAAAAGGTGAAAGCGGCTGTGGAGGATGCGGTCGTGGTCGAGCGCCACGCCGATGGGGGAACTCCCTACGCCTGGGATTTGAGCGGGTCCCATGGGGTTGCCATCTATTTCCCACCGATGAGAGGGGGCTGGGGGTATCAGCAATATGTGGAAGAACATCCTTTTGCCTTTACAGCCGAAGGGCAGTGGGATGAGTTTCTGAAAACTTACTTTGTTTTTGGCATAACCCCGGGCCCGGACCCCAGCGATCCCGGGGTGCCGCCGGCGCTGGTACCGAGATATTGGATCTATTTACCGATCATGGCGCGAAGATAGGAGGGGATCAATGAAAGGCCGACTGAATTTTCCAGTTCTTTTTCTTCTTTCGCTGTTGATGGCCCTGGAAACGATTTTGGGAATGCCCGGCGACTTGAAATTGCGGGCGGCTGCGGATTTTACTCACGGTCTTACAGTCGACAGCACGACTCAGGGGACCCTGTGGTTCAATCCTGGTTGGAGCAGTGCCTGGGTCGATGTCCATTATCGGCTCAACCAGGGCGAGCTCCAGAATTTCCGGATGACCCAAAACGGCAGTCAGTGGCGACAGGTTATCGTCGGTTTACAAACCGGGACGACGGTCGATTATTTCTTTACCTATGAACAGGCCGGACTGGCCTATGATTCTCCTTATTATCAGGCCGTTTTTGGTTCGGTTACGCCGACCCCGCTGCCCACCGTTACGGTGACGCCTCCCGGCAACGGCGACTATACTCAAGGATTTCGGCCCGACGGCAGTACGCAGGGAACTCTCTGGTTTAATCCCGGCTGGTCCAGCGCCGGGGTGGATGTCCATTATTGGATCAATCGGGGATGCCAGCAAAATTTCCATATGGTTTTCAGCAATGGCCAGTGGCAGCAGGCGGTCCCCGGGTTACGGGCCGGCGTCAGCCTCATCTATCTCTTTACCTATGAACAAGACGGTCAGACTTATGATTCGCCCTTCTATGAAATCGTTTTTAATTCGGGTAATGTCACGCCGACGCCGATTCCGACTTCGGTTCCCACTCCGGTAGCCTGCGGCCAGATTCCTGGAGCCGGGTCAGCTTTGCCCGGGCAGGGATGTTACGCTACACAGTTACCCGCAGGGCAAAAATCCGTCAGTTACTTGCAAGCAGTTGAAAATGCCGATTATCGCCCTGCGCTGGCAAAAACTACCGGCGAATACAGCGGACCCTATCAGACCAATGATTGGTGGTCTTCCCTTTTGTGGGACTGGAATCAGGGCGCTGTTTCAAGTCCGCCCGGTGAACCTTATTCTCAGAACCTGCATCCGCATCCTTTTTCCATGCAGGCTGAATCCGACGGCTTACGCCTGGCCTATGTTCGAGAGGTGGTCGAGACCGCACACGAAGTCGGTTATGTCCTTGCCGGATCTGAACATTTACGTGTCACCCTGGAGGGGCTGAATTCGTCCGATACCCGAGTGGCCGGTTATTCCGATTGGCTGGTGACGGCCCAGTGGGAGAGCCCTACACGTACATTGAAAACTACTTTCGGCCATGGCCTGCCCTATGTCTTTTTTACCAGGAGCGGTACCGGCAATTTCAAAGTGAAGCTGGTGGCGGTTCCGCTCAATGTCGTCAACAACGGTGAAGTTTTCGTTTTTACAGCCAGTAACAATATCGGTTCTCGTTATGCGCTGTTCGGCCCCGCCGGATCGGTCTGGAACTGGGCCCCGGGCAGCCTGGAAGCCGAATTGATCGCGCCGGAAGGCAAGAATTACCTTTCCGTGGCCGCGCTTCCTACCCTGGACGACAGCCGGTTGGAGTTTTTCCGGCGGCATGCCTACAATTTTGTTACAGCCACCCGGGCTGATTGGAATTACGATCCACTGACCGGAAAGGTCCGTACTACTTTTGTGGTTACCACGGAGGCCAAAGAGATGGGCGGAACACTTTCCCCTTTGCCTTTGCTGGCCCTTTATCGTCACCAATGGATCAATCTGTCGACCGGTGCGCCGGCTTTTACCGGCGATACCTATACCACGGCTCGGGGGGAGATGAAAGTGATCGAAGCGGGGGGCTTCACAACCGACATCGCTTTCAACGGGGTTTTGCCGTCGTTGCCGGCGGTGGGGAGTTACGATCCGGCCATGTTGCGTACGTATATCCACGATGTTTATACTTCAACGGACAACTACGGCGGCGGACGGGATACCTACGGGGAAGGAAAGAATCTGAACCGCATTGCCCAACTGGTCCATCTGGCCGATCAACAGGGGATGACGACGGAACGCGACAGCTATCTGGCTTTTCTCAAGGCCACGTTGGCGGATTGGTTCGACGGCCGGTATCCTTATGTTTTCTATTACGATTCTGCCTGGAATACGATGCAGGGATATCCGACGAGTTTCGGCGCCGACACACAACTCAACGATCACCATTTTCACTGGGGCTATTTCATTATGGCCGCCGCGACGGTGGCGCAGTACGATCCGGCCTGGGCGCGGCACTATGAAGGCAGTGTGGAGTGGTTGATCCGTGATGTGGCCAATTGGGAGCGGACCGATCCCCGTTTTCCCTATTTGCGCAACTTCGATCCTTATGCCGGTCATAGCTGGGCTTCCGGTCATCAGGCTTTTGGGGCAGGGAACAATCAAGAGTCTTCGTCGGAGTCGCTCAATTTTGCCGCGGGATTGATCCTTTGGGGATCGGCGGTCGACAATCAGGAGATTCGGGATCTGGGCGTTTATCTCTACAGTACCGAGGTCCAGGCCGTCGAGCAATACTGGTTGGATGTAGATAACGTTGTCTTTCCCAGCCAGTTTACTAAAGACGTTGCTGGCATCCTGTGGGGGCAAGGAGAGGCTCATGCTACCTGGTGGAGCGGCAATCCGGAAGAAATCCATGGGATCAATATCCTGCCGGTGACGGGGGGATCGCTCTATCTGGGACGCCGTACCGATGAAATCGACCGGAACATTGCCTCGCTTTCTACAGAGCCCGGACATTTAGGCCTTTGGCAGGATCTCTTGTGGGAATACGAAGCGCTTTCCAACCCTGCCTCGGCGCTGGCGCGTTGGACTGCCAATCCATCTTATATCGCGCAGGGGGGGCAGGAAGCGGGCGAGACCCAGGCGCACACTTATCACTGGCTGCACGCTCTCGATGCCCTGGGACGGCTCAATACGCAGGTCACGGCGGATCTGCCAACCTATGCCGTCTTCGAAAAAGACGGGGCATTGACCTGCGTGGCTTACAATCCCGGCGAAGCCGCCCGCGTGGTTACTTTTTCCAATGGGGTGAGTTTGCCGGTACCCGCGCGGAAGATGGTCGTCACGGCGCCGGGAGGATGCCATCCGTAGCTGTTTTTCGCATCTGACTGTGCTGGTGAGAAAGTTGCCCAATCGCCCTGGATTTCCAGGGTGATTTTTTTGTAAGTCCGGCTCGTAAAAGCGCAGGGCGAGACGTTAGATGAGATGAAGGGAAAAATTGCTAATTTGTAGTTTCGAAAAACCGTAAATCAGGAGGATGAAATGCGATATGTAAAATTCTTAAGCGCGTTCGTGTTAGGAGGAGTGCTTTTAGTATTGGGCTTATGGGTAATGATGCCGGTTTATGCGAAAGCCAGCGCACCTCATTTTGAACGACATGATGGAGGGGGAGTATCAACTACATTTCCTATTTCTAACAGTTTTTCCCCAGCTTTTCCTGCCCAACAAATGTGTGGGCCTTTTGCTGATCCAGAAGACAATATCTATTCTTGTGGACCTTATGGCAATTGCACCTGGTGGGCGGCTTATCGTCGTAATGGAGTGGGAACAGTTACTTGGGGGGATGCCGGAAACTGGTATGGTAATGCTGTTTTGCAGGGTTTTTCTGTTTGCAGCGTGGCAAAATCACCCGAGGAAGGTTGTGAAATTATTCCCGGAGCAATTGCTTGGTGGTCAACAGAAAATAAGGGGCATGTTGCTTACATAGAAAGTAATAATCCCCTTTCTATATCGGAAATGAACTATTATGCCTCTTCTCCAAATTACCCTCGTGAAAACCCCCTCGTTTGGGTAGGAAGAGGGAGTCATTCCATTATTAAAAGAGATCCGGATGGGTATATCTATGGACATCGAGGAGATCCTGTTACTCTTTTTGCAGACCCTGGGATATTGGGAAGTTCTCTTTTTTATGCATCTCCTACCAATAGCTATCATAATTTATCGGATTCTTTTGACAATCAAATATCCTCAGTCAGTATTCAAAATTCTACTGTTCAGAATCAGGATAGGTGGTTTGTCAAAGTTTATGAAGATAAGGATTTAGGAGGAGGGTGCTTATTATTAACTACAGATGCATTAGATTTATCGCTTTATAGATTTAACAATGGTCATGTTGCTGATAATTCTATTTCGTCTGTTCAAGTTTTTAAGAACGTTTGTCCTCCGTCTTGTCCACGCCTTAACACCAAAGAGGCGTTTTTTGAGGATAAAAACGGCCTGAAGGGGCAGGGAATCTGTGATATTCCGCCTGCTACGAACTCCGACAACGCTGCCTTCACCGGCAATGAATCCCCGCTGGATACTGCCACTTTTACCCCCGGGCAATCGATCCCTAAGTGGTGGGAGATGCGCAATACCGGGACGACGACCTGGGGGGCAGGGTATAAGTGGGTTTTTGTCCGGGGCGAACGGATGGGGGCTTCGACTGAGATCAATGTGGGGACGGTGGCGCCGGGACAAGTGGCCCGGTTGCAGGTGAATCTGACGGCTCCGGCGGACAGTGGGACTCATTGGGGGTATTGGCGGTTGCGCAATGCTCAGGGGACTTATTTCGGGAAAGAAGTCTGGGTGAAAGTGACGATCCCTGGACAGGCTACGCCCGTGGCGGGGGATGTGGTGCTTTCCTGTGTCGATTGTCCGGCCGTGGTCAGTCCCGGTCAGACGTTCCGGCCGGTGCTGCGGGCAAAGGTCAATAGTGGGCAGTTAGTAGGTACACGCGGCGATATGGTGCGGAACAGAGATGGAAACCGTTTTGAGTCGTATGAACATGTTGAGGTGGTGGGGCGGGTCAATACCGGGCAGAGCTACGATTTCGTTTTTTATGCCCAGTATCCTATGCGGGCGCCTTCGGAGCCGGGAACCTATGAATCCAAATGGCAGGTCTGGCAGAACGGTCACTATGTCGGCAATGAGGTGGCCATTCGTTTCACGGTCAGCTCGGGCTCGAACAACCGCCGGCCTAATCCACCAACGTTGACGGGGCCGGGGGATTGGGGAGCCTATAAGGGAGGGGAGCCGATCACCTTGACGGCGCAGCAGAACGGCGATCCCGACGGCGATGCGGTGACCGAATACTACTTTGATATTTTTGAAAGCGCGCAAAACCTCAACAGCGGCTGGATTACCAGCAACAGCTGGTCGCCCCAGGGATTGGGCTTTTACGGGTATCAATGGCGGGTTAAGGTGCGAGATAGTCGAGGCGCTGAGAGCGATTGGAGCCCGCAGGTATGGCATTTCAATGTCGATAACCCGGCGGTGATTATTACCGAATTTTATATCGACAAGAATCCCCGGCCCGCCTGGTTGGACGGTCAAACCGGTCAGGATAAATATGTCATCTGCGGCAGCGCCACCAATACCACGGCACTGCGGTTCTTCGTCAATCTGGCCAACGACGGTTCGGATCACGGTGAATGGAGAGAAGTGGCTTCTTCGATCGGCAACAATTGTCGTACCGATGCGGATCGCCCGCCGACGTGGGGCCAATTGGAGTATACCGCGGGGCGCCATCTTTTTCGGATGCTGGCGCGCGGTGAAGGCGGTTGGGAAAATGCCGCCGTGAAAGATATCGTCGTCGAGCTTTCCGAAGATCGGCGGCCGGACCGTCCGGCGACCCGGGTCTATCCCATCTATGTCAGCCCGGAGGGCCATGAATATATCAATTCCAAGACGCTTTATCTGGATTGGGTCGATGCTTTGCGGACCAGCTCCTATCGGTTGGAGATTTCCACGGATCCCAATTGGGGGATGCATTGGGTCGACCAACAGTTCTCCGCGGCGACTTCCGAATATACCTATACCTTTGATTCCGATTACCCGGTCGTTTACTGGCGAATTACCGGCACCGGTCCTTATGGAGTCAATGAAAACGCCTGGATGACCTATATCGATATCACGCCGCCGGCTTCGGCGATTGAAGCCTTGCCGGCCGTGACGACCGACAATCAGTTCGTAGTGCGGTGGGGGGGCCAGGATGCCCGCTCCGGGTTGCGTTGGTATCAGCTTCAAGTGCGGGATGGGAATCGTCCCGATAGTCAATGGACCGATTGGTTGCTCAATACGACCAAGACGGCGGAGATGTTCCAGGGGCAGCCGGGGCACACCTATTATTTCCGGGTCCGGGCGATGGATAACACCACGAATTGGGAAGACTGGCCCGCGGGCGACGGCGATGCCTGGACGCGGGTCGATCCGACGGCTTTGCCGCCGGCTCCCTGGTGGAACGGTGCTTATCGGTTAAAGCACAATCTGGTGATCCTCAACAACGATACGGATGAAATGCCGGCCGGTTATCCGGTGCATCTTCATTTTGACGGCACGACCAGCCCCACGGCGGCGGAGATTTACAACGGCTCTTTAGCGGCCCTCAAAGGTAACGACGTCCGGGTCATTTACAAGAATCAGACCGAACTGAACCGGGTTGTCAATCAGTTTACCTCCACCGCGATCGATCTTTGGTTCCCTTTGCAGGGCGGGATGGGCGGAGGGGGCACCAATAACGGCGATTATCAGTTCTACTACGGCAATGCTGCCGCGGGTGCGCCCCTGTCGGACGTCAATACGGTCTTCTTGCCCAAGGTGGATGGCAATACGATGGGACTCTGGCATTTTCAAGAGGGCAGTGGCGGTACGGTTTACGACCAATCGGGCCGGGGGCACAACGGTAATTTTACCAACGGCAGTTGGGCGAGCGGTTATATGGGCTGGTCCGGAGCATTCAATGGGTCGAACAGCACCGTGGATTTAGGGAACCATGCGGATTTCAATAATCTGGGTGCCATGACTCTGGAAATGTGGATCTATCCCACCCGGGGTGGCTGGGGAATCCCTCTCGTCAAAGGCATCAATGGATATGGCCAGTTTACGATTCGGGTCAACGGAGACAATAATGTCGAATTTACCGTGGGGGCGGATGGAGGGGATCAAACTGTCGTCAGCGGTGCCAAAGTATATCCCAATCGTTGGTATCACATTGCCGCAGTTCATGATGGAGGGAGTAATCAATGGATTTATGTCAATGGAACTCAGGAAGGTTACAAAAACAACAGCCGTACTCCCGTCATGAAAAATTATTCTCTTTACATCGGTAATGCTCCCTGGTGGAACGGGATGGCCTTTGCCGGGCAAATTCAACATGTACGAATTTCCAATGTTGCGCGCCACGATTTTCCCTATGCTCGTATCGACACTCTGCCTACGATCAGAGTTGGGGTGCCCATTGCTCCTCCTGTTCAAGGGGCGCCGGATTTGATCATTTCTGGAGTGAATACGTTTTTTTCTTCCGACGGTGGGATGTGGGTGGAGATGCGGGTTAAGAATCAGGGGAACCTTTCTACCGGCAACGATTTCTTTACTGATCTCTATTTCAATTCGATGCAGCCGACGAGTAAGGGAGGGGAGACCAACCGCGTCCAATCCTGGCTCAATGCTCCGATTACTTCCAGCGAAGACATTACATTGACGGCGGTGATTACAAACTGGCCGGGTTTGGACATTCTTTCTCCGACCGGGGAGCTTTCCGGCACGCTTTATCCGTCGATCGACTCGACCCATTCGGTCAGCGAATCCATTGAGACCAACAATGTCTACACTGCGGGGGTAGAGTTCTGCGTGGCTCGGGCCGATGCTTACGATCTGAAAGGCAGGGACGATACGGCGCTGCAGGCGACCGCTTTGATCACGGAAGGTTCACAGTTGCACAATTTCGATCACCCCGGCGATGTGGACTGGTTCAAATTTACGGCGGTGGCGGGGAAGTCATATCGCTTCTCTACCAGCGATCTGGGGGCGGCGGCCGATACGGTCATCGTTCTTTACGAGGGGGATGGGACTACGCCGGTGCTGCTGAGCGATGATTACAGCGGGACGTTGGCTTCCCAACTGGAATGGACGGCGCCGAAAGACGGCGATTATTATGTCCAGGTGCAGCAATGGAACAGTAGCGCCGGTGGTTGCAGCACGCCTTACCTGTTCTGGTTTTCTTCCGGGACGGGCACCGGGGCGGGAGTCATTTCCACGACTTTGTATCTGCTGCCCGGCTGGAATCTGGTGTCGCTGCCGCTGCACCCGGTCAGTCCGACGGTCACTCAGGTTTTAGGGCCGATTGCGGGAGCCTATGATCTGGTCTACGCCTACCGCAGCTGCGATACGGCGGATCCCTGGAAGAAATTCTCTCCGACCGCGCCTCCGTATGCCAACGATCTGACGGCCGTGGATGAGACGATGGGGATCTGGGTGCATGCCACCATGACTACTTCCTGGATACTCAGCGGGACGGTACCGGTCACACCGGCGATCCCATCCTGTGCGGGATGGAATTTGCACGGCTATCCGATCACTGCGACGTTGCCGGTGACGGCGGCGATGAGTTCGATTGCCGGAAAGTACACGGCGGTCTACGCTTACTATGCTTTCGATACGGCGGATTTTTGGAAGAAGTACGATCCCGCTCTGCCGCCGTTTGCCAACGATCTGACCACGATGTGCTCCGGATCGGGGTATTGGATCAAGGCGACGGAGCCGGTAACCTGGACTTTGCCGTAAATTTGCTTTTTGGAACAAGGAGAGGTTGAAATGAAATCGACTCATATGATCTACATTTTGGTACTGACTTTGCTGGCCGGTCTGATCGCTGGTCCGGTATGGGCGGCTCCGGCGCTGCCTTCCGATTTTTATGGCCGTGTTATGCGGGACGGTGCGGGGGTGCCGGACGGCACGGAGGTCACGGCCTGGGTCAACGGCATTCGCTGCGGGCAGGCTGCTACGCTGACCTGGAATGGGGATTCTGTCTATTCGCTGAATTGCATCGGAGATGATCTTGAAACGGCTCCCGTTGAAGGCGGCCGTGAGGGGGATACCGTGACTTTTCAGATCGGCGGGCAGAATGCCGGGCAGACGGGTACCTGGCACAGCGGCAGCAGCGCTGGCCTGGATTTGACTCTGAGCAGCGTTACTCCCCGGGTGCTTTCGGTGGCGCCGAATTCGGGGCGTAAAGGAGCTGCCATCGTGCTCAATGTGGTCGGCGAAGGGACGCATTTTGTCTCCCCGATCGGTAATCCGCCGTCAGGAACGACTCAATTGACTTTGGGCAATGGAATTACGGTTACTTCAGTGGTGGTGACCGATGCCACGCACCTGCGGGCTGAGTTGTTTGTGCAAGGCGATGCGCTAGCCGGTCCCCGAGACCTGGTTTTGACCACGGGGGCTGAGGTCGTTACTTCTACTGCCGCTTTTACAGTGATGAATGAAGGCATTCGGGTCACACCCGTGAAAGATGCCACCGGGGTTCCGGGAGCTCTGGTGGATCTTCCTGTTTTGCTGCTGGACCCCTTGCCGGCGCAGACCGGATATGCTTATGAATTTACCCTGGGGTTTGATCCGACGGTCTTGCACTTCCAGCAGGCGATCAAGGCAGGGACGTTGAGTGAGAATTTCTTGGTCGTCGCTACGGCCGGCGAGGGGCAGGTCCGGCTGGCCGCTTACGGTACAACGCCGTTAACCGGAACCGGGGAGCTGGTGAAATTGCGTTTCAATGTCATCGGCATGCCGGGAAGCGGGACGGATCTGAGCCTGTCAGGTTTTACCTTCGATGAAGGGGAACCGCAGGCGGTCGTGGAAAGCGGTCATTTTACGGTGAACCGGTCGCTGGTCCAACTGGGCGGGAAATTCTTTTACTATCGTTCTTTGCGTCCGATCTCAGGCGGGCTTTGCACTTTGAGCGGCAGCACAACTCTGACGGCGACTACGAGCGTGACCGGAACTTATCTCCTGGATATCGATCGGATGGGCGATTATACGGTCACCCCGACGATGGTGGGCGGGGTGGGCAATGCGCTTTCGGCGTTGGATGCGGCCTGGATTACGCAATATGCCGCCGGACAGCGTAACTTTGGGAACGATCAATTGCTGGCCTGCGATGTGAGCGGAAATGGGAGTTGTACGGGGCTGGATGCTTCGCTGATAGCGCGGTATTTGATCGGCGATGCGATTGCATTTCCGGTGGGCAGCTGGAAGTTCGATCCCGTTTTGCGGAGTTATGCTCAATTTGACGGCGTTTTATTGCACGAAGATTACATGGCTTATCTGTTGGGCGATGTGACTTACAACTGGGGCAGCTCGACGTATCGTCGGCAGGTATCTAAGGGAAAGGGTGGGGTGGAAATCAATCTGCCGGAAGTGCGGTCTGGAGGGCGGGCCCGGATGACGATTCCGTTGCAGGTGACTTCGTTGACGGGATTGGAGGTGCTGGGATACGAGGTGATGGTAATTTTTGATCCGACGGTGCTGCGGTTTGAATCTCTCGATTCGGCAGCAAGTTTGAGTTCGGGTTGGCAGGTGGTGGAAAACCATGCGACGCCAGGACGGATTAAGCTGGTCGGGTATGGACTTTCGGCTTTGGAAGGCGCCGGGGTGTTGGTGAATCTCAATTTCGTGGTAGTGGGACAGGCGGGGCAAAGCTCGATTTTGGGGCTGCAGCAGGTTCAATTGAATGAAGGGAATCCTTCTGTTGCGGTGACCGTGGGACGGATTACCCTTGACGCCGGCTATAAGGTTTTCCTGCCGGTGATTGTGAAGTAACCCGTCCTGGCGGAGTGGATAGGAGCACGGGGGACAGCGGAAGCTGTCCCCCGTCTCTATGTTTTCGACCTGTGCGGTTAGGCTGGAAAAAAGCCCATATTTTCGCGCTGACAGTGCGAAAATATGAATAAAAAATAACTTTCCTCTCCTGCTTCGCACAGCGCGTCGCTTTTTACCGGAAAAGCACCTGTTGCGGGGTACATCACTGTTTTTAATTTGCGGTAATGAACAACCGCACAGGTCAATGTTTTTTTTGAAATGATATTTGACTGTTATTCTTAAAATAGCTATAATCATAGCTATAGTTTTTCTGTTATAGCATGTGTTTTTATTGCATTTATTCTCGGTTGTTTCTCAAGGAGCGCCCATGGATAGTATCGATTTGCTGCATCTTCCTATCGACAATGTGATTGCCGGCTGTGCCTGGGAATCTCAGCTTTCCCAGGCGCAGGAGTTGGGCTATTGTTGGGAACTTTTCCGGCGGGCGTTGGATGAAAAAGATGAGGTGGCCTGGGAAGGGGTTTTGTTTCAATATAAGGCTTTATTGTTGAAGTGGATTCATGGTGCTTTTCCGGGGATTGGGGAAGATGAAGCCGATGAGGTGTTTCAGGAGACCACAGTAATCTTTTGGCAGAGTTTGGGGCGGCATGGGGATGGCGCTGTGGCTCGGAAATTTGCTCATGTTGGGGTTTTGTTGAAGTATTTACGTTGTTGTTCGATTACGGCCGCCCAAACTTTGCGGCGCAAACAGATAAGATATTCCCGAGTTGAGGCCGTCTGGTGTGATTTGGAACAGCTTTCCAATTCGGATGAGAGCAGATCTTTGGAAACGCGGGTTTTAGAGGCTTTGTCTCGGGAACAAACTTTACATCAGGTGCAGGAATGGGTGAGTCGTTCGGTACAGGATAAGAAAGAACAGGATGTTTTACGATTAACTTTTGAAGAGAATTTAAAACCGGCCGAGATTGCGGCTCGACACCCGACGGAGTTTCCAACGGCTCATGAAGTATGCAAGGTTTTGGAACGGGTTCTGAAGCGTGCCCGACGTAATTTGGGAAGCTGGTATCGAAATGACTGAGTGTGATGTATTGATTGGATATGATTGTCTTATGTCAGGGTGGGGGGAATGATGAAAGGATCGACTAAAACTCCCGAAGTGAAATTAAGTTGCGTTGCGCCTGATGAGATTGCAGAAGGGGATCTCCTGGCCTATTTAAACCATCTTGCTTCGCCCATTGTGGTGGCCCACATGGCTCGATGTGCTGCATGTACCGCTGAAGTGGCTGATTTGAAGCAAATTTATGCTTTGTTGGCGGGTGCTATTCCTCGACTGGACTGTCCTTCTGCTGAAATGTTGCTGGCTTATAAAAACAATGCCTTATCCGGAGCAGAGTCCCGAAAAATCAAAAAGCACTTGAAGGTTTGTGATGCGTGTGGGGAGGAATTGGAGCTGTTGGAAGTTCCATGGACAGAAAACTCTACCTGGCTGTCGCGAGTTCAAGAAAAGGGAAAGCAATTGTTACAGGCCTTGTTGATGCCGGCTGGTCAGCCGGCGCCGGCATTGCGGGGAAAGAAGGGGGATGTACAGGTCTATCAGGCCGGCAATTATCAGTTGGTGTTAAATTTGACACCCCCGGTTGTGGATGAGAAACTCTGGAGTTTGGAAGGCCGGTTGATGCGAACTGCGTTGGATGAAAGTTCAGTTCAGGGACATGTTCAAATCTTGAAAATGGATGAAGTCATAAAGGAAGATGATATCGATGCTCTTGGTTTCTTTGCTTTGGATGGGGTGATTTCGGGGACTTATACTTTGGCTGTTGAATTGCCCGAGACGTGGATTTGGATAGAGAAACTGGTATTGGGATGACATCTGAAGAGTTAGCCGAACTCCTTTGCTCGGTTTATGAAAGCCCCTCTTTTTCTACGGTAATCCACGAGTGGCGGAATGAATTGTCGGTGGCGGTGATTGATATTCTCAAACAGCGGATCAATTCTGTTATGCTGCGCAATGCTCAATCGGCCTTAAAGATAGCCGAGGTGGCCGGGGTAGTTGCTTCTGAGGTGGCGGCTCCCGAAGGGTATGCTTTGGCGAATTGGGGAAAAGGTAATGCTCTGCATTATCTCAGCCATTATACAGAGGCCCTGGCCTGTTATCAAAAAGCCGCCCAGTATTATGAAGCCAGGGGTGATTTGTTGACGCTGGTGCGTTTAAAGATCAATCAGGTCGCTGTTTTGAAGGAATTGGATCGTTATCCTGAAGCTTTGTCCTTGATCGATCATGTGCGGCCGATTTGTGAAGCGTTGGGGGAACCGGCCTGGCGTTATCTGGCCGGTTTGGAAATGAATCAGGGCACGTTAGCCTGGCAGTGGGGTGATTTAGAGGATGCGTTAGCGGCTTATCAACGTGGGGTGGTGTTGGCCGAGAAGTTAAACGAACCGATTTTGGTGGCCCGTTTTAAAATCAACCAGGCCAATGCTTGGGAAGGCATGGACCATTTTTCTGAAGCGGAGGCTCTGTTGTTTCAGGCTCGGGATACTTTGGGTCAGGCAGGGCAGGACCAGGAACTGGCGCGAGCGAACCTGAATCTGGGACGGTTGGCTTATCGACGGGGGCAATATCTGGCGGCGTTGCAATATCTGGATGTGGCCCGGACTGGATTTGCCGCGATTCCGAATTGGATAGATATGGCTATCACAGATTTGCGGCGAGCCTGGGTTTACAGCGCTCTTAATTTGCATCTTGAAACCATCACGCTGGCCCGGGATGCTATTCCTGTTTTTCGGAAAGAGAAAATGGCGTGGTTGCAGGCCGCTGCTTTATGGGTGCAGGGTTTGGGGTATGAGCGATTGAATGCCAGGGATAAGGCGGATCAATTGTTTCTGCAGGCCCAACGCATTTTTCAGGCTCATAAAGCTCAACGCTGGAGCCTGGAGGTCGATGGAGCGCGCATTCGATTGGCTCTGGCTGCGGGGCATAGGGCTTTGGTTGAGCGGCTGGCCCGGAAAATTGTCGAGAGGGGGGGAGAGTCCCCACATCCCCAGATCATCTGTCAGGCTTATCTGGGCCTGGCGCAGTGTGCTTTAGCCGGGGATAATTTCGATGATTCCTTGATTTATGGATATTTGGGAACCGTTCGAGAAATGGCCGAACGATTTGAGTTACGTGAAGTGATGTTGGAAACTCATTATCTCTTCAGCCTTTATTGGGAACTTAAGGGGGATAAGGATCGAGCCTGGGAGTCGGTTCAGGCTGCGTTGACTTTGTTGGATTCCTTGCGGTCGGTGCTGGCCGTTGAAGAATTTTATCGGGGTTATCTGGACGATAAAGGAAAGCTCTTTGAACGGGCCATAACTCTGGCCGGCCAACGTCAGGATTGGCCCGGGGTTTTACGAAATCTGGAGGGTCTGGCCGGGACGCGATTTATTTCTCCGAGATTGATAACGGTTCAAACGGAGAGCGAATCAGCCTCTGCACTGAGTCAGATATGGAAATTGCGGGAGGTCTGGCATAATTTGCAGGCGCAATTGGAAATTTTGGGAAAGGCCGAAGATGGAAAAGGCCGATCCGTCAATGAAGCTCAACTTTTGGAGCGATTGGGGAAGGTGGAAACTGAATTGGTGGAACTGACCCGACGTTACCAGATTGAGACGGCGGGGTCGGACTTTCAGGCTGTGAAGCAAGAATCACCTGCGCCGTGGGTGGAACAGATTCGGTCGAAGTTAAGTTCCCAGGAGTTGCTGCTACAGTATTATTTTTCGGAGGGTAGGGTTCAGGCTTTGTTGGTAACTTCGGAAAGCGTCATATCGATTCCCGATTTAATGGAAGGGGGTGAACTTGATCGGTGGCTGCGGGGTTGGCGTTTCTCGGTGAATCAACCGCCCTGGCAGCCGCCTATGTTTGCTTTGCGGCAATTGTATCAAACTCTGTTGGCGCCCCTCGATTTTTGGATGCAGGGACGGCAGCGTTTATTTGTGGTCTTGCCGGCCGTCTGGTATGACCTGCCTTTGGCGGCTGCGTATGACGGCCAACGATATCTGGTGGAACGGATGGATCTGGTGCGGCTGGCGGCGGTGGGGGATCTGTTGGAGATTAAGGATAGGGAAGACGATCAGATTAAAACGGCAGTTGTGGTGGGCTATTCGGATGGCGGACGATTGGCGGGCGCGGTTTCCGAGGCGCAGCAGGTGGCTTCTTCCTTAAAAACGGGTGGATGGAGGGTCAATCTTCTTCGGGAAGAATTCGCTGCCATTTCCGAAGTGCGGTTGAGTTTGAAATCGGCCGGCCTGCTCCATATCGCCACGCATGCTCTGTTCCGTGACGACAATCCATTTTTTTCCTGGTTGCGCCTGGCCGACGGCCGGTTGACGGTCGCCGAGCTTTATGAAATGCAGCTTTCCAACCGGCCTCTGGTTGTACTAAGCGCCTGCGAGTCTGGAAAAGGCCAACCGCGAGGGGGCGGTTTATTGGGATTGTCTCGCGGTTTTATTGCAGCGGGGGCCGCGGGTGTGGTATCGGGGCTATGGCTTTTGGATGATGCCGCCACGAGCGATTTTGTGGATGGACTTTATGGTAATTTAAAGGAAGTCTCTCCTTTGGGGATGGCCCATGCCTTATCGCAGGCGCAGCGACAGTTTATTGAACAGGGGCAGCCGGTGTGGCGCTGGGCCGGATTTACGGTCATTGCCGGTTGAAAAGGGGATACTTCGAGAGAGGTGGATAGCCGCGCGAGTTTTGTTCGCGCGGTTTTTTTTGTGTCGGAAAAGCTCAAGGCCTGGCCTTGAGTGTATTAAATGTAAGTGAAAGGGTCAGTTAGGAAAGGAGAGATTAAGATGCAGGAATTTCAAAGGCGGATTTCATTGGTGTTTTCGCTGATTTTGGTGATGATGTCGGTTTTCCCATCCGGCCTGGTTCAGGCTTTAGGGGAATCAGCGGTAGAGGAAAGCGTTTCTCGTGGAGATATGCCGGGTTTGTATTTGCCGGTGGTCTTAGCGATCGACCAGCCTGTGCCGGCTCCGGATGGACCGGTTCCGTTGCCTGAGAATTGTACCGATGTGACGCCGGACGACGGATCGGAGAGCTGTTGTTTGTACGGTTACGTTTACTTTGCTCAAGGGCAACCTCTAAGCGGCGTTGCGGTTACTATTCGAACTGCGGATGGGCAGACGCAGGTTGTGACGACGACCCGGGGATATGACAGTATGCACCCCTATTTTGCGACGGCGCTCAATCGGGTTCCGTTGAGTGTGACGGTGGGCAGTTGGATTACTTTGTCGGCTTCTTTTGGAGGATTTACCCGGGTGCTGACCTATCAAGTGCGGCCGGCCGGGCAGCAGGTGGATCTGGTCCTGCCGACGCGAACTTCGAACGATCCGATTGTGTATGTTATTCAGGGCGATACGGAGAGGGAAATCTGGAGCATCCATCTTGACGGCAGCGGGAAGACCTTTTTGCGGAACGGTTCTGATCCTGATATCTGTTCGGTTGATGGAAGGATCGCTTATGTTTACAATGGGGATATTCATGTGATGGAATTGGATGGAACTTATGTGTGGAATGTGACTCAAGGCGGCGGGATAAGTTCTTATTCAAGTTTTAACCCTGATTGGTCGCCGGATTGTAGTCAGATTGTCTACGGAGCTACTTTTCCTGGTGGTGATTATCAGTTGGTAGTCATGGGGCCGACTGGGAGCAACAAAAGAAGGCTGAATCCCTCCATTACTTCTGAGTATAGAGAATGGTATCCGGATTGGTCCCCGGATGGTAAGAGCATTATTTATACTCATGATCTTGTAACCGGGTCGGGAGGAGATGTTTATGTAGTAGATGTTGCTACTTCAATTTTCAAACGATTGAGGGGAGCAGGCTGGTATCCAGTTTATTCTCCGGATGGGCGGCATATTGCTTATATAGATTTAAGAGGGGATCATCCCAAAATGACCGTCTACATCATGAGTGCCGACGGGACTAAGCGGAGTCCCTGTACCCGATCAGATGTGGTAATCTGGTGGCCTTACTGGCTTTCGAATTCAAAGTTGATGTATGTCTATCCCTATGCTATCGAAACGGTGGATGTGACAGAGACGGTGACCGGGACGGTGTGTAGCAATGTGGTGAGAATAACGACGGGAGGATCGGAGCATCGTACTCCCACGGCGCGGCACACTTATCCGCCGCGGGCGACGATCCATACCGTCTATCCGCCGCGGGCATTGAAAGGATACGATACCGTTTTATTCTCAGGGATGGGACAGGATGCCGATGAAAACGGCAATGGGATCGTGGCTTATCGCTGGCGTTCCAGCCTGGACGGTGAGTTGAGCACGGCTCCGATTTTTTCGATGTCGACGGTGAGCTTCTCTTTGGGAATCCATACGATTTACCTTGAGGTGCAGGACAACGAAGGCGAATGGTCGCCGGCGGCTGAACGGACTCTGGTGGTGACGGATTTGCCGAAAAATTTGGATACCTTAATTGTGACCCATCGCGGACGGCTGGCGACTGCGCTGGGTAATCCGGTTTCGGCCACCCAGGTGATGAGCCGGTTGTTCGATCTGGCGGCGGCGACCCACGGCCGGGTGCTGGCGGTGGATTCCGATCCGCTGATCCAGCAGGCTTACGAGCGTTGGGATCAGCAACCGACCAATCCCCTGCTGGCCAATGCGGTGGCCCAAAAAATCGGAGTGCTGGTGTTGCAGGAATTCAAAACCAGTCCCAATCTGCGTTATTTAGTGATTGCCGGTGATGATCGGGTGGTACCCTTTTATCGCATTAAGGATGAGACCTCGTATTCGGAGACTGTCTATGTGAGTGCGAATGATCCTGTTATTCCCATCACAACGGCGGTCGGTGCGGCGTTGAATCAAAACTGGTTCTTCACGGATGACTATTATGGGGCGCGATGGCGGTTTGATTCAATCTCGCTCTATGTTCCGACCCTGGCAACAGGAAGGCTGATCGGCTCCGATGCTGAAATGGTGGGGCAGATCGATTGGTTCCTGGCGGGACATCCGATCAATGTTCAGGGAACGGCCGTGACCGGGTATGGATCTATGGTAGATAGTGCGGAAAAGGAGCGGGATCTTTTTGCCGCAGACGGTTTAATTCCCGATGCCGGGTTGATTGGGGGAAGCTGGGGCGTTACCCAGTTGATCGATCAAATTTTTACTCCCCGGCATACCACTGTTTCCTTGAATGAGCATGCTACCCATTATACGTTGGGAACCCCGGCGGGTGAATCCTTAACCAGCCACCAGATTTTGAACAGTCGGGGTGATTTACGGGGAACTTTGATTTGGGGGCCGGGTTGCCATATGGGATTATGGGCTCCGCCTGAAAGCCGAGAACCTTTAGGAAGTGTCCAGGCTTTTATCCGTAAAGGGGCGTTGGTGTTGGGGAATACGGGTTTTGGATGGGGGTATGATAACGGCATCGGGCTTTCGGAACAGTTAATGGTCAGCTATACCGACGCGTTATTGCAGGGGGCGCAGACGACGGTGGGGAAAGCTCTGGTGAATGCCAAGCAGGATTACTATTTGCAATCCATGGAGCAGGTACGGGACGACGCGCACTTTAGCAAGGCTTTGATGGAATTAACTTTGTACGGGTTGCCGATGACCGAAGTCCATTCTCCGGATTTGCTTCAGGAAAAAACGGAGGCCGTTTCTCCGAACGCTTTGCAATCTTTCACGGTCATAACGGACACCGATATCCCCTTGTGGATTGAGTCCAAAACTTTGAGTTTTTCAAGTTGCACGCCGTATTCAACGCCGGCCGGGACGATTTATCAATGCGGCAGTGGATCTATGTGCAGTACGGGCAAGCCCTGGCAGCCTTATTACTATGAATCGTTTCCGGTTGGAAAAGTGCGGCCCCATGGCGTCGTGCTGCGTTCTACCCAGGGATCAGTTGTCCCTTCGGTAAATCCGGTGGTTTGTAAGGCGGTCTGGGATCCCAATGCGGTGACTGAAGAAGCGCCGTTGGATACGCCGGTCTGGTTCCCGGATTTCCCCCTGGCGACCAATAATTTGGGGAATGACGGCGGGTTGCTGGTGAGTTTGAGCCAGTTCTATGGCCCTTCGCAGACCCAGCGGCTTTACAATCAGGTCGGCGTGGATATTTATTACAATATCAGTGAGGATTGGAGCGGGCCCTGGTTGGAACAGCTGGAGAGCTCGATTGAGGCCACGGGCAAGGTTTCGATCACTGTAAAAGTCCAGGATAGTTCGGGAATTTATCAGGTGGTCGGGGCCTATATCGATTCGAATGGGAATTGGGCAAGTCAGGTATTTACCCCGACCGGGGGGACCTGGAAAGGGTTGTTTCCGGGCAATGCCACCACAAAGTTTTTGATTCAGGCCGTGGATAACGTCGGCAATGTCGCCGTTTATACTCAGCAAGGAAATTACATGGCGCCGGGGGATCGTTATCAGTTGTATCGGCAGTGGTTGCCGGTAGTGATGCGGCCGTAGGATCAACACGAAAAAACGCCCGAGAAAAACTCGGGCGTTTTTTCGTGTCGGAAAAGGGGATGGGGTGGTATTGATTCTGATAGAGCATTGCTTACATATCGGCCAGATAGATTACAAACAGGAGAAGATCCTATGCGTAAATTGGTGATGTTTTTGAGTGTATTAGTGTTGTTGGGGATGCAACTTACAACCTCTGCGCAATCCGTGGTAGCCGGCTCGGAATGTCCTCCTGGAAAGGATATTTCAGCCTGTTTCCTGGAAGTTGGGAAGGAGCCTGTTAAGGGTGAGCGGATGGCTCCTTTATGTTCTGGCAATGGTTGCAATGGCAAGGATCCTTATGCAATGCGTTGCAATGTGAGCTATGGGGTAGTGGCCGTATGCTCTATTTACGATAATCGGGGCAACAACATTGGTTATACCCAACTCTGGTGGTCGAACACTTGCCAGACTAATTGGGCGCGGACTGTGCGTATCGGCTCTGCGCGATCTTTTCCCTATGTAATGGCCCAGGTGATTAGAGACGATAATCGGAATCGGCGGATTGATCCCTCTGATCTGGGTTACTTTAAATGGGGATGGGAAAGTGATCAGCATACCGGGATGGTCTATGCACCGACGACGTCAGCATTAGCGGGAGGTTTTCTGGATACGGATGCTATGTACGTTTTTTCGTGTCAGACGGCATGGAAGTAACCTGTAAGGCAACTGATTGGTCTATACGTTGAAGTTTGCTTTCAGAAGAGGGTCCTGGCTGCGCAGGTTTAACTTGCGCAGCTTTCTCTTGTCGGAAAAGGGGACAGAGCGGCATTGATTAATCGAAAGGTTTATGGAGGGGAGGAGCAATGATGAAATTAAGGAGAATCTGGCTTCGGGGATGGTGGGTACTGGTTTTATTGGGAGGGGCCTGGATGGCTTTGGGGATGGGGACGCAAAATGTAAGGGCGGTTTCGCCGGTTTTGAGTCTGTCCGACCCGCTTCTTACCGTAACACCGGATGCTGAACTTGATGTAATTCCGGAGGGCGAAGCGATCAGCCCTGATTTTATCCGGCTTCCCGAGAATTGCACGGATGTAACAACAGGGGAATCTCCTTCCTGTTGTGTTTTTGGACATGTTTATTTTTATCTGGGTGATCCGCTTCTTGGGGTTTCCGTTACTATCCAGGGAGCCGACGGTGGAATTCGAGTCGTTACAACTACTATGGGGACCGCCAGTGAACAACCCTATTTTGTGGCGTTGCTGAATCGCCCTCCCTTGAGTGTAACGGCAGGGAGTTGGATCACATTCTCGGCCGCATCTAATAGCCTTTCCACTCAGTTGGTTTATCAGACTCAACCAGAGGGGCAGCGAGTAGATTTGACGCTGCCGGTGGCTGGCGGGTCTGATTACATTTATTTTGTGAAAGAGGGAGAACCCATTGCCGGGCGAGAGATCTGGCGCATGCATTTTGACGGAAGCGAGCAGGAGTTTCTTCAAAATGGTTATGATCCTAAGGTTTGTTCAGTAACGGGAAGAGTTGTTTATGTCTACAATGGGAATATTCATGTGATGGAAGGTGATGGCACCTACATCGGAAATTTGACTATGGAAAGTTCCGGTTTCGGTTCTTATTCCAGTTTTAATCCTGATTGGTCACCAGATTGTACTCAAATTGTCTATGCGGCGACTTTTCCTGAGGGAGATCTCAAACTGGTTATGATGAATGCTAATGGTGCGAATAAGACTCAGTTGATTGCAGGCGCATCTTCTGCCTATAGAAACTGGTATCCGGACTGGTCTTCCGATGGAAAATGGATTATTTACACTTCGGATTGGGTGACTGGGACCAGCGGCAATATTGCCAGACTGGAGGTCAGCACCGGCATTACCCGCCAGTTGGCAGGGTCGGGGGGCTGGTATCCGGTCTGGTCGCCGGATAACCGGCATATTGCGTATGTAAGATTTGCGGATCCGAAACAGACGGTTTATATCATGAAGGCGGATGGTTCGCAGAAGAGCCCGTGTACCCGGTCGGATGTTACCATCTGGTGGCCCTACTGGCTTTCAAATTCCAAATTGATGTATGTCTATCCAGGGGCTATTGAAGTCGTGAATGTGGCGGAGACAATGACTGGGACGGTATGTACCAATGTGGTGAGAATAACTACGGGGGGAAGTATGAACCTGCGATCTCCTGCAACGCGGCATACCTATCCTCCCCGGGCGACAATTCATACGATTTTTCCCCGAGAACTGGCCGTTCAGGGTACTGATGTGGTTACCTTTTACGGTTCCGGGCAGGACAGCGATGAAGCTGGGGGGCGCATTGTGAACTATCTCTGGCAATCCAGTTTAAATGGAGTTCTCGGTACCGGTGCAAAGCTTACCATTCCTGCGAATCAATTGGTTCCGGGAATCCATACTATTTCTTTTAAAGTTCAGGATAACGAAGGAGATTGGTCTCGGGAAGTAACCCGGACCTTAACGGTTGTAGATGCCCAGGGGAACAATCCGGCTTACTGGTTGTGGTTGCCGGTGGTGATGCGGCCGTAGGATCGACACGAAAAACGCCCGAGAAAAACCCGGGCGTTTTTTCGTGTCGGAAAAAGGGAGGGGGCGGTATTGATTGAAATGAAGAGTGAAAGCTCAGTAGTTAAATCTTGGATTTTAGGGAGGAATTTACGATGGAAACGCAAAAGCATTTTGGACAACGGTGGATGGACTGGGAGAAAACCTTTGTTTTTTTCGGGAAGCGATTGATTCGCTGGCTTGTGCCCAATGGGGGAACGTTGTTTGTGCTGTTGGCGCTGCTTTTTGCAACCAATGTGTGGGCGCGTCCTTTCCAGTCGCTGGAGATGGGGGGTGGGGGATTCAGTCAGAAGGTGCCTTATCAAGGGCGGCTGGCCGATAGTGCCGGGGCGCCTTTGACCGGGGTCTATCCCATGGTTTTTCGGATTTATGCTTCGGATGCTCCGACTGCTCCCGTCTTGTGGGAAGAGCAATGGACGGGGGCCAACAGTGTGCCGGTAAGCGACGGTCTGTTTCATGTGATGCTGGGAAGCTGGAATGTTATTCCTACAACTCTGGTGACTGGGAACAGTGAACTCTGGTTGGGAATTGCCGTCGGGACCGACGGAGAGATGTCTCCTCGGATCCGGATTGGGGGGGGGATTTCTGCTTTGATTTCAGGTGGAGTGGCTCCTAATACGATTACTACCCTTCAAATTGCAGATCACTCCATTCAACCTGAGGATCTGGCGGCGGGGGCCTTTCCGCCGGGCGTCCCGGTTGGCACTGTGATCAATTGGTGGCGTCAGGATGCCAACACGCCTTTGCCTACCGGGGACTGGGCCATTGCTGACGGTTCTGTGGTAACCGATACGGCCAGTCCGCTTTATGGACAGGCTTTGCCGAACCTGACCGATCGTTTTGTGATGGGGGTGAGCAGCGCCAACATCGGCCAAACCGGCGGAAGTAATACGCTCAATCTGGCCCACAACCATACGGTGATGAGCCATACCCATACCCTTCCGAGCCATAATCATTCCAGCGGTACGCTTCAGGCTGATGTTGCCGTCGCCAATGATCGTGTGTACGTCAAGCGCTATAACGGAAGCGGTTGGGCTGCTTCCCATGCGGATTCTACCGGCTCAACTCATACTAACAACTATTGGTCGGAGTATGCTGCCGATGTGGACGGTTCAACCGGTTCGTCCGCCGTCGGTACGAGTGGTGAAAGTGCCCCCAACACTGATTCCCAGCTGTCGGCAACTACGGATAATCGGCCGGCCTATGTGGGGTTGTTGTATCTGATCCGGATCAAATAAGCCGTATAGCTCGAACCAGGAGAATTTTTTTAGAAATGGTGGGTTATGTTTGCGATAGGAGGTGCAATCATGGATAAAAATATCCGTCACTCTGTGGGATTGTGGGGGCGTTGGGTAATGGTGGTGGCTCTGATCTGTTCCATGTTTCCGGGACGGGTGGGGGCACAAGCGCCAACTCACAATCTTGTCGTTGACTTTACTACTTTTGAAGTTCCGGTTGAGTTATGGGAACCGATTGAAACGGCGTTGGAAACTCATCCTGAGCTTTTGCCGGAGACGGAACGATTTACTGTCAGTGCGTTTGAAACTTATGAAAACTGGTTTCATGCCGTGGTTGTTCCTACTTCGGTAGTTGAAGCGGGCTGGGAAGTGGATTTGTCGGCGTTGGAATTGACAGAAATTTTAGGATATCAGGATCTTTCTGGGGTATGGATAACCTCTGTTCTGGGGGCGCCGGATTTTATAGAGCTGGCTACAAATGTCCCCACTGAGTTTATGGACTATTCTACTCGTTTGACTATGACGGAACAATCGTCTACCCAATTGAGTGCTGTGGAATATCTTTTCCCCTGGAGTGCCGGCGAGAAATGGCGAAGAACAAGGGGATATGCTCCGGTTTTCTGGCACACGAATTCAGGTCAGATGAGTTCATATGGGAGTGCTTTGGATTTTACTCCTGATAGAGCAGCGCCGGTTGTAGCGGCTGCGCCTGGAACATTAATCAGATATTGCCGGGATGATTATCAAAGTGCGTTAAAGATTACTGATGAAAATGGTTATACGTCCAGGTATTTGCACATAGCTACAAGTTCAATACCAGGGCAAATAATTGGTAAACAGGTTGCTCGTGGACAATTTTTGGGCAAGTTGTACGATGGGACTCAAGGTAGACATGGTGATCTCCGATTTGATACATCTTGTGGTAGGGGAACCATTATTCATTTGCATTTCGATTTTCCCACTCAGAGCATGAAGATCAACGGTAGAAATGCCAGGGATGTGGCTGCATCTGCCGGTCCTTATAAATCAGCTAATACCAGAATTGATCTTACCAAATGCCCTGCACCTGGAGATCCCAATGCGGTGATTCTCTACTACGGTTACGATACCCGGAAGAAAATTCCTCAATGCCGCTATGAATCTCCTGAGAGTTTGGGATATGTCAAGATTCCGGTAATTCAAAGTTACAAGGATTTAGGTGGGTTCCAGACTTCATTTGTCTCGGTTCCCGATCAGTATGAGATTGTATTGGAAGATGCCAATGCCAATGAACGCGTTTATTTTCCCGGAAACCATTCGTTTGCCAGAACCTCATTCCTGTCTATTAAAATCAACGAATGCCCGCGCCCTTCTTATGACTATCCCGTGATTGTATATGCCGGGCTCGACTATCACTGTAATGGTCAGGAAGAAGGGAGGGGATATGCTCGCGTTCCCAGATCGGCTTTAACCAATGTTTTTTATCTTCCCATCTCTTTCCGCGCTCTTTCTGTTCAGACGGCTCCGGGTTTTCTGGCTACTTTATATCCGTACAATGAATCCATTTTGGCTGAAGCCCGGCGAAGTTCTCCTGGTGATCCCTACTTTTCAGATGATCCTTATCAACCCTGTAATGCCGCTTCGCCGTCTTCCTCTGATTGTTTGCTTTTTGCTAATGTGGGACGGATAAGGCTTATTGAAAATCCAGTGATCTGTGCTGCAAAAACTACAAATAAAAATTCCGATCAGGGAAGCTTTTGTTTGCCCAATCAGGCTCCCTATGTTCCTACCCTTAAAAGCCCGGATAACAGTTATACCACCCGCGATTCAAATGCGCCTACCCTATGTTGGACCAGTAAGGGCGACCCGAATGGCGATTCTGTGGACTTTAAGATTGAAGTCTATAATGGGTCGTATAACGTTACCTCTGGTTGGATTCAGAGCCGTTGTTGGCGTCCGGCTCAACTGGATCGGGTATATGGTTCCTACAGCTGGCATGTACAGGCGCGGGACTTGAATGGAGCCGTGAGCGTGTGGAGTAGCGGGCGAAGTTTTAAGATTGCACCTTCGAATCGTACTCCGGTGGTCAGTTTTGACACTGCTAATGGAAATGAATTTTTAACGGGATTTATCAACAGCAATGAGGCTGATTGGACTTTTATGGGGACTGCCAGTGATCCTGAAAATCGCCCGGATCGGATCGTGTGGCGTTGTTCCGGCGATAATTGTGGAACCATGATCGACCAGAATGGGGTGAGCAACTGGATGCATGAACGGCAAGAACTTTCAGGAAGGAATACAATTACTTTCCGGGTTTACGATAAAGACGGACATTACAGCACCAGCCGTTCCTTGACTCTATATATTGATCGTGCTACACCCCAGACTCAGATCACTCTGAACGATAGCTCGAATACGGAACAGTGGCCAGCCTGGTTTGGAGGGCCGGTTGAAGCGCAGCTCAAGGCCGTGGATCAGGGAACTGGACGGGCTAAGGTCGGGGTCCAGGAAATCCATTATCGCGTCGATAATGGAAACTGGCAGGTGCGCGGCGGGGATCTGGTCAATTTTACGGTTCAGGGCGATGGCGCTCATACGGTGGAGTATTATGCCGTGGATAAAGTGGGCAATGTTGAGAGCACTCATACGATCAACTTGCAGATCGATCAGCTTGCTCCATCGTCGCCGTCTGGGGTGGTGGAAACCCATGGGGTGGTCAATGGTGTCTGGCAAAAGATTTCCAATGTCCCCACGTTTACCTGGAATGCCGCCACCGATGCTGTATCAGGGATTTGGGGGTATCAGTTCTACTTTGGAACAGATCCGGCAGGAACAGGGCTGCAAGAATTTCGTGCCGATCAACCGCGAGAATGGACTCCTTTATCCAGTGGGCTTCCAACCGGAGTTTATTATTTGCGGGGGCGCACCCGTGATAACGCCGGACATTGGAGTGCCTGGACGAACCTTTTTACTTTCCGTTATGACGGCACGGCTCCCCAGAATCCTGGTGAGATTACCCATGGAGCCGGGATTACCAATGCTGTGTGGCAACGTGCGACGACGGCGGCCGATTTCACCTGGATTCCAGCAAGAGACGAGGGTTCAGGGTTAAAGGGTTATTATTTTTACTGGGGAACGGATCCGGCAGGCGTTTCCACGACCCTGATTACGGCGACTTCTTTCCAAAATCCGCAGCCGTTGTGCAGCGGCGTCTCGGTCTGCACGGGCTATCTTCGCTTACAAAGCGTGGATAATGCTGATACTCCGGCTGTAGCCTGGACCACCGGCTTTGTCCTTAAGTATGATAATGCCCCGCCCGCTGCTGATTTTACTTTCAACAATGGGATGACGATGACCGGTCAAACTCTGGTTCGGCTCAACCTCGCGGCTACGGATCAGGGAAGCGGGGTGGCCGGGATGCGCTTCTCGGCTGACGGATCGATCTGGACTGCCTGGGAAGCCTATACCACGACACGGGAATGGAACCTTCCTCCTGTCAATCGGCAGTCCTGGCCCGTCTATTTACAGGTCCGGGATGGCGTGGGATTGGAGTCCAATGTGATTTCGCACAGCATTTATCTGGATGCCACGCCGCAACAGCCACGTTCGGCCAGTTTCCGCCTGTTTGATTATCTTTTCAGCGCTGGAGCCGGGGCCTATACTTCTACGCTTTATATCGGACGGGGAACGTTGGGGCAGGTTGCGGATTCCGCCGTTATGACCAGCAGCCATTACAGGCTGTGGAGCGGTTATGAAGCAGCCAGCCAGGCTTTGCCGCTGGTACTTCCTGCCGGGGAGGAAACGGTCAATGGGGCGCCTTTCATTTCTGCGAATATCGCTGCGATGTCGGCTCAATCTGAGGAAGCCGCAGCGGTCGTTGCAGCTTCTCTTTGTGACGTGCCTTACGTCCATATTAATGAGGATGCACCTTTTACCAATCAGGCTACGGTTACCTTGAGTTTGTGTGCCCCGGTAGCGACCGAGATGTGGGTCAGCAATGGGGTATCGCCGGCGCTGCATACCTGGGAGCCTTATGCAATGACCAAAACCTGGATCCTTTCCGATACAGGTCTTCAGACTGAAGCCCGTTATGTCTATGTGGGTTTTAAGGATGCTGACGACGCTGTTTACAATACTTATTTCGACAGCATTCGTTTGGATACCATTGCGCCGACTTTCACGTTGACTACCGACGCGCCGATGATTGGACCGGAAGATGTAATTACCGTTGAGGAACCCTTTACGGATACCTTGCCCTATGCCCTGGAAAGTGCAGGTGCCGTGGTGAGAGGGCCTTCCCTTTCGGCTACCGGGAGTGCTTCTCAAGCGGTTACGCTTTATACGAGCGGTATGGATGCAAACAGCGGCATTCCTGAGATTCAGATCAGCGAAGATATCAGTTTCACCGACGCGTTCTGGCAGCCTTTCACATCTATCCATACTTACACTCCGGCTGAGGAAGATGGTGTGGTTGGGCTTTACACCCGGGTGCGTGACGGGGCCGGCAATGTTTCAGCTGTAAATGAACTGCTTTTCATCTATGATATCAATCCTCCTGAGGGCGAACTCAGTATGGAAGCTTATGTGTTGCCTGCCGATGCCGTCACGAATACGGTTTATCTTGAAGGTGGAGATAGTGGGGTCGGGATTGATGCCGTGAGGATCAGTTATCTGTCTGATTTCAGCGATGCAATCTGGGAACCTTATACTTCTGAAGTGACCCTCCCGCTTTCGTTTACCATGTCGATGACAGATTCCGAAGAGATGACCCTGCCGGTTGAGATTGTGGCGCAGGATGTTTACACACTTTATGTGCAGTATCGGGATGGGGCCGGGCATATTTCAGAGGTCTATTCTGATACTTTCCGGGTGGATAATACGCCGCCGGCGGTCTTTGCTCTGGTTGCTCCTGAGGGAATTTTGACCGATACGGCAGGGATTACGTTTTCTGTGCATGCTGTTACTGTCTATGCGGATGATAATCTTTCCGGAGTATCTACTGTCTATTTGAGCAACGATCCCTGGATGGAAGAGGGGGTTGTTTCTTATACCTACAGTTACGATACTCCTATTCTCTGGCCTTTTGATGAAAGCCTCATTGCCTGGATGCAGGTTGAGGATGGAATGGGAAATTTGAGTGAACCGTATCTGGTCACTGTAGAAAGTGAATCGGAGAACTATCTCCTTTATCTGCCCATAGTGATGAAGCATCAATAAGGGGGGGATGAGTATAAACTACCGGAGCCAGCTTATGGCTCCGGTAGTTTACGTTTTCTTAGAGAATGAAGGGTTATTTCAATTTGGCGTTGGCCAGCTCTGTGTGGTATTGGGCTTGAGCTGGATCACCTGCCGCCGCATAGATCCGGGCCAGCGTTCTATGGATCCAGGTCGATATCTGGGCGTCGCGATTGCCCAGTGTCGCCAGTGCTTGATGTCCCCACTGTAAGGCTTTTTCGTTATCCCCTCGGGCCAGCCAGAATTCGGCGTACACGCGTTGGGTCTCGGCGCATTCTCGCGGCATTACTTCGGCGGAAGCCGTTCTCAGCGACTCCTCGAGGTGCAGTTGAGCCGTGTCTAAATCCTGCATGGAAATCAGGGCCTCGGCGGCATTGGTATGGCACAAGACATGGCCCCGGTTATCGCCCAACATATCGAAGATGGGGAGCGCCTGGGTTTCATGGTCCAAAGCGGCCGCGAAGTCATTTAACTGAAAGTAGCTTTCTCCCATATTCAAAAGAGTGACGGCTTTCCCCAGAAGTTCACCCAGTTCTTCAATCAGCTCCAGATTGCCTCGATAGAGTTCGATGGCCCGGTTGAATTCCTTTTGGGCAGCGTAGAGTGCTGCCAGATTATGAGTAGCGCGGGCCAGTTCCCGGCGTTCGCCGTATTTTTGGGCCAATTGAAGGGCCTGTTCCAGATGTTGTCGGGTTTCCGTTAGATTGCCTTCCCGGCGGGCCAGTACGCCCAGCGTGTTTTCCAGGGCGATTTGGGTGCGTTGTGCTTCCTGGCGAGCATTTTCCAGATCGTTTTTTTGCATCAATTCCCAGGCCAGGTCCCGGTGCAACCAGGCCTCTACGGTGATTTGCGAGGTGGTCAATAATTGCAGGGCTTTCTGGTAACAATCGATGGCATAATGGGATTCCCCGCGTAATTTAGCCACGGTTCCTACCTGACGGGCGACCAGGGCCTGCATCAAGGGGGTGTCGGCCAGCCGGGCAGCGGCTTTTGAATCCAGTTCGGCTTCGGCATAGTGCCCTAACAGGCAGAGGATCTGACTGCGTAAATCGTGATAGCACTGACGGACCAGATCGATGAGGGTTTCCGGGGTGATTTCTTTGAGGATGACGTTCATGGCATAGGCCTGCCCCTGCGTCATCAGTTGTTGTTGTCGCTGCTCTAACAGCAGGACCGCCGTGTCCGGTTTTTCACCGGAGACATGGTGAAATGCGGCTTCTATCCAATCTCCTTGCAGGGTGAACAGATCGGCGAGCCAGAGATGCAGTTGTGTCACGTCCGAGGGCGGGTTTTTTAAGTGTTTGCTCAACAGAGGGGACAGGTTCCATTGATCTCCCGGCTCGTGATGGATTAAACCGCGTTGGTCCAGCCTGATAAAATCTTCGGGTGTTAAAGCAATTTCATCCAGTTTTACGGCTTCTTGATTTAAGAGCAGGGGGATCGGCAAAGGACGACGGCTGAGGGCCAGTAACCACGCCGCGCGTAACTCGCCTTCGCTAAGAGAGGTCAGAATTTGGGCGGTCAGGTAGGTTTCGACGGCATCCAGCGCCGGGAGGGTGTTGAGCGAGGCTTCAATCTCGGAATCTGAAGGTTGGCGAAGACTGGAATGCCAGAGTTCCAGCAGCCGGGGATTGCCGTCGGTATAGCGGGTCAAGGTTTCAATTTGTGGTTCCGTCATTGTGAGATTTTGCTGCCGGGCCCATTGCGTAATTTGTTCCGGCTGTAATCCTTGAAGGGGAGGAGTGCTGCTCACACCCTCCAGGACCGGCTGTCGGCGGGAAATCAACAGGAACGTGACGGCCGGGTTTTCCTGGAAGGCCTTTAACAGAGACCAGAAGGCCGCGTCGCTTTCTGAAAAGGCTTCCAGGTTGTCCAGGCAGAGGAGGGGACGGATTTTTCGAAAGCTGTCCTGGAGCATGGCGATGCTTGTGTCGATGTTGAGGGGTTCTGCGGGATTGATATGGGTATCTATCCAGGCCCAAAGTCGAGGCGATTTGTGCTGGGCGGCAAAGGCGGCCCAGGTATGCAGGACGGCCGGCAAGGTGTCGTTCAACCCGGGGCGTAGAGTGAGCCAGCAGACAGGTTTCTGCCAATCCGCGGCCAGTCGAGCCGCCAGGGTGGTTTTGCCGATGCCGTTGACACCATGAATTATGGTTAGTCGCTGTTCGTGTAAGCGGTCGGTGTAGTAGTTTAATTCCTGTGTTCGTTCTATGAAATGAGGAGTGAGCGGCACTGGTTCCAATAGTGTGGTCTGTTTTGCCAGATTGATGCATAGTTCTTTCTCGATTAATTCCAGACCTTCATCCCGCCAATTGTAATAAGTTGTTCGGCCGATATGCTGATTGGCAAAATGGGCATCGACGTTGGAAAGCTCTACTCCTGGAAGATAAGGATCTTTTTTGTGGATATAGGCATAGAGGCAACGATAGACATTGCCGGCATGGCTGGAGCGGTCCTCTGTTTTCAGGGTTTCCAGGCTTATATTCAGGACTTTTTGCAATGCTTTGCCGCGTCCTGCTGTATCCGTAGGATGATGGGGATTTTGTAACAAAATTGCTCTCAAGGCCACCCCGGCAATGGGTTGGAGGCCTAACTGGTCGGGTTTGTCGAAATTTTTACAGGCAAATCTTACCTGGGAGATAAAGGGGGGGGGAAGGGTTTGTTTATTCATTTTTACCTCTATTCATATTAATCGTATGGCATTTCGGGAAAAGCGTTTTCGATCTGTGTGGTTGATTTGGGTGACGCCATAGGTGAGAATTATTTGTTATAAATGATGTAATTAATTTGACTTATTATAATTTAAAATGAAGGCGTGGCAAATCCCGTACTTTTCAGGGTGAAGTCCGGACTTTTTCTCGAAGGAGGTGTTTTAAGATAAGAAACCGTGATCGTACAGAGATGAGAATGAGATTGGGGCAGCATGAGCTGCTTGCGCCGGGTTTTGATGGTTCATTATCTTTATTGGGAGTGAAAAATATGCTAAGCCGATCCTGTTTTAAAGTGTGGTTATCTTTTCTTCTGCTGTTAAGCCTGGGTATGCAGGTGGTTCCGGTCGTTTCTCAGGGGGAGCAGGCCGCCGGGGAAAAGGCGCAGCCGGATCTGGTGATTACCGGAATGAGCATCAATTTACCGGGTTATTATGCCGGCGGCACGATTGCGGTTAAGGCCGGCGAAACGAATCAGGGGGGCGGGGCGGCCGGTGCACATCAGCGTGAATGTTGGGTTTCTGCGGCCCAGGATGGAGATCCCATTGATGGAAATTATTATACCATTCAGCCGGTTCCCTCGCTTGGAGCTGGAGGAACGACGAATTTATACCGTGGGGATTCCAGTATTCCCGTCGGCCTGACTCCAGGAGCTTATTGGTTTGTGTGTATGGCCGATTCCCACAATGAAGTGGCGGAATCAGATGAGACCAATAACCGGTATTCGTTGGCTATCAATATTTTGCCTTGTATTCCGGGAACGATGTATTGCGATGTTCCGGCGGAAGAGAAGTTTCGTCCGGACATCGAAAGCCTGTATAACCGGATCAGCTCGGGATGCCGTACCGGTACGACCGTCTACAACAACGGCGTTTTTTGCCCTGAGGCCAAAATGGATCACGGTTCTATGGCCGTATGGGTGGTCAAGCGGTTTCATCGGGATTTCTTTTACGATCCGGCGCTCCATCGGGTCTATCAGGGCTATTTTGAGGATGTGCCTTCCAGTTTGAGCCAGGCGCTTTGGATCGAGGAGGCTTACGAACGGGGATTGATGCCGGCCTGTCAGGAATCGCCGCGTCGATTTTGTCCTACTTATGGGATTTCGGAAGAGGCCGGGCTGGTTACCCGGGCGGAGGTGGCCTTGTATATGAAACGGGTTGAGGATTGGCCGCTGCGTCCCGTTGTCGGCTTTTTTGCCGATGTGACCGGGGACGGCGAAATGCAACAGGCTATCGAGTATCTCTATCGCCATCGCTGGACGACGGGGAAGCCGGTTTGTGAAAACAGCACGCCGGTCGGGAATCCGCATTATTGTCCCACCGATTATGTTTCGCGCGGCGAAGCCTCGGCGCTCCTTTCGCGGTCGTTCGGTTATCTGGGCTCCATCAATTTTATCGAGCCTTTTTCTGCTGTGGCCAATGCCGGCAATTTGCCGGTGGTTATCCATGGAGAGAATCTTACCACTCCCATTACCGCCGCGTTGGACAGCACTGCATTGCTTTCGGTGACTTTGGAAAACAGCCGGACGCTCCATGCCGTTGTACCGGTGAGCCTTTTTTCTCAGGGAATTTATACCCTTACCGTCAACAGCGGCGGTAAACCTTTCACCTTTACTGAAGCTTTTTCGGTGACCGCGCCGATTACGTCCACTCAGGTTCGGGTGATGGTCTATATGGCCTGTGATAATAATCTGGATAGCCAGTGTCTCCTGCTGTTCAATCAATTGGAACTGGCGATGTTGCAGAATTCCGATTTGCGGATCGTGGTTTTGTGGGATGGCGCAAGAGAGGGGGACAGCGCTTATTATTTGATTCAGCCGGATGCCCAACCTTTTGCCCGCGCCGCTTATGAGGAAGGGGTCAGTCGGTTTTCTCGGGGAGAAGTCGATACCGGATCGCCGGTTACCCTGGTGGAATTTGCGGGCTGGGCGCAGGGCCGTTATCCCGGCACTTATAAATTGTTGAGCTTGGTCGGGCACGGCGGCGGATGGGCTCCTTCGCTCTATCCGGGGCAGCCGTTGGGATATGACTGGGGCGGCGGCGTCGGGGGGATGTTGTGGGACGACCATCCCGGCCATGTGTTGTCGACGCGGGCTCTGGCTTCGGCCCTGCCCTGGATCACTCAGGCTTATGGGCTGGATGTGATCTATCTGGACGCCTGTTTGATGGGGAGTGTGGAGGTCGTGGCTGAACTGGCGCCTTATACCCATTATCTTGTTACTCATGAGGGGCTTACCTGGGCGCTTTATCCTTATGCGGGTTATTTTACGGGGATCAACAGTGCGACACAGCCGATGACAGTGGCGACAAAAATCGCCCTCACGCAACGGACGGTCTGGCCTTTGGGCTATCCCGCACAGGTCAGCGTTTTTGATACCGGGGCGATAAACAATTTGCTGGTCAAACTGGATAATTTTTCGGTGGTCCTTTCGGCCACACTGCCCCTTTCGCGCACCGAGATCAGTCGAACGTTATCTCTGGTGATGCGGATGGATGAAAATACCGATTTTGTGATCGACGGGCAGGACAATATTCTGGATCTCTATGAACTGGCGGATTTGTTCGATCGACCTTCCTGGCCGGTCGGGATTCGGAATGCCGCCCGGGAGTTGAAGGCGGCGTTCAATGCCGCCGTGGTGGTCAATTATACTCAAAACGGCACCCCCTGGCCGGGCCATCAACTCTGGGAGATGAACCGGGCGCACGCCGGTTTGCTCTATTTCCCTTTGACGGACGAATGGAAGCGGCCTTATTACAATGCCGAGGCCTTACCGCAATTTGCGGCGGCTACTCACTGGGATGAATTCGTCCAGGCCTGGCACGCCGGTCAGACAGCCCCACTTCCCCCTACCGATCCGGCTCTTCCGCCGGCCCCTTTGCATATTTTGCTCAGCGTCGAGCCGCCTGCGCTTTCTCCGATCAACAGTTTGATCTATTTGCCGTTGCGCCTGACCAATGTTTACTCGATGGATGATGTGGGGGGCGTGCAGGTGCGGTTGATTTCCAATAATCCGGCTCTTTTGCATCCGGCCGGCGATCAGCCGGTGTTGCCGGGTGATCAGCTCCCCGCCGACAGCCTGACTTCAACTACAGTCATGAGCGACGGGTTCGGCTTTGTGTTGAATACGGCGGCGCGGATCAGCGGAACGGGGGAATTGGTCTGGCTTCCGTTTTATACGGGCGGGAGTGCCGGTTGTATTACGATGACGTTGGGGGAGCATCGGGTGATCGATCACAACAGCCAGTGGGTTAACCACCATGTCATGGTGGATCCAGTGTGTCTGACCAGTCGCGGGGCGATGTCGATGCCGGTCTATCCACAACAGCGTCAGGCCGGCCGGTGGGAGCATTCCACGATCACCTTAACGGGCTCCCTGGAAAATTATACGGCGACGACCGGAAGTGAGGGCAAGGCGGGATGGGGACAGATTTTGAGCGGAACGTATGCCGTGACGGTTACCCGTCCGCTTTTTGCTTATGCCGTGCGGACGGTGACTGTTACCGCCGGGACGACGGCGACGGTACCGACGGTGGGATTGTGGGCCGGCGATGTCGATCAGGACGGCGATGTGGATCAGCGCGACTGGTACCTGGAAGCGGCCGCCATCTATCCCGTCAATGATCCGTTTTTTGATATTACCGGAGAGGGGGCGACCGATTTGCAGGATACAACGATCCTGGCGGCCAACCTGGGGCGAGCGGATCTGCATACGACCAATCCTCCGCAAACTCCGGTCCAAACGACGGTTTCGGCCCGGCTTCTTGCCCCTGAAGATTTCGGGGAACGCCGTTCTCTGCAGGTCGTGGGGAATTGCGTCACGTTGCATGCGGCGGTAACGGGCGGGCGACTCCAATCGGTGGGACTGCGGTTGGGATTGCCGGCCGGCGTCACGACGACGGAGGCAACCCTGGCCGGGGCCCTGACGGGCGGTTATCTCAGCCGGCATCAAGAGGACGGGCGGCTGTATCTGTTGGCGGCCCCGCCGGAAGGCCAGATTCCCAGCGGCGATACCGATCTGGTGCGGCTCTGTTTCAATCAGGAGTCGCCGGCTCTGGTGCTCGAAGCCGAACGGCAGGTGGAATGGAGCGGGCGGATCGAGGGGGCGGCTTATCGGATTTTCCTGCCGGTGGTGGTGCGGGGGGGGGGGAATGAAAGCGGGAGGCAAGTAAGAAGCATTTTCGGAAGGCAATCTGAAAACGGCAAATTTCTAAAGGAGTTTTAAGCCATGAAACGAAAACTTTGGTCGATTGTAGGTCTGGTGTTGTTGCTGGTTGTGCAATGGCCGCTTGGGCCGGTGGCCGCTTCCGGGATTTCTGATGAAGGGATTACCAGAGATGAGATCATCCGGCGAGCGCAGGTATGGCAAGCTGCTCAGCCTCCGATTATATATAATCAAGGGCGATACTATCTGGGATATAGGACGGATTGTTCGGGGTATGTCAGCTATGCTTTGAATTTGACCTATGCCGATGGAACTCCGCGTTCGAGAGTTACGGTAGATCTGGATAACGTCACTTACGAAATTTCTAAAGAAGAGTTGTTGGCAGGAGATATTATTAACGACAATGATGCTGGCAATGCCGGGCATGTGGTTATTTTCGAGCAATGGGTGGATGCTGAGCATACCCATTATTGGGGATATGAACTTACATTTTCAGGAAATATACAACATCGTAAGATCGATTATCCTTATGATCATACTCCGGCAGATTTTGTTCCTCGCCGTTACAATGATGTTCGAGAAAACCCGGTCGATATTTTGACTCCCAGTCTGGGCCATTTTTCCGATGTTTCTCCCTACCATCAAAATTACGGCACGATTGAAGCGCTCTACAGTATTAAGGCTGTCAAGGGGAGTAGCGATGGGCTTTTTCATCCGGATGAGGCTGCAAGCCGGGGAGCTGTGGCTAAGGTCATTGTATTGAGCCTGGGCGAGGCCCGGCAATATAGCGATGGGGCGACGGTTTGTAACGTTTCTCCCAGCCATACTTTTTATCCCTTTATTCGCCGGCTGTTGGAACTGGGGATTTCCAATTGTCCAGGTGACGGTGATTGGAAGCCTGATGATTCTCTGACGCGGGGCGGATTGGCGAAGTTTATTATCCGGGCACGCGGGGAAGGTGATCCTTCTTATTCTGATTGCGTGCCGCCGTTTTCAGATGTGTCGTGTAGCCATAACTTTTATCCTCATATTCGCCGATTGAAGGAGATCTTCGAGCAAAAAGATGTTCCGTTGGGCTACACGGATGGAACTTTCCATCCAGATGAGGCCATCAATCGCGGGGGAATGACTAAGTTGATTGTTTATGGGTTGGATTTGGAGCGGTACATTCCGACTTTCTACGATGTGCTTTACGATAATCCTTTTTACCCCTATGTAGAAGGCATTGCAGCTCGGGGAATTACCAGCGGTTGTACGGGAACTGCGTATCCTCGTTTTTGTCCCGATGATCCCTTAACGCGTGGGGGAGCTGCCAAGTTCATTATTCGAGCTGTAGGAGAGACTCCCAATTATACCGATAACACAAAGCCGTTTTCCGATGTGGAACCGGGCGATACCTTTTATGCTTTTATCCGACGATTAAAGGAGCTGCACATTACGGATGGGTATCCCGACGGTACCTTCAAACCAGAGTTAGTTATCAGTCGCGGGGCGATGGCCAAATTCGTGGTAAGGGCATTGGAAGTGCGGGGGATTATCTGCCGTTACAATCAACCTCAGGCTTTCCAGGATGTGCTGCCGACGCATACTTTTTATCGAGAGATTCAGTGTCTTAAGGAATTGGGAATTGCGAGCGGTTACGGCGATGGCTATTTTCGTCCCGATGCGGATTTGAGTCGAGCGGCGGCGGCCAAGTTTGTCTATCTGGCTTTTGTGCAGCGGACCTTGGCGGTGGTTCAGGAGGCTTCTAATTCGAGTAATGAACAATGTAATTCCAGTGCTCCAGATTATGAGGCCTGGTCACGGTATGTGGTGCCGGAGCAGGATCGCGATTGTGTCCGGTTTTCTGTGCCGGCGTTGGAGAAGGCTTTGGCGGGCAGTGGAATTTATCGTATTCAAGCCAATGAGCCCGGCTTCAATGCGGATTTAAAAATCGAGGTATTGGCCGGCGACGGCAATACCGTGCTGGCTTCCGCTACGGGACTGGGGCAAAGCGGCGGGACGACGCTTTTCTGGAGTCCTTCGATATCGGGTCGTTATTACATTCGATTGACTAATCTTCATCCCTATGCTACCGAAGGGGTCTATGCTTTCATTACTGCGGAGAAGGTAAATCTGACTTACCTTCCTTTGATTCGGCGGCCTTGAGCTTTTACCGGCCCGACCTGTTGAAAATGTAGGTCGGGCCGGATTTTTTTACGAGATGAAAGTGATGTGGATTAAAGGCTGGGGGATAAGATCCCGATTCCCGGCATGCTAATCGTACGGGAATGATCGTTTAGATTAACAGAAGCGGTCCAGTTAAAAGGAGGTAGGAGATGAAACGCCTGATGAATGTGTGGATGTTGGTGAGTATTATTCTGACCATGCTGGGGACGACCCCGATGAATTTTACGGTGATGCCCGCTGAGGCGGCCGCACCGGCGGTTCAACTGGCTTCGGTTGCGGCAAAGCCCGCATTGGAGATAGCTGATTTGCCGGTGGAAGGGTATCGGAATATAAGATTGCCTTTTCCTGCCGGCACTGATTACTTAATCAATACCTGGCATGTGGGAACGGCACGCCATGCAATTGATTTTCTTCTCACGAATGATGACAAGTTAGAAAGGAAAGTATCGGCTATTCATGGGGGAACGGTCAAATTTTCTGGTTGGTCTGACCGTTCTACAGGGTATGCTATTACCATTGATCATGGTGATGGATTTTGTTCGGTTTATTATCATCTGTTAGAAGGTGAGCTTAAAGTAGAAGTTAATGATATCGTGGATCAGGGGCAATATATCGCAATAGCGGGCTGTTCAGGTAATCCGACATGCAATTATGAGGCTAATTCAGTTTTACATGTTGCGGTTATGGAATCGGCCGGCTGTGTTTCGCTTGCTCATGATAGAGAAAGGGCCATGATCTTTGATGAGAAACCGGAAGGGGAATTAACCAGCGCGGACATTAACCTGGAATCCCAAAACGTTTCAACGCTGGAGGCCACGCTCTCGCTCCCGGATAATTTGCGCAATTTGATCCATAACGGCGATTTTGCGGCGGCGCCGGAGGAGTTGGAAGAGCAGCATTGGTCTTTTATTGATGATGTGGAGCGAGATATCCGGGACGGCCTTCTTTATTTTAAGGGGGTGAGCGGGGGACAGAACGCTTCTGTCGTACAAGACATTTATTATCCCATTCCGGTAGATTCGCCTTTCAACGCCACGGTCCAGTTGGGCAATGCCAGCAATGTGGCCAAGCATGTGACGATTGGGCTCCACGATCCTGAAGGGAGCACCGGCAGTGTGGCCTGCGATTTTACCTTGCCGGCCAATTCCCCGATGCAGACTTACAATTTGCAGGGAGTGGTGAATTACACCTCCGATGCGTGGAATCGTTTGCGTTTTGAGGTGTGGACCCGGGATTTTGACAGCGTGCCGGATATTACGATGGACAATGCTAATGTGCGTTATCTGTCTCTTTCTGCGAGTGAAGTTCAACAACTGAAGGCTGCTCCGCGTTGTTTTGTGGGGGTCTCTCCTACGGCGATTTGCCCTTCTCCAAACACTACTTACTGCGACGCTCCGACCGATCATTGGGCTTACGATGCGATTGAGATTCTGACGAAACCGAACGGCAGCGAGCCGGGATATATCGGGGGGGCGACGGATGAAAACGGCCATCGTTGGGTTTTCCCCGACGATCCTTTCACCAAAGAGCTGTTTATCTATGTTTTGACGAAACTTTATCACGGCATCCCCAATTACATTCCCACCCGTACTTATCAAGGCCGGTGGGCTGATTTGCCGGCCGATAACAAGCGGGCGCTTTACCTTGAAGAGGCCTATGAATTGGGAATTTTGCGGGATTCCGATTTTTGTCATCCCGCGGATGCTCAGCCCGGCAAAAATTATATCTGTCCCGGGGAGACTCTGGAAGGGCCGGCGATCATGCGCTATATCGCCCGGGCCAAAGGCTGGGATTTAACGCAGCCGGCCCTGGGAATCTTTGCGGATTTGAAGCAGGATACGGAAGAGGCGCGGGCCGTGGAAGCCGGTTATTGGGCCGGCGTCACGGGAGGGTGTACCCGCAGCCCGTTGACCTTCTGTTTGACATCCAATCGGGACCGTACCTTTATTTTCTTGGCCCGCGCTTTTGGCTTGTTGCCGGTCACGCCGCGCCCGCGAGGGCTGGAGTCGTTGGATTCGGATGGGGATGGGATTACGGATTTCAAGGAGACGCATGGATGGCAGACCCTCAGCGGCTGGTATCTGACGAATCCCCAGGCCCGCGATACCGACCACGGCGGCGTGGATGACGATGAGGAAGGTTTAGCCGGCACGGCTCCTTCGTCGCAGTTGCTGCCGCTGGATGGGCGGGCTGCCGTTGAGATAAATCCCGCCTACGATGATGTGATTCCTTTGATGGCCACTGCGATTAAACAGGTTGAAGACAGTGATCCTGACCTGGACGTTTTCTGGACCTATGTAAAATGGCTGAGTGGGGCGGAAGAATATCCTTATGGTGTGACTCCGGTGACGATTGAGTCGCGCGCTTACAATAGTCAGGGGATTAAAGATGTAAGAGTTTTGATTGAACATGAGCTGGAGATGATGGGGTTTACTTCGGGGGTAAATTTAAGGATTTTACCTTGGGCTTATAGTAACCGTACTGGCATCAATTATGAGATTTGTGTTACCGGGAATTGTGCTAATGATAATGGCACTAAAAGAATCTATATTCTGATGGCGCATTATGATAGTAGGGCAACGCCGGGCGCAGATGATAATGCCAGCGGTGTGGCCGCCGCATTGGAGGCAGCTTATTTTTTTAAAGTGTTGCATGAAACAGCTTTAACCGGAGATGCGCAATATGGATTCCAAAATGAAATTCGCATAGTTTTGGTTGATGGAGAAGAATTGGGCAAATATGGGAGCTCTCAATATGTCACAGGGCTTGATTCCTCGACGGGAAAACCCCAACTTCCTTTAGGAGCAAGATCCCATATTTCCGGCGTTGTTAATCTTGATATGATTGGTGGAAAGCAAAATGTAAATGAAATTCGGGTGCGCTGTAGAGTGGATAAGCCTTTTTCAAAGGGTTTTACAGGAGCGCTGCTTTCTCTGTTAAATTTAAACGATATCAGACTTAACCCAAGCGAAGGGGACAAGTGTACTGATAGCGATCAGGTATCTTTCTTTAATGAAGGGATTCCGGCCATTCAAATTCGTGATATGGAGGCCTTAGATGTCCATGTGCATACTCCTTCAGATACGATAGAGCATATGGAACCTGCTTATTTTAGAAAAGTAGCCATAGCAACAATTCAAACTCTGGCATATTTTGGCAGGTATAAGGCTCCTCCTGGATACGAGTTCTCTTTTAGTGTGCAGAATCAGGAGCAGGCCACTTCAGAAAATTTGCTTTTTCAGGGCAAAAGCGAGATTTTGGAGAATGTGAGCTCTTTACCGGTTGCCGTTTTCTCTCCTTCCTCTAGCGAAATTCCTTTCCAGTGGGGAGAGACCGTGACGCAAACGGTAAGGGATGACGATGGGGATCGTTATTACAACCGTTTGCTGATGGATGTGCCGTTGACGGTGCAGCCGGTGGGGAGTTTCAGCGCTACGCTGACTAACACCGTAAGCTACGAGGCTTATTTGTACGCGCCGAACGGTCAGATGGTGGGGTTTTTCGGCGATGTCGTGACGTTGACGGTCGGCGAGCATTCTCTGCCCCTGGAATTTGACGGCGGTTCTATTTATCAAAAAGGGTTGGACGGACCTTATACGCTGACCCTCAAAGTTTCTTTGAGCCTGGATGAAGAAATTTCTCATCCCGAAGACGCCTATCATGTCTATCAAACCTATCCTTACCTTTACACTCAGTTCGAGCCGCCGGCCGTGCATTTGGATCCCCGGCTTGAAGAATATGTTTTCGATATGAACGGTGACGCCCGTTATGACCGCCTGGTGCTGGAATCTGCGCTGCGGGTCACTCAGCCGGGGCGTTATACGATCAATGCGCTGTTGGCGGATGCTTCCGGCGAACATGTGGCGCCCTGGTTTATGGAAACGTACACCTTGACGCCGGGCACGGTCCCATTGACGCTGCTTTTTGACGGCGGGACGATCGGGGAAGAGGGCGTCGACGGCCCTTATTATCTGCGGCAGGTGAGTATCTTTAATGCCGACACCGGCGAGTTGATCGATCAGCAGCGGGATGTGTATACGACGACGGCCTATGCCGCCGACAATTTCGGGGCTGATTCTTTCACGATTGTACCTCTCGACTCTGCTCAAACTGATCGCCGGGCTGCTTATCGAGCGGTTTTTCAGGCGCTGATGCGTAATGAACGCCCTTTGTTTGCTACTGCGCCGTTTACTGTTTCTATCGTTACTGGAACGCTGAACCTTCCAGCCGGGACGGTGATTTTGCAAGGGCGGGTGGACGGCGGCTTTGCTAAACAGATCGTGACCGGCCGGAAAGATTTCTCCGCTGCCTGGGTTTTGTATCCTCCTCGCCTGGCACTTTTTGAAAGCGCCGGTTCCGACTCCGGCCGTTCGTGGGATATTCCGGACGCGCGACGGGCGTTGGAGACTTATCCCTGGTTGGCGGAATGGCCGCAGGTGGATGAGGCGAATCTGGCGGGGACCGACCTGCCGTTTACGGTCTATTATCTCGGCGCCGGGGTCCCGGCGGATACCTTGAACCGTTTCCCGGAAGCGGCTTTCCCGGCGCGAGCCGGTGAGCGGCGGCTGTTTATCGTGGTGGCCGACGGTTGGAAGCTGGCGGAGAAGGCCGGCCTGATTCCTCATGGGATGGTGACGACGGTGGGATCGCAGCCGCATTCGGCGACGGCGCTGCGTGCGGCCGGCCCCGCTCTTCCGGGCGCTGCCTTGACGTATAACTGGCCTGAAGGAATGACTTTGCAGCGGGCCAGCGATACGCCGAATTACAACCTGCCTGCGGGGGCCGTGCGGATTGCCGATTATGCCGATACCGGCGAGGCGGCCATGGTGATGGTGCCGCGGGGCGCCGATTGGGTCATTTTGATAAGCGGCCATCCGGCGCAGCAGGAACTCTCTTATGGGCTCTTATATCAGGCGCTTTTTATTGCGGGGTCCGAGCCGGTCGATACGCAGGTGAGTGTACAGGTTCCTTTTATCCAGCCGGCTGATTTGCAGCAGGAAGCGGGAGCGGGGAAAACGGTCATTCCGTTGGAAGCCGGGGTGCCGCAGACGGTGCGGGTGGCGTTGCAGGTGTTGGGGAGCGAGCCCCTTTCCGATGTGAGTATGAATTTACGACTGGCCCGGGGATATACGTTGACCGCGGCGGCGCAAGGGGGGCCGGGGATTTTCACGGTGACGGAATTGGTTACGGAAACTTTGCTTACCTGGTCGGCTGCAACTCTGGCGCCGGGCTCTTATGAACTGCAAATTCCGGTGGAAAATTCAAGCGCCGAAGTTTTGCAGCAGGGCGAGGTCCATGTCACGACTCAGGGCGAGGTGGCTTATTCTATCGGAACGCGCCGGGGTCAATTGTCGTTGGAGGACGCCGTGGTTTGGGTTGTCGCTCCACCGTTGATTGTTCATACCACCGAGACCGATCCCGAGATCGTTTATCCCAGCCGGGCGGAAGGGGACCGCATTCAGATCCAGGAAAGCTACGGGAACAATCAATCGAGTTCGGCTTACAAAGTAAACCAGCAGGTCACGTTCCTTTTGGCTGCTCCGGTGCAGGGGGCTTTTGACCAGAATCAGTTCCCTTATGTGGTGGGGACGGAAGAGAATGGTTGGTTTATTTTTGAAATTGGCGGTAACTCCCTTTGCAAGGGGACTATCCCGGTGGGTTTCAGCGGCTGTGACTGGCGAATTGCTTTGAGAAACTGGAGAGGGGAGCGGGTACGATTGCCCAATCCCAATCACCGGCATTTTAATATCCCACCTCAGTTGCAAGGGTTGATCGTTCAAGATCCCAATGATGGTGATCTCTGGTTACCGGCGATGACGTTGGAATTTAAGGTTGGGACCTTGCTGAGCTATGACGATCGTTCGAAGGCTTTGAATTATCAAATTCGGGCCCGAGAATTATCCGGGCAGGGGATCTCTTTCCATTGTGCTCCCGTGGAAGGGACGCGAATTCTGGAAGGCTGTGGGGGCTCGGTTTATTACACGGCGGGATCTTCTCCGATTCCCTTCCGGGAATATTTGCCGAATGTCGGGATCAATTATCCGCAACCCCGGCAAGCTGTTGCCATTACTTATCGAGATATGTTGGATCGGGTTCATGTTTTGACCGATACAACCCATGCTTTATTCTATGATATTGCTCCTTACTCCGGCAGTGGATATGAGAGATCCCATGATGTTGATTTTGCCTGTACTTACCAACTGACCGATCGTCAGGGAAATCGGCTTCAGGATTACCCGGCTTATCTGGCGGCCGATTTGGAGCTGATCTGTGAGGCCCGTAGTCGTTATGATACCGTCGACGGTGAAAATGTGATCTTGCAGATCCCGTTGCCCCATCCGCCGGGACATAATATTCAATATATCGGATGGAAGGGTGCCGGCAACAATTGCCGTTTGCTGGAGGGGCAGCCGGTGCATGCTGCCGAGTTCGATCTGGTGACGTTCCAGTGTCGGTTGCCGCAGGGAGAGACTCAGCGTGTTACCGTGCGCGCCCGGCTGGATGCCTATCCGGGGTATCCGCGGGAAGGTGATTTCCCGGTTTCATTCGGCGGTCGGATTGCTTATCCGGTTGAGTGGGGAGGGCCGGGCTTTTACGATATCATTACGACTCCCGTCTGGCCGGAGATCAGCAAGCAGCCTAATTTGCAAACCGCGGCCCGGGTCAATCCGGCGGATGTCAGCCGGCAGGGTGGAAGCGTGGATTGGTTGGTCCATATCGATGCTTCGGCGGATGTGCGAACGTTGACGGATGAAGTCTGTGTCAACAGTACGGGGGCCGGGGATTGGGCCGTCAGGACTAAAGTGGGCGGCAGTCTGGATGTGGACCATGTTTACGAATGTCGGACGGCGCCGGGGAAACAGACTTTGTTAGAGGTATCAGTCTCTAATCTTTCCCGGGATGATTGGTCCGGAGTAGATTTGAGCTGTGTTTCCGGACTTGGTCTACACCTTACTCGCACTTTGAGCGATACCTGGCCGGCTTCGATTCCCTATCTTTCCCACACCGGTTTCCGGTATCGGGTCGATGTGGATGCTGCAGCGACGGTGGGAGTGATGCATCCGGTTACCTGTACTTTAACCGGTAACCATGTGCCTGACGGCTTTTCTGTTCCCATAGCTTATGTGGGCGTGGGTGAATCTGTTCGTTATATCGAAGGGCAGGTTGAGGGATTGCAGATCCAACTGGAAACGCCGCTCTATGTTCATCCTGGGGTCTACAAAGGGATGGATGACGGGCAGTTCTTCCGGTACACCACGATTACCAATCCTGTCGAGCTGGCTGCGTTTACTGCGGCGTTGACGCGCACCTTTACCTGCACCAGTGTTCCGGCCGGAGACCGTTATCGCTTAACCTGCACTCCGCCTGAAGAATGGCAGACTTTGCCGGCGCAACAAAATAAGGAGTTCTTGCAGGAATTTTATTTGTTGCTCTCTACCGGGCTTGATCTTTTGCAGGCAGGGACGCATATAGTCGGTTACCCGACGCTGGTGCAAGGGCAGGATGATTTTATGACGTCTTATACCGCAGCGAGCAATGCTGTGCATGTCACCTGGCATGGGCCGGAGGTAACTGATGCTGTAGGTTTGTTGAGTGTCAGTGTGCCTTACAAAGGGGATACTTTGTTTGCTTCGCCCGGACAACCAATCACATTGTGTCTGGGGGTTGATCTGCGCAATGAGGGAAATTACCGTGCTTCAACGTTGTCTTCCACTCTTACGGTAGCTCCTGATTTTGCCGTTACGGGAGTCGATCCCGAGCCGAGCCGGGTTAATGGGAGGGTTATTACCTGGAATCTCCCGGACCTGTTGCCGTATACCGGTGAGGGGAGCAGCCGGCTTTTAAAACTATGCGGGCGGATGGTGATCTCTGAATCTCGCCGGAACGGCGCGACGGATTTGGCTCAGGTGCCCTTGATTGTGGAATCTCAAGCGCGTTATGAAGATCGTTGGGGAGCGGTGCCTTATATACTCGATTCGGTTCTTTCAACTTATACGGTAACGGTCGCTCCTGCCGGGGCTCTGTCCTATCAAATTTATCTTCCTATCGTTGTGCGGGCCTATGCTTATCCGATCACTTTCCCGCATTCAGTGGGATCGGCTATCGCTTCCCGGCCTGCCATTACGGGGGAGGTTTTTTATTCCACTACTCTGGTGATGCCGCCAACTTTGCCTGTAACCGGCCATTTCTATCTTTCTGCCCATCCTGATCGGCTCGTTCCGGTTGTGGTGGATGATGCGGTGGCGTTGCTGGTGGGAGATCAGGAGGTTTTTCAGTATCAATTCTCGCGTCCCGGCAATCCACCTTCCGAACCGATTCCGGCCGTGGTAGAAATTCCAATGACGGTAATGCAACCGTTGGCCGGCAAAACGGTGCGGCTGGAATATCGGGATGTGTTTGGCGTGTTGGTGGCCGCCGGCGAGGTCTGGCTTATCTGGACTCCTTAAAGTCTGGGATTTGAGTAGAAAAACAGGACTGGAGCCTTTTTCCAGGCCTGTTTTTGTTTAAAGCGTGGAGTCGGCCGAATTCTCTTCGGGGATGAAGTGTTGCAGAAATTCCAGAGCGGCGCCGCGTTTTAACAGTGCGTGGTAAGGCTGATTGCGGTAGTTGCGCAGGCATTCATAGCAGCTGGTTTCGGGACCGCAGCATTCATGGTTGACCCGTTCCCGGGCGGCCTGGAGGACCTCCGCGAGATGGTTCCCAATTCGTTTGACATGGCCGGCCCCGCCGGGCACATCGTCATAGAGGATCAAGGAGGGGATGCTGGAGCCGTCTCGATAGTGTAACACCCCGTCAAGATCTTCCCGGCGGATTCCAATGGCGCTGCTGGCCCCTTCCAGGAGGGCATAGAGGACGGAGCGCCAGGTGGATTCGTGGGCGGCGGCGGCGACGTGCCCGTCAAAGCGCAGTTCCAGGACATCCGTCATAAACCGATGGCCTAAGGAATAGGTGTCCAGAATGCCGTTGCAGGGTTTGCCGGTGGTGGGGTTGATATGACCGTTGGCTTTTCCCCGGTTTTTGGGAGGTTGAACGGGGGCCGGGTCGGCGGCTCCGCAATAGCGGCAGATGCGAAAGCCGTTTCCGGTTCTGCCGGCGTTGATGACGACCAGCCAGCCATAACGGGAGTAGTGGGTGTAGAGCGGGATACCCCGGGCCCATAATTCGGGGTTTAATTCCGGGGCGGTTTCACTGTAGTTTTCCTTCCCCGGCATTTTATATTCGGCGAAATGGACGATGGAGGCGTAAAAACGTTCGGGGCGGCTCTCTCCGGTGGTCGGGGGGTCTCCATATTGGGCGATGAAACCAAATTCGGGTTCGATGAAGATCCCATATTTTTTGGGCCAGCTGCTGAAAATTTTGTGCCCACAGGTGGGGCAGAGGGGATCCAGCCAGTGCGTTGAAGCTTCCTGGGTTTTTTGTTTGTAATAGAAACGTTTGCAGCCGGGACAGACGGCATAGTTGTAGGTCTGCCAGTGTTTTGAGGGAGGTTTGTAGAGCCCCGCGCTGATCCATATTTTCTTGGCGGCCACGACGGCGCCCCCGGGGGCAAATTCGGCGACCGCAATGCGCAGGTCACGGTGGAGTTCAACCTGTTGGGCTTCGACGGTATGAATGTGGCTGGTTTTCAATTCGACCACGTCGGTAGGAAAGCCATATTTGGGTAGCACGTTGTGGTTGCCGAGAACGCCGAAGAGATAGCGATCTTTGACTGTATGGCCGATCTTTTTCAATTGATTGGCGTCCAGATCCCTTTCGTTTTGGCGCGCTTCGATCTCGGCGGTTCTTAATTCCTGGATATTTTCCATGAATTCGCTTTCGGCCCGATCGAGCGCCGGCGTTTCGGCGTTTTCCGCTATTCCGTTGCCGGTGGTGAGTTCCTGGAGCCAGCCCCAATTTTCGAGATCGAGCGATGCCGCTATTTCGGGGGGCACGATTCTTTGGAGTGCTGCTTTGATTTCCGGCGGCCGTTGTTCCAGATATTGGCGGAACAGCCCGGCTCCGGAATCTTTTCCCGGCACCAGGAAGAAGTCGCCGGCCTTTTCAAAATCCCGGTCGTAGCGTTCTTTGGCCCAGCGGAGGAACCCGGCGAAAAGGATCGAATTCAGATGGCGCCGGATGATTTTTTCGTTTTGCAGGCTGATGGCCGGTGGCCGGATCAGGCCGGAGACCATTTTGACCGGGTCGGTGTAATACATGAGATCGTGGGAGCGGCGTTGGGCAAAGGTCAATGAAAAGGCGGCCGAATCGGTGCGGCGCCCGGCCCGCCCGGCGCGCTGGACGTAGTTGGCGGTGGTCGGCGGCATATTGCGCATCAAGACGGCCTGTAAGTCGCCGACATCGACGCCCAGTTCGAAGGTGGTGGAGCAGCTGAGGATATTGGTTTCACCGGTGATGAATTCCTGTTGCTTTTCCAGGGCTGAATCGGAAGTCCATTGGGCCGTATGTTCTTCCGACTTTAAGGGGATCACGTTCAGTTCCTGGTACAGTTTTCGATAATGGTTATCCTGCCATTCGGAAGGGCTGGTGTTCAGCGGGACCAGTTTTCCGTTGCAGTTGAAGGTCCCACAAATATCTCGGAGGTTGAGCGCGGTGATATTTTTGCATTTCGAGCAGATATACAGGGGCGTGCGGTCCGGGTCTAAAGGCAGGATTTCCCACATTTCGTAGTTGGCCTGGAAGCGGATATCTTTGCCGGGTTTTCGGTCGACATTCAGATAGGGTTTCCAGGCCGGATTGCCGGTGAGCATTTGCCAGAGATCGGTCAGGAGCTTCAGGGCGGTAGCTTTCTTTCCCTGAGCCGAAAGTTCCGGCACGGTGGTCTCTAAGATTTTCAGCAGAAAATCCAGGCGGCGATTGCTGCCGCGTCTGGGCAGCCAGGAAAATGTATTGGGGGGAGCCTTGAGGTCGCTGCCTTTTTCGAGGAAGAAGATTTGGTTGCGCGGGGAAAAGGCCTCGTCCCGGGGATCGACATTGGGAGGAAAGGTCACGCAGCCCTGGACGCGCAGCGTGTCGAACAGGATTTCGAGGAGATTCCAGGCTTCGGTCGGGGTGAAATTCCAGGGGGATTCCATCAAAGGGGGCGGCGTTTTCCAATTTCCGGGACGGCTCAGGCGGAAATAGAGGAGCCCGGTGCCTTCCAGACTGATGCGGCGATCCAGGGCGATGAATTCCTGCATCAGCCATTTATCGATCTGGTCATTTCTGAAGTCGAAACTGTCGGTGGGGCGGAAAAAACCGGCGGATTCCGATTTCGAGCGCAGCCGGCGGGTCATATCTTTGAGCCGCAGGCGGCCTTCCCAGGCAGCTTCATCTTCATAGAGGGCCTGGATGATGAGGCGGCGACGTAATAATTGCTGATAGGTGCGCTCCAGATAAGGGGCAAAGAAAGCCGCATCCTGTCGGCTATCGGAAAAGATCAGCAATTTTCGTCCTTTTCCAGGTAAATCTTGCAGGGTTTCATCTTCCGGCAGGGATTGATACAGGGCGGTAGTGATGACGCTGACGGGGGCATCCTGGCCGGTCAGGAACGGGATCACTGTGCCCTGGCGGCTGCGCGTCCCGCAGGCCGTACATTTTTTGATTTGATGGTCATGGGGAAGCTCTATTTCCAGGAGCTCGACTTGCGAAGCGGCGGCCCCGCAGGGACATTTTTCTTGGGCCTGGGCGGTTTCAACGATGGCTCCGCAGCCGGTACAGAGGGTCCAGGCGGTCCCGATTTTTTCTTCGGTTTCTGATTCGGCGGTGGCCTCTTCCAGCCATTCATCTTCATTGATGCTGTTGGTGGATTTGCCGATTAAAAAACAATGGAGCGGTTCTTCCATGTAAGAGGCGATTTCCGGCGCGAGGCCGATAAATCGCCGGCGGCCCTCTGTTTCTTCGATCTGGCCCATCAGATAGGCGGCTCCGCAGCGGGTGCAGGTCAGCAATTCCCACATCGGCGAACCGCACGTGGGGCAGATTTCACGCCGGGTCAGGGAAACCCGGCTCTGTCCGGCGGCGGTATGCTTATGGGCGTTAAGGCAGACAAAGGCGCCTTCCAGGGCGCGGGCAAAGACATGGTAGCGAGCCGGCAAAAGTGAGCTGGAGCCCGCGGTCGGGCGGGCCCGGACGGCCAGGTTGACGAGTGAAACCACGGCTTCCCGGGCCAGGGTGGTGTCGGGAAATAAGGTCTCGGAGAGTGCATTGAGGAAGCGCGGTTCCTGGTTTAGTTGGGAGCGCAGCGCAGCCAGGCGGGCGTTGTCGCTCAGCAATCCGTACAGAAATTGATTTAAGATTTCGTCATTTTCCGGGCCGACAGCATTTTCAACGGCTTTTTTCAGTACCGGGTCGGGGACCTGGAACCGGCGGCAGATGGTGAGATAGTTTTTCAGGAGTTCTGGGGGCGCTGGATTGGGCGGCGCGGCGTCAAGTTCCGTGAACAATTGCGGGCTGGATTCGTTCCAGGTCTGGGGCGAAGAAGGGTGCGGGGCGATCCGGGTGGCTTTGACAATATCCTGATGGGCGGGGTCCCGGGGATCCCATTGAAAGGGTGCATCGAAAAGCTGGGAGGCGAAATCTACGACTTCAGGAAAGTCCTGTTCCCCGCGGCCGAGGGTGGCACTGGTTGCAATGATTTGCAGTTTTCGCCCGGTTTTGCCGGTAACGCGGTCTTTCAGCCGGCGTAAAAGCATGGCGATTTCGATGCCGATGGCGCCGTTGTAGATGTGGGCTTCATCCAAAACAATGAAACTCCAGTGGCGGGCGGTGGGGCCGTCGAAGAAGGCATTGTCGGCAGGACGCAGCAGCAGATATTCTAACATGGCGTAGTTGGTCAGCAGCAGGTGTGGGGGGCTTTGTTGCATTTCATGGCGGCTGAGCAACTCGTTTTCCAGGCGTTCCTGATCGGCAAATTGCCGGTAGAATTTTTTCTCGGCCCAGCTTTCTTTCTTTTCTGTGTCGCCGATATAGCGCCCAAATTTGATGTCGGGGTAATTTTTGAGCACGGAACGGAGTCGTTTCAGTTGATCGTTGGCCAGCGCATTCATGGGGTAGAGCAAGAGGGCGCGGACTCCGGGTTCTTGAAGGGCCGAGCCTTCTTCCAGAAGCTGGTTGAGGATGGGAATCAAGAAGGTTTCGGTTTTACCCGAACCGGTGCCGGTCGTTACGACCAGATTGCGGCGGTCGCGGCACAGTTTTTCGATGGCCTGGTCCTGGTGCAAATAAAGCGGGCGGTCCAGCGGTAGCCCCGGGCCGCAGAGTTGTATAAACTTTCGATTCAGGATTCCGGCTTCGATCAGTTCTCGAATCGACCGCCCTTTGATAAATTCTGGGGTCGATTCCAGCAAGGGGCCTTTTACTAAAAGATCGGTTTCCTCGAGGGCGTTCCAATAGTCCGTTCTGAGCCGATCGTCTTGCAGGGGATAGGCGGTTTTCAGGTAGCGCAGATAGGTTTCGCGCACCCGTTGAGTGGTGTTAAGGGGATGGAGCAGGTTGGGTGAAGTCATCATTTTCCTCCTGAGCAAAGGGACTTTTATCGTGATGGCTGAAACTGGAAAATTGGAGCGGCACGGAATTGAGTCTTTGGCTGGAATGGGGAACGGCATTGCCGTGGTTTAACACCAGATGGGTTTTGTAGATTTCTCGTTGGGCGGTGATAAATTCCGGGCAATAGGGACAGATGAAGAGGCTGGATTTGTGTGGGAAGAGGATTTCCCGGGTTTCGAGGTTGATCAGGACTTTTTCGCCGGTCAAATCGGCGCTTTCATGGAGGTGTAACTGCACGGTGAGCTGATAATGGTTTTGACCTTCTTCCAGGAAGCTTTCGATGCTTTGATGGGAATGGAGATCTACGATATTTTCGATCCGGCCCCAACCGGCATTGGTATGGATCCAGTTGCCGGTTTTCACGGTAGGGAGCCCCCAGAGCGGATTGAACAGCGTCAACCATTTGATGATCTGGGGGGCCAGGGGATCGGTGGGGGCAAGTTCGGCCAGGGCGTCCATGGCTTTTTCTTTGGCGGTGAAGAGGATTTCGACCGCATCGTCTTTTGACAGCTGAAAACCTTTTAAGAGTTCCAGGATTCGCCGACAGCCCTGCCCGATGTTGAGGTGGAGCAGCCGGCGCAGGGCCGGCAATTTCAGGATTGGGATGTCGACCTGACTTAAGAGCAGGGCCGTTTCCAGGGGCCATTTTCGGGGCGGCGGAGCGGGCTTTAATATTTCCAGCAGGGCGTCCGAGATGAACTCCCGGGAACTGTTTTCCATCAGCCGGCGCAGGACGACGGGGTGGATAATGTTTTCTCCGTACTCGTTTTTCAGATCGGGGTTGGGGAAAGCCGTCAGAATTCCGGCCAGCGTCAGGATTTCCGGGCCGGTGGCGTCGATCAGGTGCTGACAACACCAGGCGAGACTGCTTTGGGATTCGCAGGCTTTTTCCAGGGAGAGATGGGTCAGCCCGGCTTCGAGTTGATTGCCGAATGAGGGAGTGGCCAGGAGTGCTTCCAGCCGTTGGACCGGCGGCACGAGTTCCAGCTCCGCGGTGCCGGGCGTTTGCGGGGCGGGCGGAATCAGCGGCGGAGGGGGATTGATCCAGGGATCCACGACATCCAGCGCCAGGCGATAGCGGCTTCCCGGCAGCTCTTCCCGCGGAATTGAGAATTCATATTCATTGCCGGCTTCATCGGGAATCGGGTGGACGAGAGGGGTCTGCCAGGGGCGGAACAATGACCAGAGGTAGAGAACCCGGGAATGCAGGTGGAATTTTTCTTCCCAGCTGACGTTGATATGGAAGCGGTGGGTGGAGGCATAGGCGAGGACTTCCAGCTTTTCGACGGCCATTTGCTGGGTAAAGCTCAGGACCGGGAGCTCGAATTTTTTTAGCTGATCGGATCCGGTGCCGTGCAATTCGGCCCGCAAAATCGGACTGGTGGAATGGCAGATGGAATCGGCCATGCGGCTCAGGTCAAACCGCCAGAAACGCCCGGCGCTTTTGGTTTTGTGGAGTTGCAGGAGCAGCGGTGCGGCTTCTTCCGCTCCGGCGGTGTTCAATAAATGCAGTGACAGGCGGAGATCGTTGGTTGCCGGCGCTGGAAAATCAACCAGTAAAAGGGGGGCGGTGGTTTGTTGAAGTGCCGGGATGGGGATAGTGGTCAGCGTATCGGTCCATTTTTCTGTAATTTCGTTTCCGCTGATCCAGCGCCAGCGCAGGCGTTTCAGACGTAAATTGATGGGGATCTGGATGGATCGTTGAGGGGAGAGGGCTTTGATCAGGAGCAATTTGACGGCGCTGATGCCCGAGGGGACGGTGATTTGGAAGTTTCCCGGCCTCAGGGGCTCGATTTTCAAATCATCGGTGTGGTCGGCCATGACCAGGTCGTCGTTAAGTTCAGTGAAACATTCCAGGGACACGGGGGCGGAACCTTGATGGCGATCGGGGATATAGGGGGTGTCCAGTCCTTCAATCTGAAATTGGGGAACGATTCGGAAGGTCAACCCGGCGTCATTGCCGAGCGGGCCGGCTATCTGGATTTTGAAGGTGCCGCAGGGCCTTCTTCCCAACAAAGCGGGATGATTGAGATCCAGATCCACGATGCCGGCGTGAACTTTGAGGGCTGGAGCTGGCAGTTCGCTTAGCCGGAGCGAGATCCCTTCCGGAGGGAGCGCTTCTTCTTGAGGCGATATTTTTAATTGCCATTGGGACAGGGTTTCCTGGAGATCTTCCGCCGGCGGCAGAGGAATGGATAGCCAGGGGGCGGTTCCCACGTAGAGGGGAACCGGATCTTCGAGGGCATCGGTGGATAAAATCGAACCGCCTTCCAGCGTCGGAATGGGGGCTTTTTCTTGATGGCGGATGGTCAATTCATACCGGAGGTTTTCCCCTTCGAGCAGGGAGAGGTGTTGCGCCTGGCTGAAATCAAAGCTTTGGCAGGTCAATCCCATCCCGCCGTCGGGGAGAGCCGGGAAATTTTCTATCAAGGGAGCTGCGTCTCCCTGGATGTTCAGGGTAAGAGTTTCCGGATAGACGATCCATTGTTCTTTAGAGAAGAGCTGATTCTGAAGCGCGCCGCGGGCAGGATCGAAAATCAGCAAGGGATGGTCGTGGGTGAGGCCGATAATTTTCCAGTCATAGTTTTTATCTCCAGCCCGGAAGGTGATGGTGAATTCTTGGGGTATCGAGGTGATACGTAGGACAATTTCATTGGTTTCCAGCCGATCTTCTTTGCGAATAATTCGAACTTTAGGGGTTTGGAGATGCTCATCGGCCGCGATTTTCCAACTGAGATCGGCTTCGACCAACGCTGAAATGGATTGGGCGGGCAATCGCAGGAAGATTCCCAATCCCCAGGGATCTAAGAAGAGTTCCGGGCGCCGCAGGCGGTTGCGCAAATTGCGGTTGGTTTCCAGTTGGATTTCCTGCTGGGCGATCCATGGAGAGAAGAAATCGACGATGTGAGGCGGCAAGCCAGTTTCAAGGGGGGTGGGCGGCTGATGGTGCCGTTGCCAGTCGATCAACATTTTCCGCGAGCGTTCGAAGATATCTTCGGCCGTCTTTCCCCCATATTCGAGAAAATAGAGGACGGGTTTATCGGTGAGTTGGCTGTAGGAGGAATTTTGTAGAATCTGATCGAGCAGTTCCCGTCCTTCTAATCCTGAAAATTGAGGGCGGGTGATGCCGGGAAGGACAATGTTGTTGAAGTAGTCGCGCAGGCAGTAGACGGGAATGCCGCCATGGGCCAGAATTAAACTGACGTAACGGGTGGACCGTTCCGTCAATTCTTCAAAGAGAGGCAATTTGAAGTTTTGGACGATCTGTTTGAAGAGTTGCTTGAATTTGAAATCTACCTGTTTTTGGAGTACCTCGGAAATTGCCGACCAGTAATCTCCGTCGTTGTAATGATAGATGCCATAATTGACCATAAAGAGCGCAAAGGTCAGGGGATAGTAATGTTCGATGGTTTCCATCGGTTCCAGGGAATGGTTGCCGCGCCGGGATTTAAAGAACTGAAAGAAATCTTTAAACAGGGTGGCGATTTGAGTGGCTTCTTCCTGAGAGATGGGAATTTCACCCAACAGGCGGATTTTTTTTAAGGAAGGTTGGAATTTTTCTTCATATTCCAGCAGGAGGGTATGGGTAGGGATCTGATCGGGAAGGGTGATGTCGGGGAACGTGATGGGTGCCTCTTGCGGTGCCGATGCGGGAAAGTCGGGTTGGATAGGCCTGGAGTTTTGCAGGTAGGGGCCTTGATCGTCAAATTGCATTTTGGGGTGGATTCGCAGACAGGCCAGGAGGAAGGCTTCTGTCAGTTGCGGATACGTTCCTCGTAATTCGGCGAGGGGATAACATTTTTCTCCGGGTTCCAATTTTTTCCGGAGCAGGTTTAACTGTTGGTGGATTTCACTGAGGGGGAGTTCTTTCTTTTGCCATAATTCGGCTTTGGTATTATGCGTGACGACTCCGGATATTTTGGCGATCAAAGCAAACAGGCTTTGGGGATTCCATTCGGGAGGGGTATAGGGGGTGATGAGGATCGGTGCTTCTTCGAAGGTCAAAATCCCTCCAGTTTTATCGAGCGCGACAGTCAGGACTGTCATGATTTCCTGGTAGAGAGACTGGTGTGGGATGGAGTGTGTCAGGGCGGTCAGGGCGCGGTCTTCAAGCTGTAGAATTCGGGCGCGGGTTAAGCCCAATTGTTGGCCGATTTCTTCGAGTGTTAAAGGCGCGGACTGTAATCCATAGTGTTGGTAGATAATTTTCTGTTCCCGTCCTTTCAGAGAACCCAGCCAGTTTTGCATTTGTTCCCATAAGGGGAGGTCGCTTTTTTGGGGGGCCGGATGACGGATTATTGGGTTTTCTGTCGGCAGGGGGGGAAGGTCTTTGAGCTCGAACTCGGTGGAGGGTAACTTTTCTAGATAGTTAGTCAGTACGCTTTTCAAATCCGTTAAGGATTTGAGCCCTAATCCGAACATTCCAATTTCGTGAGGGGCGGATTGTTTGCATAGTTCCGCAATTTTTCCCAGCGTCAGATAGTGATGTTTTTCAAGGAGATGGAAAAGGCGGGGCGGTAAATTGAGACAGGCGATAGAATGATAATGCCAGGCCGGCACCGGTATGGCCGGGGGAGGGGGGCCGGCGTTCATTTCGGAATCTACTGGGATCAATTCCTCGAGCGCGGGGTTTAAGAGTTCTTCTACATCGACGTTTTCCAGCGTGGCTAAATAGGCTCGGGTTTTTTGTAGAATTTCAGTTTCGGCTGATTCCCCGACATTTCTGAGAGATCGTAATTCTTTTCGTTGAATAAGGAAGATCAATTGGCCGAGCGTATCAATTCCGGCCCGGCGCAGAGCATTATAGGTGCGGAGGGTGAATTCTAACAGGTCAATTGAATTATTTAGAGACCAGAGCGAGGGGGTGTTATTCATAGTTTACTTTTTCTCGTGACGAAAAATGCATTCTATTAATATTTTAGCATCGGTCCCTGTGAATGCAATTTTCAGAGGAGCTGAGGAAAAGCTGTTTCAACTCTTTGGGGGATTTGTGGCATTGTTCAGGCTTCTTTCAGAACAGATGGGATCAGATGAGCAATGAGATAGTCGGATAGTACAGGAAGGGGAGCATTTTTTATGAAAGAGGAAGGAACCCAACGGTTCCTTCCTCTTTTTGTGGGGGCTTTTACTCCTGTCGGGGTTTGCCTCCGCGGCGCTGGCGGCATTGCTGGGCCTGCTCGAAGCGTTCCCAGGAGATCAGGGCCTGATGATCCTGGCTGGGGTAAAGGGTTCGGGGCTTGCGAATCTTCACTCCTTCTTCTGTAGAGCCGGCATAGGTGACCATTCCCGCGTAGATGGGGTTGGAGAGGATGTGGCGGACGGCGTCGGCGTCGAAGGGCTGGGGGGCCGTCAGGCCGGGGCGACCTTTGGTCCGGAAGTTGACGCGCTGTCCGTCGGGGAGGCCGTAGAGCTGGTCGTTGAGGCGGCGGGCGATGTCGGCGAAGGAGAGTTCGCCTGTGATGTACCAGTCAAACATCAGTTCGACGGCGTGGGCTTCGATGGGGTGGGGGATGCGGAAGGCCTGACCGCGGCGGTCGGGGCCGCCGGCATAGGGGCAGTAGCCGGGGCCGTTGGGATCGGTGCAGGTGGAGCAGTCGCCTTTGCAGTAGCCGAAGCGATAGGTGGGGGCCAGTTTGCCGTTGACGGCGTCGTTGAGCCGGCGGCGGCGCATCTCCTCTCCGGCGGATCCTCCCTGTAATTCGCCGAGGGTCCCCAGCAGATAGAGCACGCTGCGGCCCCAGAGCTCCCGGGAATCGATCTCTTCATGGAAGGAGATCAGGTGGATGTGATGCTGTTTCAGGAGGGCGAGGAATTGCAGGAGGGTGGGGAGGTCGCTGCTCAGATGGTCGAGCCGGGCGACGACGAGCGCCTGGATGCGTTCTTCCCGGACGAGTTGCTGGAGGCGGTGGAATTCCTGGTGGCGGGTGGCGTGCGTGGCGGGGTGGACATCGCCCAGGAAATCCAGCAGGACCCAGCCCTGACTTTGGATGTAGTCGAGGATGTGGGCTTTGTGCGTTTCCGGTGGGTCAGTATGGAACAACGGCCGGGCAGAAGTGCGGATGTAGCCGGCGGTGATGAGTTTTTTACCGGAGAGGGCCTGGGCCTCTTTTTCTAACTGATCCAGGGCGGCGTTGATTTGGGGCCCAGTGGGCGTCGGCAGTTGCTTAACCAGTTTAGCTTTCATGGGAATCCTCCTTCCAGCCGGCGGGGCCGGGAATCCGCTCAAAGGAAAGGGAGTAATCGCCTTTTTTGGAGAAGGAAAGATCGACGTTGGGGGTGGATATGGTGAGCAGGCGATGGGCGCGGGGATGGCGGAAGCGCAGAGCCCGCCGGCGGTGCAGTCGGGGCCAGTGCGAACGGCATTTGTGGTAAGAGTGAGGGATTGTTTGCATGGCAGTTCTCCTTTAAATCGTCGAAGTGAGGGTGAAGGGGTGATCAAAGGGTTTATTCGACGCCAACGGTAAATCGGACCGGTTGGGAAATCCAAAGTGATACATTAGTCTCCTCTTTTGGGGCCATGAGAGGGCGATGAATATTAGATTTTTATCGGGGGTGCAGTGCGGGGCGGTGATACATTCATTACACGAGGGCAGAGGGGAAAATGTTCACGGAAGAGGGGATTTTTAGGAAATTTTTAAGAAATGGGTCGAGGGAGAGAGATTGGTGGCGTTGTGTCACACTTCTGTCACACCTGGTCAGTATAATAAAATGGGGAGTTTTATGTTGTAAACTGGGAAGAATTTAGTCGCGAGTCAAGAGATTGCGATATGGCAAGAGTGTCGGGAATATGAGTATTAGAAGGGAGCTGTTATGGAAACGATTCCTGAACTAAGAACAAAATTAGCGGCTTTGGATGATCCTCAAATTGAGGCCCTGGCCTTAGATTGTTTCCCTGAAGTTAAGGATAAGTTTAGCGAAGGGATGCGTCGTGACAGTAAGGTCAATTTGTTGTTGGATCATTGTCGCCGAAATCCGGGGGCTATTCCGGTGCTGGAGGGTTGGTTAAGCCGGCGAGCGACTTTGGGATTTTCTGCTTCAAAGTCTATAACCGATAGTTCCAGGGTGGTGATCAACAATATAAACGGAATTGTGGCCAATACCATCAGTGCTCCGATTGCGATGGGAGAGAGAAGCATTGCGGCCAGTGGCAATGTTACGATTGTTCAAGATGGCGGTCATTTTACGCACTATGGGGGAATTCGGGCGCGGGAGATCCGGGCAGAAAATGTGGTCGATGGGGTGCAGTTACAAAGTGGAACTCCTGAAACGGCGATGGCTTTGGTGGAGTTGGCCCGGAAGGTGCGTAGTGGCGGCATTACGGCAGATATGATTCAGGCGGGGAATGTGGTCAGTGGAATTCAGTTTATATGGGGGAAGGTGCCGGTAACTTTGGACGAATTGCGGCAAGAGGTTTCCGCTTTGAGGGTGGAAGTTCAGAGAGCGATTGTAGCTCAGGAAATCACCAAAGCTGGTGATGTAGCGGATGTGCAGGATTCCTTAGAACAGGCAGAACAGGAATTAAATGAATCCCAACCTGATGGGGAACGGGTGACTCGTAAGCTGGCGTCCGCAGCGGATATTTTAACTAAGGTTGCCGGGGCATTGCAGTCAGTGGGGAAAGTCGGTGCCGAGGTGATTAAACTGGCTCCAATTGCGGCGATGTTGTGGAAGTTGGCTGAGTCATTGTGGTAAGCTGAGGTTCTTGATTGATTTCATTGACCGTGGGAGGTTTTGTTTATGCAGTGTCAGTATTGCGGTGAAAACTGGCCGGAACGGTTTAAAGTTTGTCCTCTTTGCGCTCAACCTCTGATAGCTTTATCCAATGTTCAGATGGCGGCTGGCGCTGTGGTTTCTCAGCGGATTGGAGCTCCCGTGGCGACCGGCACTGAAAGCATTGCGGCTGGGGGGCACGTGATTGTAGCCGGGCAAGGCGCTAAGGTGATTATTGGAGATCCTCCGATAGAGACTCCAGCAGTTGATGTGAAATCAGCTTTATCTCGTTACTTGAAGTATGTGATTTCTCAGAATCGTTATCTGCCTTTGCAAGGGATTCGTTCCGGTGGCAAGCTGGTCAGCATTGAATTGGAACAAATCTATGTGACGTTACGAGTCAATGATCAACGACTCAAACGTGAGGAATCGCGATCTGATACAACCCCGGCGCCGGCAGGTGTTGAAAAATCAAAACTCCGGCGTTTAGAAACGTCGAAGAAAAGTAAAACCATCCCTTCGGATCAGGAAAATATCAACCGTACATTGAAGCTCTATCCTCATCTGGTGGTGTTGGGAGACCCGGGCAGTGGGAAGACGACTTTATTGCGTTATCTGGTCTTGCTCTATGCTCAAGATCTGGCCCAGGGCACTACCTTTGTGCAGCAACATTTGGAGTTGCCTGGCACTGCGGGATTTTTACCTCTTTTGTTGCCGTTGCGGCGTTTGGGAGCTTATCTTGCGGTTCATCGCCGGACCGACGATGGGACTGAAGGGTGTTCTCTGTTGTTAGAGCATTTTCGACAGATGTTGGCCGGGGAACGGGTTGTTTTGCCGGCAGGTTTTTTCGACTCGTATTTGGAATCTGGAAAAGCTGTGGTTCTTTTTGATGGTTTGGACGAAGTAGCTGATCCTGATTTGCGGCGACGGGTAGCTCGAATGGTAGAGGCTTTTACGGTGGCTTATCCTAAATGCCGTTTTGTCGTTACCAGTCGGATTGTTGGTTATACAGGAGCGGCTCAGTTGGGGTGGGGATATGTTACGACTACCATTCAAGATTTTACCGATGCCGATATAGCCTTGTTTTTGCGAAACTGGCATTTGGCGGTGGGCGTTGGACAATTAGGGCCGGGAGAAGATGCCGCTGTATGGGCTGAAGATCAAACCCGTCAGTTATTATCCTCTATTGCAGCGAATGAACGGGTGCGTGAACTGGCGATCAATCCCTTGTTATTGACTGTGATTGCTTTAGTCCATCGGGATCGAGTGAAACTGCCGGATCGGCGGGCTGAACTGTACGCCGAAGCCATCGATGTATTATTGGGAAAGTGGGATGAAGTAAAGGGGGTTCAGGAAACGGTGATTTTGGAAAACCATCCTTTTGATGCCGGGGACCGTCGTTTACTGTTGCAAAAAGTGGCTCTGAAAATGCATGAATCCCACCAGAAAGAGATCGGGATCGAGGATTTGGCGAAACTTCTCTATGCCCATTTTTATGAAATCACCCGGGATGACCGTAATTCAAAACGGGCGGTGATTTATTTTTTGAATGTGATCGAAGAACGCACCGGATTGCTGTTGGGGCGCGGGGAAGGCATTTACACTTTTTCGCACCTGACTTTTCAAGAATATTTTGCGGCGCGGGCGATAGCCGGGCGGGATGACTATGTGGACTATACGCTGCGTTATTGCGAGGATTCCTGGTGGCGGGAAGCTATTTTATTGGAAGCAGGTTATTTGAGTACCCAGAGCCGGGAGCGGACGACGCGTTTGATTCAAGCGATTGCCGATTATAAAGAAGAGAAGGAGATTTATTATAATTTGACCCTGGCCGCAGAAGCACTGCGCGATGTTGGCGGCGGTCGGGTTACCAACGATTTAGAAGTTGAAATTCAAAAGCGCTTACGCGCCGGATTGGAAGTTTCGCCTTCATGGTTGAATCGCCTGGTGGGGGGGCCGGGTTCTAATAATTCCTGGATTGAGCGGCGTAGTATGGCCATGCAGGCTTTGGCCCGAGTTGGAGCCGGGTTTTGGTCCTTGCCTTATGGTGAGCCGCAATGGATAAAAATTCCGGCAGGTGAATTTTTTATGGGGACCAGTACGGATGTTTGGGGAATTCCCCCAAAAGATAGTAACGAAGATGAATTTCCTCAACACAGGGTGGTTTTGCCGGAATACAGGATCGCCAAAGCTCCCATTACCAATGCTCAATATCAATTCTTTATAGAAGCAACTGGACGAACGCCGCCGAGTTATTGGAAAAATAACCGTTTTCCCAAAGGCTATGAAAGTTGTCCGGTGGTTGAGGTAACCTGGTCAGATGCGTTGGCCTATTGTACCTGGCTGAGTAAAGTTACTAAAAAGCAAATAGTGTTGCCCTCAGAGGCGGAATGGGAGAAGGCGGCCAGGGGAGATCGGGATCGCAGAGTTTATCCTTGGGGTAACCAGTGGGATGCCTTGCGTTGTAATAATGAAGAATTGGGAATTCGACAAATTACTCCGGTGGGGATTTTTCCAGAAGGGGCTTCTCCTTATGGGGTATTGGATTTAAGCGGAAATGTGTCTGAATGGACTCGCAGTCTTTATCATGATTATCCTTATAAACCTTTTGACTGGCGCGAAGATTTAAAATTTTCTGATTTACGAACCATAAGAGGTGGAGCTTATCATGGGCGGGCGATCGACCTGAGATGTACTTGTCGATCTAAATATTCTCCTGAACTCTATAATGGGAGTTTGGGTTTTCGGGTTGTAGAGCTTTAAGCAAGGTGGTTTATCTTTCTTGCTGGTCGGACAAGCCGAATATCGCAGTAGTGTGGGATGGTGGGTGCGGATCCAGGAAATAAATCACGCCAGTTGCAGCGGATGGGGAATGATCATTTTGGGGTTACCATTCCTGCGCCGGCTGTTGGACAATCTGAAGTTTTAAAACAGTGGCGGTACCTTAATTGGGGACTGTTTTTACATTTTCAGGTGGGATTAGCGATGCCCGAACGACGTAACCTTTTCGACGACTTGAGTGGCCGGGCGGTAGGAAGATGCGGAGATGTTGATGTACTACGACAATGCGGGATTGAGGATGGGACGGTAAAATTTAACGCTTAAGGAGGTCTCGGATGGTTGATAAACAGGCTCATGCATTATCCGCTTTTAGAAATTATGCTGCCAGTGCAGGGATAAAGATTCTCAGCGAACGTGAGATTAATTCAGCCATACAGCTAAAATTAGCGTTAGGGCCGGATGAAGGGTCCATTAATATATACACAACCGGTTCCATTACTGTAGGGGGAAAACCTCAGTCGGCGTTCTTGAAACGGTTGGATGATTGGAAAAAATCATATCAGGCAGAGGCGGTAGAAGTTTTATCGGGGGATGGGGCGATTGAAAACCGTGCTACAACTTTTTTTGTTGCCTTTGCTAAGGTTGAAGTGATACGGGAACACCTGGCCGGATCTTTTAACCGGATTGTATGGCATGAAGGAAATGAGGCGGTGAGTTTTTACCGGGCTGAAATTTTCTCTCGAACTGATAGAGTGATGGTGACGCAGTTCAGAACCGGAAAGCTTTTGGTACAGGGGCGTGCCAGCGAACTTTTCGATGATGTTTGCGATCATTTAGATCATAAGCTTTCTCAACCTCCTCAAGAAAGAGCGGCGCGTTATATTCCTGAGTCGACTCGTGATGTGGCATTGGAAGTCATGAATCGGCCGGATATGCCGGATAAAGCGCTTATATGGATCAAAGATCAAATTGGTCAAGATGCCTATCGCTTTTTTTTCCCCCATGACCAGGAAACGTTATTGTCTGCGGCTTTGCTTTTATTTGCTCTAGAAGAAGGCAAATTTAACTTACCGGATTATTCTGTGTTAGTCATGCCTTTTGGTCGTGCTTATGAAGGATTCTTATTGAAATTGTTTATTCAGTTAGGAATGGCTGATGAGGCTGACATTCGTCAAAGTTCTGATGCTATTCGCATTGGTGATTGGTTGAATGAATTGAAGGGGAGGATCGTGGATGCCCATCGGCATGGACATTTGTCCGATGATTTAAAAACAGCATGGACGGGTAGTCGTAATTTGATGATGCATTCGGATCCGATACGGGATACTAAGATAACAACTGTAGGAGTATTACAACGGGAAACCGGGGTTATTTTGAGAGCTATCCAACGTGGGTATGAAGAATTAGTGGGATCTCCGATTGAATTAAAACCCATTGGCAATAAAACGAATGTCTCTGCTCCGACAGCCTCACCTGAACCCGCTGTGAAAAAGGATGATCCGTTAAAGATCCAAATTATTGATGAGGCTTTATTGTTAAGACGATTAACAGAAGCGCAATATCAAATAAAAACAATGAGTGATCCTGGTTCTCATAACAAATGGCAAGTTAATTTTGGTGATGTTAAGGTATTCTGTCCACGTGATCCGGGAGATGTTTTAATTGTAAAAGGAAAAGAACCTGAGGTGTTTTTGAGTTGGTATCAGAACAATGTTACTCAAGTTCCGATTAATACTCCTGTGTCTGTTGATTCAACTGCTTCGGCTGAACCCGCAAATGTTTCATCTGAGGAACCACCTTTCTAAATTTTACATTTTTGGAATAAATGGGGAGGTTTTATGTTGACAAATCTTTTAACTCAAGTTGACGCTTTGATGCAGGCCAATGACTGGTCTCAAGCCAGCTCTCTTTTGGAACAGGCACGGCAGTCGGATTCGCATAATATCGATGTCCTTTACAAATTGGGATTTTGTTATTCTCAGGCACAGCGTTATGCTGATGCTATCGAGGTATATCAAATACTCTGTTCTTTGCAACCTCAGGAAGCAAAATGGTTTTATCTTTTGGGATATCAACATTATGCGCAATTACAGTATGACCAGGCTATTATTTTCTTTGATAAGGCTTTGAAGATCAGACCTGATTATATTGCTGTTCTCTATAGAAAAGGGTATGCACTTTCTCGTTTGCCCAATAGTAGAGGGAAAGCTTTAACAGTTTTTGAGCAGTGCCGTAAAGCTTTTAATTCTTTATCGGATGGGGATAGAAAAGATTTAGAATTGAAGCATTATGCGAAGGCTTGTCTTCAACAGGGAAAATTGTTTTGCGTTGCAGGCAATTATGAATTGGCAGAGAAGCGTCTTTTAGAAGCTGAACAGATGATAAAGGATGATGCGGATCTGCATTATAATTTGGGGAAATTGTATGTAGAAACTCAGCGATTTGTTCTTGCCTTAGAAGCGCTGAAAGTTGCTCAGCGTTTGGCGGGAAAACCGGTTCATTATATATTGGACTATATGGGGCGAGCTTATCAGGGATTGGGGGATTACAATGCCGCTCTGCAGGTTTACAAGTCCATGCCCGAGGCTATTCAAAATCGTCCCTATATCCTTCGTAATATGGGGGAAGTTTATATAAATCTGGCACAATGGGGACCTGCAGAGGCTGTTTTAAAGGAGGCGGTACGAGTCGATCGTCGTAATCACAACGGGCATTATCACTTGGGAATGGTTTATGAGAAATTGGGGAGGATTTCCGAGGCTATACGAGAATACCAATGTGCCATTGACTTGCGCAAGGGTACTTATAACAAAGCTTTTCCGGAAGCCGAAAAAGCATTAAATGCGTTGAAAGTTGTTTATTCAGGCATTGCTGCTCCGCAGCGGGTGACTTTTCCTGTACCAGCTGTTCCTGGTCGCTTAGTAGGAAAGGTTATTAATTTTGTAGAGGCAAAGGGATATGGTTTTTTGGAAGTGCCGGGCCGGGAGAAAGGATTGTTCTTTCATATTACAGAAGTAAAAGGCCTGGATACTGTAAATATAGGAGGCTTTTTCGAGTTTAGTCTTCGTGAGGGGCGTAAAGGCCCTGAAGCTTATGATCTTCAACTAATTGTTAATACAGAGTCATGATTAAAACGCCACCGCGCCGGGAGAAAGGTTTCTCCCGGCGCGGTGGCGTTTTTTTGTCTGAGGATTTATTTTGTCATGGATATCCGCTCGAAAAATTCCAATCCTTCTTCGGCGACGGTGGGCGCGAGAACGGAACGGTCCAGATATTTGTTGCCGCGTTCGCAGGAGGTTTCCGGGGCGAAGGCGCAGGCGTGACAGGCGGCCGCATGGAGGGTGAAGCCGTCCTGACTGGGGGTGTGCTCGGCGCAGAGCGGATCGGAGGCGCAGAGTTCGGCGTGATGCAGGGCATTGATGAGGTGCCGCCGTAATTCTTGCGGTTCGCCCAGGCCGACCAGCCCGCCCAGGGTGCCTTCGCTGTCGGGGGCGGCGGTGTAGATGAGCAGTCCGGCCCGGGCCGGGCGGTCCTCTTCGGGGTTGCGGGAGTAGAGACGCTCCCGGACGCTGGCTGCGGTGTAGCCGCATTCCAGGGTGAATTGCTGCATCAGGGCATGGGCGAAGGTGTGAAGCAGCACATAGCGCATGCCCGGGTAATGGGCTTCCGGCTGTTGGATGCCGCGGGCCAGCCGCCAACGGGAATGGGAGTCGTGGAAGAGCAGATTGCGCTGCTGCACGGCCGGCCTTTTCAGCCATTCCTGAAGGGCGCTCTCTTTGAGCTGGATGAAGATTCCTTCGCCGTGGATTTCGGTGGCCGGGATCCAGGTGGGGGGCTGTTGGGAGATTTTCATTCTCTGTCCCCGCCGGGTTTCTTCTTCCGAATCCTCCAATTCTCCCGGAGCATCGATCCGGGTAAACCCGATCAGGGCCTGAACTTCGCGCATCTGTTCCACCAGGACGACTCGCTCGATGACGTTTTCGAACCCTTCCGGTATCGCTACGGGACGGATACGGAAGTTTTCAGAAAACAGCTGATCTTCAGGATGCGTGAAGAGTTCCCATTCGGGGCCTCGCAGATCGAGCGGATCGGCGATGAATTGTCCGTTCTCTTCTTGCTGGCGTTTGCGCTGGATGGCTTCCCACAGTTCTTGATCCGAGTAGGCGTAGAATTCGTTGAGAGTTTCCATCGAGCGAAGTATTGCAATAAGTTGCGGGGTTTCGATTTTGCTGAGTCTGGCCCAATGATCTTCCACCATTTGCGCCAGCCGGGCGGATTCGGTGGGGATGGCCAGGCTGGTCAAGACATCGGGGAACCAGAGATTGGAGGCTCCCAGCAAGATGGCGCGAATCCGTTTTTCGCACGGCTCTGGATCGTAATCTCGCAGATGCGGACGCCGGCCCCGGCAGAGCGGCAGATTTTGTTGCCCTTGCATTCCAAAGGCATCCGAAAGGCGCCGGCCTTTTTTGCATTCGGTGCAGCGGACTTCCAGATCGCGGGCTTCGCCGCTGGGGCCGGATTCGATTAATTGGAGTCGCCAGTTGCAGGCCGTCGGCCCGCTGTGGACAAACTCGACCCAGGGGAAGTCGTCGAGATGGCCGTTTTCACAGGCGACCAGGAAGCGGGCCGGAACGGCGACGGGTGGTTTTTTGCTGCCGCCGCAGTGGGCGTGGACATATTGGGCGCGTTCGGGATGGTAAGCATTCGTTTTGAGTTCGAACTCGCCGCTGTTGATCGGAGCCAGGGTGCGGCATTGGGGACAGAGCATCCAGCGGGGAAAGTTGGCGACCGGAACCCCCACGGGGCGGATATCTGCAAAGGGATTGGGCATTCCCGTGGATTCTGGGGGGAGGGGCATGCCCAGAAGTTTTTCGACCGGGCTTTTGAGTTCCCAGCGTACGGCGCGCAGCAGCCGGTCTTCATGGATCTCGGGCATGAGACCGGTGTTGGTCTCTTTCCAATCATCCAGCCCCATGACCAGGACGGAGAGGTAGGGTAGATCGACGATGGCGCCGATGCCGTAAGTAAAGATCATTTGGGTGGGACGCAGTTCCCCAACCGGTTGAGATTTAGTCTTTTCCATCAGCATACTCCCTTAATCCAGGTTGAATTTTCGACTTGTACGGTTGTTCATGGCGGGCGCTTACGACTTATTCATCTTCTTCGGTTACCGGATTGGGGTCTCTTTTGCCGAAGGTCCAGTCGGGCTGATCGGTTGCGTCGAGGCCGTAGTCTTCCAACAGAAGATGGATGCCCGGTTCGACATCGCGGAGGGAGTTGAGGCAGGTGAAGGTTTTCCAGTCCCGGCTGGCTTTTTCCAACAGGTTGATGAGGGTGCGCCCATCTTCTTTTTTTTCTTGATAGCCCAGGTGGGAGCCCCGGGTCTGGGCGCGGTGGAGCCAGTTTTCCAGGCGTTTTTGTAATTCGTCGGCGACCAGGGTTTCGATGCCGGCGCCGCCGATGACGTTGGCCCGTTTTCGAATGGTCTCCAGGGCGCTCTGGATGAGGGGCGCCTCTTCGGTGATCTTTTCGGCGCCCTGATTGGCATTGAATTCCATGCCGGCCAGCCGGACTAGGGAGACGAGCACGGCGCTTAAGCCCCGGCGCAGGGCCTGCGGAGAGAAGGGCGTGAGGGAGAGCGGCTCGACATGTTGGTAGAAGGTGGCGTGATAGTGTTCAAAACTTTCGTAATGGCTCAGGTCGCGGGGCCGGGTCCAGTTGTAGACGGTGCAGATCAACCCCGGCTGTTGCCGGCCGACGCGGCTGGTGGCCTGGATATATTCGGCGGTATTTTTGGGCTGGCTGCCCACCACCATCAATCCCAGCCGGCTGACATCGACGCCGACTGAGATCATGTTGGTGGCCAGCAGAACGTCGATGGGCCAGGGGGTGGTTTTATTCCCGCTTTTTGCGCCCCCTTTCTGGGGCTGAAACTCAACTTCCAGCCGATCCAGGACTTTGGGGATGTCGGCGGCATTTTTACGGGAGGTCAGTTCTTCGACCCGGCCCAGGTCGATGGAGCGTTGGACCTCGTGATGCAGGCGGGTGGCGACGGTATCGTCCACGGCGCGGCGCATCCCTCCCAGCTCTCGCAGGGAGTTGAAATAGCCGACCAACGTCATCCAGGGATCGACCGCTGATCCGTACTGATTGTAGAGCCGCTGGGTGGCGGCCAGGAAGGTGATGTAGGTTTGGATCAGGGCGGTCTTGAAGCGGGTTCCCGGGGCGCAGAGCCCCAGATAACGGCGGCCCGGATATTGTTTGCCGGGCGCACGTCGGCGGGAGAAGAAGTTGTCGGCCACATCGAGCCCCTGAGGCGGGAAAACCTGGAGATCGCGCTGGAAAAGATTGCGGACCTGGCGCTCGGCCCGGCGAATGGTGGCGGTGGAGGCGATGATTTTGGGATGGATGGTGATGCCGTCCAGATCCCAGGATGCCAGCCGATCGACGGCGGTTTCGTAAAGGCCGACCAGTGTGCCCAGCGGACCGCTGATGAGATGTAATTCATCCTGGATGATCAGATCGGGAGGGCGAAGGGGCGAGAGGGGGAGAATCCGGGATTTGGGGTGCGCTCCTTTGGCCTGATGGGAGCTGTCCGGGATTTCGGGGGAGCAGTAGCCGTGGCGTTCGCAGTAGCCGTTGACCTGACCGAAGAGCATGGCGGTGCGGCCGTTCCAGGGCATCTGGGCGAATTTATCGACGGTGGAGATGAGCAGCGCGGGCAGCCGGCGGTAGATCTCTTCGTCGACGACGAGGGCGGGAATGCCTTCGTCGGGGGATTGCTTGCGGGAGAAGGGGCAGTGGCCCAGTTCGTCGCCGCAGTAGATGAAGGTGCGGCCCCGCCCCTGCTCGGGCAATTCGACGATGATATCCCGCCCGGGAAGGATGGGGCTGCCACACCAGGGGCAGGTGGTGATTTGATGGGGGGTGCCGTCGCGGGTGAAGGCGTTTTTCTTGAGATCTTTGACGGCTTCATCGGCCTCTTGCGTCCAATTGGGCGTGCTGTGCCGGCCGACCCAGAGGCCCAGCCGGAAGGGCTCTTCGCCCCACCTTTCCGGATTTTCGCGGCGGATGATTTCGCAGGCGCAGATGAGGGCGGCGGCGCGCTGGAATTGCTGAAGGGTGAGCAGCCGCAGGGTGTAGCGCATCAAGACGGCGACGCCGGCCTGGCTGGAGCGTTCGCCGAGATCTTTTTGCAGGCGGCGCATGGCCAGGACGTAGGCGGTCACGCCGAGGTAGGCTTCGGTCTTGCCGCCGCCGGTGGGGAACCAGAGGAGATCGGCGATGGCGGCCTCTCCGGTGCGGTCGGGATGGTGGGGATCGGTGAGCGCCGGCAGGTTGATCAGAATGAAGGCCAGCTGGAAGACGCGCCAGGTGTAACGGCCCGGTTTTTCCAGCTCTGTTATTTCGATGGGGTCACCGCGGCGGGTGCAGGCGGCGTATTCGCTGTGGAGCCGCTGCTGGTACATGGCGCGATTGGCAAAGCGGAAGGCGGCGGCGGCCTGCGGATCGGCATCCAGGAGGGCGATTCCGGCCCGGATGCGGGTGAGGGCGGTTCGGCAGTTAAGGATAGCTTTTTCGGCGGTTTCCAGATAGGGCAGCAGATCGGCTTCGGGGGGATCGAGCCGGCTTTGCAGGTCGGCGATCCAGCTTTGATAGGCCTCGGCCAGGGGGGCCAGGGCGGCAGTGAAATTTCCGTCGGGGATTTCGGCCAGGGTTTTCATCTCCAGGATCAGGCCGGCCAGCGCCGGGATTTCGGCGGCGGTAGGAGCGGTGACCTGAGGGATATCGCAGGTGGGCATGAAGGTGGTGGTGAGCCGGACGGCGCGATCGTAACAGTCCGGCGCGATTTCGGTATGGACGGCGACGCTGTGGCCGACGGCGAACTGGATGTCGCGGCGGTAGAGCATGGCGAGCAGTTGCTGGTCGGGCTCTTCGGCGCTGAACGGCTGCGGCGGGCGTTCAAAGCAGGGCGCGCCGTCGGGGGCGGCGACGCTGAGTTCCGGTTGGAAGATCCAGGCGGTATCTTTTTGAGTGCGCGGCGATTGCTGGCCGTTGACCAGGAAGAGGGTGACGATCCATTGGGCGCCGAGGCGGCGGACCCGGCCCATGACCACGACGCCGGGACGGTTGGGATCGGGGATCCAATCGGGCAGCCGGCCGGGCTTGAGGGGGAGCGGTTCGGAGACGGCCGCCAGCGGAATCCGTTGCCAGCCGTTTTTGGGTAGGGGTTTGTCGGTTTCTTCCTGCGGCAGCGCGATGCGTTCGTAGCGGCCCCAGCGGGCGGTGATCTGGAGTTCGGGGGTGGTGCCGGAGACGGCAAAGGTCATGCCGATGGAGGCGGGGAGGAGGGTGGCGGCTTTGGGGGGCGGCGCTTCCGGGATGCCTTCGTCGCCGTCGCTCTCGACGATCCGGTCTTCGTCGAGTTCTTCGGGAACGGCGTGCTGGCCTTTGGGGGCCAGGCGGCCCACCAGGTAGTGATCGCTGACGTTACGTCCGATCACGATTTCATCCGGTCCGCCGGCCGGGCCGAGCAGCCGGGCGATGACGGCGGCTTCCAGGGATTCCCGAATTTCAAGTGAAGTGGGCATGGTACTCTCCTTGATCTGTCTGAATCGCGCCGGGATAAGGGTCTTTAAGAAAATAATCTTTTATTCATATTTTCGGCGGCTTCAGAAAGCCGCCGAAAATATGGGCTTTTTTCCCAGACTGATCGCACGGTCGTTATTTATAGCCATGGGCTTATGCTTTTAAGGAAATAATCCGGTAATATCCTTACTTCCCGCGCGTAGCGAAATCCGCCTCGCCTTGGGGCTTCAGCCCCAGGCTACCTTAAGGTCGCCCCTTCGGGGCTGAAAATACCTGCGGCGAAGCCTTCTTAAGCCCTGAAAGGGCGTCGTAAGTGAGCCCGGGGTTTCAACCCCGGGCGGCCCCGGCGATTTTTCTATTACCGGATTTAATTTTAAAAGACCATCAACCCCGGGCGTAAGGTAATTTGCCCCTTCGCCCGCGCTTTTCCCGTTCCCGAATTAATTTTTTAAAGGCCATTACAAAGGGAATAGGTTTTGTTTTTCTTCATGGAAGGGTGTTTCTCATAGGTTATAAGAATTCATAAAGGCTCTGGACATGCTTTTTAAAAGGAGTTCCATGGGTTCCCAATCATGATCAGAGGGTTGTGAATTTCGCTCGAGTTTATCCATTAATTCAGAGTATTTTTCTTGAATTTGAGCTTTGTTTGTTATTTCGCCTTGATATGATTTAGTTTTTGGATTAAATGCATTCCATTGAATTGGTATTAATTGACCGTTTTGATCTGTAAGAATATCTCTCCCTAAATAGAGTTCAATGCTGCAGGCTAGTCCATTAATGTTGCAATTAACAATATTCCCATCAGGGACATTATGAGCGGGATAATTTTCAGCCATGGAGAGGTGGGGTAGTTTAAGTATATGGAAATTGGAAGGTAATTTCAGAGATAAAAGAGCTTGTTCTGCTTGAGTTCCTGCTGCGTCATTATCAACGATAACAAGGATCCTATTGCGAATGCCGGCGCCAGCAAATGCTTTTGCGAAAGAAACCAGAGAGGAGGCTCCTCCTTGTACGTTAAACTTATTGAAATCCATGAAGTAATAATAGGGACATAAATAAGGGTAGTGGGTTTGTAAGGTTTTTTCTATCAGCCACCCGTCAGTTGTACCTTCGCAGAGAACTATTATTTTTTCGAATTTCGTATATCTTTCGAAAAGATCCTGATCGTTTAAAAATTCAGCATCATGAAAGCCAATTTCGTTTTCAATAAAATAGTTGCAATCCAATAAAATTTCATAATCTTTATTGAGATGTTCTAAGGCTAAACGCAGCACGAAAAATGGATGATTGTAATCGAAATCTGACCTTTGATTTTCTTCGTAAGAAGGGGGTGTTTCTTCAATTGCGAATCCCCATAAATAACCTCGCAAGGTCATCAAAATAGATGATGCCTGTACTTTTTCCATTTCTTCTGTTACTTCATTAAACGATTGCATGCCAGCGATGCATTCAAAATCAGGTTGATCAAGAAGAAAACTAATCGAGAACTGTAAGTCGGCATCAGAGGTTTTGATTTTTTCTTCGAGATTGTGACGGTCTATATTTTGATCGAAGATTTCTTTTATGGATTGAATCCACAAATCGAGGGTCAATTTTCGGCAATTTTCAATCTCCGAATCGCTTAAGGAATTTTTTTCTTTTTTTACGAAGTGTTCAATTCCATCCTGGAATTTTTTTTCGGCATTTTCTATAGAATATCCCATTATATCCAGTCTCTTTTTTATTTCTTCAACGGTAGAAAGATATTCCCAGCTTGAGTTTTCCTTTTTTTTCGTTCCCAGGAAAAGCGAAAGCAATTGAGAACTACCGGAATTGTAAAAAAGATGCTTGTTTATGTATAAAGATAGTGCGCTCATTTTTATTTCCTTTCCTTTTCAAAACAATCTTTCCATGGCCGGCGGTTCGGGTTTGGATGGGCGGTTTTTTTTGCCGCCGGATTTCCCCGCCGGTTTGAGGGCGGTCGCTTCCTGCGCTTTGACCTCTTCTTCATGGCGCTGGTGGTTGAGGGCCAGCAGCCGGTCGAGCACTTCCCGGCGGGCCGGTTCGCTGAGGGTGTAGCGCACTCCCTGCGGGGTTTCGTGGAAGCCGTGGCCCAGATCGAGGTTGGCCCAGCCGTAGGCGGAGGCGACGGCCTGATCCATGGCGATGTGCAGCTCGCGCAGCCGGGCGATGTCGGCCGCCGTTTCCTGAGGGTTGTGGAAGCGGTTGTAGGTGGCGGTCAATCCTTTTTGCCGGCTTATCATAATTTGGTGCCGGTGTTCATGGTATTGTTCTCCGAGAAGTTCCAAAGATTTGGTATTAGAAGAATTCGGAAATGGAAAATTCTCGAAGACGTCAGTAGGTGAATAACGGGTATCCCCTTTTAATGTAGAAGCATATTGGCGAACCCAACATTCATGAGAGGATGATTGTATAACTGCGAAGCGAAAATAATCATCGAAAGCAAAAACAATGGTTGCTTCGGAATATATCCACCCTACAGGGACAAATACAGGCGCATGAGTACTGCTTACGCGTGATCTAATTAATACTTGTTTGAGTGGGGCGATAGCTTCGTATAGCCTTTCTTGTCGTCGTCCATATTGCCACCAAAGTTTTGCATAACTTCCTTCTTTTGATTTTCGTTCAGGATAAACTTTGGTTTTTATAATATCCATGCAATCCGGGTATTGCTCAGCTTTTTCCAAAGGCCAGTCGAAAAAATTAATGATCCAGCGACTGGGTGATTGATCCGGACGACTATTTAAATCTTCACCGTTTAAATAAGGGAACAATACATCTTTGTTGAGAGGATTTTTGATTATAAGGTCTTCAGCTTCTTGTGGAGATAATACAAAACCTAATCCTACTACGTTTGATCCCATATGGCTTTTGCCATCATTTTCTGTTAGTGCATAAGGTTCTCCTAACGATTGGCGATTATTTAGAAAACTGGAAATATAGGAAACGTGATTGTTATCTAATACAAGAGGCGGTTCCATTTTTCCTCTGGCGATGTGAACGACATCCACTACCACCGCCGCTTCGCCGGGCCAGGGGGCGTTGTTGTCGGCCCGGTAGATCGTTCCTCCCCGGGCCAGGATGTTATCCAATCCGGTCAGGCGGGTGTCTCCCTGGGCGATGGTGTTGGTGGCGATCAATCCCAGCGTCCCGCCGGGGCGCAGCAGCTCGAAGGCGCGCAGGAAGAAGAAGGCGCTGTAATCGGCGTTGCCGCTGGAGCCGGCGTAAAGGCTGTAAAGCAGGTCGCGGTAACGATCTCCCAGGGTTTCGCGGATGCGCCGCCCCCCGATAAAGGGCGGATTCCCGACAAAGGCGTCGAAGCCGGGGCGGTCGTCGTTGAAGATTTCGGGGAATTCCAGCTCCCAGTGGAAGGGGCGGAGGCCGGCCAGATCGGCGGCAGCGGCTTCTTCGGGCGTGAGGCTTTGGCCTTTGCGGAAGGCGGCCAGCAGGGCGTCGCGGAGCGGGGCGCGTTGGGCTTCGGGGAGGGGGGTGTAATAAGCGCCGATCAGCATGTCGGCGCCGGTTTTCAGGTCGTGGGCCAGGGCATCGGCCCGGGTCAGCAGGTAGGCTTTGTGTTTCTGGTCGCGGATATCGACGATCGGCGTGGCTTCGATCTCCTGCCGCAGCCCGATCATCGTCTGAATGTCGGAGTAGAGGTCGTCGGTGATCCATTGCCGGTCGCCCTTGCCTTCCAGATTCCAGCAGGTGAGTTGATCGATCCCCACGCCGACGATGGAATCACCCGACTTCAGGGCATGATCCAGGAAGGTGAAGGGGCGGCCGCGGTCGAGGGTGATCAGCCAGAGGGAGAGTTTGGCCATCTCCACGGCCAGCGGGTTCTTATCCACCCCGTAGAGACAGCGGTCGGCGACGAGGCGGCGGGCGACGGCCAACCGTTCCTCGGCCGTCGCAGCCTCCCGCAAAGGCGCCGGGTCTGAATTCCCGGGTTCGCGTTCCCAGGATTCGACGAGGTGTTCGGAGAGATAGCGGCAGGCCTGCACCAGGAAGGCTCCGGAGCCCATCGCCATATCGCAGACGCGCAGGGCGAGGATTTCCTCGGGCGGGCGCAGGCTCCATTGCTCGCGGGGCAGCCCCTCGGCCGGGCCGCGATAGACCTGGGGCTCCAGCGTGTGGGCGACAATCGGTTCGGTCAGGGCGCGGGGGGTATAGTGGGTGCCGGTGGCGCGGCGGGTGTTCCCCGAGGTGACGTAGAGGCTGCCGCTGCGGATCACCACGGGCCGGCCGTAGGAATCCTCGCGCAGCAGGCCGGCGAAGGGCAGGAGGCGCTGCAAAAGGGCGGCGTCGTTGCCGCAGGCCGAACGCAGCCGGGGATCGACTGTCTCAGGGGCGCTTCCCAGCAGTTTGCGCAGCGCCGATTCGGAGCGGCCGGTGGTTTCCTGTAAGAAATCGAGCAGGGCGGTTTCGTTTTTTGCCGCCGGCGTTTCCAGGCGGGACAGGGGGATCTCGGGTTCCTGGCCTTTGGCGCCGGCCAGCCCGAGGATCGGTTCGGCGGCGCGGCGGGCCGTGTGATCGAGCAGCCCTTCATAGACATGGCCGATCTGCTCGATGTCGAGGGCGCGGAAGCTGAGCCGCCGGGCTTCGGCGGAGCCGCCGGAGAGCCGTACCTGGAGGATTTGCAGCGCTTCGAGCAGGTGCAGCACCGTGCGGTTATCGACCGGCAGCGGATGGGCGGCCGCGCTCTGCCAATCGGCACCGGCCGTGCGGCCTTCGAGGAAGGGAAGCGCATCGGGATCGAAGAGGCTGCCGCCGTAGGCGGGCAGGGTCAGGCGGTCGTGGCGGATGCCGCCGTGGACCGCGCGGAAGGTGGCAAGGAGCCGGCTCCAGGCATCGTGCCGGTGTTCCAGCACCTCTTCGCCGGCCTGATCGGCGGCCTCGCGCAGTTGGGCCTGAAGCGTCGAGACGGCGTAGTTCTGTCCATAGAAAGGATCGTCGAGGGGGAGCATGCCGCGCTCTTCGGCGCAGAGGAGGAAGACTAAACGCATCATCACCTTGAGGGCGGCTTCGTAGAGCTGTTCGGGGGGCAGGGCCTGCAAGAGCCGGCCGCCGGCGTCCCGATCGGCGCGGTCGAGCGCCTGGAGCAGCACTTCCACCGCGGCGCGCACTTGCAGGCCGAGCTGATCGGTCACTTCCTGCTGATCGGCGATGCTGGCGGTCAGTAGATGGGGGAGCGTTTCGTTGTCGGGGACGCCGAAGAAGCGATAGGCGCTCAGCAGCGAGCGGAAAGCGCGCAGCGTGAGCGGTTCTTCCAGCCAGAGCGCCGCGTACCAGGAGGTAAAGCCGGTCGTGCCGTCGGCGGGCGCATCGACCAGCATCCACCGCTCGCCGTTGGTCACGAGTCCCAGCCGGACGCCGGAGGCGCGCAGCAGCGTCATCATGCGGGTCGCGGGCGAGGCGCTCCAACGGGAGCCGGGGAGGCGGCCTTCCAGATTCACCGCGGGGGGATAGATCTGCACGAGCAGCCGTACCCGGTCCGGCGCACCCGGCTCGACCAGGGTGAGGTCGGGGCGGAGCGTTTCGCTCTCTTCAGCCACCCGTATTGTTAATGAAGGAAGGGGGGGTGTTGCGAGGAGAGCCTGGGGCGGCAGGTTCAAGAGCCGGCCCAGGACCCAGTTTGCCCAGGCGCGGTGGATCTCGGGATCGGGATGCAGGCCGCCCTGGTTGTCCAGCCATTCATCGTAAGCCAGGCGCAGCTCGGCGTTCAGTCCGGCGTCGGCGGAGTCGAGTCCCTGGGGAAAGGCGCGCAGCAAGACCGGCAGCGAGAGGAAGGGGCCGGAGATTTCTAATAAGGAAAGCCATTCGGCGTGATGGCGGGCGATGGACATTCATGACCTCTTGGATGTGGTTTCGATGGTGAGTGCAGGTATCTGTGCGGTTAGTGTTTTAGCGTCCCGCACCAGGCTTTTGTTTGGCTCAAAACGACGCGCTGTGCGAAGCAGGCAGAGAGAGTTTTTTATTCATATTTTTGGCGGCTTTCTGAAGCCGCCAAAATATGGGCTTTTCCCAGATTAACCGCACGGGTGGAAGGTTAAAGAGTTTCGCGCGATAGCATAAAGGTTAAGAGCATCTCCCGGCGTTTCCAGCATGATAGTATGAGAATTGTAATCCAGTTATCCTTAAATGCCAGTGCGAGGCGAGCGACTTTAAAAGAGGCGTTCCATCGTCGGCGGTTCTGATTTGCGGCCTTTTTTGCCGGCCGGTTTCTCCATCGCTTGAGCCCGAACCTCTTCCTCGTGGCGCAGGTGGTTGAGGGCCAGCAGCCGGTCGAGTATTTCCCGGCGGGCCGGTTCACTGAGGGTGTAGCGCACTCCCTGCGGGGTTTCGTGGAAGCTGTGGCCCAGGTCGAGATCGATCCAGCCGTAGGCCGAGGCGACGGCCTGATCCATGGCGATGTGCAATTCGCGCAGCCGGGTGATGTCGGCCGCCGTTTCCCGGGGATTGTGGAAGCGGTTGTAGGTGGCGGTCAATCCCTCCTGGCGGGTCAGCATGATCTGCCGGCGGTGTTCGTGGTACTGCTCGCCGACGGTTTCGAGGAATTGCGGGTCGAGGACGTGAGCCGGGAAGGGGAAGGTCTCGAACCCATCTGATGGGGTGTAACTAAGTCTGGTTTCAAGTGTAGAACAATATTTTCGGGCCCATAGGTCGTGAAAAGATGATTGGAGTACGCCATAGCTTTGATTGCTGTTTAAAGCAAAGACGATTATTTTATGAGAATAGACCCAGCCATTTTCAATAAAAACGAAGTTTAGGTATTTGGTTGTTTGAGGACAAACTAGTACTTGTTTGAGCGGCGCAATCATTTCATATAATTCAATGGCTGGTCTTGTAAATCGCCACCAGGTTTCCCGACGTTGTTTGTTATTGTTCTGTTGTCTTTCCGGGTATACCTTTTCTTTTACAATGGCCATGCAATCGGGATATTGCTCGGCTTTTTCCAGGGACCAATCGAAGAAATTGATCACCCAGCGGCTAGGCGATTGATCCGGCTGGCTGTTTAAGTCTTCTCCGTTAAGGTAAGGGAATAGAACTTCAGCGTTATGAGGATTTTGGGCGATAAGGGATTGAGCTTCTTTGGGTGTCATCGTAAAACCCAATCCTAATACATTAGAGCCCTGGAAACTCTTTTTTTCATTTATTTTTAAAGGGAAAGGCGTATGCGTTATTTGTCGATCGTCCAGCAACGGAGTAATTTGAACGACTTTGCGTTCGTCTAGAATCTTCTCTCCACTGTAATTTTTTCGGGAAATGTGAACGATATCGACTGCTACTGCCGCCATGCCGGGCCAGGGGCGGTTGTTGACGGCTCGATAGATAATCCCCCCCTGCCGATGGATATGTTCCAGGCCTAATTCGCGGGTGTCGCCCTGGGCGATGGTGTTGGTGGCGATCAGTCCCAGCGTGCCGGTGGGGCGCAGCATCTCGAAGGCGCGCAGGAAGAAGAAGGCGCTGTAATCGGCTAATCCCCGGGCATGGTTCCAGCGGGTCTTCAGATATTGCAGGTAATTTTCCCCCATGGCTCCCCGGATGCGCAGACCGCCGATAAAGGGCGGATTTCCAATAAAGGCGTCGAAGCCGGGGCGGTCGCCGCTGAAAACTTCGGGGAATTCAAATTCCCAGTGGAAGGGGTGGAGTTCTCCTAACGTTGTAGCTTCAATTTGTTCGGGAGTGAGAGCTGCTTTTTCGTTGACGGCTTGTAAGAGCGCATTGCGTAAGGCGATACGTTTTGGTTCGGGAAGCAAATTGTAGTAAGTGCTTATCAGCAGGTCTGCATCGTGTTTCAGTTCTTGATCTTCTCGTTCACTTTGGGCCAGAAGGTAGGCTTTGTGTTGCAGGTCCCGGATATCCATCACCGGAGTGGCGGCAATTTCCCGGCGGTATTTAACCATTTCTTCGATTTTGGTCGCCAGTTCCAGCGTGTCGAATTTCCGGGCGCCTTTGCCTTCCAGATTCCAACAGGTCAGTTGATCGATCCCTAATCCGACGATAGAATCGCCGGATTTCAGGGCATGGTCCAGAAAAGTGAAGGGGCGGCCCCGATCTACCGTAATCAGCCAGAGGGAGAGCTTGGCCATTTCCACGGCCATGGGGTTTTTATCCACGCCGTAGAGGCAGCGATCGGCGATGAGGCGGAGGGCGACAATTTTTCGTTCTTTTTCGGAGGTCGCCTCGCGTAAGGCCGGGCAGGGGTCTGAAAGGGTGGCATTGAGGGTGTATTTTGCGGATTCTATTTCCCAGGATTCGACCAGATGCTCGGCCAGATAGCGGCAGGCTTCGACCAGAAAGGCTCCCGAGCCCATGGCCATGTCGCAGACGCGCAGGGAGAGAATTTCTTCGGGCGAGTGGAGGGTCCATTTTTCCGGGGGCAGGCCCTCGGCCGGACCTCGATAGACCTGGGGCTCCAGGGTGTGGCGGACGATGGGTTCGGTGAGGGCGCGGGGCGTGTAGTGGGTACCGCTGGTGCGGCGGGCCGTTCCCGGTTTTACATAGCGGCGGCCGGTGCGGATGACGAAGAGCCGGTGGTAAGCGGTTTCGCGGAGCAGGCCGGCAAAGGGGCGGATGCGTTCCAGCAGGTCGGTGTCGGTGCCGCAGGCCAGCCGTAACCGGGAATCTATTTCCGACGCTTTATCGGTGGATTCCAGGGCTTTGCGTAAAGCAGTTTCGGAACGCCCGGTCTCTTTTTGCAGAAAGAGGATGAAATTTTCCGCCATCGGGGAACCGGAAGCCTGAAGCCGGTCTTCCAGTTCGGAGAGGGGAATGAGCGGTTCCTGGCCTTTGGCGCCGAGGAGTCCCAGAACCGGCCCGGCGGCGCAGTCGGCGGTGTGATCGAGCAGTCCTTCGTAGACGTGGCCGATCTGCTCGATGTCGAGGGCGCGGAAGCTGAGGCGGCGGGCTTCGGCCGGGCCTCCGGGCAGGGGGACCTGAAGGATTTGCAGCGCTTCGAGGATCTGCAAAACAGTGCGGTTATCGATCGGCAGCGGAACGGCGCCGGTGGTTTGCCGGCCGGTTTCCGGGGAACGGCCTTCCAGGAAGGGGAGGGCGTCGGGATCGAAGAGGTTGCCGCCATAGGCCGGAAGCGGCAGGCGGTCGTGGCGGATGCCGCTGTGGACGGCGCGGAAAGCGGCCAGAAGCCGGCTCCAGGCATCGTAGTTGCGCTCCAGGATCTCTTCGCCGAACTGGTCGGCGATCTCGCGCAACTGCGTCTGCAGCGTGGAAATCGCATAGGATTGGTTGTAGAAGGGATCGTCCAGGGGGAGGATGCCGCGTTCTTCCGCGCAGAGCAGCAGGACCAGCCGCATCATGATCTTCAGCGAAGCTTCATAGAGCTGTTGCGGCGGCAAATCCTCCAGAAGTTTGCCGCCGGTGTCCTGATCGGCCTGATCGAGGGCATGGATCAGCACTTCGACGGCTTCGCGCACCTGCCGGCCGAGCTGATCGGTCACTTCCTGCTGATTGTAAGTGCTTTCTTCCAGCAGCTGGGGAAGGCTCTCCTTTTCCGGGACCCCGAAGAACCGATAGGCGCCCAGCAGCGAGCAGAAGGCCCGCAGGGTGAGGGGTTCTTCCAGCCAGAGCGCCGTATACCAGGAGGTTAACCCCGTCGTTCCATTCAGGGGAGCGTCGACCAGCATCCACCGCTCGCCGTTAGTCACGAGTCCCAGCCGGACGCCGGAGGCGTGCAACAGCGTCATCATGCGGGTCGCGGGCGAGGAGCTGTTCCAGCGGGAACCGGGGAGGCGTTGATCGAAATCGACCGACGGGGAATAAATATTGATGAGCAGCCGGACTCGGTTCGGTTCATCCGGATCGACCAGGGTAAGGTCGGGGGTGAGGGTTTCCCGGGTTTCAGCGACGGGGACAATCAAAGAAAGCAGCGGCGGAGTGTTCAGTAGGGTTTTGGGGGGCAGGTGGAGGATATTCTGTAATACCCAGGATATCCAGGCGCGATGGATGTCCGGCTCAGGGTGGAGGCCTTTCTGGTTGTCGAGCCATTCTTCGTAGGCCAGGCGCAATGAGGCATGGATTTCGGGGGGAGCCGGGTCCAATCCCTGCGGGAAGGCGCGCATCAAGACCGGCAATGAGAGGAACGGACCTGAAATATCCAACAGGGAAATCCACTCCATGTGATGCCGTGCTGTCGACATGGATCACCTCTTTGGGAGTTTACGGTTTTATAAGGTCGGTTGAGGGCGCCCACGCCGGGGCGCCCCTACATGGGAAGGTCTTTTTGTAGGGGCGGTCCGATGTGGGCGTCCTGGTTTCTCTTGTTACTCCCGGGTTCTTTTTTGTGGAATGATGAAAGTGACGGCGACAGGGAAGAGCCGGGGCTGCGGATCGGCATAGCGAGCCTGGATCAAGGCGGCTTCCTGTTCTTTTTCGGTGGGGATCTGTTTCAGGCGGGTTTCCAGGGCAATCTTGTTGCGCTGAAATTGTTCTTTTTCGGCCAGGGAGAAGAGTTCCAGTTGATAGGGCCCTTCCGGTTCTTGCAGCTCTTCGCGGATGGCGTTTTCCAGTTCAGTGAGGATCGTTTCGATGTCTGCCTTTTCTTTGGACTGGCGATCGGCCAACTGTTTTTCCAGGCCGGCGGCACGTTCTTTCATGCGGGATTCCAGGGCCTGTTCCAGTCCGGGGTTCAGGGCAGGCCAGAGCCGGGTAAATCCGGCGCAGATTTTGGGCGGCGGCGATTCGGTTTGGGCGGCGTTGAGAGCGTTTTCAATCTGAGTGAGATTCAGGCGACGGAAACGGCCCTGTACAATTTCACCGCCGGCGACGATCAACTCTTCGTGCAGGCGGTGGCGGCCTCCGCCGATGACCACCAGTCGGGCATGGGCAACGACAACCGGCTCACGCAGGGCGTGATCCGGGGCCAGCCGGGCCGTGACGCGATAGAGGGCCGGGATCTCATGGTGAGTCCAGACTTCGGCGCGCAGGAGGCGCAGCGCCAGTTGTACCAGCCGGTGGTTGAGGTGGGCGAGCACCACATCGTCGCGCCCGCGCGCCAGATCGGGATCGAAGACGAGCGGGCGAATCGCGCCGGTGTGGGGATGGGCCAATCCTTCGGCACAGGATTCCCAACTGCCGTGCAAAGGCGGCAGGGCAAAAGCTGTGCCTGCCGGGCGATCTTCATGTTCCGGCAATTTTATCGGGATCAGCGGCGGTTGGCCGGCCAGCTCCAGTCCAATTTCAACGGCTTCCTGAATGTTGATCGGGCTGAGATTCAATTCTCGCTGGCTTTCCTGAAGCTGGTTGTGCAGTTCTTCGATGCGTTTTTGCAGCTGGTGTTCGAATTTCAGCATGCGGCGGACCGGTTCGTTACCCGATTCGGCCGTCTGCGTTTCCAGCCGGCGGCGTTTGCCCAGCATGGCCTGAGTCACCTGATCGGCGATGACCGGACCGACTTTGCCCAGATCCTCGCGGATCTGTTCCACCTTTTGCACGGCCCGCATCAGGAATTCCAAATCGCCTTCCAGTTCACCGACGGGGATTTCGCCGGCGGAATGAGTTTGATAGCCACGCGGGGCAAAATGGAAAATCTGGGGCGGCTGTTTCTGTCCATGGCGGTCGATACGGCCGTTGCGTTGCTCCATCCGGTTAGGGTTCCAGGGAATTTCGTAATGGATCAATTGATGGCAGTGGCGTTGCAGGTCGATCCCTTCGGAGGCGGCGTCGGTGGCCAGGAGGATGCGGACCTCGCTTACTTCCGGCGCTGCCTGGAAGGCTGCTTTGATCTTTTCTCGATCGGCTGTGGGCATGCCTCCATAAAGCGTCAGCAGTCGTCCATTAGCGGCGAGACCGGCGGCGGCCAGCAATCCGTGGATCCATTTCTGGGTGTCGCGGTATTCTGTGAAGATGATGACCCGTTCATCGGTCCATTTGCCCTGAGGGCGGAGGGTCTTCTCCAGCCAGGCAATCAGTTCGTCGGCTTTGCTGTCCCGGCGGGCGGCGGCCCGGTCGGCCCAGCTTTGGAGTGCCGTCAGCACTTTCTTTTCCTCTTCGGTCAGAGGAAGGAACATGCGGGTGGTCGTGTGGACTGCGTTTTCGGTTTCTTCGGTGTATTCCTCATCGTCGGCGAACTCTTCTTCCACTTTTTCCAGCATGGCCCGGAGAATTCCCTCAGAGGGCGGGTGGGCTTTGGTCGATTCCGGTTCAACCCGCGATTGATTGAGGGTGGCCTGATGCTGCGCCAGAGTCAGAGCGAAGGCCGCCGGTGAAGAAAACAGACGTTTCTTGAGCAGCTTGAGGACAAATTCAACGGCCGTACGTTGGGCCGGAGTGCTCTCATTGATAGCCCGCTGGCGCAATTCTGTATAGCGTTGCAATTCGCGATGGGCCTGTCGTTCTTCTTCGGTATAGTCGACTTCAATGGCGGAGAGGCAACGGGCTGGGAAGCGGGGGGTGCCGTTCCAGTTCTGGATCTCTGTTTTCATGCGGCGGACCATGACGGCCGAGAGGGATTCCCGGTCAGGTGGGATACCGCGGGCGAAGCGCTGGTTATCGAGCAGTTCCAGGAGGGCCGAGAAACTTTCGGCATATCCGTTGTGGGGGGTCGCCGTGAGAAAGAGTTTGTGTTCAAAGTGGGGCGTTAAAAGGCGGATGGTGGCGGTGCGTTGAGAATCGATCGCATACTGGCCCCGGCCGGGCGGAGCGACGTTGTGCGCTTCGTCCACGATCAACAGGTCAAAGCGGCGGGGGTAGGCGACTTCGCCTTCAGCCGGCAGCAGTTCGCGCAGCAGGCGCAACGGACGGTCGCGTTTGAGAAAATCGATCGAAGTAATCAGACGGGGGAAGTGGCTCCAGGGATTGGCGTGAATGCCGCGCTGGCGGCGCAGCGTTTTGAAGAGTTCACTGTCGACGATATGGAATTCCAGGCCGAATTTGTCGCGCATCTGATCGCGCCATTGGATTTGTAGCGCCGCCGGACAGACGACCAGAATCCGGCGGGCGCGATGGCGGATGATCAATTCCTGAGCGACGAGGCCGGCTTCAATGGTTTTACCGAGTCCCACATCGTCGGCGATCAATAAATTCACCCGGGGCATCTGAATGGCGCGTACCACGGGATCGAGCTGATATTCTTCTACATCGATGCCGCTGCGGAAGGGGGATTGCAGGGCCCGCACATTGGCCGAGGAGGCCGCGCCCCAGCGGACCGCGTTGAGAAACGCATCCAGCCGGCGGGGAGGGTCAAAGCCGAGGGGTGAGGGTAAAGCCAGAGAGTCGTAGATTTGAGCGCCGGGTTCCAGTTCCCAGATGACCTGAAGTTCTTCCCCAAGCGCATCGTCTTCCACAGAGGCAAGCGAGATCAGCGTATGAGGGCGGCCCTCATTGCTTAGCGGGGAGACTGGAAGTGTACTGGGTGCCACATCCGTCACCACATAGCGCCGGCGACGCACTTCAACAAGTTGGCCTTGCTCGGGGAGATCCATGGCGCTCCTTGTATGGCAGTTTAATCCAGTATATCTATCCTTGTAAAGTTTGCAAATTTTCAGAATAATTAAAAAATGAAGATTACAAAGGCGATATTGCAGACGAATTATTTGCGCCTGTCGGCGTATGTGATACACTGACTTTGAGCTGTGAGTGCTTTTGTCTCACAGGACTGGAAATAGCACACATATTGCGGGTCCAAATCCAGGGAAGGAGTTCGTCTATGAAAGCTGCTAAACTTGGGCTGCTGGAATTTTTGAAAAGGGCTTTTCAGTGCATCATTCCGATTTATCAGCGCAGTTACAGCTGGCAGGAATCGGAATGCGAACAGTTATGGAAGGACATCGTTCGTACCGGAAGCAAGGACGACCAGGCCTCCCATTTTATCGGTTCGATTGTGTATGTGGACGATCGCGGGAATGAGGGGATCGGTCGGACCCCGGTCCTGGTGATCGACGGGCAGCAGCGATTGACGACCGTGACTTTGTTGATTGCCGCGTTGGCCCGGGCGCTGGAGAATCGAGAAGCGCCGAAAGGTTTTTCCCCTCGTCAGCTGCGTACCAATTATTTAATCAACGACAATGAAGAGGATGAGGAAGAGGATTACAAATATAAACTGTTGCTTTCGAAAACCGACCGGACTTCTTTGTTGGCGGTGATCGATCGACAGGATTGGCCGAAAGAACATTCGATTCGAATTCAAGAGAACTTTGAGTTTTTTGCCGAGCAGCTGAGTAAAATTTCTTCCGAGCAACTCTATCAGGTTTGCCGTGGGCTGTCACGACTGATGATCGTGGATATTTCATTGGAGCGTCCCTATGATGATCCCCAATTGATTTTTGAAAGCCTGAATTCCACCGGGCGAAAGCTGAGCCAGTCGGATTTGATCCGTAATTTTGTGTTGATGCGATTGGAGCCGAAAATTCAAAATCGGCTTTATGAACGGCACTGGCATCCTATGGAGGTGGCTTTTGGGCAAAAGGCCTACACTGAAGAATTCGATGCTTTTGTGCGGCATTATCTGACGATTAAGAACAAAGGAGAAATTCCTAATATCGAGCAGGTGTATGAGGCTTTCAAAATATACGCCGATTCGTTTATTCCGGAGAATATCGAACCCTTATTGGTGGATTTTCATGCTTATGCGGACTATTACAGTGCAGTAGCTTTAGATGCCGAATCGGATCCAGAGTTGAAAACCGCCTTTCGCAATCTTCGTGAGCTGAAGGTCAATGTAGCTTATCCCTTTCTGTTGGAGCTTTATGGTGATTACGTCCGTCATCTTCTCAGCCGGGAAGAATTTTTGACGATTGTGCAGTTAATCGAATCTTATGTTTTCCGGCGGGCCATCTGTGAAGTGCCGACAAATTCGTTGAATAAAACCTTTGCCACCTTTGCCCGAGGGATTGATAAAGGGCGCTATCTGGAGAGCGTTCAGGCGCGTTTCCTTTCCCTGCAATTTTATCAGCGATTCCCTGATGATGAGGAATTCCAACAGAAGTTGACGACGCGGGATCTTTATCATTTCCGCAACAGCAACTGGTTGTTGGGCCGGATCGAAGAGAATTACGGCAGCAAAGAGCGAGCCAATATCGAGAAATGTACGATCGAGCACATTATGCCGCAAAAAATCGAGAACTCGCTGGAATGGCAGGCTGAATTGGGTCCGGAATGGGAGGATATCCATGCTTTGTTGCTGAACACCTTGGGAAATTTGACCCTGACCGGCTATAACTCGGAGTACAGCAATCGTCCGTTTCAGGTTAAGCGGGATATGCCCGGTGGCTTTGCTCAGAGCCGGCTGCAGATGAATGCGATGTTGGGAAAAGCGGAGCATTGGAACAAAACGACGATTTTGCACCGGGCAGAGGAATTATTCCGTCACGCCGTTCAAATCTGGCCCCGTCCCGTGTTGGATCCGGCTGTGTTGAAATCCTATGAGTCTCCTGCTGTTCCTGTGGGAAAAAATGGTGCCGACACCATGGATATGTCGGCTTCCAAAACTCTGGCCATGCATCCATTTATTGATAAGGATGGGCCGATGCATGAATTGTTCCTGGATTTTCGGACCCGGGTACTGGCGCTCCATCCTGCCGTGAGTGAAGACATCCTTAAATCCTATGTAGCCTATAAGGCCATGACGAATTTTGTGGATGTGATTCCTCGTAAGAAGAAACTGATCCTGTCGGTGAATATCAGGATCAATGAACTGGATGATCCTCAGAATCGTTGTCGGCTTATGACCAAACAGAATCGTTGGGCCAATGGATTTGTGGAGTTTGATATGGAGTCGGGCTCTGATTTGCCTTATGCTATGGGTCTGGTGCAACAGGCGTTGGAGGCTCAGTTAGGGCAGGAAGAAAGCGAGGAGTAAGATCTCGCCGGTTTTGATGATATAGGCCCGGAGCCAATATTTTTGTCGGCTCCGGGCTTTTTGTGGGGTTCCGCTGGCGCAGAGCCGCTTCTTGGGTACAATTATTTGCGGATAATGGTTGGGCGCGACGGCGGGATCTGTTATGGTTTCTGGTGTGATGCCTGTAAAGTCAGTGGGCTTTTGTGGCAATCTACCTGGGGAAGTCTAAATTTTGGGGATTTGGAGTTTTAAAATGTCAGATGATTGGGGCACTCCTGGAAAAGTCCTGTTAGGAATCGGCACCTTTTTTAAGTACGTAAGTTGGATACTATTGGGATTTATGATTTTGTGCCTGGTCCTTTTTTCCGCTTTGATGGATCGGCCTTTATCGGATGAGGATTTGATTGAAAATTACAGCCGGCATAAGGCGGAATTCAATCAACTGGCGGTTTTGTTGATGGATCAAGAGGAGGATTTTATTGTTTCTCTAGCAGCCTGTCGGAGTGAAAAAATAGCGCGCCCGAGTATACTTTGACGTATG
>CAZCTC010000005.1:0-174327 GCA_964501335.1 uncultured Anaerolineales bacterium | reverse complement strand
TCCGATCCAGCGCGTCGTATTTTACGGGGAAAGGGCCATTTGCGGGACGCTATGAAGCCGGAGCCATGCCATAGAGGCCTATTTTCAGGACAGAACGCCATGCCGGGGGCGGCACCCCGAAAAATGAAAATGGTTTTCAGGCGATAGGGCGCCCACCTGCCCCTACATTGGCGGTGTTCGCGTAGGGGCGGCCCGATGTGGCCGCCCTCGGGGAGATTTTGCACGGCGTAGCCTATTTTCAGGATAGTTTTCATCTCAACAGGTAGAGGGCCGGGTAGAAGAAGATCCAGACCAGATCGACAAAATGCCAGTATTTGGCGCCGGCTTCGATTCCCCAATAATGGTCCGGGCTGTAGGCGTCCCGGCGGGCATTGCGGTAAAGCAGCGCCAGCAGGATCAATCCGCTGATGACATGGATGGCGTGCATGCCGGTCATGGAATAGAAGGCGATTCCAAAGCCGGATTGCGGGATGATGCCCATCTTGAAGGATTCGGGCCATTCGAGGCCGACCACGCCTCCCAGAAAGAGCGTGCCCAGGACAATGGTGGCTAATAGTCGCTGTTGCAGTTGGCGATGGTTGCCGTGGCGGATGGCATTTTCAGCCTGGTAGGCGGTCAGGCTGCTGGCGAGCAGGATCAGCGTGAGGAAAAAGCCCAGGCCCTGGTTGATTTCGTCGGGACGGGTAGCTCCGAAGAGGTAAAAGCGGGTGGTCAACAGGACGACGAAGATCATGCTTTCGGAAAGAAAGAAGAGCCAGAGCCCGATACGGTTTAATTCAAGGCGGGCTATGGGATCTTCGCTGAGATGGGCGGGGAAGGTCTCGGTTTTCATGGGTTCGTTCCTTTTTCGAGGGGGTGTCTCTGTACGGCCGTGGGGCCTAGCTGCCAGAGGTGGGTGATGTGCATGAAGTAACGAAGCACCAGGGCGGCTTTGAAGACGGCGATCAATCCCAGAAAAGGCAACGGGTTGTCGTTGACCAGGATGGCAATCCAGGTGATGGGGGCCAACAGCCCGCAAAGGACCGGATAGGGGATCGGGCCTTCGGCCAGGGCTGCGATCCAGTATTCTATCAAGGTCAGGCCGATCAAAGCCAGGAAGACCCGGTAACCGGAAATATGAAGAGGTTCTGACGAGCGTTCCATTTTTAATTTAATGCCCTTCAGGTTTATCGAAATGGATATAGGTTGAACCCGGGACGCCGTAGTCGTAGGGGCCATTGACGACACGAGGCAGAACCGGGTAGTTTTCTTCGGGAGGCGGAGAGGAAATCTGCCATTCCGGGGAGCGGGCATTCCAGGGATTGGCCGGGGCCGGGATTTTCAGGATCAGGCTGCGGACGATATTGATGAAAAAGACGAGGAAGGAGAGGCCGACGAGGGTGCCGCCGATTGAAATGAGGATGTTGAATTCGGTGAAATTGGGTTGAGGAATGTAATCGACGACCCGACGCAACATGCCGCTGAGTCCAATCCGGTACATAAAGAGGCTTTGCATCAGGAAGCCGACCAGGAGCAGGATAAAGTTTATCTGTCCGAGCCTTTCACTGGTGCGATAGCCGGTCATTTTGGGGAACCAGAAATAGATGGCGGCAACAAAGGGGAAGACGAAGCCTCCAAACATGGTCTGGTGGAAATGGGCTACGACCCAGTAGGTTTCGGTCAGGTAGAGATCGACGGGGACCAGGGCGAGAAAGGGGCCGGTCAGGCCGCCCAGCAGGAAGATGAAGATCGCGCCGACGGTGAAAAGAAGCGGCGGTTCAAAGCTGAGTTTGCCGCCCCAGATCGTGGCCAGCCAGCTGAAGATTTTGACGCCGGTAGGGATGGAGACCAGCAGTGTGCTGATCATGAAGACCAGGCTTAGTGAGGTGCCCAGGCCGGTGGCGAACATGTGGTGAGCCCAGACGAGGAAGCCCATGATGGCGATGGCCATGCTGGAGAGGGCGATCCATTGATAGCCGAAGAGCGGTTTGCGGGCGAAGACCGGCAGCAGTTCGCTGATGATGCCGAATCCGGGCAGGACGAAGACATAGACGACGGGATGGGAATAGAACCAGAAGATGTGTTGGAAGAGGATCGCGCTGCCGCCGCCGGCTGGATTAAAGAAAGAGATTCCCAGCAGGCGTTCGATGACGACCATCAAAAAGGCCATAGCGATAAATTGCGTGGCGATCAGCTGGATGATGGCGGTGGAGAGGATGCCCCAGACGAAAATCGGCATGCGGAAAAGGGTCATGCCGGGGGCGCGGAGTTTGAGGATCGTAGTCAGGAAGTTGACCGATCCGATGATGGAAGAGAAGCCCAGGAAGAAGACTCCGAGATAGAAGAACTGGATACCGAGCGGGGCCTGAAGCCCCAGGGGCGGGTAGCCGGTCCAGCCAGTGTTGAAGCCGCCGGCGGCGATGCTGCTGAGGACCATCACGCCGGCGGGAGGGGTCAGCCAGAAAGATAGGGCATTGAGTCGGGGAAAGGCCATATCCTGGATGCCCAGCATCAGAGGGACGAGGTAATTGCCCAGGCCGGCCACATTGACCAGGATGATGTAGATCATCAGGATGCCGTGGAGGCTCAAGGCGGTGTTGTAGCCGTCGGCACTGAGAACCTGGAGCCCGGGCAGGGAAAGTTCGGCGCGCATAGCCAGGGCGATGCCGCCGGCGATCGACATGACAATCAGCCCGGTCACGATGTATTGGATGCCGATGACCTTGTGGTTGGGGTCAAAGTTAAAAAAACGCAGCCAGTAGGGGGTGACTTCAGGGGGTGCCGGCGGAGCAGCCGGAATCCCGCGGGTCCAGCGGAGCCAATCGTTGAAAGCTCCCACACCGATCAGAAAGCCCGGTACACTGAAGACGGCGCCGACGGCGGTTACGGGCCCAGGCGCAAAAAGTGGGTTGAGACCGAGGAATCTGCGGATCAGAGCGACGAGACCGGCTCCGAGGGCGAAGGCCAACGGGGCGGTGAGCAATCCCCGGACCAAGCCGGTTTTGAGAAAGTGAAGCATGGGGGGAGCCTCCTTATTTGATTTTATTTTTTCGCGCGCCAAAGGCGCGCGAAAAAATAAAGTTTTTATCCCAGTCCCAGAGCAAGCCGATCTTTGAGGGTGAAATCATGATAACGTTGGGTGCCGGTAACGATGCCGAGCAATTTTTGAAAGAGCGCCGGATCATGGCTTAGATGTTGGATGGCACGATCTGCAATCCATTCAAAATGGTTGAGTTCCAGCATCATCGATGTCAGCTGCCAGATATCCTGGATCAGCGCTTCCCGGGCGGCGGCATAGGGCGCGAGTTGAGATTCACTGAAGTCGTCGCGCTCAAAGGCGGCACGAATGATGGGTTGGGCCGCCATGACGCATTTGAGCGCCAGCGTCATGCCTTCGCCGGTGATGGGATCGAGGAAGCCGGCGCTGTCGCCCAGCAGGAGCAGTCCCGGGCGATAGACCGGTGTGACGGTAAAAGCCAGCGGTCCGCGGGCTCCCACCGGGGGAATCAATTCGGCATCGATGATTCGAGGGGCAAAGCCGGGAGTTTCCCGTAGAAAATCCAGGTAATGGTCGATCAGTTTGCCGGGATGGCTTTTGATGGCGGCTTCTTCGAGCAACACGGCGACCAGGGTCAGTCCGGCGTTGGCCGGGGCGAGGTAGAGTTCATAGCCGTTTTGATGGTAGATTTCGATCTGATCGGTCGTTCTGGTCACGCCGCGCAGATGGCCGGAGAGCCCGTACCGTTTGCGGGAGGCCGGTAGTTTGACGATGCCGGTTACTTTGTGGAAGACGGAAAGCGGCCCGTCGGTGCCCAGGGTCAAGGGGGCCCGGATTTCTTCGAGAGGGCCGTCCGCGGAGTGCCCCCGGATGCCACGGATAACGCCGTTTTCTTCCAGGGCCTCGGTGACATGGAAGCCCTGACGGAGGGTCACGTTGGGGACGGTTGCGGCGCGTTGGAGCAGGAGGTTGTCGAGTTCATAGCGGCGCATAACGATGCCATGGGCCGGCCGACCGTCGGGATGAGGTGGAAAGCCGGCGGCTGCGACAATTCCGGCCCGGCTGTGGAATTTCAGTCCATGGATAGGGACGGCACCCTGGTTTAGCAGTTCCGGTAGAACGCCGAATTTTTCCAGAATATCGGCCCCTTGGGGCATCAATCCTTCGCCGCAGGGTTTGTGGCGCGGGAAGATTTCTCGATCGAGCAAGAGGATGCGGTAACCGTCCGGCGCCAGGGCCAGGGCGCTGCCGCTGCCGGCGATCCCGGCTCCGGCGATGATCAGATCATAATCGTTTTTCATGGGATTTATTTCACCCCCTTAATGTATTCAATCAAGGTCTGAATTTGGGCTTCGGAAAGCAGCTGTCCAAAGTTTTTGGGCATGATATTGGGAAAGCCCTGGACGATCTGGGCTTCGGGATCGACGATGGAGCGATGGAGATAATCGTCGTCGGCACCGACCGTTTGCCCGTCTTCCAGGGATACCTGACTTTGGTAGAGCCCTTTGAAGGTAGGGCCGGCCATTCTGCTGCCGTCTGTGGAATGGCAGCCCAGGCAGCTGGATTGTTGCGCCAGGGCGGTAGCCGTATCGCCCTGATTTTGGATCATCTGCTGGCTTTGCATCCAGGATTGGAATTCTTCCGGCTGTACGACGATGGCGTCTGCCATCATAAAAGCGTGGGCAGTACCGCAGAGTTCGGCGCAGTGGATTGTATAGGTGCCGACCTGAGTGGGGGTAATTCGCAGCTCGTTGGTTTTTCCGGGGATGGCGTCGATTTTAAGCCGGAATTCCGGAATCCAGAAGGAGTGATTGACATCGCGAGTCGTTACCCGGAAGCGGATGGGCTGGTTGACCGGCAGGTAGAGTTTGGGTGAAGTGATATTGGTATTGGGATAGTAAAAGCTCCAGCCCCATTGAAAGGCATCGACATTGACGATTATTTCTTCCTGATGTGGGGGGGGGTGGTTGATGGCGATCAGCTCTTTGGCCCCGTAGACGGCGAGTCCCAGAACGATGAACAGGGGGACGGCTGTCCAGACGACCTCCAGGAGGTTGTTGTTATAGAAAGGGTGGGCGTCGCCGATATCTCCCGGCCGGCGACGGAAGACGATCAGGCTATAGCCCAGGAATGAGACGACGAGCGAGAAGAAAAAAGCGGTCATGATGTAGAGGGGGCGTAGCAGAGCATCGGTCGCGCCGCCCTGTTGGCTGGCCAGTTCCGGCATAAAGGGCAGTTGGATCAGGTAAAGGCTCAGAATAATCGTTAAGACAATGGTGAGAAGGGATGGAATAATAAAATTTTTCATAAGTTTTCAGGCTTTAGAGCCGCTGCGAAAATTGCCAACCGAAAAGAAGGAGTAAAACGGCGGTCATCAGGTAACTCAGCCGCATCAGTTGCGTGTAATTTTCATGGATCTGTTCGTCGGCGAAGCGGCTTTTCCAGCGGGCAATCCAGGCGATCATGCCCAGGAGGCCGGGCAGGATCAAAAAAAGCAGCCCCGGGGTTTGCAGTTGAAGCAGCAGAGGAATGAGCGGGAGGGCGGCCAGGGCGATAAAGAGCATGGAGAAATCAAAAGTCCGTTTGCCCCAATAGACGGCGAAGGTGATATCACCTCGTCGGGCATCTTCAATTCGCTGGTAGACCTGGGTTAAAGGATAAAATCCCAGGATGATCAACAGGGCGACCGTTCCGCCGAGCAAGGGGATGGGAGTGAGTACGGAGGCCCACGATTCGGTGCCGGTGAGCCAGCCGGCGAGCATTCCACCCAGGCCCTGGCCGATCCCGACGGCGAGCAGGCTGGTCCAGGGATGGGCTTTAAGGCGGATGCCGGGGATGGAGTAGGCATTGCCGAGAAGGCCCATAGGCAGGGCCAGGAAGAGTAAAGGGCGGCTCAGCCAGCCGATCCAGATCAGTCCGATCAGTTGCAGAGCGACGGCGAAGATGAGCAGCTCGCGGGTCACGGCGGGGGGATTCCAGAGACCGCCTACAGGACCTTCATCTTTATCGAAATAGGAATTAAGGGCGGTGGCTCCACCATAGAAGAGAAGGTGAAAGATAAAAAGAGCCTGCCAGAACAGAGAGGTGAAGCCGGCGCCGGAAAGGATAAAGCCCCACAGGAAAAGGGGCATCAGAATGAGTTGCCAGTGCAGTCGGAGGTGCAGAAAGAGCGATTTGATCGACATGGGCTATTTGCGTTTGGGGAAGAGAATCCGGGCTCCAATCCAGCCCAGGGCGGAGACGAGGATGACCATGGCGCCGACCAGCCCGATATAGAGCCAGGTTAACGGCTCCCGATAGATGAGAAGGGTGGGGTTGGCGGTGCGCAACCAGAGCGCGCCGGCTCCGAGCAGGAAGAGGAGGAGCGAGAGGCTGATTTTGAGTTTGAAGTAGAGGGTCAGGACGTGATTGTAATTGATCCACCAGCTCAACGTACCCAGGGCGATGGCAACGGGGGTGAAAATCGTGCCCATCCAGAGGACATAGTAGGCGACCGTTTCAAAAAGTGCATTATGGGTGAGGAAATAGAGGATCAGTAAAATGGCTGTTCCTGCTACATAAGCGATGGGGAAATGGACGGAGACAGGGTGAGGGTGCAGGTCGAAGAAGCGATCCAGCAGGCGGACGCGCACTTCGCCGGGCTGTTTTTCCGGAAAGTCGGCCAGCACACCGACCCTCGGCATCCGTTCGAGGACACTGGTGCCGTGGGGAGCGGCGGCGATTTCGGCGGTGAGATCGTGACCGGCCTGATGCTTACGCATATGTTGTCCCTTGCGCCAGAGTTTACTGCCGGAGACATCGTAGATTTTGCCCTGATAGGCGATGTAGGCCGGGCGATCTTCCTGCCCATCGTGGGTTTGCAGCTCTTCGGGGCTGAGTTTTTTCTCCGGTTGGGGAGCTGCGGGTGGTGTTTTTTCCTTCGGTTCCTCTGGGGATTCTGCCCGCGGCTTCTCTTGCGGAGTTTCTTTAGATTGATCGTTCAAGGTGGTTCTCCTTATATTTAAGGTTGGGTGGCTTTTTTCAGGTAGGCGATGACATTGGCCGTATCGGTGGGCGAGAGCGGCACGGGGGGCATGCCGTCTCCGCCGGTATGGATCCATTCGCCCAGGTTGGCATCGTTGATGGGGGCCCCGTTGGGCAGGGTGGGTTCCTGGAACATTCCCGCCAGACCCGGGCCGACTTTGCGCTGGCTGGTGACATTGTGACAGCTGCTGCAATTTCGGGTGAAGACGGCTTCTCCCGCCGTGGCGTCTCCGGTCGTTTCCGTGGCAGGCGTCCGGTTGTCCGTGGAGGGGGTGGTTTCTGGCGTTGTGGTCGGGGCTATGGCGGTTTCTCCTGCGGGGGTGGGGGATACGATGACGGGCAGCGTAGCCGGAGGCAGCGTCGGGATCGGGGTGAGTTCGATGGGCAGCGGTTGCGGGTTAATGCAGGCGGTCAGGAAAAACAATAAGGCCGGCAGGGACCATTTGGGGGGCATAGGATTATTTCCTTTCTAAAACGTGAAACGTAATGAACCGTTGTTTGGAGGCACCCTGAAGGATGAAGAAGGGATTTCACCACCGAGGCGCAGAGGGCACAGAGAAGAGGAGAAGAGATTTTCTTTAAATTCTTCTCTGTGTCTTTGTGGTGAGTCTTCCGGGTGGGCTATTTTCAGGACAGTGCTTTTGGGTTGAAGGGTTTTGACGTGGTTGACGGTGTCCCAGCGCTGGCGTTCGTCGAGGTTTTCCCGGAGGGGGGGCATGGCCCGGACGCCGTTTCGGATCACTTCGTAGAGGTAGCCGTCGGGATATTGAGCGACGGCGGCTGCGGTGAGATTGGCCGGGCGAGGGGCATCTTGTTTCCAGTATTGGGTGACCGCTCCATCTCCGGCGCCGGTGGTTCCATGGCAGACCGAACAATGGCGGGCGAAGAGTTCCGTTCCGCGTTTCAGGGAGATCGAATCGGCAGGGACGGGATTGAGTGGAAGCCCGTTTTCGGTGGCGTAGCGTGGGCGGGAGTAGGGGATCGATTCCGCCGGCTGGAGCCGGTGGGGCGCGTCTTTATAGTCAACCGCGGGTTGGTCTTCCATAAAATCGGCAAATTCCAGGCCGATGATTTCATAAGACAGGAGCAAAATGACAAAGCCCAAGCCTGCCAGGAGCAGGGTCAGGCGAAGAAGTCTGCGTTTCATAGGGCTCTCCGTTCCGGGTGTGTGATGGTTTGGGCGCCTTCTGTCTCCAGGATCACCTCTGCGTTTTCGGTTTCGGTTGAGGTCTCGCAGTGGACGATGATGCCGATCCGTTCATCGCTGATGGAAGGTTCGTAATAGGTGGGCTGGTGGGTAGGAAATTCATTAAAAAGGAGGAAGCCGGCAAAGGAGCCGATGATGAGAAAGAGCATGGTCAGTTCAAAGAGGATGATCAGGGTGGTAGGGATGGGAACCACCGGCTGATGCCCGACTCGAATCACATAGAGGTTGGGGGTGACGATAGCAAAAAAGGCGCCGATGAGGAATCCGAGCAAGGCCATCGCCGGGCTGAATTGCGGCAGCCAGACTTTGGGGGCGGGGCGGCCGAGGATGCGGGACGCGAAGGGCAGGCCGGAGATCAGTTCGATGCGGTCCTCCGGGATTCCCAATTCCTGGAGCCGGTCGAGTGCACGGACTACCGGATCGATGCTGTCAAAGATACCGATCAGGGTATTTATCTGGATCATAGCTTTTTAAGATTCCAGCTCTGTCACGCTGGGGAGTTCGGCCTTGCCCACTTTGCGCAGCTGGTGGGCCAATTGTCCATCCCTTACTTCCCAGACCGGGATCATGGGGAGCAGACGGGTAAGGAGGGCATAGAGCAGCAGAAAAAGCGAAAATGAGCCGATCAGAATGAGCAATTCCACCCAGCTGGGAGCATAGTGGCCCCAGTTGAAGGGAAGCAGGTTGCGTCGCAGGACACCCGTGACGATAATGAAACGTTCAAGATACATGCCGATGTTGATTCCCAGGGCGATCAGGAAGAGCAAGCGGGGGGAGCGGCGGATTTTCTTGTTCCAAAGGGTGCTCCAGGGGACGATGAGGTTGAAAAAGAGCATGGTGTACCAATAGGGAGACATTTCGCCGGCGAACTGGATTTGAAGGACATTGTGGGCGGCGGCGTCACCGCTGTACCATTCCGTCAGGAAATCGGCAAAGAAGAAGTAGGCCCAGGCAAAGGAAAAGGTGAGGACCAGTTTGGCCAGCGTTTCAAAGTGTTCACGGCGGATGAAGTAGTCGAGCTTCAAGGCGGTGCGAATAATCAGCAGGACGATAATGACGGCTGAGACGCCGGAATAGATTGCCCCCACTATGAAATAAGGGCCGAAGATGGAGCTGCGCCAGCCCACTGTGTTGGTCATGGCGAAATCCCAGGAGACGATGGTGTGAACCGAGAACATGACCGGGATGATGACGAAAGCGAAGAGGTTGAGCATGGACTGTAAATAGCGCCATTGTTTTTCAGTGCCGCGCCAGCCCAATGCTATGGTGCGGTAAAAGCGGTAGCGCCAGCCGGTGGTGTGATCGCGGGCCATCGCCAGATCGGGAATCAGGGGCAGGTAGAGATAGAGCGTGCTGCCGACCAGATAGGAGATGATAGCAAATTCATCCCAAAGGAAGGGCGAATGGAAGTTGGGCCAGAGGCCGCGCTGGTTGGGATAGGGGAGGATCCAGTAGGAACGCCAGGGGCGGCCGATGTCGATCCCCAAAAAGAGTACGGCTACCAGCAACGAAGCGGTCGTCATCAATTCGGCGGCGCGGGTGATGGGACGGCGGAATTTGGCGCCCAGCACTCGCAAAATTGCCGAGACAAAGGTGCCGGAGTGGCTGATGCCGATCCAGAAGACGAAACTGGTGATGTAGATGCCCCAGTAGACCGGGCGGCGCATTCCGGTGACCCCCAGGCCATAGCGGATTTCGTAAATCCAACCGCCGAAGAGGCCGCCGACGCCCAGAAGTGCCAGCAGCCCGATCACCAACCAGAAAATCAGACTGGTTTGTTGCATCGCTGCCATCACGATTTTATTTTGTTCGACCTTGGGGCGGGGATCGAGCAGGAGATGTTCGTGATATTCGGCTGCGTCGGAATGGAGTGCCGGCGAGGAGGTCAGTTTAGCCGACATAGGAATCGCCTCGTTTCAGGTAACGGATGGAGGGGCGGGTCCCCAGTTCTTCGAGAGAGACGATGGCGCGTTGGCTGCGGGACAGTTGAGAGACCCGGCTTTCCGGATCGTTTAGATCGCCGAACGTGAGGGCTTCGGTGGGACAGGTCTGGACGCAGGCTGGAGTGACGGCATCGGCGGTGAGCGGCAGCCCGGTGGATCTGGCGTCACGTTCGGCGCGTTTGATCCGTTGTACACAGAAGGTGCATTTTTCCATAATGCCGCGACGACGTACCGTTACGTCGGGGTTTAGCTGCTCGTTGAGGGGAGGTGGAAAATAGGGATCGAACCAGTTGAAGACTCGTACTTTGTAGGGACAGTTGATGCCGCAGAGGCGGGTGCCGATGCAACGGTTGTAGACCTGGATGTTGAGATTCTCTTCGGGGACATGGACGCTGGCATAGACCGGGCAGACCGGTTCGCAGGGGGCGCTCTGGCAATGCTGGCAGAGCATGGGTTGGAATTCGGCCCGGATATGGTCAAGGTCGTTTTTCCAGTAACGCTCGATGCGCAGCCAGTGGAGTGAGCGGCCGCGTGTGATCTCTTTTTCTCCGACGACAGGGACATTGTTTTCCGCATAGCAGGCAACCACACAGGCCTGGCAACCGGTACAGAGATCCAGGTCGATGACCATGCCCCAATGGTGTTTATCTTTTTCGGCCATTTTCAGCTCCTTACATCAATCCGGGCGAGGGGGAGTGGTCTGTTCGCTTTCAGTCCCGCTTTCGGAGCGGCGATATTCCATTCCTTCGGGGCTGTCCAGGCGGGCGAGATCCTGCCGGCGACCGGTGGGGATTAGCTGGACGCGGATGCCGTCCCGGGCCAGGGCTCCATTCGCCGCATCGACCTGAGCCGGCAGCAGGACGATGGGATTGCTGCCGTTGCTCTGAGCATAACGTCCGAAGGCGGTGTGGCCGCGGCCCAGCGGCATGGCGACGATTTCAGGATGGATGGCCGGATAGAGATAGACGAGGGCTTCTACCTCGCCGATTTCCGAGACTACGCGGACGATATCGCCATCCTGCAACCCCAGGTTTTTTGCGGTTGCGGGATGGATTTCGATCCAGCTTTGCCACGAGACGGTGGTCATCGGGTCGGGGAGTTCCTGGAGCCAGGGTTTGTTGGCTCCCTGGCTGCTGCCCAGGGCCGGGGCAGGATAGATTTGCAGATGATAGGGGTATTTGCTTCCAGTATCCTGAACGACGAGCAGGTTGGGTTTAAGGGGGGCGTTGATGGCCGGGGTAGGTGTGGGCCTTTTTAGCTCCGGTTGATCTGTCCAGTAGCCGCCGCGCCGGCGCCATTCCGTCCAGAATTGGTCGGCATCGAGTCCGGCCTCATTCCAGGTAGCGGTGAGGTCTTTCAGGTATTCGACTTCGTTTTTCCAGGGGAGGGCGGTGCCGAGTTCACCGCCCTGGATCTGAGCCAGGGCGAGTAAGATGTCTGCTGTGGCGCGGGTGTCGTAGAGCGGGCGGACGGCGGGTTGTCCGGCGCTGATGATAGTTCTATCGGCGAGGGCCGGGACGATGTAGCTCCAGCTTTCCAGGCTGGTGTGGTCGGGAAGCAGGAGATCGGCCTGGAGTGCAGTTTCATCGACCGTCGAGTTGAAGGAGACGATCAGCGGTACATTGCGCAGGGCCTCGGCAAAGCCAAGCGTTGGGGGAAGATCGAAGAGGGGATTGGCTCCATGGATCAACAGAATATTGACCTTACCGGCCGCCATATCCTGGACCAGCGTTTGCAGATCGGTGAAGGAGGCCGGTGTGGGGGAGATGAAGCCGGGGCGATCAGGAGAAGGTGCTGTGAAGAGCCCCCCGGGTTGGCCCAGGCGTCCCATGAAGTAATTGAGATGCATAATGGCGCGCAAGGCTTCCTGTCCATGCCGGCTGGCAACGGCGTCGGCTCCGGGGATGGCGAGGGGGGCGGCGCCCGAGATGAAAAGTGCGGCCATGTGTTTCAGGGTGGCGGGCGGCACTCCACTGACGCGGGCGATGTCGTTGATTTCCACATCGTCATAAAATCCAGCCGGTAAGGACGCTCGTCCGGCACCCCGTTCGGCAATCAACCGGCCGAGGGCCATGGCGACCAGTCCTCCAGTGCCTGGATAGAGAGGAATCCAGGCATCGGCGCCGGCAGCCGTGTTGGACATGCGCGGTTCAAACTGGATCAGGGCGCCGCGTTTGCCGAAGGGGCCTTGCCGAAACTGTTTATAGGCGCGGGAGAAATTCATCGAGGCCAGACCGTTCCCCAGGATGTCGGCACCGAAAGAGAAGACGACATCGGCGCGCTCCAGATCAAAGTAAGGAAGGTTCGGGGTATCGAAGAAAGTTTTCTGGGCGGCCAGCAGCGCTGCTTTACCGTTCCATTCGTCGGATTGGGTATAGAAAAGGGGCGGTCGTCCGTTGAGCGCTTTTTGGAACCGGGCGATCAATTCGGCGAGGTGGGTGGCGGTATGTCCGGCGAGGAAGGCAATGCTGCCGGTCGGGGCGGTGCGGAGGCGGGCGTTGAGCTGAGTCAAGGCATCGTCCCAGGAGAGAGGGGTGAAACGGCGAGAGTTTCGGCCTCCGCTCTGTTGGACTGCGTTGCGCAGGCGGTCCGGATCGTAGAGATCTTGCAGGGCGGCCTGTCCCCGGGCGCAGAGCCGGCCCCGGTTCAGGGGGTGGTCGGGGAGTCCTTCGATTTTGCGGGCGCGGCCGTTGCTGGTGCGGACGAGGATGCCGCAGCCGGCATCACATTGGCCGCAGGCTCCGGCATACCAGAGGTTTTCGCCGGGAAGTTCATCTTCGGGAGGATGGCGGTAGGATTCGAGCGTTTCGGTACGTTGCAGGTTCAGAGTGCAACCACTGACGGCCAGAACGGTGGCTGTTGCTGCACTCAGATGTAGAAACCGACGGCGCGTTATTTTGGAAGTCATTTTTTCTCTCAGTAATGGCAGGTAGAACAGCTTTGCAGGACATCTTGTTGCTCTGGTGATTGTTGACGGTGGCAATCCAGGCAGAATCCCATATTGATGCGGTATGCCTGGCGGGCTTCTGCCATGGCCCTGACGTTGCCATGGCAATCTTCGCAGTTGAAAGCGGCGGCGAGGTGAGGTTGATGAGTGAAACGGACAAAATCGGGGAGATCATAGACTCTTTTCCATTGAAGTGGGCGTTCTTCCTGGTAGGTTTGCAGCAGGGTTTGGATCGTGGTTTGGGCTTTGGTGTCGGTCACTTCGATATGGCGATGGCAACCCACGCATTTTTCAGTGGAGGGCAGACCGGCGACGGCACGTTCGGTGGCTCCCGGGTGGCAGAAGAGGCAGGTGATGCCGGCGTTGAGGTGGGAGGAATGGGGAAAGGCGATATGGACAGGATCGCTGGTTGAAGGTGGCTCGGGCCGGGATTGAAATGCAAGCAGCGTCAGGCTCAGGAGGAAAATCAGAGTTACGATGAGGGTGGAATGGGGCACAAATTTCGCTTTTACGATCCTGGTTTTCACCATTTGGAAAATTCTCCTGTTTAGGCAGGTCAGGTGGGGATCGATGCGTCATTGTTAGAGGTGATTTTTATATTTTTAATATTCTTATTCTATCTGGCAGCGGAATTTTTGTCAAGCGAGGTTGTTTTATTAAAACGATCGCCTGTCAGAAAGACAGACGATCGTTTTAATTTTAATGAGGCCGGGTTAAGAGGGCGGTGGCGCGTCGCGGTAGGAGAGAATCAGCAGGACAAATTGAGGTAAGGCGAGCTGGCGGCGCCAGCGCCAGGGTTGCTTGATAAGGCGATGCAGCCATTCCAGGCCCAGCCGTTGAATCCAGCGAGGGGCCCGTTGGGCTACGCCGGCAATAAAGTCAAAGGCGCCGCCGATACCCAATCCCAAACGGGCGCCGGTACGGGCCAGATTGCGGTCTAACCAGAGGTCCTGTGCTGGTGCTCCGTAGGCGACAAAGAGAATGTCGGTGTGGGCGGCGCAAATTTTTTCGACAATGGCAGCTTCTTCTGCCGGAGCCGGGGAGCCGGCATAACAGCCGGCTACGATCAGGTGGGGATAGCGTTGCGAAAGCACCTGAGCGGCCGCTTCTGCGACGCCGGGAGCGGCCCCGAGGAAGAAGACGCGCCAACCGTGATGGGCAGCTTCTGCAGAGAGCCGTTCCACCAGATCCACGCCGGCTACCCGTTCCGCCAGGGGGGAGCCCCGCCAGCGGGCAGCCCACAGAACTCCGATGCCGTCGGGGATACATAAAGCCGCACGTTGGAGGACGGAGCGGAACGCCGGGTCCTGGCGGGCACGTACCAGGAATTCAGGATTAACGGTAGCGATTTGCTGCGGTGTGGGCTGAGACAACCAGGCACGGGCATAAGCGAGGGTCTCTTCCATGGTTACATGGGCGATCGGGACCCCCATCAGCGTGACCGTAGTTGGAACCGGGGTTATTTGATTTTTTGTGTCAGCCATGGGCCAAGGTAATAGTATTGGAAGTCAGCGCCCTGGTTACACTGGAAGCCGGCAATGACACCATAAATTATCACAACAACCGGAACGACCGTGGTCAGCAAAGCGAACGGCACAAGGCAAATTCCCACGAAGAAAGGAATTAAAACGGCCGTGATCGTTACGGTGATGAGGAAGAGCAATAAACTACCTCCCCAACAGATGACCTGGAAAACGGTGGCCTGCAAGGCCTGATAGGCTACGTAACGTGAGCGATCTTTAAAGGTGTGGTAGATGAAGAACGAGATCGCCGGCCCAAGGATAAAGGTGAACAGATTAACCAGAATGCTTAGATGGGCCAGCATAGCCCAGGTGCGTTCTTCTTGAGGAGAAAGTGGGGGGGCAGGAATGAGGGATGATGGATCGGTGTGTGGTTGAGGATAATTTTCCATAAATTGATTCCTTGTAGAAGTGATAGTAGTGGGGCCGCCGCCTTGCCGGTCGGCGGCCCCGTATCCTTTAGCTCAGCATTTGGGCCACCCAATCTCCCAATATCCAATAGCGGAAATCCGTTCCCTGACTGGTTTCAATCGCCCCAACGATTCCATAGATGACGGAAGCGATCGGCAAGGCAGCCAGCAGCAGGGTCAGGATAACCCCAATTGGGATGAGCAAGATACCGATCATGACCATGCTCAAGATCCCAATTGCACTCCAGATCAATCCGATCAAGGCTCCCACGCCGCCCCAACAGATCAGCTGGAAAAGCGCGGCCTGCAAGGCCTGATAGGCTACGTAACGCGAGCGTTCCCGGAAAATCAGGAAGATGACAAAGGCGGCGCCTACCCCCAGAAATCCTGTGACCAGGTTGAGCAAAACGCTCAAATGGGCCAGGAAGGCCCAGGTGCGTTCGTCCGCCGGAGAGAGGGGGGCAGGCGGCATGTTATTATTTACAAAGGGAGAAGGATTTCCCGGTGTCCCTTCCGTCGGAGGAATGGGGTTATTGAATACCGGAGAGGGTGTCTCCGAAACTTCCGAGAATGTAGCATCAGGATCTAAGCTCATTGTAAACCTCCTTAAATAATACGGTATTCCATATACCGTTATCATAGATTTCTACGAGCAAAAGATCCTTTTGGTTGCAATTCACAGATTCAGGCTCCGAATTTCTCGACCTGATAGGTAGAAACTTTGATGTCAGACCAGTGCCAGGCATTGATGGGCAGGCCGGCTTTGTAACAGAGATGGGCCAGGAATTCCTCGGGGTTGGGTAATTGTTCCCACACCTGAGGCAGGAAGGTGGCTCGATTCCAACCCCGTTCCAGGATCACGCCGTCAATGCCGGGGCGGAGTTTTTTCAAAAGATCTTCTGCTCCCTGATAATTCAGGGGTTCGGGGGATGAAAGTACCGAGATTTCGAGGTCAATCCGGGCAAATTCATCCAGGGTTAACGGGGGAAAGCGGGGATCTTCGAAGGCTGCCGCGAGTGCATTTTGTTGGACATCCATGGCCAGAGGACGGCGTGCGACCAGTGAGCCGATGCACCCCCGGAGTTCATGCTGGATGGTCAGGGTGATGAAGGCGGCTCCTGGTTCACGCAGGGCCGGGGCCAGTGCTTCTAAGGGGAGCGGGGGTTGGGAATCTCCCCGCAGGGCGCGATGGATCGTTTCATGGGCCAGGCGTAACAGGTAGACTTTATCTTCGGGTTGCATTTTATGCCTCGGTATAGGAAATTGCTGCATAGCCCACGACTTGACGCCGGTCGCCGGCTGTGTCACCTGAATTACGATAATCGAGTTGGTGGGGGTGCCAGTGTTGATGTTCTGCGATGACCATTAAGGTTTGGATAGGCGCTTTCCCGCAGGCCTCTCCCTGGCTGACTCGGGTCTGATCTCCCTGTAGCAGATAGTTGAGAAAAGCGTGATCACGGGCGCGAGCACTTTCATAGCTGTGATAGTGGCTCAGATCGGAGCTGACGATGATCCAATCTTCGGGCGTGATCAGCGGAGCGAGTTGTGCGCCTACAAAGGCAGGATCGACTTCGCCGAAGAGCAGGGGGACGATCGGTGCGGAAACTCCTAAGGTTTGTAGAAAGGGCAGTTGCACTTCCAGGCAATGTTCTCCTTCATGGGCCCGGGGTAAAATCGTAAAAACGGCATTGGCGGCCTGGAGCACTCTCAGTTGTTCCCGGTCGACGGACACCGGACCAAGCGGGGTGTCAAAAGAATCATAATCTCCCAGAGCCACACCGGGGAACCAGACCCGATGGGCTGGTCCCAGCAGGTAGATTCTACGGGGTGTGGGTTGACGGGCCCAGAGTTTATAACCAAAGGCTGCAATTGGGCCAGAATAGATATAGCCGGCATGTGGGACAATGACGGCGCGAACGCGAGTTTCAGAGAGATCCGGGTTTGCGGCGTCAAGATAAGTTTCCAGCATAGGCCGGAGGATAGTACCACTGGCCGGGTAGAATGTTCCAGCGACAGCTGCGGGACGTATGGATATAGTCATGAGGATCCTCCTATTTCCAGACCCCGGCAAGGGGGGTTTGACAGGTTGAACAAATTCCTGGAGTTTGCCAGCTGGTTTTGATTCGGTACCCGGCGCGTTGGACCAGCAAAGCATTGCAGTGAGGACAGCGGGTATTTTCACGGTCGGCGGCAAGGACATTGCCTACATAAACATATTTGAGTCCTGCGGCCTTGCCGATTTGATAGGCCCGTTCCAGCGCGGCGGTTGAGGTCGGAGGGCGATCCTGGAGTTTGTAATCAGGATGGAACGCGGTGACATGCCAGGGCATTTCCGGATCGACTTCAGCCAACCAGGCGGCCATGGCTTCTAATTCCGGATTGGAATCATTGAGGTCCGGGATCAAGAGTGTGGTGACTTCTATCCAGACTTCCGGAGTATGAGCCAGCGTGGCGATATTGCGTTTGACCGGTTCCAGGCGTGCTCCGGTATATTTACGGTAGAACTCTTCGGTAAAGCCTTTAAGATCGATATTGGCGGCATCCAGATAAGGCGTAATTTTTTCCAAGACTTGTGGGGACATGTACCCATTAGAGACATAGACATTCTTAATGCCCTGTTCACGGGCGATTTGAGCCGTATCGTAGGTATATTCAAAGTAGACGGTAGGCTCGTTGTAAGTATAGGCGATGGAGGCGATGTGGCGGCGGGAAGCGATTTCGACCAGTTCGGCCGGTTCCAGACGTTCTCCTAAATCGGCGTTTTGCCAATCTGTAGGATGAACTTGTGAGATATTCCAGTTTTGACACCAGAGACAGCAGAGGTTGCACCCATAAGTGCCGATAGAAAGGGCCTGGCTGCCCGGCAGAAAATGAAAGAGGGGTTTCTTTTCGATGGGATCGATATTGGCTGCGATGGCCTGTCCATAGACAACGAGATATTCCCGATTTTCTTCGTTGAAACGGACGCCGCATTTTCCCCATTCTCCTGGTTTGAGTGTGCAAAAATGTTCGCAGATTAAACATTGCACAGCGCGATCGTGTAGGGGGCGCATCAATTCCACTTCTTTTCGCATGGTTTCCTCCCGGGGGCGATCTGTTTGTAGGCAGATCGCGCCCCCGATTTCATTATATCATAATCAGGAAAGCATGGTTAGAAGCTCACTAAAAATGGATCTGGGGGTGTTTATGTGTTCGCGCGCCTCAACAGGCGCGCGAACAGAAGTTTTTCCATCCTGGCCAGGAAAGCAGTTTTCAGGCTTGTAGCGAGGGATGGTCAGCGAGTTTTGAAAAGTTAGCGAATGACTTTTTTCATCAATTGGAGCAGTTCGGTCCAGTCTTCGGCGATGAAATGGATGGTGACATCTCCCAGTTCCAGGTGATAGGTTTTTTCTCCATCGGATTCTTCGTCGGTCCAGATTGCATATTGTTCAGTCTCGGCCAGAGTTTTTACGTTGGTGTCGTCCATATCTATCCTCCCTAAAATTTTTGATAGCTCGAGGTAAAAGCCCTCCGGGATCGGAGGGCTGACCTGGTTTGGTTAGCCAGCTGCGGGGCTGGGGTAATTTTTCTTCGGGTAACGGAGTGTAGGGGGGAAGGTCGAAGAGTTTGCTGTAGACATATCGCCCTAACACCCGCAAAGTTCCGATGACCGGGGTGGCCAGGATAACTCCCAGGATGCCTCCTATGACGGCTCCGGCGATGATTCCCAGCAGGATGATCAATGGAGAGAGTTGAACCCGGCGTCCGATCAGGTTTGGCAACAGATAAGCGCTGTCGAGCTCGTTCAGCGCCATGTAAACGACCAGAACTAACAGAGCAAACCAGCCATTTCCAATTTGAATATACGTTGAACCTTCAAAAAAGACAATAGCGGTGCCGATAAAGGCTGACAGGCTGTGTCCGACGCGGGGAGCTATTTCCAGCAGGCCAGCGATGGCACCCAACAATAAGGCACTGCGGATTCCCAAAGCGGCCATGACCAGGGTGACGAGGCCGCCGAAGAAGAAGGCCTGGATCAATTGGGCGCGGAAAAAACCGTTCCAGACCAGATTGATTTGTTTCAGAAGATGTTCCACATCCATTTGGTAGCCAGGAGGCGCGCTGTTATAGATCCAGGAGACGATTGCCGGAGCTTCGATCAAAAAATAGGAAGAAAAAACCAGGATGAGAAAGCCTTCGACAAATCCGCCAGCTACAGAAACAATGAAGGAGACCGTGCGTGGGGCTAATTGGGGAACCAGATCGCCGAGGCTGCGGCTGAGCTGATTGTACAGCCAGTCGAGCTGAACCGTGTAGCCGCCGATTTGCAACGGTTTAGAGAGAAAATCCAGGATTGTTTTAATCAGCAACTGGACGTCCAGTTGCACATTTTGCAACTGTTGGATCAGGGAGGTGAGAACTGAGGCTGGGGCGATGATAACCGGCAATAGAATTAAGAAATAGATGGCGGCCGTGGCAATTCCGCGTGGAATGCCGCGGCGTTGAATCCAGTCGACTGCGGGAGCCAACAGGTAGGCGATCAAAAAGGCGGCTGTAAGCAGGGGGAGCAGAGAACGTAGCAGGTAGATGCCTAACCCGGTAAGAAAAAGGATCAGGGCTACTGCAAAGGCTTTGGTTGTGGGCGACCAGGCGGGTGAACTCATCGCTCTTAAAAAAAACGGGGCCGGGATTAACCCGGCCCCGAAGATTTTGTTTAGCGCCGGCGGGGCGCCTGTCCGTCGCGGCGACCGCCGCCACCCCCGCCTGCGGGGCGTCCAGCCTGATCCTGGGCTCTGGCTTCGTCCAGAGTCCAACCTTCCAGGACGGCGCGGCGAGAAAGCCGAATTTTGCCTTCCGGATCGATATCCGTGACCATCACCAGGATTTCGTCGCCGACATCGACCACGTCTTTGACGCTGGGGACCCGGTGATCCGAAAGCTGTGAAATGTGGACCATTCCGTCCGTTCCGGGCAAAATTTCAATGAAAGCGCCGAAATCGGTGACCCGGACGACGCGCCCGTTGTAGATCCGTCCGACTTCCGCCGAATCGGTCATCGACTGGATGCGGGTGCGGGCTTCTTCGGCTCCCAACCCACCCGGCGAAGCGATGAAGACCGTGCCGTCTTCTTCGATGTCGATCTTGACGCCGAATTCGGCCTGCAGGCCGCGGATGTTCTTTCCGCCCGGCCCGATCACCGCCCCGATTTTGTCGGGGTTGATCTTGATGCTGAGCATGCGCGGGGCATAGGGCGAAAGCTCTGCCCGCGGCGCCGGCATGGTTTCCTGGATCAGCGTCAGGATCTGTTCGCGGGCAACCCGGGCCTGGGCCAGGGCCTGGCTCAGGATCTCGCGGGTGACTCCCTTGATCTTAATGTCCATTTGCAGGGCGGTAATGCCCTGGCGGGTCCCGGCGACTTTGAAATCCATATCGCCGAGGTGATCTTCCATCCCCTGGATATCGGTCAGGACACGATATTTATCTCCAGCGGTGACCAGGCCCATGGCGATCCCGGCGACGGGGGCCTTCAACGGCACACCCGCATCCATCAGGGAGAGGGTGCTGCCGCAGACTGAGGCCATCGACGAGCTGCCGTTGGACGACAAGACTTCGCTCACCACGCGGATCGTGTAAGGGAATTCCTTTTCCGCGGGAATGACCGGCAAGAGTGCGCGTTCAGCCAGGGCGCCGTGGCCGATTTCGCGGCGGCGCGGGGAGCCCAGGCGGCCCGTTTCTCCCGTGGAGAAGGGCGGAAAGTTGTAGTGATGGATGTAGCGTTTGGTATCTTCCGGGAAAAGGTCGTCGAGCGTCTGCTCTTCGCTGGGCATGCCCAACGTGACGGCACTCAGGACCTGGGTCTGACCCCGGGTGAAGAGACCACTGCCGTGGACGCGAGGCAGCAAAGCGACTTCGGCAGCCAACGGGCGGATCGTTACGGGATCACGGCCATCGGGGCGGATTCCTTCATTGACGATGCGGTCGCGGACCAGATCGCGCAGGATATCTTCGAAGGCTTCATTGATGTTGGCTTCGGTCCAACCGGCGGCGAGGCTTTCTTCACTCAATTGGGCCATGATATCGGCTTTGAGCAGTTCGAGGGCCTCAATCCGTTCTCCCTTCAGCTGGTTCTGATAGACAGTTTCCTTCATTTGTTCCAGAGTGAGCTCTGCCACCCGGGTTTTGAGTGCTTCGGGGATCGTAAAGGAGGGATATTCGCGTTTCGGTTTGCCGAGAGCCGTCTGCATTTCGTGTTGGACGCGCAGCACATCCGCCATGGATTTCCAGGCGAGTTCGAGGGCGTCGACCATGGTGGCTTCGGCGATTTCATTGCCTCCGGCTTCGACCATGATGATGGCATCGGCACTGCCGGCAATCCGCAGATCCAGAACGCTCTGTTCCATTTCAAGGATGGTGGGATTGACGATTAACTCTCCGTCGATCAATCCAACACGCACGCCGGCCGCGGGGCCGTCGAAGGGGATGTCGGAAATCATTAAGGCGGCGGAGGCTCCAATGATGCTCAGGGTATCGGATTGATGCTCTTCGTCCTGGGAGAGGGCAGTCACCACAACCTGAACTTCATTGCGCAGATCCTTGGGGAAAAGCGGGCGGAGGGGGCGGTCAATCAGACGGCTGGTGAGGATGGCGTTTTCAGAGGGTTTGCCTTCCCGGCGGAAGAAAGAGCCCGGAATACGTCCGGCAGCGTAGAGACGTTCTTCGAAATCCACGGTCAGTGGGAAAAAGTCGGTGCCTTCACGCGGGGCGCGGGACATGGTAGCGGTGGCTAAAAGGACGGTGTCGCCCCAGCGGATTAAAACCGCACCCCCGGCCTGTCCGGCCAGTTTGCCTGTAGACAACGTGATCGTATGTGCTCCTAACTGAGCAGTAAAGGTACGTTCTTCCATATTCATCTGTTAAAATTCTCCTGTTTCGGCTTGACCAGGAATGGAAGGTAAAGACTGGGGTATAGCGTGCAGCCTGCGATGCGCGCCATACCCCAATTCTTACCTCCCGAATTCCGGTTGCCGGGATGATAAGGTGGAAATATAAATGAACGAGTAGATGTTAATGGCCGCATCTACTCGTTCGTTTCAGGGCCAAAAAAAAAGATGGATTACTTGCGCAGGCCCAGCCGCTGGATCAACTGGCGATAGCGGTCCGGGCTTACCCGCTGCAGATAGCTCAACTGGCGGCGGCGAAGCCCCACCATTTTGAACAATCCCAGGCGGGAGTGCTCGTCATGCTTGTTGATTTTCAGATGCTCAGTCAGTTGATTGATGCGGTGAGTGAGCAGGGCAACCTGCACTTCCGGTGAGCCCGTATCGTTTTGCGCGAGTCCATACTCACGAATAAGTGTTTCTTTTTGTTCCTTTGTCAGCACGTCCAGCAACTCCTTTCGAAAGACTGCCCGAATATCACAGGATTTACCGGTCAGCCGTTAACCTGCGGTGGGAAGTATACCATAAAACGGCCGTAGCGCAACTATCATTTTAACCTTGATCAGCGGATCTCGATTTCAGTCAGTTCGATGCCGGGATCGAACTTTAACGTGAGCGTTTGCGGTCCGCCGGCAGCAAGCCGGGGTAGGGAAACGGGGGCTCCGGTGAGGGAAATCTCTTTAGACTGGCCATCGGCTGTGGTGTAATATAGTTTCCCGGATTGGGTGCCCGTGTGAAGGATCAGATTCTGGCCTTCCCAGATCAGGGTGAGGCCGGCTTCTGTTTCAGCGATGCGGTTTTCGCCGTGGGCTTTCCATTCGCCGTGGTAGGTCAGTTGCCAGGTATTGGCGGGATGGCGGCCGGCGTAGAGGGTGGGAGGCAGTTGCGTCAGGTAATCTTTCAGCGAGGTGTAGACCGGCAGAGGGGTGAAGTCGGGTTCGACCAGCCGGAAATAGTACCAGGCCTGATCCTTTTCAGCATCGGAGGCTCGTTTGAAGAACCAGACCGTCGTTACACCGGCCCAGGGCCATTCTTGTTGGATGCGTTCATAGGCGGCGACGGCATAACGGGCCTGTTGCTCTTCCGTGACGCGGCCGAAATTGGCGGGCAGCGATTCGGGGACGACATTACTGTTCATCTCGCTGATCCAGATGGGTTTGGCGGCATCGCCGTTGGCGACCATGAGATCGCGGATCCATTCCGGGCGAGAGAAGTTGATCAATTGCGGGCGCATGCGACGATCCGTAGGGCCGGACCAGAGCATATAGTTATTGAGCGCCATTACATCAAAACAGGGTTGGGCGCCGGCATCGTACATCCGTTGCAGAAAGATCCCATCCATTAGATTGTTGCCACCCTGACTGTTGGGAGTGCCGAGTTGATCTGTGGGGGCCATGGCACCGCTGATAATCACGGCTTCGGGATCGACCGCTTTGATCCGTTGATAGGTCAGGCAGAGCAGTTGGGTGTAGGCTTCGGGATCGACCGTTTGATTGCCCCATTCGGGGTAGATATTGGGTTCGTTCCAGATCTGGTAATAATGAAGGCGGCCCTGGTAGCGGCGGGCGATCGTTTCGGCGAAATCGGCGAAATCTTCAAAGTTGTCGGGTGGAGCGAAATCGCCCCGGGCATTGCCATCGGCACGACTCCAGTTGGGCGGAGCGCCGAGCCGGGCGATGATTTCCAGATCGTATTTTTCCGCCATATCGATGATTTGATCGTACTTTTCCCAGGCCGAGCGTGGGGGATCGTTGCGGCGGTCTTCAAAATCGCCTTTGCCGTGGATTTCAATATCGGACCAGGCAAAGGGCTGGCGAATCCAGCGGAAACCGGCTTCGGAGATCATTTGCAGGGAGCGTTCACGTTTGGCGGGTTCGACTTCTTGTTCAAGAAAGGTGTTGACACCGAAAGGGGGAAGTTCCTGATAGCGCATGCGCAGATCGTTAGCGGTTTGGGGCTGGGGGCGTGTCCAGTGGAAGGCCCACTGGATCACTGCCCGCATTTGTGCCTGTAAGTTTTCTTCGCCGGTGAGCGAAAAAAGGGTGCCTGGAGAGAGTAGAAAAAATGCCGCGCCCGTTAACGCGGCCAGAGAGCAAATGAGTCCAATCCAAAAAAAATGGGATTGCCGGAAAGGCACAGTTACTTCCTGAGTTTTTCGCGGGGTTTTTCCGCGAGCATGAGCCGGACAGGGAGGGGTAAATCTCCGTTACCGGTGTAGTTTTTGACATCGTCCAACGCTTTCTGATAAAGCTCAATCAAAGCGTCGTCGTTGTCTTTGTAGCCGCTGACGGTGCGACGGGCGCAGGTACAGCAACCGAGCGAAGCGCGGTAACTGTCCAAATCGCAGGTCAGACAACTACCCAGGCGGATCATCATCAAACCGAAGGCCAGGACTTCCTCATTGTTATGAGGCAAATTGGTCAACCGTTCAATGAGCCGCTGCCATTGTGTTTCGCGTAAATCGCGAAGCTGAGGGATGCACCGCGGTGGGAAAAGAATTTCGCTATCTGGATACATAACTTCCCTGAAACTCCGATGCAATAAAATCCACTCTTTTTGGGATCCTTCATCAGAGTTGCCAGAAATATGGGATCTTATAAGAGCGGCGTCATCATAACACAACCAGCTTACTTTTTCAAGGGTTTGTTAGGAAAAAACTAGCCATTATGACGGAGATTTTTGACAGCTGGCGGGGCGTGGCTATACTTTTTCAACCGGATTGAGATGGAAAATTTTAGCAAGGAGTAGGTAAGCGTAAAATGGAAACTCAGGTGGCCTTTGCCGAATTATTACCGCGAGTGCAGGCGATTATTGCCGGGGATGGGGAGCGGACGGCGAAGCTGGCGGCTGTGTGTGAATTGCTGGCGGCTGAAGTTCCCCATTATCAATGGGTCGGCTTTTATTTGACCGATCCGGAACGGGAGCGGGAGCTGGTGTTAGGACCGTTTGTGGGGGAGGCGACTGAACATGTGCGCATTCCGTTTGGGCGGGGAATTTGTGGGCAGGCTGCGGAGACCCGGCAGACCTTTGTGATCCAGGATGTGCGGACTGAGGGCAATTATCTTTCCTGCAGTCCGGCAGTCCAGTCTGAGATCGTTATTCCGATCCTCAAAGGCGAAGTTGTGTATGGGGAGTTGGATATCGATTCTCATCGGCGGGCGCCGTTTACCGTTGAGGATCGGTTGTTTCTGGAACAGGTTGGAACTGCGGTGGCAAGGTTGTTTTGAGGTTAATTAAGATTGACGCTCAATTTTCCTCGTGGTATAATAAGACGGTTTTCTTAAAAATTATCCCCAATGCAAATCGAGGAGGATTCGATGGAGCCGGTTGAAATCTTGGCAGGTGCATTGAAACTGGAGCAGGAAGGACAGTCCTTTTACCAAACGTTGGCCTCTCAGATTCACGACCCCGAATTGATAGAAACCTTCAAGTTGCTGGCTGTGGATGAAGTCGCCCATGCCGGCTATATTCAACGGCAGCTGCAGGCGTTGCAAGGCGGCGCCGGTTGGAGTTCGATTCCTGAGCTGGCGGCTGTGGAAGCGTTGGACAGCGGCGATCCGCTTTTTCCGCAGGGCAAAGCGGCTGTGGAAGCTTTGCCGGCGACTCCGAATGAAGAAGACGGGTTATTGTTCGCCCTGGGGATTGAGAACAAAAGCTATAATTTGTACCGCGGGTATGCTCAAAGCCTGGAGGATTCGGCGGCACGCCAGTTGTTTATGCAATTAGCGGCGGCAGAAATGAGCCATTTCAATGTGTTGATGGCGCGTTATGAATCCCGGTTTGGGTATCCGCGTTAAAAATAATCTTGAAGGGAAAGTCTGGTTTTAGTTGATCTCAGGAGGTGGCATGGAATTTCAAGAATGGGCTCAAGTGGGGCGCAAGGCTCCCGAATTTGATGTCGAGGCTTTAGTGGAGGGGGATATCACCCGGCTGAAGTTAAGTGATTATCAGGGAAAGTGGGTGATTCTCTTTTTCTATCCTGGAGATTTTACCTTTGTCTGTCCCACGGAGCTGGTAGCGGTAGCGAAGCGGTATTCCGAATTTCAGGCTTTGGGCGTGGAAATTTTAGGGATCAGTGTGGATTCTCCCTATGTCCATCTGGCCTGGCAGCGGAATGAGCTATCCAAGATGGTTCCGAAAGGGTTGCCTTATCCCATGTTGACCGATCGCGCCGGAAATCTGGGGCGGCGGTATGGTGTATATGATGAGATGGCCGGGACCGATTTGCGGGGGATGTTTGTGATCGATCCGGCGGGGGTGTTGCAGGCAGCTCAAGTGTTGGCCGGGCCTTTGAGTCGGGATGTGGATGAACTGCTGCGGTTGGTGCAGGGTGCACAATACATTTATGCCCATCCCGAAGAGGCGCTGACGGCCTGTTGGCATCCGGGGGCGGCGACCTTAAAACCGGGAGCCGATCTGGTGGGTAAGGTTTGGGAATCGCAGCCGTCGTCTGAAGGCAAGTAAATCTGGCTTGAGAAGAAAAGGGCCCGTTCCGTCTGTTCAGGACGGGACGGGTCTATTGTATCTGTTTTTAGTTGGAAAAGGGGGTAGGTGATATGAGCGCAAAGTTGCAGGAGATGCATACACCTGTTTTTTGGGCAGAAGGTCATCCCGGTCCTTTGTCGGCTGCCGGCTGGCAGGTTGAAGTGAAGGGCCTGATTGCTCATCCCCGGGTCTATACCTTTGAAGATTTAGTGTTGATGCCGAAAACCGTGGTGGATGCCCGATTGACTTCCGTCACGCGATGGAGTGTGCGAGGGTTCTGGGGCGGGGTCAGCTTTAAGGATTTATTTGGGGAGGTAGGGGTAGCCGTGGAAGCGAGCCATGTGCGGTTTACATCCCATCGCCGGATTTACACCACGACGATTCCTTTATCGGTAGCTCTGGCGGAGCGGACTTTGCTGGCTTTTGAATTCGATGGGGAACCGTTGACTTCGGATTACGGGGGGCCCGTGCGGGTTTTTTGTCCTTATTTGTGGGGATATAAATCGGCTAAGAGCGTTGTTGCGGTAGAATTAGTGGATCGTCCTCTGGCGGGGTATTGGGAAGTCCGGGGATATCCGGAGGCGGCCTTAATCACTGCGGGTCGTATTCACGATGTCAATACACATACATGGCGACGAATTCCTGATGGTGAGGTTATTCGATTTTTGGATGAGGCAGAGTAGGGAGGTTTTTCGATGCCGGAATTGCCTGAAGTTGAAACCGTTGCGCGAATGTTGCAACCATCTTTGATTGATCGGGCTGTCGTTCGGGGAGAGCTTCTTTGGCCAGGGGTGATTGATCGCCCGGCAGTGGATGCTTTTCTGGCCGGGATAATCGGGCGGAAGATTCTCGCAGTAGGGCGGCGCAGCAAATATATTACGTTTACGTTGGATAATGATTGGACCTGGGTAGTGCATTTGCGGATGACGGGAAAGTTTTTTGTGTGTGGTGGGGAGGATGGGTCGGGAGAAGATCGGCATACCCGGGCGCGTTTTCAACTGGACGATGGGAGATGGTTGCTTTTCTCCGATCAACGGAAATTTGGTCGATTTTATCTGGTAGAGGATACCCGGGAATTGTTCGGGCATCTGGGGCCTGAACCTTTAGAGGTAACGTTTACGCCGGATATTCTTGCCGGTCGGTTAGATGGTCGACGGGGGGAGATCAAACGCGTTCTGTTGGATCAGGAAATTGTAGCCGGGTTGGGAAATATCTATGCCAGTGAAGCCTTATGGCGCGCTTCCATTCATCCTCAACGGGTTGCCAGCTCATTGACTGTTGATGAAGTTCAGCAATTGCATGTTGGAATTACAACTGTATTGCAGGAAGCGGTGATGGATGGTGGTACAAGCCTGGGAGATCGCCAGTATGTTTACCCGGATGGCGGATTGGGGCGGCATCAATTACATCTGGCTGTGTATGATCGGACTGGAGAACCTTGTTTACGTTGTGGCCGTCCCATTGAAAGGACCGTTTTAGGACAGCGAAGTACTTATTTCTGTCCTTACTGTCAGATCGAAAATGTAAAATAAATACTAAAAATATCGTGTTTTTATGTTATAATAAGGTATACCTCCACAAATAAGCATAACTATTGAAAAGGAGTGTAACCAAAATGGAGACGAAAACACGGTACATTTGGGCTGCAACGCGGATTGCGTTAGGGTTGGTATTCCTTTGGGCATTTCTGGATAAAGTTTTGGGGCTGGGGTTTGCCACAACTCCAGATAAATCGTGGTTGGCGGGGGGCTCTCCCACTCTAGGATATTTAAAGTTTGCCACGGCAGGTCCTTTGGCTGGGCTTTACCAGGTTTTGGCGGGCAACCCGCTAATTGATGTCCTTTTCATGGGCGGGTTGTTGGGATTGGGATTGGCTTTGATTTTGGGGATTGGGATGAAGGTCGCGGCGTATGGTGGGGTGGTGCTTATGCTGTTGATGTGGTCTTCCCATTTGCCTCCGGCGAACCATCCTTTTCTCGATGAGCACATCATTTATGCGTTGACGCTGTTGGGGCTGAACAGCATACATGCCGGGGAGACGTGGGGATTGGGGCGATGGTGGGACGGGTTGTCCCTTGTAAAGCGTTTTCCCTGGTTACGGTAAAAAGAAAGAACCGGTACTCTGTTAAGGGTACCGGTTCTTTTTATCTCGATCATCCCACTATAAATTTGATTTTATTACTTCGGTCTCAACGCCGAAACTCAACCTGTATATGTTTCACAGTATAAAACCAATAGTGGAAGATGAGCGCCGGATGTTGTTGGATTATTTATGGAGTGGGTAGGGAGGATTGGAATTTCGTTGGGAGATATGAAAGCGGGGCCGGCATGCCGGCCCCGCTTCCCCCTCCCATAACCTCTCCTCCAAATCCTTATTACGAAGGTTGCGCCGCCAGGTTAAAGCGGAACAATTCAACCGGAATTTCCAGGGGGGGTTCCGTAGTTTTCTTCAAGGGCCAATCGCGTTGGCGGAAGGGGCCGGTACCGGCCGGTTCATTCCAGGTTTCGTGGAAAGGTCCAGGGGCTCCCGGGGCCGGCCGGACCAGAACGATGGCTTCGTGGGGTTTGATTTCGACGATACCTACATCGATGATCAGGTAAAATTTATCCGGAGCCAGAAAGAGTTCTTCAGCGGCACGTTCCAGGGATAGGAGTTGGACGGATTCATGCGGGAATGCGAGGCGGATGGCGAAATGACGGGGCACTCGCAGATTCAAGCGCTGTTCGGCGCGCAGGGCCGCCAGCTCCAGGGCCGATTGGAAAAGCCGGGTAAATTCGTTTTGGTTCATATCCTTCCTACCATTGATCGATTTGATCAGTTGTTTGATGGCCGGGGCCAGCCGGTTTGCCCAAGGGGCCAGTACTCATAAGCGAAAACGAGACGACCTGAGTCCGGGACATTTGCTTTTCCATAATACTCCGAAAAATTACTTTGTTGTTACGTATTCGGTTGGGTTTGTTCTGGAATTGGTTGGAAAGTAGTAGCATTTGGTTGGGGCTGGCAACAAGAAAGAGCGACCTCTTTTAGAGGTCGCTCTCAAGACCCGAGAGTGGCGCCTGTCAGGCGCGCCGTAACAGGCCGACAAAGAATAGGAGCACGACCGCACCCAGGACCGCGACCAGGAGACTGTAGAGGTCAAACCCGGTTGCTCCAGGGGCGCCCAATGCATTCATCAGGAAGCCCCCGATCAGTGCGCCGACAATCCCGACCACAATATTGGCCAACACACCCATCTGGGCATCCCGCCGCATTATAATGCTGGCAATCCAGCCTGCGATGCCCCCAAGGACAATCCAGGCTAAGATATTGAGCAACATTGCGTACCTCCTGTTTAGGGTTAAGTGCCGGTGGGAATTTCTTCTTCTCCCGCAATCCGGCGGCTTTGTTGCACCGCTGGCGGCGGGCAACCGCACTCACAGCCCTCACTATAGGAGGAAATGGAAGTAGCGTCTATATGCCGCGGTACAAATGGAGATATAGAAAACCGCCCCGTCGAAACGGGGCGGTTGTTCACTATCAATCTAGAGAAAGAAACTACTTCTTTTTCAGGATAAGGCGGGCATCGACCACTTTGACCCCCTGGCCTTCTTCGTAGACCAGCACCGGGTTGGCATCGGATTCCGCGATTTCATCACCCAAATCCAGGATCATCTGGGAGTAAAGACAGATGACTTCGGAGAGGGCTTTGCGGTCGCGCGGGGCTTCCCCTCGGGCGCCCGCCAGGATCGGGCCGCCCCGGATTTCACCTAACATCCGTTGTGCCTGAACCTGAGAGACCGGGGCGACACGGAAGGTGACATCCTTAAGGACTTCCACAAAAATCCCTCCCAGGCCGAACATCATGGTGGGGCCAAAGCTGGCATCGTTGACGGAGCCCAGGATTACTTCCGTGCCCCAGGGAGCCATTTCCTGAATGGCGATACCATGAATCTCTGCTTCGGCTTTATAGGCTTTGGCATTGGTCAGGATGGTCTGATAGGCACTGCGTACGCCCGCTTCGTCTTTAATATTGACTTTGACGCCACCGGCATCCGATTTGTGCAGAATTTGGGGCGAGACGATTTTCATGACGACCGGGAACCCGGTGGCGCGGGCGATTTCAACGGCTTCGTCTTCGGAGTGTGATAGTTGAGTCTTGGCTACGGGCAATCCGTAGGCCATAAAGACCTGTTTGGCTTCGATTTCGGTCAGAGCATCGCGGCCGGCGGCACGGGCCGCGGCGATGATCTGGCGAGCGCGTTCCGGATCGGCACCGGTGCAGGAAACAAAGGGTTCCTGGGTCAGGGTGCGGATGCGGGCATATTCGTGCAGGGCCGCCATAGCATTGACGGCGATATCCGGAGCGCCGTATGCCGGGATGCCGTTTTCAACCAGCCATTGCATGGCTTTGTTGGATTGCTCGCCGCCGACGAAGGAAACGACCACCGGTTTGGTTCCGAGCACGCCGGATTCGTCCACCGCGCGTTTGATGCCTTTGGCAATCTCCAGAGGATCAGTCTGGGCGGTTTCGCAATAAAGAATTACGAGCGCGTTCACCCAGGGATGAGCAAAAGAGTACTTTACTGATTCATAATACCATTCTACCCCCGCCATCCCGGTCAGGTCGACGGGATTTTTGGCAGAGCCGAATTCGGGCATGTGATTTTTCAGTTGTTCCTGGACATCGGTGGGGGCGAAGCGCAATGGAATGCCATAGCGTTCTGCGGAGTCGGTGGCCAGCACGCCGACGCCACCGCCATTGGTGATGATCAACATGTTGTCGCCGGGCATGGGGGGCTGCAGGGAGAGCGCCAGGCTGCGGTCAAACAGGTTGTTCAGATCCATAGCGCGGACGACGCCGGCCTGTTGGAAAGCGGCATCGTAGATCTTGGCTGCACCGGCGAGGGAGCCGGTGTGGGAAGCGGCGGCGGCGGCCCCGTGGGCCGAAACCCCGGATTTCAGGGCGATGATCGGTTTGTGGGCGGCACGTCCGTTTTCGATGAAGCGGCGGCCGTTTTTGAGGCCTTCCACGTAGAAAACGATACAGGCCGTGTCAGGATCCTGATCCAGCCATTCGATCAGGTCGGCGAAGTCGACATCGGACATATTGCCGATAGAAATCAGCTTGTCGAAGCCCACGCGGCGGGTATAGGTGGCGGCGTCGATAGAGATCAACAAGGCACCACTCTGAGAGACCAGCGAGGCTTTGCCGGGGAGGGGCAAGAAGGGAGCGAAGGAGGCGTTGAGTTTGTCTGAATTGGACAGAGTGCCGACGATATTGGGTCCCAGAACCCGCATGCCATACTTCTTGGCGGTTTCCAGCAGCTGGTCTTCGAGATCTTTGCGGCCGACTTCGCTGAAGCCGGAGGCGATCACGATCAGGCCCTTAACGCCTTTCTTGCCGCATTCTTCGGTGACCTGGGGGACGAATTTGGCCGGGACGACGATGGCGGCGGCATCCACTTCACCCGGGACATCCAAAATCGAGGGATAGGCTTTGAGTCCCAGAATTTCGGGGTCTTTGGTGTTGATGGGGTAGATGGGGCCTTCGAAGCCGCTATCCAGCAGGTTCTTGACCACAGTGTAACCAATTTTCCCGGGAGTGCCGGAAGCGCCGATGACTGCCACTGATTTCGGCCGTAAAAGGCCATTCAAAGCTTCGAGATTCACAGTAGACCCTCCTTGGGTGAGCTAAAAAGCTTTTGTTATATTGACACAAGCAAACTCCCGCTATTCATAAGGGAGAGAATGCGGGAGTTCTAACCGATGCAATGGTTTGTCCTGTTACTTGGCTGCGGGTTCGAGGACCTTGTCTACAAACCCGTATTCCGCTGCCTGTTGAGCTGTCATATAGAAATCGCGGTCGGTGAACTTGGCGATTTGGTCGGCGCTCAGGCCCGTGTGCCGGAGCAGGATGTCGTTGGTTAAGGCGCGTAGCCGTAAGATTTCACGGGCTCCGATTTCGATATCCGCGGCCTGTCCCTGGACGCCCCCCAGGGGTTGATGGGTGTGGATGGTGGCATTGGGCAGGGCATAGCGACGCCCCTTAGCGCCTGCGGTGAGCAGAATGGTTGCCATACTGGCGGTCATTCCGACCGCGATAGTGGAGATGGGAGCACGTACCAGTTGCATAGTGTCATAGATCGCCAGGCCGGCCAGGACTTCGCCGCCAGGGGAGTTGATGTAAATGGAGATCTCCCGTTCTGGATCTTCCCGATCCAGGAAGAGCAATTGGGCGACGATCAAATTAGCCACATGCTCATTGATCGGAGTGCCGAGAAAGACAATCCGTTCTTTGAGGAGCAGGGAAAAGATATCGTACATCCGTTCCCCACGCCCTGTACTTTCAATTACATAAGGAATAACTCCCATCTTCGCCTCCGTACCTAAAATGCCGGGCGGGGCAGATTATTCTGCTTCTCCGCGGGCGATTTGTTCCAGGCGTTCAAAGACTTTACGCCCAAAAGCGCGTCCCTGCAGTTCCTGCAAGAATTGGGGATCCTTGTCCGGGATATTCTGCATAGCGGCCGTCGGGTCATCCATGCCCAAGGATTGCAGGAAGAGTTGGAATTCCGTGCTGATATCGCTGGTTTCGATTTTGATTGCTTCTTCTTTGGCCAGCTGGCGGAGCACCAGGCGTTGCTTGATGCGTTCTTCCGCGCGGGGAGTCAGCTCTTCGCGGATCTGATCGCGGGTTTTCTTCTGGAAGCGGGCGAAATCATCCAGCGAGATGTGGTAATCTTCCTTGTACCGCTGATCCAGTTGCTCCATCATGGTGTCGGTTTCTTCTTCCAGGACCAGGGGCGGATAGACGATCGTGGCCTGAGCTACCAGGGCTTCTACGAGGGCCTGGTCGTAATCGTTCTTATACTGTTCCAGCTTGTATTGCTTCAGTCGTTTGGAGACTTCTTCCTTGAGCTGATCCAGGGTTTCATAAGGGCCGACGGTGCTGGCGAGGGCGTCGTCCAGATCAGGGACGGTGCGGGCGTAAATTTCGGCCACTTTGACTTCAAAGGTGGCTTCTTTACCGTTCAGTTCCTCTCCCATGTCGGAAGGCAGGATCTGGCGGAACATTTTTTCTTCGCCCTTGGTGAGTCCTACCAAAGCCTGAATGAAGTCAGCGCTGATGAAGGGGTTTTTATCTTTCAGCACGACGGTGAAGTCATGTTCGTGGACAAATTCTTTTTTCTCGCCGTCTTCTTCAATCCAGCCGTGCAGTTCTTCGCATTCGATTTGATCGCCCATTTCGACGGGGCGTTCAACCGGTTCCAGGACTGCCTGCCGATCTTGAATTTGTTCGAGGCTGCGCTGCATTTCTTCGGGTGCGACGGTGGGTTCCGTCCACTCGCGGCGCAGGGATTTGTAATCGCCTAAATCTACGACGGGTTCCAGCGGGATGCGGATTTTGTAGACGAGGGGGGTAAGCTCCATGGCTTCCAGCTGGCCGGGGCCGTAGGGCTCAATCTGTTCCTGGTCGATTAGCTGAGGGTAGATTTCATCCAGGATGATTTCCGCGGCTTCTTGTTGCAGCGCCTTTTCTCCAACCTGACGGAGAACGATGGCGTAAGGGGCTTTTCCTTTGCGGAATCCTGGGATGTTGACCTGTTCGGCGATTTTCTTGGCAGCTTTTTGCAAACCTTCTTGCTGCATTTTATCGGCGATCGTGACAGTCAGTCGTGCTTCATGGGTGTCGAGAATTTCTTTTTGTACGTCAAACACTGCCTAACCTCCATTTGCGGATCGAGTCAAGATTATAACACATTCTCCTGGAAAGCCAATAGGAAGAAATTTTTTGCGGGAAAAAAGGATTTCTTACCATTTTACTACTTTTACTGTAAGGTTAGGGTTTTAGTAAAAAGTATATGGCTATTTGACAAATCGTTAGGATGATGTTAAAATCGGGAAGCTACGTTAGCGCCGGATGGGCCCGCCTTTCCTTTTGGAAAATCGGGATTGGGTTAAAACGTTTGGTTTGACAGGAAGCGGAGAATAGAACAATGCAAGATACTCGACAACAAATCCTGGAGATTTTGAAACGGCGCGGCGAAGTCACCGTGCAGGAATTAAGCCGCGAATTGAAGCTCACCAGTGTGACGGTGCGGCATCATTTGGAAATCCTCCGCTCTGAGGGCTACATTACGGAACCCGAAGTCCGGCGTTCCAGTCGACCGGGACGTCCGCGGTATGTTTATCGCCTGACTTCCACGGCGGCTGATCTTTTCCCCAATAATTACAGCGGGCTGGCCAGTGCTTTGTTGAGCGCGTTGCGGGCTCAGATGACTCCGGAGCAAGAGCAAAGCATTCTGGATTCCACGGCGCAGGTTCTTGCTGCCCAGGCGGGGCCGTTGCCGGAGAGTCCTGATGAGCGGATGGCCGCTTTGAGTGCTTACTTAAAGCAATTGGGCTTTGTCGCTCGTTGGGAAAAGGGCAATGGGGAATACTTCCTTTATGTAAGCAACTGTCCTTATCAGCATGTGGCTTTAGACCATCCTCAAACCTGTCGGATTGACGAACAGATGATTCGGCTGTTGACCGGGGGAGAGCTGAGCCGGTCCGAAGGCCGGGCCAGCGAGAATGCCATCTGCACTTATAAAATTAGCTGGCCGCAAACGGCTTAGAGGAAAGGGCTACCAGGTTGAGACATCTCAAAACCACTCTGATCTACCCGGGGATTGCCGGCCGGGGCTTCAATTCTTTGAAAAAGGGAATGGACGCCGGCTGGATTTCCCACGGTCTGGCTTCTCTCAGTGCCGCGGCCAAGGCGCAGGGATTTGAGGTGGACCTGATCGATTTACGGGCCATGCAGAGTTGGGACCATTTCCGCGCAGTGTTGACGGAACGGGCTCCCGATGTGGTCGGGGTGACGATGATGAGCGTCGATTACAATCCGGCCAAGCAATGTCTGGCGATTGTTAAAGAGTTGTTCCCTAAGGCCGTGACGGTGTTGGGGGGGCCGCATGTGACGATTTCATTGGAAGACAGTCTGCGGATTCCCTGTGTAGACTATTTGATGACGCATGAAGGAGAAGTTTCCTTCCCGCAATTGCTTCAAGATCTGGCGGCGGATCGACCGCCGCAGAAGCGGGTCTTGCGCGGTGTGACGCCGGATCTGGATCAGATTCCATTTGCCGATCGGGATCTGTTTATGCAGGAATGGCGGCGTTGGGGGTATGATCTGGATTCGCCGGAAGTGCCCTTTGTCGATGAGTTGCCGGGGCCTTTTGCGACCATCATTGCTGGAAGAGGCTGTCTTTATCACTGTACTTTTTGTAAACCCGGGGAGGATTACCTCTTTGGGAAGCGGACGCGGCGGCGTAGCGTCGACAGCGTGCTGGCTGAGTTGCGAATGTTGGTGGAGCGTCACCATATTGCTTCCTTTATGTTCCATGACGATTGCCTGACCGAAGATCGGGCCTGGGTGATGGAATTTACGGAGAAGTATATGGCAGAAGGCTTTAAGTTGCCCTTTTTCTCTCAGAGCCGGGCCGATATCATTGTGAAAAACGAGGATATGGTCGTTCGAATGGTGCAGGCCGGTTTGCGAGGCTATTTCATTGGTTTTGAGAGTGGCAATCAACGGGTTTTACAGGAAGTGCTGCGGAAGGGCGTGACTGTAGAGCAGAACCTGGCCGCCGCCCGGATTTGTAAGAAATACGGGATTGCCATTTGGGCCAATTATATGATGGGCATTCCCACTGAAACCGAGGCCGAAGTGCTCGATACGGTGCGGATGATGAAAGAGATCGATCCCGATTATTACAGTCCGGCTTTCTATACACCCCATCCGGGAACCGATCTTTATACCTTTGTGGTAGAAAACGATTTGAGTTTGATCGCGGATTACGATTCTTATCGGCGCAATCCGGAGGAACCGAAGATCCGGGGGCAGAATTATGCTTTCTTGAAGCAGGCTATGGAAGAGAGCCAGCGGCGTACCGTGGGCAATCGATTCCGACGTTGGGCTAAGAAGCAATGGCGGAGAGCGCGCCGGGCGACGCCTCAGAAGGTGTTGCGTAAGTTGGGCGTGTTGCGCCCGGCTTAACGATCCATAAGAAAGCACCGGAGAAATTGATTTCTCCGGTGCTTTTTTGTGCTTTTAGGATGTTACAATTCTTCGCCGGTCAGCCGTTGGTAGAGCGCCTGAAATTCTTCATCTGAGTAATAATAGATGACGACCCGGCCGCCCTTACGGCCCGGTTTGAGTTGGACTTTGGTGCCGAGCGATTCCTGGAACCGGTTTTCCAGGGCTTGAAGATCCGGGGAGGGGGGCTCGGCGGGCGGGGAGGGCGGTTTGCCCTCCCGGAGTTGTTGGATTAAGGCTTCGGTTTGCCGGACGGTCAGATCGTGTTCGATGACATAGGCCAGGGCGGTTTCCTGATCGGTGGTGCTTTCCAGGCTGATGATGGCGCGGGCATGGCCTTCGCTGATTTGACCGGAAATCAAGGCGTCTTTAACTCCGGTGGCCGCTTGCAGCAGTCGCAGTGTGTTGGTGACGGCGACCCGGCTTTTGCCTACTCGTTGTGCGACTTCTTGTTGAGAAAGGCCGAAATCTTCGACCAGATGCTGGTAGGCGAGGGCTTCTTCCAGGGCATTCAGGTCGGCCCGCTGGATATTTTCGACCAGTGCCAGTTCCAGCATTTGTTGCGGAGCAACTTCTTTGATGATGATGGGGACTGTGGTCAGGCCGGCCAGACGGGACGCGCGCCAGCGCCGTTCTCCGGCGATGAGGTGATAGCCCCCTTCGGGGCGACGATTGACCACCAGCGGTTGTATGATCCCATGTTCTTGAATAGAGGCGGCCAGCTCGGCCAGCTCGGTTTCGTCGATGGGCATACGCGGCTGATGTGGGTTGGGTTCGATCAAATCCAGCGGTACTTCTTGCAGGGCGGAGAGTTCATGTTCATCTCCAGTTGGAATGAGAGCTTCCAGCCCCCGGCCCAGCCCACGTTTGGCGTTCATCCGTTTTTTCCTCCCCTTTTACATCTGCGACCTGGCGTTCTCCATTGCGGAGACGACGTAAGTTTACACCCGTTTGAGATTTCTTCCAACTGGATCTCAGGGTAGTGGTATGGGATTGATTTGGAGCCGACTGAACCCGACCGATAAAAGTCGGGGATCTGAATTGGCGCCTTGGGTCAGATCGACCGGGCGGGCTGCGTACCCATAATCCATCCGGAGATCGTTCCAGCCTTCGTGGAGCCATTCGGCGGGGACGGGAATTTCGACATTCCACTCTTCACAGGCCGTCCAGGTGTGGGTGGCGAGGGGGTGTCCGTTGACTTGAAGGGCAATGGCTTGGGGCTGTTGGGGATCACAATTGGGAAAGGCGGTCAGGGAGAGTCGCATGGGGCCTACTTGAGGGATGAACCATTGACTTACGGAATATTTCCCTTCGGCCCAGATCCCCCAGTCTTCCATGCAATTGGACCAGTTGTTAGGACAGGTCCAGCCTTCGCGGAATTGTAAATTCAGGTTTTGATGGGAAGAAGGTTTGATTTCTATGATGCAGATTGGATAGGCCCAGGGGGAAAGTCCTGGGGCAGGTTGGAAGCATTGGACGGGGCGGAAATCGGCTTGTGTCCCCGCCTGTTCATAGAAATCGGTGATGGATAAAAATTTCTCATGCAGCAAGATATAACGAACGCCATAGGTGCGGAGTTGATAGACGAAGTCGCTTTCTTTAAATGGATCGGGATGGTTGAAGAGCCATTGTTCGAGCTCCTGGCTGCTGGAGGGCCAGAGGCTGCCGGCTCCGGAAACGATGGGGCGTTTATGGTAAAGGGTTGCCCAAATGGTTTCGCCACCCCACCAGAATTGCAACTGATGTGGGCTAAGGCTTTGGAGATCCAAAATGGCATCTTGAGGTTGAGCGTTTTCCAGAATCCAGGCATGGGCTGGATGGATAGAGGGCTCAGCGGGAAGGTTGCCCGTAGGCGGCGGCACAATTTCAATGAGGACCAGGATAATTGCCGCGGCACGCAGAATCCAGTGGGGGAGCCGGCGAATACTTTCGACAACCAGAGGGAAGAAACTGACCCCGGCGATAAAAATATAGCGGGAGAGGGTGCGGGCGCCTTCCCAGAAAGGGACCAGGGCGGCCAACCACAGGCTGGGCAGGGGGATGGCGGTAGCGAAACCTTCGGGGGGGGTGGCTGAGGTGAAGTAATTGGGTTTGAGCAGATGACCGATGTTCCAGAGCAGGGTGTTCAGCGGGCGGGCTGCTTCTAATTGTAATTTGTAGCCGTCCCAGTGGAGTGTATAGCCTAAGGTCAGTAGGATTCCGGTGCCTGTCAGGAACAGCGCCGGACGCCATTTGGGGGTGCGCCAGAGTTGAAAAACTACGATCAGCACTAATAAAGAAGCGATAAGTCCCAGGTTGGCGATGCTTGATTCATCCAAGGGGCCTTGATAGATTTTTTGGGCGAAGGTGGCCAGCCAGGGATGATAAATGGAAGGAATGGGCAGGCTGTTGAGGCTGGCGCTCCAATAATCGGTACCCACAAGATTGAACAATTCGGCCCCGCTTGATCGTTGTCCTTTTGCAAAAATCCAGATGGCCGGAGAACTCAAGAGCAAGGCGACGGTGGGGATCAATCCCAGGTTTAAAAAGGCGACTTTTCCCTGGCTGCGGAATTTTGGGAAATAGCCCAGGCAATAGCTGAGGATAACAAATCCCCCAATCCAGAGGTAATAAAGCTGAATGGCAATGGCGAGGCCCCATAAAGCGCCGGCTTGAATCAAGCGTCGGCGCAGCAGCCGGGGGGCTCCCGTCAGGGCTCGATCCATGGCTAAGGCAATCCAGAGCAGCAGGGAAGAACCCCAAAGGACATTTTGATGGCCATGGGTACGAATCCAGCGACAGGTCCAGAAGGTAAATAAGAGTGCCGCCAGCGTAGCGTAGAATTGAGAACGGGTCCATCGATGGGTCAATCGATAACTGCCGCCAAACCCTGCAATGGAGGCCAGTAACAGACTCATATTGTAAGCAAAAGCGGCTCCCCCGGCATAATAAAAGGGGAGCAAGGGAATGAGGCTGAACGGCGCATGGGCAAATGAGCTGATATGCCAGCCGGCGGGATAAAAGATTTGAGGGTTTATCCAGAGTGACCCGTCGAAGATGTGATTACCATACCATTGAATTCCCCATAAGACTTCTAAGGCATCGCCATAAGCGGGAATGTTTAGGAAGGGATTGCTGATGCGCCAGCTCCAATTCCAAAGTATCCCGAATGCGACCCATGGCAATAGATACCCCTGAATTTTCCGGATGGTCGGTTGTGATGTCCAGGCAGTGACTTTTCCTATGAACATGCAGATACCTGGAATTATTTGCTGTAGGCTTCAGGTCGGAGCACCCCGATAAAAGGCAGATTGCGGTACTCTTCTGCGTAATCCAATCCGTAGCCGATGACAAATTCATCTGGTACTTCAAATCCCACAAAATCGACATCGATATCGACTTCACGGCGGCTGGGTTTACTGAGTAGCGTGGCGACCCGGAGACTGGCCGGATTGCGGGTGGCCAGGTTGCGCAGGATATACTCCAGCGTGTGGCCGGAATCAATGATATCTTCGACAATTACCACATGGCGTTTTTGGATGTTGTTTTCCAGGTCCAGCAAGATACGCACAATTCCGCTGCTCTTCGTCGAGCGCCCGTAGCTGGAAACTTCCATGAAATCCAGTTCATGGCGGAAGTTTAGATGGCGGGTCAAATCGGCCAGAAACAGGAAGGCGCCTTTGAGGATGCAGACCAGCAAGGGGTGGTCGTCATCGCTGTAGATGCTGTTCATTTCCTCGGCGATTTCTATGACGCGGGCCTGGATTTCAGCTTCTGAAACTAATACTTTTTCCACATCATCGTAAAGGGACACGGGGCAACTCCTCCTTATGGTTTGACTTAGTGTTTGAGGGCGGCGATATAGGGTAATGTGCGGAATCGATCGGCATAATCGAGTCCGTAGCCAACAACCCAAATGTCAGGAATTGTGAAGCCCAGATAATCGATGGGGACTTCGATGCGGTGGCGCTCCGGTTTGTTGAGCAGCACGCAGGTGCGCAGCGAGGCCGGTTGGCGTGCCTGAAAGATGCGCTGTAGATAGTGTAAGGTGTAGCCGGTATCGAGAATGTCTTCGACAATCAGAATATGACGACCGGAAAGGTCGGCGCGGGTATCCATGATTAACCGTACGGCGCCGGTGGTTTCGGCGCCTTCGGCATAGGTGGAAAGGGCTATAAAATCTACCCGATGGGGAATGGTGAGCCGCCGGGTCAGGTCGGCCATAAAGATAAAGGATCCCTTCAGGACTCCTACCAGGATCAATTCTTCGTTGCGAACTCCATGGTAATCGGCGCTGATCTGATCGGCCAGCTCTTGCACGCGTTGTTCGATGGTTGCGGAATCCAACAAAATCTTTTCGACTGAATCAGGGATAGGATGGCCCATAGGATCTCCTTTTGTCAGTTATTTAAGGTTTAATGACAGGGAGTAACTGTGGCAAATTGGCGCCGGGGGACTTCATGGCAGCCCCGGCAACGGGCTTCGTAGACCTCACTGGCTCCCACCAGGACGATGGGATCGTCGTAGTCGGCCGGTTCGCCGTTGATCAACCGTTGGGAACGGCAGGCGGGTCCGCCGCAGACCACACAGATGGCCTGCAATTTGTCGACCTGTTCGGCGACGGCGAGAATCAGCGGCATGGGGCCGAAGGGCTCGCCGCGGAAATCCATATCCAATCCGGTGCAGATCACCCGTTTGCCTTGATCGGCCAGCTCTTTACAGAGAGCCACGATATCGGCATTGAAGAATTGGATTTCGTCGATCGCGATCACATTGGCTTCTGGATCGAGATTCTGACGCAATTCCTGACAATTGTTCACGGGGATGGCCTGGAATTGCATCCCGTTGTGTGAGGCGACCGCCTGGGTGTGGTAGCGGGCATCGATAGCCGGTTTGAAGACTTGGACCTGTTGGCGGGCGATTTGGGCCCGATGGATACGACGGATCAATTCTTCCGTTTTGCCGCTGAACATGCTGCCGCAAATGACTTCGATCCATCCCGAGCGCGGTACTCCATACATTATAGGACGCCTCCTTAGTAATGTTTTCTAATTCAGGGAATAAACTCTTCAATAGGGTCCGGGTTTTTGGAAAAATTGGATTTGGCTGAATAAGAAACCTTGGTCAGGGCGGAAAAGGGGGAGAACAAATCAAAAGGGCAGGAGCGTTATGCTCCTGCCCTTGGGCTGTTGATTACGCGCCAGCCGTGGCTTCGTCGCCCGGGAGGATAAATCCCCGTCCACGCAGGAGTTTTTTCAGGTCAGCCAGAGGCTTGAGCCCGAAACCTTTGATGTCGGTCATCCCGGCATCACCCTGCTCCTGGAGCCGCTTGAGGATGTCAGCAACCTTGTCGATGCCGGCTTCGCGCAGCACTTTCTCGGTTTTCTGATCCAAGCCCAAAGCGTTAAGCGCCAGTTCGGGGGAGGTGCGCTGCGTCTTGCGGCGCTCAGATTCTTTCAGGCTTTCCTCACGCGCGCTCAAGCGGCGCATGAAGCGGTCAACCTGCCCTTCCGTGTCCACGATGCGCTGTTCACCCGTGAAGAAGGGGTGGCACTTGGAGCAAACGTCGGTGCGCATTTCTTTGATCGTGGAGCCGATGGTCCACACGTTGCCACAGGCACAAGTGACCTTGGCTTCGGGATACCACTGGGGATGAATTTTCGCTCTCATTCAACTGCTCCTTCGGTGAGTGGTTCGATTACGTTGACGCGCTTGCGCCCGTGAACCAGATCGAAGCTCACCACACCATCGGTCATGGCGAAGAGGGTAAAATCCTTGCCCATGCCGACGTTGATTCCGGGTTTGATATGCATGCCCACTTGCCGGACCAGAATGTTACCAGCGATGACGCGCTGGTCGCCGTACTTCTTGACGCCGCGGCGCTTAGCGTTGCTGTCGCGTCCGTTAGTGCTGCCACTCTTTTTGCGTGCCATGATTACGCCCCCTTCACAATTTCGTCCACGCGCAGGCGCATATAGTTCTGGCGGTGACCCTGATGGCGGCGATAGCGTTCCTTGGCCTTGTATTTGAAGATGATGACTTTTGGCCCGCGGATCTCATCGACGATCGTGGCGAGAACTTTGGCTCCGGGGATAACGGGTTGTCCAACCTGGACTTCTTCTCCGTCGGCCACCAAGTAGACATTTTCAAGTGCGACCTGCGTGCCCACCTCGTAGGGGAGCAGTTCAACGAGCAGCTCGCCCCCAACGGTGGCTTTGTACTGGTGAGTACCTGATTTAATCACTGCGTACACGATGTTCCTCCACCCTTACACAATAGCGAGCCGCCCCTTGGGGGTCGGCTGCGGAGTGATTATAACCGGCTTAGTGAATTTGTCAATTGTTGTTTTTATCAAAGTTATTCCACGAGGGAATCTTGTTCTGCCAGCTGTTGCGTGACCTGGGTGAGACGGTTTTGAATGCCTTCCCAGTGGGTGGCGTGCCAGAAGATGCGGCGGCATTGCGGGCAGCGGCGGAAATGCTCCTGGGTCTGGGCGACATAAGGCGGCACTTCGATCTGCGCTTCTTCGCGGCTGATTTCGATCAACGGGACATTGCATTCCATGCAGCGGGGAGGGGTGTCGGGAGGGAGCGGCCCGACCGTGGTCAGGATCTGGGTCAGCTGTTCTTCCAGTTTTCCGGAAGCCACCAGGATGGTTTGCAGCCCTTTCCGTTCGGACAGTTCGTGGTCGCGGGTGAGCAAGATGCGTTGTTCGGCCCGGGCCCGGGCCGCCAGAATGACATCATCGTCGTGGATGTAGAGGGTGTCGTAACCCAGTAGACGAAGCCAGCGGGCCAGTTTGCCCAGCATGGCGTCAGCCAGTAAACCGGGAGGAGTGATCATAGATTTTGCGCCTCCTGACTTGGGAATGTTGGAATGGATGTATTATAGTCCTGCCGTTTTAAATTACGATCTCAGGCGGCCGCTTGCATTTCCGCTGTTTCGGGGTAGAAAGGATCTGATTGGAATCGGTCAGTTGCGTAGAACCTTTGTTCTGGTATGATTAAGGGACAGGGCGACAATCGCCGGAGTGGGGGTAGAGGAGGAGCAGTGGCAAAACCGGAAGTGCGATGGGTCTGTCAGCAATGTGGTTGGAGCTTTGCCAGGCATATGGGAAAATGTCCCCATTGCGGGGCCTGGGATTCTTTGAATGAGACGCTGGCGGAGCCGGAAGGCGGCAGCGGGCGATCATCGGCGGCGGCGGCGGGCGCGCATACTGCCGCCCGGCCTCAACCGTTGAGCCGGGTGGATCTGGCTGATGTCGCACGGATTCCCGTTTCGTTGGGCGAATTTTCCCGGGTGTTGGGCGGGGGACTGGTGCCGGGTTCTATTGTATTGATCGGCGGGGAGCCGGGGATCGGCAAGTCTACGTTGTTGTTGCAGGTGGCCGCCTTGCTTTCTACGCCGACAAATCCGGTCCTTTATGCTTCAGGCGAGGAATCGCCGCGACAGATCAAATTGCGGGCCCAGCGGTTGGGTATTCCCGGGGATGATCTCTTTATGCTCCCGGAGACCGAAGTGAGCGCGGTGCTGGCGCAGGCCGATGCGATGCGGCCGGATGTGCGGGCCTTGATTATCGATTCGGTTCAGACGGCTCAGGCTGACGATCTTTCTTCGGCGGCCGGGAGTGTGAGTCAGATCCGGGAGTGTGCCTCGCGTTTTCAGCGGTGGGCCAAGGCGAGTGGGGTGCCGGTTTTTCTGGTGGGCCATGTCACGAAAGAAGGGGCGATTGCCGGGCCGAAGGTATTGGAACATATTGTGGATACGGTGCTGTATCTGGAAGGCGATCCCTTTCATACTTATCGGCTCTTGCGGAGCGTGAAGAATCGCTTCGGCGCGACTTCTGAGGTGGGCGTGTTCGAGATGCGAGAAGAGGGCATGGTTGAAGTGGCCAATCCTTCGGAGCTGTTTCTGGCCGAGCGGATGGTGAATGTACCCGGTTCGGCGATTGCGGTTACAATGGAAGGGACGCGTCCTCTGTTGGTGGAAGTGCAGGCGCTTTCCAGTGCGACCAGCTTCGGCAATCCTCGCCGGACTGCGAATGGAATGGATATTACCCGGTTGTTGCTGGCCGTGGCCGTGTTGAGCCGGCGGGTTGGGGTGCGCTTGGGCGATCAGGATGTTTTTGCCAATGTGGTGGGTGGCTTGCAGATCGATGAACCGGCGTTGGATTTGCCGCTGGCGGTGGCGCTGGCTTCATCGGTGCGCGATCGGCCGGTGGCGGCGGATCTGGCGCTGGTGGGTGAGGTGGGACTTTCGGGAGAAGTCCGTTCGGTGAGCCAGCTGGAAGAGCGGGTAACCGAGGCGGCCCGGTTGGGATTCCGGCGGGTGATCATTCCGCGCAGCCTGGGGCGAAACCGGCTGCGGGTGCCGGAGACGGTGCAAACGATTCCGGTGCGCTCGGTGGCGGAGGCCGTCGAAGCCGCTTTGATTTAATTTTTGCCGCCCTGAGGGCGGAATGGGGAGGGACGAGGCAATCATGCCGACGAAAAAAGCCAGTAATAGCAATCAAGAAATAGAAGCTTCCGTGCCTGCAACTGCACCGGCTCAGGAACCGGCGCCCGCGCCGACGCCGGCGGCTACACCGGCACCCGTTCCGGTGACCACACCTGCGCCGCGCCGTTCCAGTTCTGCATCTTCCTCGCGTTCTTCTTCATCGGGAACGCGCCGGACCAGCAGCAGCCGGCGGCGGCAGGAGATCCGGCCGGCGGGGTGGCGGTTGCAGATGACGACCGATCAGAAGCTCGATTGGTTGGGCGGGGGGATGTTGTTGGTGGCGGTGTTGACCATTCTCAGTATGGTTTCAGAGCCGGGAGATTTGACCGGACCCTGGATTGAATTTTTGAAACAGGGTTTTGGTTGGGGGATGTATGTGGTGCCCTTGTTTATCGGCGCGATCGGGTTTTGGTTGGTCTTACGCCGGTTTGGGGATCGGATTCCCTGGCCGGAAAAGAAGCAGGTGGCCGGGATTGCTTTTGGCTTTTTTATTGCCTTGATTACGTTGCATTTGGTTGCTACCTGGATTTATCCCAAAGCCAGTTTGTTGGATCTGGCTCTACGCGGGTTGGGGGGCGGCTATCTGGGCGCCAATTTGTTGCTGGTTGGGCAGCAGACAATCGGCTCGGCCGGGGTGATTGTGGTCTTGATTCCGGCCTGGTTTTTGGTGATTACGTTTACGGCTGGATTGACGCCGGTGGAGGCGATTGAGATGCTGATGTCGGGCCGGCAGCGTGATCCTTCCGATATGCTGCCTGATTTCGACGATCCCCCAATCTATACCGGGGGGGCGCGGCCAGTGAATGTCGTGCCGGCGCGGCAGCCGTTGCTGTTGGGCAGTGAAGAGCCGGAAAAACCGGCGGAGAAGCCGGTTGAAAAGCCGGTGGAGAAGGCTGCGCCGGTCGAGGCGGCGGGAAGCAATCGTAAGGGGAAGCCCGGCAAGCCGGGCGATGAGCCGCAGATCAACGCGGCGGCACGGCCGAATGCGGCGTCGGCGATTAATGCCGGCAACGGGCTGGGGAACGGCAACGGTAATGGTGAGATGAAGATCTCCCCGACTCCAGTGGGCACGCAGGCCTGGCGGCTGCCGCGGGTGGCTGATTTGTTGGAACAGGGCAGCGAGCAGGATTTCAGCCAGGATCTGTTGCGGAAGCAATCTCGGATCATCGAGGAGACGCTGGCCAGCCTGGGCGCCCCGGTTAAAGTGAAGGAGATCAACCGCGGGCCGACGGTGACGCAGTTTGGGGTCGAGCCGCTTTTCGTGACCACGCGCGGCGACAAAACGACCAAAGTGAAGGTGAGCAAGATTGTGGGGCTGGCCGACGATCTGGCGCTGGCGCTTTCGGCGCAGCGCATTCGGATCGAGGCGCCGGTGCCGGGCAAAGGGTTGGTGGGCATCGAGGTTCCCAATGTCGAGCCGGCCGTGGTGGCGTTGCGAGATGTGATGGAGTCGGAAAATTTCGAACATCTCAAAGGGAGCCTGCGGCTGGCGTTGGGACAGGATGTTTCCGGACAGGCAGTATCGGCCGATTTGCGTTCCATGCCGCATATGTTGATTGCGGGCACCACCGGTTCGGGGAAGTCGGTCTGTATCAATGCGATTATTGCGGCTCTGTTGTTGCAGAATTCTCCTGATACCCTGCGGATGTTGATGGTCGACCCCAAGCGGGTGGAGTTGACGCAGTACGGCGGCATTCCGCATTTGCTGGCTCCGGTGATTGTAGATGTGGATCGGGTGGTGCCGGCGTTGCGTTGGGTCATGCGGGAGATGGACAGCCGCTATCGTCGGTTTGCCGAGGTGGGCGCCCGCAACGTGGAAGATTTCAACCGGCGGGCGGCCAAAGAAGGCGATGCTCTTTATCCCTACATCGTGGTCATGGTGGACGAACTGGCCGATATGATGATGCAGGCGCCGGAGGAAACGGAGCGGGTGATCTGTCGCCTGGCGCAGATGGCCCGTGCTACCGGCATTCATTTGATCATTGCGACGCAGCGACCGAGCGTGGATGTGGTGACGGGGTTGATCAAGGCGAATTTCCCGGCGCGGATTGCCTTTGCGGTGGCTTCGTCGATTGACTCGCGGGTCATTCTGGATACCCCGGGGGCGGAGCGGTTGTTGGGCCGCGGCGATATGTTGTTCATGCCGCCGGATGCCGGGCAACCATTGCGGATGCAGGGGACCTTTGTTTCGGACGATGAGCTGAACCGATTGATTGCGCACTGGCGGGATTCGATTGAGCCGGGTTCTCTGGAGACGAAGATGGTTTTGCCGACCCCGGCGGGAGAATCGTCCAAAGGCGTTCAGCCGGCCCTTTTCCCGGAGCTGGTGGATGAGACGCCGGTGGGGCAGAACTTTGAGGATTCTTTGTTGCCGACGGCTGTGGAAGTGTTGCTGGCGGAAAATCGGGCTTCGGTTTCGCTGTTGCAGCGGCGGATGCGGATTGGTTATACCCGTGCGGCACGGTTGATCGATTTGTTGAGTGATATGGGGATCGTCACGCCGACAGCAGAAGAGGGTCAATTCCGTGGGGTCAATCGTACCGTAGCGGAATCGTTCTTGCGGTCCCTGAGGTCAGAAGGCAAGGCTCAGGAATAGCGAGCCGGAAGCCCCGAGGAAGAAACAAGCAGGGAGCCTTTTTTACAGGCTCCCTGTTTTTTACTTACGCCGTCTTAATTCTGGCCAGGAAGTTTTACGATTTGGGTCGGTAGGGGTTTCCACCATTTGCTGCACCGCCCGGGCGATCTCTTGAGCGTCATATCCCTTCATGCCAGCTGCCAACGCCTGAATTGTTTCTTGTTCTTCGGGTGTGAGTGGGCGTCCTTTTTCGCTTTCCAGTTGGGCCAATGCCAACAACAAAGCACGCTGTTCTTCATTCAGCGCTTGCTTGCCCTGGTGTTGGAGCCATTCGGCCTTTCCGGGATTAAATAACGGAGTTTTGGGATCGTCGTCGGTTGGACTCATAGCATTTCCCTCCCTTTTAAGATTTTAGCACAAAATTCCAGGAAGGGAAAACAGGAAAGTAGTACTAAGGTAAAAATAGGAATAAAAACTTTTTTTTGAGGAGAGTTGTTATGTGGGGCCGGTAAGGGGGGGCTTTATAATCATAAAATCCATTCCCCATAAAAATTTCAGGTTATGCACACCGCATAGGAGGCTTGACGATGCCCGACACAATGCAGTCCCAGTACTGTCCTGAAGTTATGGCTGAGGCCCTTTCTGCTTTTGAGCGCGCCTATCCTTTGTATGCTGAGACCCATTCTTTGGATGAATTGCGGGCTCAGGAATATTCTCGGCTGGAGCGAATCGGCCATGTCTATCTGGATTACACCGGCGGCGGCCTGTATGCTGATGGCCAGCTACGCCAGCACCAGGAATTGCTGGCAAGCCACATTTTTGGGAATCCGCATTCGCAAAATTCCACCTCGCTGGCGATGACGCGGTTGGTGGAACAGGCCCGGGCCTATGTGCTGGATTATTTTAATGCGGACCCTGAAGAGTATACGGTAATTTTCACGGCCAATGCCAGCGGCGCCTTGAAACTGGTGGGAGAATCGTATCCCTTTCAACCAGGGGGGCGGTACGTTTTGACCTTCGATAACCATAATTCGGTCAATGGAATTCGGGAGTTTGCCCGTCACAAAGGGGCTGCGGTGACCTATGTTCCGGTGGTGGCGCCGGATCTCTTTATCGATCAGTCAGCGTTGGAGGCGGCTTTGCAACCGAACGGCGCGACGGTTCCCAGGCTTTTTGCCTATCCAGCGCAGTCGAACTATTCGGGGGTGCAGCATCCGCTGGAATTGATCGAATATGCTCGATCGTTGGGTTGGGATGTGTTGGTCGATTGTGCGGCGTTTGCCCCTACGAATATGCTCGATCTGGGGCGGTGGAAGCCGGATTTTGTGCCGCTTTCGTTTTATAAGATGTTTGGTTATCCGACGGGAGTCGGGGCTTTGATTGCCCGGAAGCCGGCCCTGGCAAAGCTGGTGCGTCCCTGGTATGCCGGCGGGACCATCTCGATCGCTTCGGTGCAGGGAGACGGTCATTATTTTGCGGAGGGGGCCGCGGCTTTTGAAGACGGCACGGTCAATTATCTCAGTCTGCCCGCTGTGGAGATGGGCTTGCGGCATTTGAATTCGGTGGGGATTGAGACGGTGCATCAGCGGGTGATCAGTTTGACGGGGTGGCTGATGGAAAATCTCACGGCTTTGCGGCACAGCAACGGTCAGCCGTTGGTGCGGGTTCATGGCCCGGCTACTTTAAATCAGCGCGCCGGGACGGTGACGGTCACTTTTTACGGGCGCGATGGCCAGGCGATGGATGACCGTCAGGTGGAGCAGCTGGCCAATGCGGAAAGCATCTCCATTCGTACCGGCTGTTTTTGCAATCCGGGGGCGGGGGAGGTGGCGCACGGCCTGACCGGGGAGATTATGCGGGAGTTTTTTAAGGACAGCCAGGGGCTTTCGTTTCCGGAATTGAAGCGGGCGATGCGGAAGCAATTCCATAAGAGCATTAGTGCGGTGCGAATCTCGATGGGGCTGGCGAGCAATTTTGCGGATGTCTATGCTTTCTTGCGGTTTGCCTGCACCTTGCTGGAGTAAGGGGAAGGCTGCGGCTCTGGAAAAGGCTATGTTTTCGTGCGCATTCGGATGCGCACGAAAACATAACCAAAAAACCTCTCCCCCGATCCAGCGCGGCGGTTCTTATGGGGAAGGCGTCATTTGCGGGACGCTACAAGGCCGGAGCCATGCCATAGAGTCCTATTTTCAGGACAGAAGGCCATGCCGGGGGCGGCACCCCGAAGGATGAAAATGGGTTGGCAGGATTGGGTACCCACAAGGGGTACCCCTACATTGGCGGTGTTCGCGTAGGGGCGGCCCGATGTGGTCGCCCTTGATCCCAGAAGTTATGCGCGCTAACAAAAAAATTCCAACCTGTGCGATTACTCTGGGAAAAAGGCCCATATTTTCGCGCTGCCAGCGCGAAAATATGAATAAAAATAACTCTCCCCCCAACCTGCGCGGCGTTTCTTACAGAAAAATGCCTGCTGCGGGGTGTAAAAAAGGAAAGGTGCTATGGAGCTGAATACAAAAATTAAGATGGAGTGTTATGAATACGGGTATGGCGACGAGCTGAGCACTCTACAGTTGAATCTTAGTGAATGGAAAGATAAAGAGACTGTATTGTTGTCCTTTGGCAATGGTGTGATTCGGGAAGCCCGGGTGGTGGCGGAGACGAAGGGGGGAATTTTTGTTTTTGTAAACCTACTTTTGGGAGGGGGCTTCGATCCTGGATTGGCGGAAGATGTGAAAGCTAAGCCGCTCTATCAAGAGGGCGATGCCTGTTACCCTGAAAAAGATCCTTTTGTTTTTGTCTGCCCGGTGGCTGAAAATGGCGAAAGGGTGGATTTTAGTCATTATGATGAAGAGCTGGAAGATTTTAGACGGTTTTATGAGCCTCCCATTGAAAATCCCTTGAATCTGGAAGTGCTTTCCTGTGAGCCGCCGGGGGAGGCCCGGCGCCGGCCCCTGCTGTTTGTGCATGGCATGTTCCATTCGGCCTGGGTTTGGGCCCAGAATTTTCTGCCTTATTTTGCGGAGCACGGGTATCGGTCCTATGCCGTGAGCCTGCGCGGGCACGGGGCCAGTGAGGGTGGGGAGCGGTTGCAGAAAGCCCGGTTGATGGATTATGTCGCCGATGTGCGGCAGGTGGCGCGCTCCCTGCCGCGGGAGCCGATTGTGATCGGCCATTCGATGGGCGGGATGGTCGTGCAGCGTTATTTTGATGAATACAGTCCGCCGGCTGCCGTGTTGCTTGCGGCGGCCCCGCCGACCGGATTGCTGCCCGGGCTGATTCCTTTCTCTTTAAGCCATCCTTGGGCGACTCTCAAGACGGGGATTACCGGGCACATGCGCTCCATTATCGAGACGCCGGAGCTGTACCGCGATTTACTTTTTTCGGCCCATACACCCCGGGAGATTGTGGATTCTGCTTATGCTCACAGCGGCGGCGAATCTTATGCGGTTTTTTGGGAATTGCTGAAGCCTCTTCCCAATACGTTAAAGTTTAGAAGTTGGAGGATTCCCAAGCTGGTATTGGGGGCGGCGCAGGATCGATCGGTGTTGCCGGCGGTGGTATGGGGCACCGGGCGTTTTTACGGTGCGCCGGCCACGATTTTTCCCGAGATGGGGCACAGCATGATGCTGGAACCGGGCTGGAAAGCGGTGGCGGATTTTATGCTGAGATGGATGAATGCTATTTGATGGAAAATTCATTCTTGACAAACCTATGCTTTAACGCTATACTAAATACCGAATGAACTTTCATTCGGTATTTTAACCTTTAAGCACTGTTTTCAAGGAGCATGATGGCTACTCAAGAAATGACCGCATTGATCACTGGCGCTTCGAATGGTATCGGATACGAAATCAGCAAAATTTTTGCTTCGCATGGACACCCTGTGGTGTTGGTGGCGCGCAATGCCGAAAAGCTCAACGCGCTGGCCGATGAAATCCGGCGCACTTATAAAGTCAAGGCTCTGGTCATTCCGATGGATTTGAGCCGGCCGCAGGCACCGGAAGAACTTTTCAAGGCTTTGGAGTCCCAGCAGGTACCGATCGATATTCTGGTCAACAATGCGGGGTACGGCATTTATACGCCCTTTACAGAGGTGGAAGCGAAGGATACGCTGAATATGTTGCAGCTCAACATTTTGGCGTTGACGCATCTGACGCACCTTTTCCTGCCGGGGATGATCAAGCGGGGGCAGGGGCGGATTCTCAATGTGGGTTCGATCGGTTCTTTCATTCCGACGCCGTCGATGGCGGTCTATTGCGCCACGAAGGCTTATGTTCTGTCTTTTTCGGAAGCGCTCCATGTTGAACTGGAAGGGACCGGTGTGACGGTGACGGCACTCTGTCCGGGGAACACCGATACGGGGTTCCATGCGCGGGCCGGCGTGGAGAAGGGCAGCGATACGATGAGTGCCCGGCTTGTAGCGGAAGAAGGTTATCGCGCTTTGATGCATAAGCGGCCGGTGACGGTGCCCGGACTGTACAATCAGTTCCTGGTCAGTTTGCCCCGGTTGCTTCCCCGTGGCTGGGTACCTCAGATTGCGGGGCGGGCTTTGAAGAGCGCGGAATAAATGGGAGTTGATTGACAAACCGGGCGCAGCGGTTATAAAGGGGGCATAAGGGCCCCGGATCGGTGCGCCCGGAAAGGTTGAATTTTATGTCACCTCGTACTCATTCGTCAACTCCGGCCGGACATGTGTCGGATAAACGGGCCGCGCTCCTGGATGCGGCTCTGGCCTTGTTTGCTGAAGCCGGCTTTTATGGGACTTCGGTACCTTTGATCGCTGAACGGGCCGGGGTCGCAGTAGGAACGGTCTATCATTACTTCTCCAGCAAAGAAGCCATCGTCAATGAATTGTATCGAGATTTGAAGTGGGATATGGCCCAGATGTTATGGAATCAATTCCCTTTTGAAGCTCCTTTCCGGGAACAGTTTCATCTTTTCTGGGTACGGATGATCGAGTATGCTCTGGCGCATCCACTGGCCTACACATTTTTGGAATTGCATCATCATGCGGCTTATCTCGATGAAGAGAGCCACGATCAAGAGAAGATTTTCGATATCAATATCGGTAAGACCTTAGGCATTGCATTGCAAAAGGGCGTAGTCAAACCGCTACCGATTCCGTTGCTGGTAGCGATTATTTATGGGGCGGCGCGGGGGGTGATTCAAGCGGTGCAGGAGGGGCATCTGGAGCTTACGCCCGAGTTGATTGCGGCGGCGGAAGGCTGTTGCTGGGAAGCGATCGAGGCTCCGCCGGGGCAATGATAAATTGAAGGTCTACGTTTTTGCGTGTATTCGTAAGGGTACGAACTCTTAGCTACCTGTGCGATTATCCTGGAAAACAAGTGAAAGAAAAGCCCATGTTTTCGGCGGCTTTCTGAAGCCGCCGAAAACATGAATAAAAATAACTCTCTCTGCATGCTTCGCACCGCGCGTCGTATTTAGCCGAACAGAAGCCTTTTGCGGGAAGTTAAATGTCCACCTTACAGGTCGAAACTTAGTCAAAGTGTTTTAGGGGAATTCTAAATTCCATTCAGTGAGAACTTCCTGGGCCTCTTCCAGGGAGAGTTTTTTCCCGAGCGGTGATTCCTCACTATAAAGGGTAAATTCCCAGCCGATTTTCTTTTCATCGTCGTATTCGTCGACTTGATAGCGATAAGTACTGCTCAGGTATTCTCGCCGAGTTCCTTCGGGCGTGGTGTAATCCTCTTTTCCCAGATAGATGTCGCTTTCCGCCAGTAGTTCTCCGGTACGGTAATTCAAATGTTTGGACCAGTGTGTGGGGATGCCGGCAGCTCTATCCTCGATGCGGTCGGGATTGACCCACAGAGATTCTCCTGTGAGCACTTTTTCCAGCTCCCAATTTTCTGGAATGATGGGAACGCCGGCTTTTCGACGTTCCGGGTTGTATTCCCGTCCATATTGGGGCTCGGGCGGCTGTTGAGCGGGACAACAGGCCAGTGTGCAGCTGAGCAGCAGGGTTAAAATCAGGGTGCGCAGAAATTTCATCTTATCGTAGTCCTAAACCGGCTCTCAATACCAGGGGCAGGTAGAGAAAATGTCCCAGGCTGTTGTTGTTTCCCACATAGGCGCCGGCTGGACCGGTTTGCCCGCGTGATCTGCCGTCACGGTCGACGGCGACGGTGTTGGTGAGGGTGCCTGCTGGAACGGTCGGCGTGAAGGTAGTCCAGCTGAAATCAGGGATCGGGTAGACTGTGGCACTGAAAATGGCGCTGCCGGCGGCCGGGTGGTAATTACCGGCTTCCGGGGCGATGAGCCGGGGCTCTGTCAGGTTGAGCGTATTGCTCAGGGTCAACTGGGTGGGATTGCAGGTGGGATTTCCTGGCGGGCAGCCGGTCGTTTCATCGATGCCCCATGGGTGGTCGGTTGGGCCGTTCCAGATGAAGTTCCCGGCGATAACCAGGTTTTGGTCGGAAGCAATGGTCGCCGGCAGGTTTTGGAATCCAGTGGGAAGTGCGAGTGGGGCCGCCACGGAGAGGTGGGTGTATTGGGTCTGAGAAGGCGGTGGGTTGTAGATCAGGTTGTTGTAGATGTAGATATTGCGGTTGGGGATAGCGGGCAGATTGTCGGTAAGAATGTTGGGGCCCCAGGCACCCTGGCCGGTCAGGGTGGTGCAGACAGGAACCGGGGAAGGGATCTCATCAGTGGCATTGCATCCCCGTTCTCCCGGGGCGGTATTGATCAGCGGGTAGCCGGTTCCGGTGGAGGTGCCGACACGGTAGAGGGTGTTGTAGGCAAAGAGGATATTGTAGCCGCCGGTGACGCTCAGCCCGACTCCGGGGAGATCGTGCAGCAGGTTGTTGACGAATTTGATGTCATACGCTTCGTAGTGCAGCCAGGGGGAACGCATGACGGTCAGATTGGAGGATTGGCCTGCCTGAAATCCCAGGGCGCAGCGCTCCAGTTCGTTCCCTTCCAGCCGAAGATAGGAGGTCCCGCCTTTGATGTAGATACACCATTGTCCCGCCGTGTGCAGGTGGTTGTTGAGCAGATGTCCGTACTGGACTGAGAAATAATCCACGACGGTGTGCCAGGCTCCTCCCAGGGTGCTGTCTTCCAGGTAAAGATATTGTACTTGATTGACTTTGAAGGTTTCTTGAAGGTTGTTGCAGCTGTCTGTGTCGCAATTCGGCCCTTCTACATTGACCCGGCGCAACAGCACATGGTCGCTGTTATAGAGATGGAGCAGATTGTTGCCGGATTGATTGGTGGGCAATGCTCCGCCGCCTACCAGATTGAGGTCGATCAGATAGAAATAGCTGAGGTTGGCCAGGTCGAAACCCCCGCGGATCGTAGGGCGGGAGCCGTAGGCGCGGATGATAATGGGATATTGGGCGGTGCCGTGGCGATCTCCGAAGCCGTTCCGACAATCGTCAGGTTCGGCGGGTTCACATGGATAGGTGCCGGGCAGCAGATTGATCCGATAGCCGGTGCCGGTCAGGGTTCCGGTGGGAATCTGGGCCCAGGCGGCTGTGATGGTTTTGAGGGGAGTGGTTGGGGATTGTCCTGAATTGCTGTTGGAGCCGGAGGGGGAGACGTAGATGTCGGTCAGGATGGGTTGGCCGATATCATAGCTTTCAGCAGGTTGAGGCGAGGTTGGAGATGCGGTTGTTGCGGTGGCTGTGCAATTCAGGGCGGTTATGAGGAGCAGCCATAAGGCTAATGATTTCATTGTTCCCGTGTTGAGGGGCCTTTTGAGGGAGAGGCATGATAAAAAGACCTTTTTCATTTTGGGCCTCCTCGAGTGAGTTATAGGGGCAATTAAGGGATTACAATTTAATTTTAATGAGATTGTTGTTCCTGACAATCATAGGGGGCGTGTGGCATGTTGCACGCCCCCTATGGGTTGATTGATCCTTTGGGCTAATTATCAGCGAGTGCCGTAAGACGTTCGGTCAGAGGTAAATCTTTACGAATATAAATTCTTAGATATTTACTGCCCATGATGGTTTCTTTTTTCGCGTATTGGGCCTCGGCGGGCAAATAGGCCGGAAGGATGATTTCATTATACTCTTCCAGTAGCGGGTCCCGGCGGAGAGCTTCGCAGAAAATATCGTAACTTACAATAATTTCAGGTTTAATGAGATGAACATAGCCGGGAGGAATGGCTCCTACCATGCCGCTGATGCGTTCTTCGGGAACATGCATGGGATGAAAGGCCAGGGCGCCGGGAGTGGCCAGGCCGACTCCATCGACGACTTTTCCCTGGAAAGCATATCCCAATCCTCCGATTTCAGAAGTCAGCAGGGTGGCGTTGGGATATTCCTCGTAAAGAATGGTGCCTACGGTTAAATAAGCCCTTACGCGAGAGCCATATTCAAAATAAGTTTTCAATTGGCCGGGGTCGTAAGTCCCTGCGTAAAACACGATGCCCAACCAGACAAATGAGATGAGAGAGAGGAGATAGAAGAGGCCTTTCAGGATCAGGTTTTTCGCGGGATCCATGGAGACCAGACAGAGAAGGGTCGCTATCAGTATGGGGATCATGTAGAGTGGCTCATACCACTCGAAGATGAGCGCTCGCCCCATAATATATCCTTCGATAATCAGGAGCCCGAAGGTAAAGAAGAGAGCTGTCCAGATTGCGCGATTTTTTCTCCACTGTTTGAATGTTTCCAATCCCGTTATTGTCAGAGTGCTTGAAAAGAGAACGGCCAGGAATCCCTGGATGAAACTTTGATCCGAGGGAATTTCCGGCAGTGAATAAACCATTATGTTGAGTAGCGTGTTGAGATAGGGAATTGAGTAAACTGTTGGTTTGGCAATGACGGAGTTCGGTACGATGGTATGGAAAAAATATAGATCGTAACAGACGAAGGGCAAGATTCCGAGGGCACTGTAACCGATGATTTTGGGTAATGAAAATTGTTTTTTTAGAAGAAATATCAGACCGATCAGTCCCAGCAAAACGGCTATTTCCAATCGGAAATAGATCGCGATTCCCAGCAAGGTAAATCCCAGGGCCCGGGTTTGTAAGAGCAGATAGATGCCTAATCCTGCCAGCAACAAAGCCAGAGGTGTTTCCATCAGTCCGAAACTGGGAGGTAATATCAGAGCCAGAAAGGAGAGTTGGAACAGCAATTTGACGGGGAGGGATAAGGGAATGCCGAGTATTTTTTCTGTGATTTTGGTGTAAAGCAGTATTTCGGTCAGTGTAATAGCCGTATTGATGAGGGCTATAAAGAGCGGGAAATTTTTTTCCAGGTTGAGCGTGCTGGCCAGGCCATAGAGCGGGGTGAGAAAAATAACCCATCCTGACGATGTACTTACTTTAACCATTTCATTAAGGTTGTAATAGGGGACTCCGTTTTCCCATAGATGGCGTACGATGCGAAAATGGATAAAGGCATCATCAAAGGCATAGGGATATAACCGGACATGTGCAAAGATTAAAAAAGCTGTAACCAGAAATATCCAGGTTCTGTAGATCCAGGTTTTTTGTGGGGGAGTTATAGGAGGGTGGATAGGTTTCATTGATATCTCCTTAAACAGGAATTTCTTGAGGTCAGTCACCCTATAATCATAGTCAGAAATTAATAAAATGCCAGACTTTATTCCCGCAATACCCGGTTTTATATTGTAGTAAGTGGATTTTTGTGAAAATATGAATGTCCATGATAATTTTAGCTATTACTCGACTTCCCGGTCGGGATTTGACCTCATGCAGGAAGCTTTCGGCAAGATGGGGATTCTGGTGTCGCAGGGGAACGAATAAAAAGTTTACAGGCTGTCGATTGGCTACGGGGAGGGTTTTTAATAATTTCGCGCGTCCTGTCAGGACGCGCGAAATTATATTTTATTTTAAAGCAGAACTTTACGGGGCGGCGATTTCGACCGTTGCTTTCATGCCCCAGCGGAGGCCGGGCAATTCTTCATCCAGCACTACATGCACCGGATAGGTAACCTCGCCCCGGAAATCCACCGCTTGCAGATCGATCAGCCGTACATGGCCGCGCAGCTTCTTATCCGCCAGCGCTGTTATCGTGACCAGGACTTCCTGGCCTTCCTGGACTTTTACCACGCTCAATTCATTCAGATCGCGGGTTTTGACTTCCAACTGATCGAGGGTGGCGAGGACGCAGGCCACATCCGCCTGGCTGATCCGATTGCCGACGGCGATTTTGACATCGGTGACGGTGCCGGCGAAGGGAGCTTTCAAAGTGGCGTCATCCAGCTCTTTTTGTGCCCGTTCGGCGGCGATTTTCGCCTGTTCCAGGCGGGCCTGGGCCTGGAGGATCTGTTGATCGGCTTCGGCCTGGCGCTGCTCTTGTTGCAGCTGTTCCAACCGGACCCCGGCGCTGTAAGAACTTTGCGATTGTTTGGCTCGATCCACCTGTGCGGCGGCCTGATCGCGGGCGAGCTGGGCTTTGCGCAGCGCCTGTTCGTAGGCGGGCAGGCTCATGGGGTCCCAGTACTCGCGTTCTTTGGCCTCGCGATAGGCCTGTTGGGCGTTGGCCAGATCGATATCGGCCTGGGCGAGGGCGGCTTGCGATGAGGCGATGTCGGGAGCGGCGGAATTGGCGCGCGCTTTGGCGACATTCAGGGCGGCCGTCTGGGTGGTGGGCCGGGTCACGTTGAGCAGGGCCAGGGCGGCTTCTTGAGCAGCCACATTGGCTTTTGCGTCGGCCAGGGTCAGTTCCAGATAGGTGGTGTCGAGGCGGGCCAGCGGAGCGCCTTCAGCGACGGTCTCTCCCGGCTTGACCAGGATTTCGACGACCTGACCGCTGCCGTTGAAGTGCAGTTCACTCCAGTGCGCCGGTTCTACCAGTGCCTCGGCCAGGATGGCCTGATTTTCATCTCCTGCGGTCACGGCGGGCAGCGTGGGGGCGGCTTCGATTTGCTGCGCGCAGCCGGTTAAGAGCGGCAGCAGTAAAAATCCCAGGGCTAAGAACAAGATCTTTTTCATTGTAATCAACTCCTTCTTCGTTTATTCGTAGGCCAACACTTCCCGAACGGTCAATCGGGCAGCGCGCCAGGCCGGCAGGAAACTGGAAAGGGCCGAGAGCCCTATCACAATCAGCAACCAGAGGATAAAACCCTCGGGGGCAATCTGAAAATCGGGTTTGCCGTTGAGCAGGGCGTAGCCCACCACGTCGTTGAACAAGGTGCTCAACGGGAATCCCAACAGGACCGCAAAAATATAACTGATCATTCCCAGGATGATTCCTTCGACGATAACCAATCCCATGACCTGTCCGTTGGAAGCCCCGATGGCGCGGATTACGCCGATCTCGCGGGTGCGTTCCATTACATTCATGCTCATCGTTCCCATCAGACCCAATCCACCGACGATTCCTAATACCACAGCCATGACCAGCAGGAAGATGGCGATAATATCGAACTGCTGGCGGTTCATATCGACGTAATAGGCGGCGGTGATGGCGTAGACTTCCATCCCTTCGTCTTTGAAGGCGGCAACCAGGGCATCCTTAACCTGTTCGTGATAGGCTGTGCCGGGTTGATCCACGCTGATGCGCAGGGTGGTGGCTTCGCCGACCTGATCGGTGATGCGGGCCAGATAGTCGTAGGGGATAAAGGCCTGGGGCGGTTCGACCTGCCCGATTACCCGGTAAAGCCCGACGATGACGAAGGGTTTGTCGCGCCCGGCCACCCGGACGGTGATGGTATTGCCCACCTGGATTTCGGGATACTTATTCGGCAGATCCGAGCCCAGAACGATGGCGTTTTGATCGTCGGGCAAGAGCCAGCGGCCGGTGAGGATTTGGGGATTGACCACTTTGCTGTCGGTGGGCAGACCGGTGATGGCGAGGGCGGAGACCGGCTTTTTATCCGCGTTGAGCAGGTTACCGGTCTGATCCAGCCAGCCTTCGACATCGACGACCCCGGGGACCCGGCGGGCGATTTGCTCGGAGAGTTTCAGCGGCCGTCCCGGCGTAGTCATATTGACATCGGAAAGAAACGATCGCAGCACATTCTCGGCGGTCAATACCAGCGAGGTGCGGTTGGTGAACACCGAGATGAAGAGCGAGCCGGCCAGAGTCAGGACGATCAGGGTCAGGGCGACGCGGGCCTTGCGACGGAAAGTGTTGCGCAAGGAGATCAGCATGGGGCGGGAGAGGAAGCGTAGCTGTTCCAGGAAGCGATCCAGCAGGCTCGCTTTGAGCTGGCCGCGGCCCAGACCGTAATCGCTGATCGCTTCGCGCACTGTCACCCGGGTGCCGCTCCAGACCGGGTAGCATCCGGCCAACACCGGAACCAGGAAGCTGAGGATGGCTTCCAGGACCAGGGCGGCGGGCGGCATGGTGAAATCCGGAAAATCGTAATTGAGCAGGCTGCCCATCCCCTGGGCGGAGATTGTCGTCAGAAAGGTCGAGAGCGGTGCGGCGAGAGCGAAGGCCAGGGCGCCGAATCCCAGCAGGACGGCCAGGTACATCGCGAAGATTTGGACTCGTTGAGCGCCGACGGCTTTCATAATGCCGATCTGCCGGATATGTTGGGCCAGCAAGGCATTGATGGTATTGATGACCAGGAAACCGCTCAGGAAGATGATAAAGATCCCCATGGCTCCCATCAATCCCAGCAGGCTGGAGACGACGCTGTTGATGGGAGATTCTCCCGGATCGGAGGTATAGGCCAGATAGACGGAGCGGCCGCTGGATTCGATACGCTTGGAGACCAGTCCGGTGACGGTTTCCAGATGGGATTTGTCCATCCGGTTTTCGCTGGCGGTGAAGTAGATGGTATCGAATTGCGCCGGCTGGCCCAGCCATACCAGGGTGCTGAGGGTGATGTATCCCTGAAAGAAGGGGACGATCGAGGCCGGGGCGGCATTGAGATCGTGAACGGTGCCGGCGACCAGGATCTGGCGTTCTTTTCCTCCGGAGAGCTGGAGGGTGATTTTATCCCCGACATTGACGCCCATGACGGCCATGCTGGAGCGTTCCAGAAAGACCACTTCGTTTTTAGGCGGCCAGTTGCCCAGTTCCGGGGTGATTTGATCGACCTGGATGTTATTGAAATCCGGGCGGGCTTCCAGCGTCAAATCTTTCCACTCGCCGTTCACTTTGACTTTCAGTCCCAGGGAGGCCCGGCCTTCAGCTTCTCCGACTTCCGACATGGCGGCGATGGCATCGATCATATCTTGATCGACAGGATCGCTTATCACCTGTCCGTCGTGAGGGTTGATGGCCAGATAGGCCGCATTGAGTTCGTGGGAAAGGAAAAGGTAGAGGCCGATGATGAAACCGGCGGAAAGGGCACCGATGGCGATGGAGAGCACGGCCAGCACGGTGCGGGTTTTGTTCCCGGTCAGATCGGCCAGGACTTTTCGCCAGCGGGGCCGGTTCATGCCTGCGATCCTTTCAGATCCAGCCGGGCGGCGGGTTTGACGGTGGGGCGCTCGACCGGGCTCTTTTCGGGGGCTGTTTTATTCGTGGCGGATTCGACGCGCAGACGATCCTCAATGATTTCGCCGTCGGAGACAACGACGGCCCGGTTGACCCGTTTGGCCAGTTCGTTGTCGTGGGTGACGATCAGGATGGTTTTGCCTTCGCTGACCAGGCGTTCAAAGAGTTCGAAGACCGTATTGGCCATTTTGGAGTCGAGATTGCCGGTCGGTTCGTCGGCGACCAGAATCGGAGGGTTGTTGGCCAGGGCGCGGGCGATGGCCGCCCGTTGTTGCTGTCCGCCCGAGATATTGGTGGGCAGTTTGTTGGCCTGATCGAGCATGTCGACCATTTCCAACAGATGCAGGGCCCGTTCTCGACGTTCGCGGGCCGGATAGCTGTTGCAGAAGTCCATGGGCAGCATTATATTTTCCGCCAGGGTCAGCATCGGGAGAAGTTGGAAGAACTGAAAAATCACGCCGATCTGTTGTCCGCGCCAGCGGGCGATCTGGCCCTCATTGAGTTGATGGACGGCCGCATCGCCCACATAGACTTCGCCGCTGGTAGGGCGGTCGATTCCGGTGAGCATATTGATCAACGTGGATTTGCCGCTGCCGGACTTGCCGATAATGCCGACAAATTCTCCTTTGTTGACCTGAAGATTCACTCCCTTGAGAGCGGTGAAGGTGCCACCGCCGACCGGGAACGTTTTGACCACCTGCCGAAGTTCGATCAGGGAGGCATTTTCACGGCGGGAGGATGTCAGATTAGACGGTCTGGCTTTTCCCCACATTTTTTTACTCCTGAATATCAAAATCCCCTCCCTGGTACCGGGGGTTGGGGAACAGAAAATATTACGAGCTTATGGGTTGGAAGTTGCAGGAATTGGATGGAATTTCGCTCGTACGGGGTAAGGATAACCGGGGAATGTCGCACGCTTATCGGGGATTTGTCGCAATTGTGTCAAAGGGAAGTAGACAGTAGAAAGTAGACAGTAGACAGGCAAAAAACACAGTATTGCATAACTGCCGGAAGACAAAGGAAAGAAAAGCCCATTTTGTCGGCGGCTTTCTGAAGCCGCCGACAAAATGAATAAAAATAAGTTCTCTCTGTCCATCCCGCGCGTCGTTTCATGCCAAACAAAAGCCATTTGTGGGGCGCTAAAAATGTCAGCCCTTGTGGTAAATCGAGATTTCATTGGATAGCAATTTGGATTAAAATAGCCCCGGTTGTTACCTTAGAAATGGGAGCCCGTTATTTACATGGTCGATTCCACTTTGCGCGAGCTTTTCTTGCTGCGTCCCGATATCATTTTCCTCAACCATGGCTCGTTCGGAGCCTGTCCTCGTCCCGTCTTCGCTGCTTATCAGGCCTGGCAGCTGGAGCTGGAACGTCAGCCCGTTGAATTTTTGGGCCGGCGTTTCGCCGATTTGATGCGGGAAGCGCGCACGGTTTTGGGGCAATATGTGGGGGCCGATCGGGATGACCTTGTCTTTGTGCCCAACGCTACGACCGGTCTGAACATGGTCATTCGCGCTCTGCCGCTCCAGCCGGGCGATGAAGTTCTGACGACGGATCACGAATATGGGGCTCTGGATCGTACCTGGCGGTTTGTCTGCGCCCGGCGGGGTGCCCGGTATGTTCGCCGACCGATCCCCTTGCCGCTCGAATCGCCGGAGCAGATGATCGAGGCCTTCTGGGCCGGCGTGACCCCGCGGACGCGCGTTATTTTCATCAGCCAGATTACCTCGGCGACCGCCGTGATCTTTCCCGTGGCGGAGATTGTGCGACGGGCGAAAGCTGCGGGGCTGATCACGGTGATCGACGGGGCTCACGCTCCGGGGCAGATTCCGCTTGATCTGCGCGCTTTGGGGGCGGATTTCGGCGCTTTCAATTGTCACAAGTGGATGATGGCGCCCAAGGGGAGCGCTTTTGTTTATGCCCGGCGGGAGATGCAGCCGTTGCTGGCGCCGTTAGTGGTCAGTTGGGGCTGGGAGAGCGAGCATCCGACCGCTTCGCGTTTTATCGATGAACAGGAATATCAGGGCACGCGCGACATCGCCGCCTATCTGAGCGTCCCGGCGGCGATTCAATTCATGGCTGATTATGGTTGGGATGCCGTAAGGGAACGCTGTCACGAGCTGGTGCGGGAGGCGCGCGAGCGTATTGCAGCGGTGACCGGGCTGTCGCCGGTCACGCCGGACTCGCCGGCCTGGTTTTCCCAGATGGCCGCGCTGCCGTTGCCGCCCTGCGATCCCGAGGCATTGAAAGCCCGCCTTTATCAGGAGTTCAAGGTGGAAATTCCTGTCACTCAGTGGGACGGCCGGGCGTGGGTGCGGGTTTCGATTCAGGGCTATAACACATCGGCCGATCTTGACGTCTTGGTGTCGGCTTTGGAAGCTTGCTTGCAGCGATGAAAATTCAGCAGAAGTAGACAGCCGCAAGTAGACAGTAGACAGCCCGCGTCGTCGGGGCGGCTCTGAAAAAAGCTCATGTTTTCGGCGGCTTTCCGAAGCCGCCGAAAACATAAACAAAAAAACCTCTCTCCCCCGATCCAGCGCGTCGTTTCTCACAAGGAAGGCATCATTTGCGGGACGCTATAAGGCTGGGGCCATGCCATAGAGCCCTGTTTTCAGGACAGAAGGCCATGCGGGGGGCGGCACCCCGAAGGATGAAAAAGAGAAGAGATTTCACCACAGAGGCGCAGAGATCACAGAGAAGAAGAGAGGAGATTTTCTCTAAATTCTTCTCTGTGTCCTCCGTGTCTATTTGCAATATCTTCGATCTGTGGTGAGTCTTTTCTGGGCCTATTTTCAGGACAGATGAAAGGTTTTTAGAATGAAAAGCTGGTTTTGGAATTCCGAACAGAATCGACTCCGTATGGTTTGCCGTTTTGCCTTGTTGGGCGTGATCGGTTTTATCTCGATCATTTTGATGGCGGGCAATCTGATCTCCTGGGGCGCCCAGATCTATTTGCTTGCCAGGGGTACGTCGCTGGAAGGTCTATCCGAAGGGGTAAGGGCGTTGTTTCGTTCCTCTCCGTGGTTTTATCCGCTGGATCGGCTCTTTTACCTGCTCGGCGTCGGTTTAACCCTGGCGATCCTGGCCCGTTGGATCGATCGTCGACCGTGGGCCGATTTTGGTTTCCATTTCAATCGGCGCTGGTGGATCGATCTGGGATTCGGGATGTTGTTGGGGGGCCTGTTGATGACCTTGATTTTCCTGGTCGAAAAGGCCGCCGGTTGGATTGTGATCACGGAGATCAAGCCTCTGGACGGGGTTTTGTTGGAACGATTGATCCGCGGCTTGTGGTTATTTATCGTGGTCGGCATTGTGGAAGAAGTTTTTGCCCGGGGATATTTCTTGAAGAATCTGGCCGAAGGGCTGAACTTTCGCTGGCTGGGGCCGCGGGCCGCATTGTTGGCGGCCTTTCTTGGTTCTTCGATCCTTTTTGGGTGTGCCCATTTGTTGAACCCCAATACTTCGTGGGTAAGCACGGTTGATTTAATGCTGGCCGGGATTTTTTTGGGGCTGGGTTATGTTTTGACCGGCGAGCTGGCCATTCCCATCGGGCTGCATATCACCTGGAATTTCTTCCAGGGCTACATTTTCGGCTTTCCCGTCAGTGGTGGGGCTTCAGGATACGGTTGGATTGCCATTCAACAGGGCGGGACTGATCTGTGGACCGGCGGCGCTTTTGGGCCCGAAGCCGGTTTGATTGGTGTCTTTGCGATGCTGCTGGGCTGCGCGGCGATCTGGTTCTGGGTACGTGTCACTCACGGCAAAGCAGAATTGCAGAATTCCATAGCGGAATACCGGCCGCTTTCGCTTGTCTCGAATCGTCCGGTCTCCGGGCCGGTGGATGAAGTCGGCGCTTAAGCTGTCGGGATAAAAAGTTATGACTTGTGCGGTTAACCTGAAAAAGCGAGAGAAAAAAAGTCCGTAGCAGGTCTATACGGCAGCCGAGCTTTCCGCTTTGATTGCCGAATTCGGCCTGCCGCAGGACTGGAATCCTGAGGGAAAACGGGGGCCAGATCGTTACATCGAGGCGCAGGTGTGGGAGGATACGCCTTTGAAAATAAAATAACAGTCGCCCGGCTGAAAGCCGGGCGACTGTTATTTTATTTCCTGGATTTCCCTTGACTTTGGCACGATTTGTTTTAAAATATATATGACCGAAAATAAAAAATGGTCACACGGATACAGAAGAGGTGGAAATGCCCAAAGGCTTTTCAGAGCGTGAGAAAGAAATTATTCGACAGAAGCTGCTGGAAAAAGGACGCGAGTTCCTGGCGCAATATGGCATCCGACGGACCAATGTAGAAGACCTGGCCCGCGCTGCCGGCATCTCCAAAGGCGCTTTTTATATCTTTTATCCATCCAAAGAAGAGCTTTTCTTCGATGTGTTGGAGCAATATGAAGCGCAGATGCGGGAACAGCTTTTCAGTTATGTGATGCAGCCGGATGCGCCGGCCCAGGAAAAATTTAAGGCGACGTTGAAGCAGGCTTTTGCCTTTTGGGAAGGCAGTGCTTTCTTGAAGAGTTTCGATCAGGAAGACATGGAACTGCTGATACGCAAATTGCCCGCAGAAAAGGTTCAGGCCCATTTGCAGCATGACGACAGCTTTGTGGAACAGATGATGGAGCGTTGGACTGCGGACGGCATGCAATTCCGACGTTCTCCCAAAGAGGTGTCGGGAATGATGAAAGCCCTTTTCTTTGTCAGCCTGCATCGTGATGATTTCGGCGCCGATTCTTATCCGGAGACGATGGATTTGTTGATGGATATGATGGCGCGGTATCTCGTTGAGCCGTAGCAGCAGCGGGAATTCTTGAATTCAAGAGCACTTCCCCCGGCCGGCTACGGTCGGGGGAAGTGCTTTTGTTGTTTAAAGGCGGATGTTTTCCCGGGCTTTCTGAAGTCCGCGAAAACATCAACAAAAAACTCTTTTCCCCGCATCCAATGCATCGCTTTCTACCTGGAAAATGCTGGAGGCGGGATAAAAAAGCGAGTGGTAATCCAGGCCAACGAATGACGGTGCTGGTTGAATCTCGATACGCTTGTGGAAATAAGGAGAATGACCTTATGAGCATTTATAGTTCGCCTGCGGGTGAAGCTGCTTTCATGGCGCTTTATGATAAATATCTTCAGCAATTGTCTTTGCCCTGTGAATCTCGGGAAGTCGAGACCCGCTACGGTAAAACACACCTGCTGGTCTTGGGGCCGCACGATGCCCCGCCGTTGATCTTTTTACAGGGAGGGAATTCCCTGGGTGTTTATATGCTTCAATGGTTTCTTCCGCTGGCTCAGCACTACCGGATTTATGCTCCCGATATGATCGGCCATCCGGGCCGGAGCGCGCAGACACGGCTCTCTCCGACCGATGAGAGTTACGCCATCTGGCTTTGTGATGTGATGGATGGATTGCATCTTCCGCAGGCCCGGGTGTTGGGAATCTCTTACGGCGGTGGGGTGTTGGGGCGGTTGGCTGCTTATGCTCCCGAACGGATCGAGAAGGCTGTCTTTATCGTGCCGGCTGGTTTTGTGACCGGATCATCCTGGCGGATGTTGAGTGAGATCTTACTGCCCTTGGGATTGTACCTGATGACGGGACAACGGCGATGGGCGGCTGCGGTGGCTCGGGCTATCGATCCCGCGTTGCATGAGGAGATGGTCGAACAGATCGAGGCTTCGTTCCGCCATGTAAAGATGGAAACCCGTTTTCCGCGATTGGTAAGCGGTGAAGAGTTGTCGCGTTTCCGGGCGCCGACATTGGTGCTGGCGGCTGAAAACGACATCTTTTTTCCTGGGGCCAGAGTGATTCAACGAGCGAGGGAGCTCTTTTCCAATTTGACCGTGGCACTGGTGCCGGGTGCGGCCCATTTTATTGTTTCGGAGGATGCTCTCCGAATTAATCAGCGTGTTCTGGAATTTCTGTGAGGTTACCATGATTGTTGAAGTTGAGAATTTACAATATGCCTATCCTGAGAGCGGCCGGCCGGCTTTGAAGGGGCTGAGCTTTTCGATTGCTCCCGGAGAGATCTTCGGCTTTCTGGGGCCGAGCGGCGCGGGGAAATCGACGACGCAAAAGATTCTGATCGGATTACTCAAGGGCTACAGCGGGCGGGTGCAGATTTTCGATAAGCCTCTGTCGGATTGGAAAGCGGGTTATTACGAACGCATTGGGGTGGCATCGGAGGTGCCGAATCTTTTCCTGAAGCTGACGGCATTGGAGAACCTGGTTTACTTTGGAGCGCTCTATGGCCGGCCGGTGAAATCGCCGCAGGCACTGCTGGAGTTGGTCGGTCTGGGAGAAGACGGGGGGATGCTGGTTTCTCAATATTCCAAGGGGATGAAGAACCGCCTGAATGTGGCTCGATCGCTGTTGCACGATCCTGAATTGCTCTTTCTCGATGAGCCGACCTCCGGGCTTGATCCGGTGAGCGCGCGGCGGATTAAAGAATTGATCCGGGTGCAGCAGGCGGCGGGCAAGACCGTCTTCTTGACCACGCACAATATGAATGTGGCGGAGGAACTTTGCGATCGGGTGGCCTTCATTGTGGATGGACAGATCCAGTCGATCGATTCGCCGCGGGCTTTGAAACTGCGGGACGGGGAACGCAAGGTGCGGGTGGAGTATCTGGCCGATGGTCACACGGCTCAACACGATTTTCCGCTGGAGGGATTGGGCGAGAACGGGGAGTTCCTTTCTCTTTTGCGTCGTCATTCCGTGCAGACGATCCATACGTTGGAAGCGACGCTGGAAGATGTTTTTATCCAGGTGACGGGGCAGACATTGGGCGGCGAACATTAGGCGCGGGAGGCGATGATGGTCAAAAGGATGCTGGCTACGCTGGTGCTGGATTTGCGGCTGCAATGGCGCAACGGCTTTTATTATGCTTCGGCCTTTGTCTTGACCGTGTTGATCCTGCTGCTGCGCTGGCTGCCGAACCTGGATTGGGGCTGGGTGCTGCCGGTTTTTGTGCTGGGCAATATGTTGTTGAACGGCTTTTACTTTATCGGCGGGCTGGTGCTGCTGGAAAAGGGTGAAGGGACGCTGGAAGCTCAGGTGGTGACGCCGTTGCGGGATGGAGAATATCTGGCTTCTAAGGTATTGTCGTTAGCCTTGCTTTCGACGGTGGAGAATGGACTTGTGATGGTGTTGCTCTACGGTCCGCGGTTTGCGCTTCTCCCGGCGCTGCTGGGGATTGTGACGGCCTCGGTGCTCTATTCGCTGGCGGGATTTGTGGCTGTGGCGCGCTATGACTCGATCAATGAATATCTGTTGCCTTCGATGGGCTATACTTTGCTGCTCTTTTTGCCGTTGCTGGATTATCTGGGGATCTGGTCGAGTCCGATCTTTTATCTGCATCCGCTTCAGGCTTCGTTGACCCTGTTGACGGGAGCGTTTCAGCCGTTGGCGGGATGGCAGTGGCTCTATGGCGTGCTTTATGCCGCGTTGTGGATAGGATTGATGGGCTGGCTGAGCCGGCGTGCCTTTGCCCGTTTTGTGGTGGCCCGGCAAGGAGTTTGAGATGACGGCCTGGAATGCGATTCGTTCTCTCGGTCCGATCGATTGGCAGAGTGTGCGGCGGGATTCGCTGTTGCGCTGGATGCTGTTCATCCCTTTTGTCATTGCCGGTGTGCTGCGTTGGTTTCTGCCCTGGCTGGCCGGCTTGATTCTGGCTCGCTTTAACTTTGATGTGACGCCCTATTTTTCTTTGATGATGGGACTCGTTGTTCAGGTCATCCCGTTGATGTTTGGGATGGTGATCGGGTTCTTGTTGTTGGATCAGCGGGATGATGGGACGCTGCGCGCTTTACAGGTTACGCCGTTGACCCTGACCGGTTATCTGATCTATCGCATTACGATGCCGACGCTGTTGAGCTTTCTGATGACGCTTGTGGTCATTCCGCTCTGCGGATTGGTGACGCTGGACCTGGCGGCGCTTGCGCTGGTGGCGTTGGCTTCGTCTTTGCTCGCGCCGATCTTTGCGCTCTTCCTGGCGGCTTTTGCGCAGAACAAGGTGCAGGGATTTGCTTTGCAGAAAGCGGCCGGGGTGGTGATGGTGCCGCCGCTGGCGGCCTATTTTATCCATTCGCCGTGGCAGCTGCTTTGTGGATTGGTGCCGACGTATTGGCCGGCCCGGCTTTACTGGGCTCTGGAAGCGCATGAATCTACGGCGGTGTTCTATGTGATCGGGGGAATCGTCTGTCAGTGGGTGGTGTTGATGTTGCTGATTCAGCGATTCAACAAGGTGATGGTAGCGGCTGATTAATTTTTTAGATGGTTGGTGTACTGAGGGCATTTTTAACGTCCCGCAAATGATCCTTTTCCGGCTGGATGCGACGCGCTGGTTTGCCAGAGAGAGTTTTCTTTAATGCATTTTTGCGGCGGCTTTTTGAAGCCGCCGCAAAAATGCGTTTTTCTTTTATTTGTTTTTCGGGCTAACCGTATGGGTTGTCGTATTTCTTTCCTTTTGGATCGTTTGCCGGTTATGGCGTCAGGGCTTTTCGTCCTTCAACGTACTCTTTGCATTCTTGCACCAGTTCATTTCCTCCGAGCTTCTTGAGTTCTTCATAGAAAATCTCCGGCGTGATGACGGTATTGCGTTCCTTAAGCGCCGGCCACAGGTTGTCCAGCGATTTCCCCTGTTCCTGCAATCGATTGTCCAGCCGGCGGGCGATCCAGGCGCCGCCGTAATAGACCCGGTTGTAGTTGGTTTCTCCGCCTTCGCTTTTGAGTTTTTGAGAGGCTTCGATCAGGCTGAAGGGCGTTGTTGATCGGTCGGCGCCGGCCTTGTAGTAGAACTTATCCCCGTATTCCAGGAATTCATCCTCCGACCAGATGCCGGCCCGGTACAGTCCTTTTCCGGCATAGTATTCGGTGAATCCTTCTTTGATCCAGTTGGCTTCGGTGCTGGTTTCGATGGTTCCGCCGTTCCACCAGTGGAAGAGTTCATGGGCGATGACTTTGTCGTCGTTCTCGACGACGAGGCTGTTGGTGCCGGCGGCTCCGCCATGGATGGGTTCTGAGGGCAGGAGTGTGAGGGCGCAATTGGGGGCATAGCTGTTGAGCGGGATGCCGGTGCTTTCTTTGAGTGCCAGGAAGAGTTTCGGGAGCAGTGCTTGCAGGCGCTGATTTTCTTCATCGCCCAGTCCGGTATAAGTATTCAACTGCAAGGTGCAGGGATCGCCGGGGATGGATTGAGAAATGAAGGGGCCCACGCCGAAATAGACGTTGCGCAGTTCGGCGGTCGGCATTTCCGTTTCATCGCTGCCCCAGGGCGAAGCGACGGTCCAGCCGACGGGGAGGAGAAAGTTCAAGGTTGCTTTGCCGGTCACGTCGCCGTGAGAATCGGCGTTGTTGAGCAGATAGCGGAGATCCTCACCGCTGAGGGGAGTGTAGAGTACGACCATGCCGCGCAGGTAACCGAAATCGGCATCCAGGTAACTGCGGGGGCTGTTCTCGCCTTTTTTCCAGAGGGCGACGGCGCGATAGGTGAGATGGATGGGCTCGCGGCTGAAGCCGGTCCAGACGGTTTGTGCATCCCTGATGCCGGGGAGGGTAGTCCAGTACGTCAATGGGGCTCCGTCGCGGGTGATCTGGAGATCGGCGATGCGTTCAATGCCGTCCTGCATGGGATCGCGCAGGAAGAGGTGCATCCAGGGCGCGGCCGATGGGGTGATGGTGATGGTGACGGTGATTTCCCCGCTTCCGGGGTTCGTGACATCGACAAGGTACTCCGCCCGGGTTTCGGCATTCTGTAATCCACCGGAAATGTAGAGGGCCGGGAGAACGATGATCGCCAATACGAGCGGAACTATCCAGCGCAGTTTTCGCATGTTGTTACCTCGATGAAAAGCTGGGCTGTATTTTAACCCTGAATAGAATTTTTTCGACGCGCTTTTCGCTGTTATAATCTGGAAGCCGATTGGCCTTCAGGGTTTGAACTGCCTCCTTCTATGGGCCAAAGCTTATGCGGATAAGAGGTGGACAATGCGTTTGAAATCCCTGCATTTGCACTCGATTCATAACCTGCCGGATATCGATCTGGACTTTACCGACGCTGTTACCTCCGAGGTGCGGCCGCGGACGGTCATTGCCGGCAGTAACGGCTCGGGCAAGACGACGATTCTGGAGACGATTTTTGCTTTGTTGAGTCATGCTGGTAATCCTTCTTTTGTAATGCCTCAAGGGTTAGCTCTTGGAAAAGCTAAAATAGAGATGAATGATTTTCCAGTTCTTCCCCACAAAAGAAGTTTTGTGTCAATTGGCTTTGTGGGGCAGGCCTATGCCATTTCATGGGGGGAGGGATCAATAGCCTATGCGACAAATGGTATTTCCTATAACCAGGAATTTCCCAATTGTGTCTATCTTCCTTCTGAAGGGCGGGAATTAAATATAAAAGAAGGGGCCGGCAGTCTGGTAAACGAGCCGGTCGAATATAGCTGGACCTATCGTTTTGAAAGGAAAGAGGGGGGCGCGGACTCTCTGGAGAGCTTTCTGGTGGCGATGGACTATCGGGATTTGATTGCGTTGCGTGAAGGAAAGCCGGGAGACGAGTTCCCCCGTTTTATGAAGCGGGTCAATAGCTTTTTGCAGGGGAAACGGATTGCGGGGGTGGATAAAAATTTCAGGATCAAGGTGGAATCTGAGAAAGGGCAGGAGTTCGGCATTGCAGGGCTGAGTTCGGGAGAAAAGCAGATCCTGCTTCTGTTGGGAGAGATCCAGTTGCGGTTGCGGCGCGGGGGATTGCTGTTGATCGATGAGCCGGAAATTCATTTGCATCCGCGCTGGCAGCGGTTGCTGGTGCGCGCTTTGACCGATCTCTGCGCTGAATATGATGCTCAGATGATTCTGACGACGCATTCGCGGGAGATAGCCGGGGCGGTTTACGAGCACGAGCTGGTATTGCTGGATGAAATTTTTGCAGAGGATCAGGAAAATGAGCCCGCGTCCGATTTATTATGAGGTTTGTATTGAAGGAAAAACGGATGCCCTTGTTTTACCGAAGTGGTTTCCGTCTGTGCAGTTCACTCCTGTCGGAGGAAAAGAGCAGGTAAAGAGTCGAGTTAATAAGCAACCGTTGCTTCACGGTCTTTTGGATCGAGATTTTGTTGAAGATGAGGCCGTCGCAGCCAGTCAGGATCAGGATAGCCGGCTGTGGATTCTTTCGCGCTATTCGATCGAGAACTATTTGCTGGAGCCGGCGATCATTGCCGGGGCTTTGCGGTTGGCAAAGAAGGAGACCCTCCCTGATTTACAGCCATGGTTGAATGAAGAAGAGACTCGCCGGGTTTTCTTGGGTTGGGCCCAGGAGCTTTCTCTTTATGCGGCGGCGAATGCTTTGGTGGCCCGATGGCGGGAAGGGATTGAGGCGGGATTTTTGACCTATTTCGGCCCTTTGCCGCCGTTGGGACGGGCAGAAATTGTGGCGGATTTACAGCAGCGGTTGCGGGCGATTACTTCCCTGGCGAATCTGGAGTCGGAACTGGATGGATTGCACCGTCGGGTTCAACATGATATTACCTCCTGGGAGGGTTTGCACCGTTGGGTTAATGGAAAAGTCTTATGGGAAAGGTATCTTTATCCTGAACTGTTTGCTCGACTCAATATCGGTCAGGAACGGGCCAGGGATTTATTGATCGAGGCCGGACAGGTTTGTATTCCTGCCGAGTTATGCGTTCTTTCTCAGCGTTGGGTTGTACGACCGATGCAGGTGGGTTGATCTATGTCCAAATCGACTAAGAATAATTACTATCTGGTGGTGAAGGGGCGCAAGCCTGGATTGTATACGCGCTGGTTCGGCCAGGAGGGCGCGGCGGATCAGGTGTCGGGCATCCCTGGAGCGGTCTATAAGGGCTTTGTGACGTTGGAAGAGGCCCGCGAATGGCTGGGAGGGATCAAGAACGGGGAGACGCTGCTTTCTGTGGTGGATGCGGCTCTGGCTGCGCCGGGGAAAGCGGTGGCGCAGGCGACATCGACGTTGCAGAGCGATTTGGAATCCGGCGCGGTGATTATCTTTACCGACGGCGGTTGTGATCCGAACCCGGGCCCCGGCGGCTATGGCGTGGTGATGCTCTATTCGGATTTCCGCAAAGAGCTTTCGGGCGGCTTTCGTCTGACGACGAACAACCGTATGGAATTGACGGCCTGCATTGAAGGGCTTAAATTGTTGAAGCGGCCGCTGCCGGTGATCCTTTACAGCGATTCGCAGTATGTGGTCAACGGGATTACGTTGGGGTGGGCGAAGCGTTGGCGGGCGCGCGGCTGGTATCGCACGAAAGAAGAGATGGCGGAGAACGCCGATTTGTGGGCGGAGTTGTTGGAATTGACGGAGCGCTATCAGGTGGAATTTCGATGGGTGCGCGGCCATATGGGAATCCCCGAGAATGAGCGCTGTGATAAGCTGGCGACGATGTCGCGCCAGCAGCCCGGCCTTCCGTCCGATACAGTTTACGAGACTCGGAAGAAGTAATTTTTCGCTTGCTGTGGGTTGTGTTTTTCAAAGGCGGGAATACTAAAAATATTTTTTCGCGCGCCGTCTGCGGCGCGCGAAAAAATAAAAGGAGGATTTATGGGACGAAATGGTTATATGCTTACCGGTTCGTTGGCGCGCCACGGTTACGATTGGTGGTGGCATTCTCTGGTGGGACGACAGGCTGAAACGGGCGAATTGCGCCCCTTTTTTATTGAATATTTCGTGATCAATCCGGCGTTGGGCGGCGCCGAACCGATTCTGGGGCAGCTTCCGGTGAATCGGGAGGCTGGGCGTAAGCCGTCCTACGCTATGCTGAAAGCGGGCTGCTGGGGCAAAGGGACGGCGATGCAGCTCCATAACTTTTACGGGGTGAACGATTTTTCAGCCGCGCCCGATCATATGGAAGTGCAGATTGGACCGCATACAGCTTCGGATCGCCGTCTGCGAGGGGCCGTTTCCCTTTCTGCGTCCGAGGCACAGGCCCATCCGGAATTTATGTCCGATGCGGGGACGATGTCGTGGGATCTGTCGGCGGAGAAGCTTTTGTCTTATAGCGTCGGTCCCGGGGCCTCTTACCCGTTGCGCCGGGCGAATGCTTTCCAGATGTTCTGGCATGTGCAGGGAATGTTGACCCGCTATCAGGGCTCGATTGTCTGCAACGGTGAGACTTTTACCGTCACACCCGAAGAGAGCGCCGGCTATCAGGATAAAAATTGGGGCAGTGATTACACCAATCCCTGGGTCTGGTTGAATTGTAATCGCTTTACCAGTCGGACGACGGGGGAGCGGCTCGCTTTGACCAGCCTGGATGTAGGCGGCGCGCAGCCGGTTCTCTTCGGCCGTTCATTGCCGCGCCGTCTGTTGGTGATTTTCTATCACGAGGGGGAGCGCTACGAGTTTAATTTCTCCAAATTGCATACCCATCCGCGCCAGCATTTCGATTGTCGGATCGGGGATCAGGAGATCCGCTGGATTATTTCAGCGCAGACGCTCACCAGCCGTATTGAGATTGACTTTGTTTGTGCCCGGGAGACGATGATCCGGGTCAATTATGAGAATCCTGCCGGAGAAAGAAACCATCTTCATTTATGGAACGGCGGTTATGCTCAGGGGACGGTGAAACTTTATCGCCGCGCTTACAGAAGTGAAACATTGATCGACGTTTTTGAGGGTGAATTGGGCGGCTGCGAATACGGGGAATATTGATTTCTTGTTTATGTTTTCGCGCGCATCAGAATGCGCGCGAAAACATAAGTCTTTTCTTTCTCCCTACCAGGAAAAACCCTCTTTTTCGTGCGCTCTGTCAGGTCACGCGGAAAAACAACGACCTGTACGGTTAGTCTGGGAAAAAGCCCATAGTTTCGGCGGCTTTCTGAAGCCGCCGAAACTATGAATAAAAATAACTCTCTCCCTCTATCCAGCGCGGCGCTTTTTACCGGGAAAATACCGGTTGCGGGACGCAAAAACTGTTTTTAGTCTGCATTCATGAATTACCATAGGGGTCAAAAAATAAATAGAAACATTCTCGGGTGATGTGCGAAGATAGAGTCCTGGGGCAGGAGCGGTATAAGAAGTTGATGGAAGATCGGCTGAATAAACGACGGGATTTTATCCGGAGATGATGGATGCGGTAATCGTAGCTGGAGCGATGAAGTAAGAAGCGGCGTTTCCCGTTTTGCGGGATTGGTCGACGGAAAAGATGATGCCTAACAAGGATAGGATGGTGACGACGAGGAAGAGCAAGACGACCCAGGAGTCGGAACCTTTTTTGGCCTTCTTACGGCGTCGGCTGGACGTGGTGGTGGAACGCCGGCGCGGCGTTGGTTTCAAAGGCAGCTGGGTGTATCCGTTGGGATAGCGGACGGGCGGATAGGAACTGCCGCTGTTGCCGGAAGGATAACTGCCTGTGCCGGAAGGATAGTTGCTGCTGCCCGATGGATAATTGCTGCTGCCGTAGGGATAGTTGGAAGCGTTGGAGGCATAGGGCGAGGGTTGGGTAGGGCGCGGCGGTACGCTGTTGGGATTGCTGGAGGCAGGGCGTTGAGACGAGCCCCGCTCTGAAGCGCCGGAGCCTGACCGGGAGCCGCTGTTGCCTTTGGACTTACGGGAATTGCCGGAGCCCCATGATGCGAATGGATTTTTCATAGCTTTAATCTTAGCATGATTATAGAATTTGTATATTTTCGCGCGCCTCCGGCGCGCGAAAATATAAAAGCTATAAGATCTCGTTTTTCATAGGCAATAGTTGAGTTATACTACTTCTTACCGGCGTTGACGCTGAGTTTTTACGAAAGGACCGCGCCCATGAAAAAAGTAGTTTTCCTGTTGGTGGTTCTGGCCTCGCTGGTCGGAACGCTGCTTGTCCCCCTGTCCGTTACGGCTGCTTCTACCACGCTTCTCATCAGTGAAGTGCAGGTAGCCGGCAGCAGTGACGCCGATCTTGAATTTATTGAGATTTACAATGCTACCGATACGCTATTGACTCTGGCCGGATATAACATCGTCTATCGTTCTGCTTCCGGTACTACGAATCTTCCGGTTTATACCTTCGACGCAGCCGATTCGATCCCGGCTCACGGCCATTTTCTGTTGATCCGGTATGGGAAGACGTTGAGTGTTGCCGAGGATGCCACCTTTACTCAGGCGCTCGGCGGCAGCGGCGGTGGGCTGGCCCTGCGCGATGCTTCCAACAACATCGTCGACAGCATCGGCTGGGGCAATGCTACCAATGCCTTCGTGGAAGGCACGGCGGTGACGGCTCCGGCGGGCGGCTCGAGCGCGGAGCGCAAACCCGGCAACGCGGCCGGCAATGCGCAGGACACCGACAACAACAGCAGTGACTTCGCTGTCCTTACCACTCCTTTGCCTCAGAACACGGGCAGCGATCCTACGCCCGGCGGCGGCGCGGCTGCTCTGACGTTGAGCAAGACCGCTCCCGATCGGGTCAACCCCGGCCAGCTTTTCACCTATACGCTGGTTTTGCGCAACACGACCGGGTTGACGTTGACCAATGTGGCGATCACCGATACGGTGCCCGGCAATGTGCAATTCGCCTCGGCTTCCGACGGCGGCACCTTGGGCGGCGGGGCGGTGGTGTGGACTGTCGCCAGTCTGGTCGACGGTGCCAGTGTGACCCGTACCTTCAATGTGACGGCGCCGGCTACGGGCGGCACGGCGATGGTCAATGCGGTTTATCAGGCTTCCGCTTCGAACTGGTTGACCGTGACTTCCGGCAGTGCGGTGACGACGACGACGCGGCTTCCGGTGCTGGAAGTCAGCAAATCGGCGCCGGCGCAGGTGACGGCCGGGGCGACCTTTGCTTATCAGTTGACGGTGAACAATGGATTGGGCAGTGCCGCTTCAGGATGGCTGAGCGATACGCTGCCGGCTTCCGTGGCTTTTGTGGGAGCGACGGCGCCTTATACCTGGGATGCCGGAACGCGAACGGTGCTCTGGAATCTGGGGAGCATTGCCGACGGCGGCAGTGCCGCCCGCACGATCACCGTGACGGCGCCGACCTCGGCGACGACGGTGGTCAATGCCAGTTATGCTGCCTGGGCGACGGAACGGCCGACGCCGACTTTCGGTACGCCTGTATCGACCTCAGTGCTTTTGAATGAGACCTGTCAGACCAGCTCGCCGAAGATCTACCAGATTCAGGGACACGGCACGGCGTCGCCCTGTGTGAACAAAACGGTGAGCAATGTGACGGGTTGTGTAATCGGGGTCTCGGGGACGGGATATTACCTGCAAGATCCTACGGGAGACGGCGATACCGGAACCTCGGACGGCATTTTCATCTATGTCAGCAAGACCTGGACCAATACGCAGAACATTGCGGTCGGTCAATCGGTTCGGTTCAGCGGGAAGGTCACCGAATTCTACAATACGACCGAGGTGGCTTATCCGACGGCGCAGACGATTGTGGGGAGCTGTTCGGCGATGCCGGGATATGCCGACATTTCCATGATCGGATCGCCCTACGATAATCCGGAAACGCTGTATGAACGATTTGAAGGGATGCGGGTGCGATTGTTGGGGATGGATGGTTTTGTGGAAGGGGCGACGCGCCGGTATGTATCGCGCTTCCCCGTGGGCGATCCTGAGATTGCCTATGTGCCCTATTCCTTTATCACCAATCATCTGTTGATCAATGATCCCCGGATCTTCCAGGAAGATTACACGGGCTATCAGGGGCTGATGTACCTGAACGGTGGTTTGAATCGGGATCTTCCTCTGGCGGAATTCGGCGATCGCATCACAGCGACGGCGGTTTCCGGCGTGATGGGGTATATGTTCGATAAGTATACCTTGCTGGTCGATCAACCTTACACCGGCGTCATCCATGTGACGGCCAATCCTGCTTTGCCGGTGACGACGACGATCAAGCCGTTGTTGGCTTCTGAATTTTCAGTCTGCACGATCAATGTAGAGAACCTTTTCGACGAGATCGACGACGGCGACGGGGATCTGGGCGACTGGTCTGCTTCTGATGAAGCGGAGTATGATCTCTGGCTTACCAAACGTGCGGCAGCGCTTGCCGATGAACTGCATGGATGTTCGGTGATCGGTCTGGAAGAGGTCGAGGGCAAAGAGCAGGTCTGGGCGGATCTGGTCGCCGCGGTCAATACCCGATTGGGCAATGCCGGCCGCTTTGCTTACGATTACTACGAAAGCCAGGACGAACGCGACATCACTGTCGGGATTGTCTATGATACCTGGAAGAGTTCGATCGTTTCCAGTACGCAGCGGCAGGGATGCTCCTCGACCGATTATTCGGTGAGTTATGCCAATTCGGTGGCGCCGAGAGTGGTTCCCAATCCCTGCTCGGGCGGCACTTACGCGCTCTTTGATCGCGCTCCCTATGTGGCGACGATGCGGGTGACCACGACCGTTCCTTATACCTTCACCATTATGGTCAATCACCTGAAATCAAAGCGTGGGGATGAGGCGGTCAATCTGCCGCGCCGCGAGCTTCAGGCTTCGTGGCTGGTGACCCTGACCCGGCAGTACAATCTCAACAATCCGGTGATTATCGTCGGCGACTTAAACGACTACCTCACTTCGACGCCGATCAAGATTTTGGAAAATGCTACGGATGCTCAGGGCAACCGCTTGTTGATCAATGTGGTGACGACCAAGATCCCCAAGCCGTTGCAGTACACCTTTGTCTTCAATGGGGAATCCGAAGTGTTGGACCACTTCTTTGCCACGCGGGATATGGAGCCCTATCTGGTCCAGTCGTCGGCCGTGCATATCAACGCGGACTATCCGGCTTCATTGATCGAGGATGAAACGGCTCACCGATCTTCGGATCACGATCCGCTCTTCACCCGGTTCCGGGTGTTGCCTCCGACCGGACTGGTACACGAGGTCACGCCGTCGATCCATGTGCCGCTGGGCAGTGTGGTGACTTATACGATGGTGTTGACGCGGGAAAGCGGTCCGACCGCGACGGCGATGTTGACGGATGTGCTACCGGCTGCGGTGACGTTCGGTGGTTGGGTGGCTCAACCGGCGGGCAGCGCTTATGCGTCGGGCCGTGTGACCTGGTCGGGCATTGTGAGTGGTGAGGTGCGGCTGGTCTTTACAGCGACCGTTTCCAACGATCCGGCGCTCTTTGGTTCGATTGTGGTCAATACGGCAACGCTGGCTGCAAATGACGAAGTGCGCGATGTGCCGGCCTCCTTTACGGTGATTGCCGCGCCCGGTTTGCAGGCTTCGACCAAGACTGCGGATCGGACTCTGGTTTCTCCGGGGGGAGTGATTACGTACACGATCAATCTGGTGAACAACGGCGGCAGTGACGCGTCGGTCTATCTGACGGATACGCTGCATTCGGCGCTGGCCTACATTACCGGGACGCCGGGGCTGACCTATGCCAATGGACGGGTGACCTGGCATGGAGCGTTGGCGCCGGGCGCGAGTCTGCCGTTGACGTTGACGGTGCAGGTGGCGTCGTTGGTGGGCTGGTGGCAGGCCGGCGGCGGTGATCTGACCAATACGGTGACCTTGAACAACGGTTACGGTACGTTGACGACGCATTCGGCGGCGCCGGTGGCGATTACGGCGCGGATTCTCTTCCTGCCGATTGTGATGCGGAAGGGATGATTGAAACCGTGTACCTGTGCGGTGGACAGTTTTAGCGTCCCGCAAAGGACATTTGGCTGTTAAAAAACGACGCGCGGGACAGGCAGAGAGAGTTTTTTTGTTTATGTTTTCGCGGGCTTCAGAAAGCCCGCGAAAACACAGGCTTTTTCTTTTCTGACGATCAAGCATTCGGGGCGCAGGATCATAGATCTTGCGCCCCGAATGCTTTTTATATTTGCGTGTGAGATCGGGATTGATCGAAGTGGCTATTTCTGGTAAGCTCGGTTCTTTCTCAAAGTGTCGTCGATGATTGTTGGAGAGCCGTTGCTGATGTTTTGAGTGCCATCGACGATGCTTTGGGAGTCATCGTTGATGTTTTAAGATCCATCGCTGATGCTTTAAGATCCATCGCTGATGCTTTGGGAGTCATTGCTGATGTTTTGGGAGTCATCGATGATGCCTTGAGTGCCATCGATGATACTTTGGGAGTCATCGATGATACTTTGAGCATCAGCGCTGATGTTTCAAGTGCCGGCGATCATGGGAAAACATTCGCTTGTCTCACTCCCCGCATTGTATTTGATAGAAAAAACATCATTGATTCGTCTGAGTTGGGTACCCACAAGGGGTACCCCTACGAAGAACATTCCGGGGTAGGGGCGACCTTTATGGTCGCCCCTGTTTAATGTTGCTCCGTCTTTCGGATGCGTGTGTTGATTACAGATTGGATGTGCGTTGCACCTGGGGCGAATTTGTTTTCAGAACCAAGTTGACATGACATCAATGTTTATAGACAATCGGCAGGTAGAAGCGCTGGTTGGCGGCGAGGATGCCGGCGGTGGCGGTAAGCCAGTGCGTCCCTGAGAATTGAGCCGTGTTGTTCATATATCCGGAGACGACGCCCTGCACCTGAATGGTGAGGGTTAACGTTTCGTTGGCCGATACTGGCACCGTCCACTGCACCAGTTGCCCGTTGACGGTGGGGGCCGGCAGGCGATTCCCGGTGGCGGTGACGACGGGCGCGCCGGCGGGGACATTATCGGTGATGACGACGGTATGGTCGAGGCTGCCGGCTTTGTAAACCAGGCGGTAATTTAAGCTCCCGCCGGGCTGTACGGCGCTGGGGATGGCTTCTTTGGTGGCGCCGGGGCCGGTCAACAGGGCGGCGAGGGCGGCGCGGGTGGCGTAGATGTCGGTGGGAACGTGGCTGAAGAGGGTGCGCGAAGCGATGAACTGCTGCGCGATGCCGTCGGCGCGGTTGGTTACCCCGATCTGCGGTTGCCCGCCGTTGACCAACCAGAGATATTCATAATCCTCCATGCCTTCTCGCAGCAGCTCCCAGCGAATGGAGGGAATCAACCGGTTGCTTTGGGCATTGCAGGCGTTGAAAGCCACGGTGGAGTCTTTGGGGGGATAGAACATGTAGCCGTCGCCGTTGCAACTGCTGTTGCTCCAGGGAGTGGTCCAGGGTGTGCCGTTCCAATCGGTGATCGAATAGTAAAGCAGGCCCTGTACCCGTTCCATCCAGGCCAGCCAGGGAGTAATGCGCGCTTCGATGCCGGTGCGGTCGATGACGGTGGGATTGGGCAGGGGCGGCCGATCTCCGTAGAGGAAGTACCACCAGACCTGTTCGTTGTAATTGCGCTGGCGGTCCTGCGATTTGGTGACTTCGTAGTTGGTGATGGTGGGGAGCCAGATGTCGATTTTGGCGTTGGGGTAGGTGGCGTTGGCGTAGATGCCCGGTTCGACCTGTTCACTGACCAGGATGCGAACGTAGGGGGCGGCGGCTTTGGTCTGTTTGGCCAGATAGGCGACGATATCGTAATCGGAAAGGGTTTGCGGTTCGTTGACGATGTGGTAGTAGCCTTTGGAGGCATAGTCCGAGGTGGCGTGGAGATAGTTGCTCACCGAAGTCCAGTATTGGAACCATTTGGTGTTATAGGCGCTGTTGCCGGGTGGATCGTCGCCGCGGCTTTGACTACAGAAAGAATAAGGTCGGCTGTCGGGAGGCCAGTTGTCGGCGGGTCCCTTCATGACGAAGCTGGGGAAGCCGGTGCCGTTGTCGAGAGCGCCGCCGCTGAGATATTTTTGAGAGAGCGATCCGAAGCCCCAGATGCCCCAGGCATCGGGTTGCAGGTTGCCGTTGCAGTCATATTCCACGCCGCCGGGATAGTTAAGGCCGGCGGGCCAGCCGACGCCCTTCGGCGTAAGGCGGTGGTCGGCAAAATCTTCATAAAAGGCGTCGACCAGATCCCAATAGCAGGGTTGGACGTTGCTGCTGACGGTACCTTTGTAGGTTTCCACCACGCTGCTCCAGCCGAAGCCCCATTCGCTGTTGAGGTGGATCTGTTGGGGGAGGGCAAAGTCCCAGACTTCCAGCTCGACCGGAACGGTAGCGGTGCCGATGGTGACGGTGGCGCGATAGAGTCCGGCGGCGGCGGTGCGGGGGACGTGGACGGTGAACCAGAGCGGCTGGTTGACGCCGGCCGGGAAGGCAATGGTGCCGCCGGGGGCGATGGGATAGAGGGCGTCGGGCCAGTCGGTGATGCGGCCCCAGGAATCGCTGAGGCGAGAGAGGGGGACATAGTCGACGCGATGCAGGGTCACATCGGCAGCGGGGATGACGGCGGAGCCGTTGGTGAAGTTGGAGATCGAGACGGCGAGCGTCTGGGCGCTGGGGGCGCGGACGACGAGCTGGAAGGGCTCGAATTCATCGCGGGCAGCCTGAATGCGCAACGCAGTGCTCATGATCGGCACGGTCTGGGTCTTGAGGATCTTTTCGACGGGAGGGGCGGCCCAGATATTGAGGCTGCCGGTGGCGGCTCCGCTGATGAGGGCGTAATAACCGCCCGCTTCTGCTGCTCCGGCGGTGCCGGTCAATGAGGCCGCGCCGAGCGTGGTCAATTCAGGCTGGGGATGGCCTTCATGGGCGAGGGTGTCGAAGTAGATGTAGTAGCGGGTCGCGCTGCCGTCGGCGGTCCATTTGATGACGCCGCCGCCGTCCTGATCGACCAGCCGGAGGTTGTCGAACCAGAGGCGGAGGACATCTCCGTTGTTCCAGAGTCCGTTCGGGCCGCTGACGTCGCCGTCGACATCGTCGCGGGTGTGGAATTCCATGCGGGTGATGTTGTTGAAACTGGGGGTGGTGCAGGTATTGAAGGGTTTGAGCGAGACGCTGGCGTAGTTCCAGCGGTCGAGGGCAAGGGCGGGACCTCCCATGGTGATGCTGCTGTTGGGGCAGCCGGTGGTGTTGTAGAGTTTATACCAGTAGAGGTCGGGGGCCTGATCGAGCGCGCTGGCATTGACTTCGGGCCAGACATCGTAAATGAAGAGTTCGTAATTGCGCCAATCGGTGACGGTCGAGGGATGATATTCGGCGCCGGGGTAGCCGTAGCCGCCAGCGGTGTTGGTGATGATGGTGCGGACGGAGGCCGTGCCCTGGGTGCGGCGGGAGGTGTCGAGGGCGACGGTGCCGTCGTTGGCGCTCCAGCCGGTGGTGGTGTCGCCGTTGTGGAGCATGGTGCTGTAAGTTTCGGCGTAGGGGATGGGGGCGCCGGGTGTGTTGCCGTTATAGGGGACGACGCGGATGGAGCGGAGATCGAGCAGGCCGCCGCTCAGGCCGAGGTTGCTGAAGAGGGTGGTGAAGTTGAGCGAAATCTGGGCAACGCCGCTGCCGCTGACGGTAACGGGGATGCGGTAGGGCCAGGCGGTGTTCCACCAGAGATCGGCGGCGTCGGCGCGGGCAGGAGGCGGGGCAGGCACGGCGACAAAGGCGGAGCATAACAGAGTGATGATCAGGAAAGAGCGTAGCCATTTCATCGGAAGGGTTCCTTTCAGCTAAAAATTCAGGACCGGATTCAATGCCGAGACGCAACAGAACCAGATTCAACGCAGAGACGCAGAGTTCGCAGAGAGACGCAGAGAGGGAGAATTTATTTTCCACCTATGCGGTTGTTCATCAGCGCGGAGCAAAAACAGTTTTTACGTCCCGCAACAGGTGTTTTCCCGGTAAAAAGCGACGCGCTGGATGGGGGGAGGATGTTTTTTTTATTCATATTTTCGGCGGCTTCAGAAAGCCGCCGAAAATATGGGCTTTTTTCCCAGACTAACCGCACAGGTCGTTAATTTTTCCGGCTCTGCGGCTCTGCTTCTTTGCCTCTCTGCGTTAAAATCCTTATTTCTTTAGACAGGTTACCCGGGCGGGCCCTGGAGGATGCGTTCGCGCAGTTCATCGACGGGCCAGGGTTCATCAAAGCCCTTGTCGAAACGGAAAGGCGCGATGCATTCCAGCCACCAGGTCGCGCCGCGTTCGGCATAGCTGTGCGTTATGGCGGCGGCCCGGCTGCGGTTTTCTCCGGGAGTGATGCCGGTGCAGACGATGTCGAAAGGCGCGTTGCTTTTCCTTTCTGTCTGGAGCAGGGCGACGGCTTTTTCCAGCTGATCCAGCTCGCTTTCGGGAGCTTCGGGGTTGAAGAGGGGAAAGGCGCCGTCCCAGCGGGCGGCCCGTTTGAAGGGCGCGGCATTGGGCCAGAAACCGCCGACCCAGATGGGGATACGGGGCTTTTGGAGAGCGACCGGGGTGAAGCGGACGTTGTTGAGGTGGTAATGGGTGCCGTTGTAGCTGAAGGGTTCGCCGCTCCACAATCCGACCAGCACGTCGAGCGCTTCGTCGAGCATGGCGCCGCGGGTTTTGAGGTCGGTTACTTCGCCGAGATCGTCCCATTCGCCCTGACCGAGGCCGATCCCGACGCTGAGGATCAACCGGCCGCCGGAAAGGCGATCGAGGGAGACCGTTTCGCGGGCGACTTTCCAGGGGCGGCGACGGGGCAGGGGAGTGACGGTGGTGCCGATGCGGATGCGGTGGGTGTTGAGGGCGACAGCGGTCAGGGCAACCCAGGGATCGACGATGTCGAGTTGCCAGCCGGCGATGTGATCCCAGAGGAAGAAGCCGTCCCAGCCGGAAGCTTCGGCGTCGCGGGCGAGGGCGGCCAGGGTGTGGGCATCACCATAAGGGCCAAAGTTTGGTAAATAAATTCCATATCGCATGAGGGGACTCCTGTAAAAGGTGGAGTATATGCAGGATAGTATAGTGAAAGCGGGCGCATGTCAATTATATTTTTTGTTTATTTTTTCGCGCGCCGTCTGCGGCGCGCGAAAAAATATTAAAAATCAATCGCGCGGCTTCATAGAAGCCGCGCGATTGATTTTACTGAAGTGATTTTTTTACTTCATCGAGTCAAGGAAGGAATCGATCATTTCATTGTCCCAGCTCTTGACGGGTCCCATGATCATGAGGAAGGCGGGGTTGCCGTTTTTGCCGGTGAAGACGCCGATCATCTGGCGGGTTTTCACGTTGTCGGTTTCGGTGGTGCCTTCCTGGATAATCAGGGTGACGGTCTCTCCGTTGATGGTGACATCCTGGGTGCCGACCTGCTCCACGTTTTCAAGTTGGGTGTTCTGGCTGCTGGCGCTGCTCTGCAATTGCTGCTGCATGGCATCGGGATCCACATCGGTGCCGGCGGGCATTTGCATAATGAAGATACCCATGCCACCCTTCGGGTCCATATACATGACCATATCCATTCCCAAGAGGCTCATGCCGCTTGCTTCGGTGAAGTCGGAGGGAATCTGGTAATCGACGATGGTATGGCCTTTTTCATCGGCCTGGGCCGGGTTGGTAATAAGGCTGGTGCCGACCTGTTGGGCGGCAAAGTAGCCGCTGATGCCGACGACGGCGCAGGCGATCGCGCAGATGAGGGCCAGGATGCCGACGACAATCAATGCAATTTTGGTATTTTTACTCATTGAGATTCTCCTTCTTTCATTTGGCTGACAGAATTTTAGTGGGACGCTTTATTTTAGCACGGGGCGGGGGAAACGGAAAACGGGGTGGCAATTCTATTTTAGAGAATCAATGAAGGCCTGAGCGCTTTCTTCGTTCCAGCTTTTGACTGGTCCTACAATCGTGAGCATGCCGGTTGCGTTTTCTTTACTTCTAAAGATGCCGAGAATCTGGCGCATTTTTACATTTTGGGACCTGGAAGTGCCTTCGTTGATATACAAGGTGATTTTCTGATCGCTGATTGTAATTTCTTGGGTGTCGATTAATTTTATATCTTGAAGCTGGGTTCCTTCGTTGTTACTTTGGGATTCAAATTGAGCCTGAACTTCTTCCGTAGTCAGGTTTCCGCTTCCTGGTATTTGCATAAGAACAATGCTCATATCGGTATTGGTGTCGGTATAGAAAATAAATTCCGTATCTTTAACAGAAAAGCTGTAGGCGGTTTCGTAATTGTTGGGGATTTCATAATCGAGGATTTCATGTCCGTTGGCATCGATCTTTTCTCTATTGAATTCCATGTCAATACCAGCCTGTTTGAGGGCGAGTCCTGTACCGACCATGCTGATGATACAGATGATGCCGCAGAGCAGACAAACAGCGGCGGCTGAAATTAAGATGATTTTTGTGTTACGACTCATGAAGATACTCCTTGTTGGGTAGCCAAAAGATAAAGGGAAGACGGGAATGATTTTAACATAAGAGAATGAAACGTGGAAGATGAAACGTAAAGCGTGAAAGGGAAAACGTAAAAGGGGAAACGGGGGGCGCGCTGGTAAGGGGAAAGAAAAGGCCGATGTTTTCGGGCGCCGTCTGCGGCGCGCGAAAACATCAATAAAAAACAGCCTCCCTTTCTCCCGCGAGTGGGAGAGAAGGAGGAGAGAAAATGACATATTCCGGTCTCTCTTTTTGTTGAGAGTAATTCCGGTACAATGGAGTGCGGCCCCTTGCCGGATGAAGAAGAGATTTCACCCCAGAGGCACAGAGAGCTCAGAGAAGAAGGGAAGAGATTTGCTCTTAATTCTTCTCTGTGTCCTCCGTGACTCTGCGGTGAGCCTTTCTGGGGTTATTTTCAAGGCGGTTTTATCAGGAGGTCAAGGTGAATCGAACTCATTCCTGGAAGCGTGTGTCGGCAATTGTGGGTGTTTTATTATTAGCGGTGGTGTTGCGTGGTTGGGCGGTGTTGGGCCTGCCGATCGATTACGATGAAGATGATTATTTGCGGGCGGGGCAGCAATATGCTCAAGGCCTGCAAAGCGGGGATCTATCGGTTTTTACCCGGGAGAATTATCGGACTGAACATCCGCCGCTGGTGAAGATTGTGTATGGGGCGACGCTGGCGATGTTGCCGCCGGCGGAAGAAATTCCGGATCGGCCGACAACAGCGCAACCGGCAACTTCTCTGCCGCAGCCGCATTTGTGGACTGCACGGTCAGTTTCGGCGGGATTTAATACGCTGGTGGCGTTGCTGGTGGCGTTATTGGATCCGCTGGCCGGGTTGTTTATGGCCATTCATTCTTTTTCGATCAAGTACAGCGCCCAGACGATGCTGGAAGGGTTGCCGACATTGACCAGTTTGCTGGTCGTGCTGGCCTATCATCGTTCCGAGGAAGGCCGGAAGCCGGGATGGGTGGTTCTTTCGGCGGTGATGTTGGGATTGACGGCGGCCTCCAAATACCTCTATTGTGTGGCGGGGCTGGCGGTGCTGGTGCATTGGCTGTGGCGCCGATTCCCGGAAGAAGGGGAGCGAAATGCGAAGGCGGTAGCGCAATGGCTGCTGCCCGTTATAGGGTGGGGGATGCTGGCGCTGGCGACCTTTTTCGCGGCCGATCCGTATCTCTGGCCCGATCCTTTGAACCGGCTGCGGGAATCGGTTTTCTTCCATGGGGGGTATGCTCAAAGCAAGCAGGTGCAGGATGCCGGGTATCCCGTCTGGCAGCCGCTGGTCTGGCTGCTTTCATCCGTGCCGTGGCATCCGGGGGTGATTGTGATCGGGTTGGATATGTTTGTTTCTATTCTGGCGGCTTTTGGTGCCCGGCGTCTGTGGCATAAAGCACCGGTTTTTGTGCTCTGGTTTGGGATGGGACTGGCCTTTCTTTTTGTCTGGCCGACGAAGTGGCCGCAGTATGTGCTGATCTTGATCCCGCCGGTGACGCTGGCGGCGGCGGAAGGTTTTCGGGAAAGGCTCTGGAATCCGTGGCGGCTTTCGCTGAAGTTGAAGGCGACCCGGCCGCCGGTGGTGGTCGATCCGGCGGAGCGGAAACGAAGTGCCCGGGCTTTGCAACGGGCCTGGATCTGGATGGCGCCGGGGTTGCTGGCGCTGGCACTGGTGGCTTTCTTTCCCCTGATTTATCAAGGGGCCATGGCCTTGACGGATTTTCGGGCGATGGCGATCAAGGACGGCGTCAATGGCGGGGTCTGGCGGGCGGTCTGGCAGGGCATGACCGGCCAGGAAAAAGCGGTCCATGTGGATCCTTTTTCGCCGAGCATGTCGCCGACGCGGACTGTGCGTTACGCCGGGCCGGAATTGCTGATCAATTTGTTTGGGAATGTCTCGGATCTGCTGGTTTTTGAGATTATCTGGACCCTGTTGACCGTCGCTTCGCAGCTGGCGTTGGGGGTGGGGGTGGCGTTGTTGTTAAATCGCCGGGGGGTAAAGCTAAAGGGCTGGTGGCGGGCGTTGTTCATTTTGCCATGGGCCATTCCGGAGTTTGTGGGGGCGATTTCCTGGTCGCAGGTCTTTGAGCCGCGGTTTGGCTGGTTGAGTCTGGCGGCGAACAGCTGGTCCAATACGCCGCCGGGGGTGACTTCGCTGGCGACCGGCTGGCAGGAAAATCCGCAATATGCGTTGCTGGTGTTGTTGGTCGCGGGACTCTGGTATGGATTCCCCTTTATGTTCCTGGCGGCGACGGCCGGCTTGAAGTTGATCCCGGACGATGTGTATGAGGCGGCGGCATTGGATGGAGCAGGGATCTGGGCGCAGTTTCAAAAGATCACCTGGCCGTTGCTGTTTCCGTTGCTGGCGCCGGCGATCATCCTTCGGGCGATCTATGCGTTCAATCAGTTTTATCTTTTCACCGTATTGCGGACGCCTTACCCGGTGATGACTTTTGCGACGTTGTCTTACTATATCTTCAACCCGGGGGGCGGGGGCGGGATGTTTGCCGTTTCGGCTGCGCTCAATGTGATTACGGTGCTGATTCTGGTGGTCCTGGTCTTCTGGTTTGACCGGATCACCGGGGCAACGGAGGGGGTGACCTATGCGTAAGATCAAAGGCTGGGAACAGGTGTTGTATCAGGCGGCGCTGGTGTTGGTCGCCCTGTTTGTGCTGTTGCCTGTCTGGGGGCTGGTGCGGCTGGCGGTGGATGGTTCGATCCAGGGGGCTCCGACGACGTTCAATCTTTTGCCGGGGCAGTTTACGTTGAAGGTATTTATGGAAGAATGGCAGACGCCGGCGCAGTCGCTTTCATTTACCGGGTTGTTGAAGAACAGTCTGCTGGTTGCAGGCGGGGCGGCCTTGATTTCCGTGGTGTTGGGGGCGACGATGGCCTATGCGTTTGCGCGCTATCGTTTTCCAGGGCGGAAGCCGGGTTTGTTTATGTTGCTGGTGGGGGCTTTTCTGCCGCCGGTGGCGTTGATGACGCCGCTTTACATTATTTTGCAGCAGATGGGATTGCGGGATTCGCTTTGGGGATTGACGATTGTCTACGTGGCGTTTGCGCTGCCTTTCTGTATCTGGAATATGCGGGCGGCGTTCCAGGCGATTTCGGAGGAGCTGGAAGAGGCGGCGTTCCTGGATGGGGCGACGCCGTTCTATGCTTTTTTGACGATCGACCTGCCGCTGGCTTTGCCGTCGATTGCCGTGGCGGCGCTGGTGGCCTTTCTGGCGGGTTATTCGGAGTTTGCGATTGGATGGTTGTTTGTGGAGAAGAGTGCGAATGTGACGCTGGCGATGGCGGTGTGGGGCGTGCAGACGATGGGGGCGGAACCGTGGAGTAAGCTGGCGGCGCTGGCCTTGATGATGAGTGTGCCGGTGGTGGTGGTCTTTTTCGCGCTGCAACGCTCGCTGCTGGATCGGCTGTTCATGGGGGCGGTGGACGAATAGGAGTTTTTTATTTTTTCGTAGCCGCCTTCTGAGGCGGCTACGAAAAAATATATGGGGGAGAGAGTGATTGATCTTAAGGTTAATGGTGCTAAAATTCCTCCATTCGAGGAGCCGGAGAAAAGTTGTTTTGTTGTTTGTGTGCGCCGCCGGCCGGCGGCGCACACAAACAACTCACTATAACCAGCGTCTGATTTTTTCAGGAGGACATCTTTGAACGAGGCGGCACGGCAGACAGCGGAAGGAATCCTGTTTACGGATCAATATCAGTTTACGATGGCTCAGCTTTATTTTAAGCTGGGGCTGCATGAAAAACTGGTGCAGTTTGACCACTTTTTCCGCGATTATCCCGATTATGGCGCGCATAAATCCGGCTATTGTATTTCGGCCGGGTTGGAATGGTTCCTGGAATGGATGCAATCGGTCCATTTTACGGATCAGGATATTGCCTATTTGCGCAGTCAGCGGAGTCGGGTCGGCCGGCAGTTGTTCAGCGATGATTTTCTGGCGTGGCTGCGGACGAGCGGCGGCTTTGATGGAATCAGTATGTGGGCTTTGCCGGAAGGGCGCGTGGCGCATACTCAGGTGCCGCTCACGATAATTCAAGGGCCGCTGGCGATGGCGCAGATTTTGGAGACGCCGTTGCTGAATCAGATCAACTATCAGACATTGATTGCGACCAAGGCGGCGCGGATTCGGGAATATGCGCATGGTGGGTTGATTATGGAATTTGGGCTGCGGCGGGCCCAGGATCGCGGGGCCAATGCGGGAGCACGGGCTGCGTTGATCGGGGGGGCGGACTTCACGTCCAATGTGGGAATCTCGCATGTGCTGGGATATCCGCCGAAAGGGACGCATGCTCACAGCATGGTGCAGCTCTTTATCGCTTTAGGGACGACTGAACTGGATGCTTTTCGCGCTTATGCGGAGTTGTATCCAGATGATTGTCTGTTGCTGGTCGATACGATCAATACGCTGGAAAGCGGCGTGCCCAATGCCATCAAGGTATTCGAGGAACTGCGGGCGAGGGGGCACAGGCCGCTGGGGGTGCGGTTGGATTCGGGAGATCTGGCTTATCTGAGCATTCAGGTGGCGCGGATGTTGGACGATGCGGGTTTCCCGGAGGTATCGATTACGCTTTCCAACAATCTGGATGAGCTGGTGATCTGGCAGATCCTGGCGCAGATCAATGAAGAGGCGCCGCGTTACGGCGTCGATCCCGACCGGCTGATCAAGCGGCTGGTCTATGGGGTGGGGACACGGTTGATCACTTCGTGGGGGGATCCGGCGCTGGGGGGCGTTTACAAGCTGGTGGCAGTGCATGACAAGGGCGCCTGGACTCCGGCGTTGAAGCTTTCGGATTCGGCGGCGAAGACTCCGAATCCGGGGAACAAGCGGGCCTGGCGGATCTACGATCAACGGGGAAAGGCGACGGCAGATCTGTTGACGCTGGAGGGTGAAGATCCCCGACAGTGGCAGGAAATTATGCTGCGCCATCCTTCCGATCCGGCGCGGTTCCGGACGCTCTCGCGGGCGGAGATTGCGGAGATCGAGCCGTTGTTGATGCAGATTCTGGACAAGGGGAAGCTGGTGACCTCCATGCCGACGATTGAAGAGATCCGGGTGCGCCGGGTTGCGGATATGGAGCGGCTGGATCCGGGGGTGAAGCGGTTGATGAATCCGCATGTTTACCATGTTTCGTTGAGTGAGACCCTGTGGGCGTTGAAGCAGGAGTTGATTCAATCGGCGATGGGGTCGAGTGGGCGGTCGGTCGGAGCAATTCCGTTGTAGATGCGCGGGACGCGGGGCAGGTAAGAATATCGGGCGCTCTTTATCAGGAAAAGGGGAAATAAATAGCCCAATTTTTCGTGTGCCTTCATAGCGGGTAGGACTGTCGTTAACCAGGGATGAACTTTTCTCGCAGAAAAGCGTGCCAAAAATGTTTTTTCCCCCTCATATCCCCCCTACCCCCCTTCTCCCCCCGCGAGCGGGGGAAGAAGGGGGATATAAAAAGCGTTTTGTGGGCGGCCGCGGACGCGGCCGCCCACAAAACGCTTAACGATCCCCCCTTTCCCTCGGGGGAAAGGGGGGCAGGGGGGGATAGGGGGAAAATTTGAACGTATTAGTAGAGTTTGTTTGAAATCTCGTGTGAGGGAGGGTGGATGATGGGTCAATTGTCGGCGGAGTTGAAGGTCAACGATGTGGCGGCCTGTTATCAACAGCCGAATGTGTTGGTGGTGGATGTGCGGGAGCCTTCCGAATTTGCGAGCGGGCATATTCCCGCCGCAGTGTTGATCCCTTTGGGGCAATTGCCGCAGCGTTGGGCGGAGTTGCCCAAAGATAAGACGATTATCTTTGTCTGCCGGAGTGGGGGGCGGAGCGGCAATGCGTTGCGACTGGCGCAGGCGCACGGTGTGCCGGATGTCCATCATATGGCCGGGGGAATGCTGGCCTGGATGGCCAGTAGAAAACCTGTGGAGAAATGAAATGGAGAGAACGCGGATGAATCGATTTTGCAGGCTGATGGGAGTGGGCGTGTTGAGCGTGTGGCTGGCGGCCTGTGCCGGTCCTCAGGGGACAGGGATGCCTGTTTCGACACCGGTTCCTGAGACGCCGACTATTCCAACGGCGACGGTTGCGAGTGCATCGGCAGTTTTGGCGGCGGAGCTTTCGGTGGATGAAGTGACGGCTATGTATCAACAGGCTGATGTGTTGATTGTGGATGTGCGGGAACCGGAAGAATATGCAGAAGGACATATTCCCCAGGCCACCCTGGTTCCTTTGGGACAATTGGGAGAGGTGTTGCCGCAACTGGATCAGACCAAGACGATTGTGTTTGTCTGTCGCAGTGGGCGGCGGAGCAATTCCGCTTTACAACTGGCTCAAGAAAAAGGGCTGACCAACGTGCATCATATGGCGGGCGGGATGCTGGCCTGGATTGAGGCGGGGAATCCCGTTGATAAGTAAGTACATCATTTTGCGTCAATTTTACGCGGGTTGACACTTGCTCCTATAGAACCTTGTGATACAATGCAACTTGTGGAACCACGTGTCGTTTTTATGGGAACACCGGAGTTTGCAATTCCTACTCTGGAGCGGCTTTGCGCGCGTTATCCAGTGGTGGGCGTTGTGACGCAACCCGATCGTCCAGCCGGGCGAGGTCGGGAGTTAGCCGCGTCTCCGGTCAAGCAATTTGCGCTGGCGGAAGGGATTCCTGTGTTCCAGCCGGAGAAGTTGCGCCATATCGAGGCCGTGGAACGGGTGCGCACGTGGGCTCCCGACTTAATCGTGGTGGCAGCATTCGGACAACTTTTATCCAAGACCGTGCTGGCGTTGCCGCGGTTGGGCTGTCTCAATGTCCATGCTTCTCTTTTGCCGCGGTGGCGCGGTGCGGCTCCGATTCAAACGGCAATTCTGGCCGGCGATGAGATCACCGGTGTGACGATTATGCAGATGGATCCAGGGCTGGATACGGGGCCGATTCTGGCCATGCATGAAGTGATGATCGGGTCGGAAGAGACGGGCGGAGAGTTGGAAGATCAGCTGGCCCAGGTGGGCGCCGATCTGTTGATGGAAATTCTGCCGTCTTATCTGGCGGGGATTATGTTGCCGCGGCCTCAACCTGAAGAGGGTGTGACGCTGGCGCCGCGATTTGAGCGCGAGGCGGCTAAAATCAACTGGGAAGAATCGGCTGTTCACATTGCGCGGCAGATTCGGGCTTTTGCACCCCAACCGGGAGCTTATACCTTCTGGAATGGGCAGATGCTCAAAATTTTGGCGGCCCGGGCTTTACCAACGGCGGCGATTCCGCCGGAGGCTACACCGGGGACAGTTTTTGTGGAACAGGGAGGACCGGCGATCGTAACAGGAGAAGGGGCATTGGCTCTGATCCAGTTACAGATGGCCGGCAAGCGTCCTATGAGCGGTGATGTATTCATGCGCGGACAGCGCGCGTTTTTGGGGGCCGTTTTAAGGTCCAATTAGCCGGGCGAAAAGGCAAACGCCCGGTTTTTGCGCGTGTCAGAGGATGCCGTGTTTCAGGTTCGGCGAGGTCTTGTGCGGGGAAGAACCGCTTCCCTGAAGAGGACTTTTTGAACCCCTGGTGACAGGGAATTCCATTTGATTAAAGCGAAAAAAGAGGAATAAGGAGGAGATATGTCTGGACATAGCCATTGGGCGACCATCCGCCGGAAGAAGGAAGGCAATGACGCTAAGCGTGGGTCGCTCTTTACCAAACTAGCCCGCGAAATCGTTATTGCAGCCCGGGAGGGCGGGGGTGACCCTGATTCGAACATCGGTCTGCGCGTTGCTATCGACAAAGCGCGGTCGATGGGTATGCCGAAGGATAATATTGATCGCGCGGTTCGGCGTGGCGCCGGCACCGACAAAGACGGCGAAACCTTTGACGAAATTATGTACGAAGGCTATGGCCCTAACGGTGTTGCCGTGCTGATCGATGTGTTGACGGACAATCGCAACCGCACTGTGGCGGCTTTGCGCCATGCATTGTCTCGCCAGGGCGGTACGCTGGCGGAAGCCGGCGCCGTGGCGTGGCAGTTCGAGCGCAAGGGCACGATTGCGGTGCCGGCGGCGGTGGGATTCGATCGTCTGTTTGAAGCGGCGGTGGAAGCCGGCGCGGAAGATGTGATCGAGGGCGATGAAGAACTCGAGGTTCGGACGGCTCCGGCCGATCTGAAAATCGTCCACGATGCGCTGCGCGGTCAGGGAATCGAGATTTCCAGCATGGATCTGGTGATGACGCCGAAGAATTCCATGTCGTTGGAACCGCGGGATGCTGCGCAGGTATTGAAACTGGTGGACTTCCTGGAAGAAATGGATGATGTCCGCCGGGTCTTCACCAACCTGGATGTAACTGAAGAGGCTGTGGCTGCATTTGAGGCTATGGCCTGATGCGCGTCCTGGGGATTGACCCCGGGACTGCCATTACCGGTTACGCGGTAGTAGAAGAACAGGGCGCCGACCTACGATTACTCGTAGTCGGCGCCTTGCAGACTCCGGCCGATGATGATCTCTCGCAGCGGTTGCAGGCTATTTATCGCGGACTGCGACAGGTTATTGCTGAATATCAACCGGAAGCCGCCGGGGTGGAGTCACTTTTTTTCAGCAAGAATGTGCGGACGGCTATGGCCGTGGGGCATGCGCGGGGGGTGATTTTGCTGGCGATAGCGGATGCCGGGCTCCGATTGTCGGAGTATACTCCGTTGGAGGTCAAGCAGGCGATCACGGGATACGGCAGTGCGGATAAGCGGCAGGTGCAGGAGATGGTGAAGATGTTGTTGCATTTGTCGACGATTCCGAAGCCGGATGATGCGGCGGATGCGGCGGCGATTGCGGTCTGCACACTGCATCGATCAAAGATGGATGGGTTATTGAATCGGGCCCGTTAACGGGCCGCGTTTATTTTGTTGGGGGGTGGTTGAATCCCGCACCTGGCTTTTCTTGTTACAAAGCGACGCGCGGGATGGGAAGAGAGAGTTTTTTTGTTTGTATTTTCGCGCGCTTTCTGAAGCGCGCGAAAATACAGGCTTGTTTTCCCGCTTATTCGGGCCATCCGCACAGGTTGAACGTTTTTTGTTTATTTTTCTTTCGTGTTTTCCGGGCCTATCACACCGGTGGAAAAGTTTATTATTTTAATGTTCAGGGTATGAGAGGAGCCTATGATTGCTCGTCTGGAGGGGACATTGATTGCGGTCGAGGAGGGAGGGCTGATCCTGGATGTGAATGGGGTCGGCTTTTTTGTTCGCGTGCCGACGGGCGGACCCTGGCGAGTGGGGGAGCGGGCTATTTTGCAGACGACGTTGCAGGTGCGCGAGAACGACCTTTCATTGTATGGATTTGCGGAGACGGAACAGAAGGTGTTGTTCGAGGCTTTATTGACGGTCAATGGGGTGGGGCCGAAGGCGGCGTTGAGTCTGCTGGGGATCTATTCGACAGATGCTTTGCGTCGGGCTATTATCAACAATCAACCTGAAGCTTTGACCCGTGCTCCGGGGGTGGGGAAGAAGACAGCGGAAGCGATTGTATTGCATTTGAAGGATCGTCTGGGGAAGCTGGCGGGCGCGGGACCGGCGTTGGTGGAAGACGATACCGATGTGATTGCGACGTTGACGGCATTGGGCTTCAGTCTGGTCGAGGCGCAGCGAGCCGTGCAGCAGTTGCCGCGCGGGGAATCACTTTCCGTTGAGGAGAAGATCCGGCGGGCGCTGGCGCTGCTGGGGCGGTAATCGGGAAGCGCGGAAGCGCGGAAGCGTGGAAGATTGGAAGAACGGAAGCGCGGAAGGTCGGAAGAACGGAAACTGGAAAGTTGGAAATTATGAGACTTTACCATCATTTGCATAGAGCGACGGTTCTTTTGCTGGCAGGCAGCCTGTTATTGGGGGGATGTCTGCCGCCCGCGCAGCCGCGGGTGATCAAGATTGCTCTGGTGGCGCCTTTTGAGGGGCGCGATCGGGCTATCGGTTATGATGCCATCTATGGGGCGCGGTTGGCGGTGCAGGAGTTCAATGCGGCGGGGGGAATTCAGCTGGAACTGGTCTCTTATGACGATCGGGGGGAGGTAGAGCTGGCGCAGACGTTGGCTCGCGATGTGAGTGCCGATCCTGAAGTGATGGCGGTGATTGGGAATTTCCGGCCGGCGACGACGGAAGCTGCGGCACCGATCTATGCGGAGGCGGGGGTGGCGCTGGTGAGCGTGGGGGGTGGGGCAGTCGCGGGCGGGGCGACGACGCGGGTGCTGGCTCCCCAGCCGGCAATTCTGGCGCGGGAGATCGTTACGCGGGCGGCGACCGGCGGTCGGACCACGCTGGCGATTTGGGGACAGGGGGCAATGGCTGAATCCCTGCGGGCGGCGGTGACGGAAGCGGGGTTGTTCATCGGCACCGCATCAACGCCGGCGCAGGGGATGCCGCTGCCGGAGGGGATTTTGAATACGCGGCCGGCATTGGAAGCGGGGGAGGATCTTTCCCTGTGGCGGAATGCGGGCTGGAATGGGGTATTGGTGGGCGGGCCGGAGCTGGCCGATGCGGCCTTTGGGACGGCGGCCGGAGCGAGCGCGGAGTGGACCTGTTTTGTGACGCCGTACCCTTTCCCGCAGGATCTGGCGGGGTTGGAGGGATGGATCGCGGATTATAAAGCGATGGGACCGCATGTGCCGGAACCGGGGCCCTATGCTTTGCCTGCTTATATGGCGGTGAAAGCGTTGGGAGAGGCGGTGAAAGCTGCTGACGGAGGCGATCGAGAGGCCGTGGCGAATGCGCTGGGGCAGGTGCGCTTTGATGGGCCGACCGGTACGCTTTCGTGGGATACGGCGGGCTTTTGGAGTGGGGCGCCGTTGTATTATTATTGTTGGGAGCAGGGTAAGCCACGATTACGGACAATTCTGTCCTGGTCACCTGACCAGGATGAAGTCTATCCAGTAGGGTAAGTCAAAGCTCTCCTTCTGTCTGAATCTTCAAAATCCTTTTCGTTCTACAATTTTCCAATGAGAGTTTATCTGGCACGTTCAAATCAACATCATGATAATATTCGAGTGTTACTCGCCGATGATGAGCGTTGTGTACGTTCGGCGTTGCGGTTCTTGCTGTGGCAGGAAACCGGGATGACGGTGGTGGGGGAAGCTGAAACTGCGAATCAGGTATTGACGATGACCCAGGAGGTACATCCCGATCTGGTGTTGTTGGACTGGGAATTACCGGATTTAGAGGGATTGACGACGCTGGCGCAGTTGCGGGAGCATCATCCTTTGCTGGGCGTGATTGTGTTGAGCGGGCGGCCGGAGTCACGGCAGGCAGCTTTGGATGCCGGGGCCGATGATTTTGTCAGCAAGGGAGATCCACCAGAATGTTTGCGCACGGCGCTGGCAGATTTTTTAGCGCATTACCAGGCAGTAAGAAGTGGATTGGAAGTTGTAGGGTTTAAGTAGGTTTTGGGGTGAGGATTTTCCTCCTTAGTAGCCTCCTCCTCGTTTGACAGCACGAGGAGGAGGATTTTTTAATTAATGCTTAGACATTATTGGGGGGACAATTGAGCCGGCCGTTTTGTCAACGGACGCGGCTTTGGAGCTGGGAGAGCAGTTTGCGGGTGACGCCGAGCAATTCCTGAGAGTTCAGTTGACGGGCGATGATCAGGGATTGGTTGAGATAGGCGCGGGCGTGGTTGAGGTTTTTCTGTTTGGCATAAAGAATGCCGATGTTGTTTAAGGTTTTGACTTCCCCTTCACGATCCCCCAGGTTACGCCGCAGGTTAAGCACCTCTTCATAGAGTTCCAGGGCCCGTTTCCAATCTCCCAGATCGTGGTGAGCTCCGGCCATGTTGGAGAGGGTGGTCAATTCTTTGGCCGTATCGCCCAAATCGCGGACCATCGGCAGCGCCAGCTCCAGCTGTTCGAGTGCGGCCTGGGGATTTCGTTGGGCCAGCAGGATGGACGCGATATTGTTGCGCGTCATCGCTTCGCCGGCGCGATCTTCCCGGGTCTGTTGTTGGGACAGGAGCTGTTCCATGCATTCCGTAGCGGCCAGCAGATCGCCCTGAGCCATTAAAACGTTGCCCAGGGTTACGCGGGTCCTGATTTCTTCTTCGTGGTCGCCGATGCTTTCCTGATAGGCCAGGACTTTTTGTAATTCGTTGCGGGCCTCTTTGTATTTGTTTTCGGCACGATAGAGTTCGGAGAGCAACAGGCGAGTTTTGTTTTCCCCAGCAGCGTCTTTTTCTTCAATTTGTAAATCCCGGGCTTTTTCCAGGGCCTGAACGGCCGGTTTAAATTTCCCTTCGGCGCGATGGATTTCGGAAAGAGTCAACAGGGTTTTGATTTCGCCGGCGTGGTCTTCTGCCTGATGGAACAATCTGGCTGCTTTTTCTAATGCCTGGCGAGCTTCTTTAAACTGGTTTTCGGTGCGATCGGCTTCACCTTTTGTAAAGAGATCTTCGGCTTCTTGAAGAAGTTCCGGAGTTTTGTCGTTCATTTTCACTCCTCGTTTTCCAATTGGGTGATTTCATTGGCATTATACCTGAGTTTGAAATTTGAAGATAACTCAATCGCAACACTTTTCCAACGTTTTCCGTCCATGAGCCTTCCAGTTCCGGTATAGAGTCAGGATGTGCTTTTTAGAAGCATAAGGGAGGTTTAAAATGAAACGATATTTCTGGCTGATAGGGATGGTGATCGGGCTGGGTGGGACCCTGTTAAGCGGGTGTACACAATCGCAGGCCGGAATTACGCCGACTACTACCGTTTTCCCCGTGACGGCAAGTCCCGGGAGTGCTGGGGGCACTTCTGTTCCACCGATTACCGCGACCCCTTCGCTTTCTCAGACTCTGGCGAAAAAGGCTGCGGATCAGTTAGGACTGCCGATGGAGGCGGTTCAAGTGATGGAATTGCAACCGGCGGAGTGGCCGGATGCCTGTTTGGGGGTGCCCAAAGGGGCGGAAGTTTGCGCTACCGTGATCACCCCCGGCTATCGGGGGGTATTGATTACGGAGAAGGGGCGATATGAGTTGAGATCCGATCAAAGCGGGGCAGTAGTGCGGCTGATTCCGGAGGGGGATGTGAGCGGTTCTCCCGTCACCAATGTTGGGGTTATGTGGGAAGGGAGTTGGGACAGCGATTGTCAGACCGCTGTTTTGGGGTCTGATGCTCTGGCTGTCGGTCCTTGCAAGGGAGAATTGTCGAACGGACGCTATGCGTTGCCGGAGCGGGCGCCGCGGCTGGCCTATTTTGTGCAGACATTTGCGTCCTTTGAGGCGCAGACGCCGGCGGGAAAGGTGCAGTTCCTGGGGAAAGGGAGTGCGATAGCTTCGCCGGTAGAACAACGGATGATTGCGGAGTGGGCCAGGATCGCAGCGGAAGAGGTCAGTGTGGGGGGGGCGGCTAAAACACAGGGCACGGCATTGACCTGGCATCGTGAAGGGGGGATTGCGGGCTTTTGTGAGGATCTGACGATCTTTGTCAACGGGGAAGCTCACCTGGCTTCTTGTAAGACTCAGGGTACAGCGGCGTTGGGAACCCGTTATTTGACGGCGGCTCAGTTGGAAAGACTTTACGGCTGGCTTGATCGGTTGCAGCCTTTTGATTTCAAGCAGAGCGATCCGGCTGTAGCGGATGCGATGACGATTACTTTGACATTTAAGGGGGTAGGTGCGCAAGCGGCGACCGATGCGGAGCAGGCGGACATTGCGGCCTTTGCGGCGGAGGTTTTTGCGATGCCGGAGGAGATGGGAAGAATGGAAGAGCGGAAGATGGAAGGTGGAAGAGCGGAAAAATAGAGTGTGGATGGTTGGAAGCTAAAGAATGAGAAGGTGTTGTTACGGTTTGTTACGGTAATGTTAACGTATTGGTAACACAAAGAGAGGAACTCTGTTTTAAGGAGGGGCGTCAGGAGGTCAAGACATGAGATGGTGAGCGGGGCAGGAAAGCTTCCGCCATCCCTCACGTTACAATTTCCTACAGGAGGTGTTTCAATGAACGCAGGACGTTGGATGATTTTCGTGGGGGTGTTGTTGGCCGTGGTGCTGGTGAGTGTGGTTCCGGTGGCCGCGGCGCCGGCTGTACAGGGTCAGATCTGGCATCAGGTAAAGCCGGGTGAGACTTTGTTCTCTATTGGGCGGCTCTATGGCGTGAGTCCGTGGGCGATTGCAAATGCGAATGGGCTGTCAAATCCGAATATAATTTGGGTGGGGCAGAAGTTGCTGATCCCCGGCATCACTACGACGCCGACTCCTACTCCGACTCCTACTCCCAGCCCTACTCCCAGTCCGACGCCGGTGCCTTGTGGTTCCTCGTATACGGTGCAGTGGGGGGATACGCTTTGGGCGATCGGGCAACGCTATGGGGTTTCTCCGTGGAGCATTGCGGCAGTGAATGGGATCTACAATTTGAATCGGATTTACATCGGGCAGGTGTTGTGGATTCCGTGTCGGTAAGTATGGGGTGTTTTTAACATTTGGGGCGCGTCCGGATCGGACGCGCCCCAAATGTATTTAGATCATTGATCTTTAGCGTTCCGCAAAGGGCTTTTGTTTGGTTTGAAGTGACGCGCGGGAAGGAGAGGGAGGTTTTTTTGTTTGTATTTTCGCACTGTCAGCGCGAGAATAGGTTTTTCGGTAAGAAGCGATGTGCTGGAAGGTGGAAAGAGTGTTTTTGGTTTTCGATTATACTGATGAATGCAGTGAAAACCGAGATGAGGAGATGTGGCCATGAAATTGCGACTCTGGAGGATAGGAATTGTATTGGTTATGCTTGTGGTGACGGCGGGATGTCAATCGACGCCGGCGACGGTTGCGCCGACGGCCACCGAGGTGGTGACGATTGCGGATGTCGTGCATCCTGTTCCCGAAAATCAGTGTCAGGAGTTGTTGTCGCTGGCTTCTCTGGCCGTGAAGGTTCCGGCACGTGCGGCGACGGCGCCGTTTGAGGATTGGATCACGGGACAGAAGGGGGATGGTTGTCTGGTGGCAATGCAAGGCAACGGTACGCAGTTTGTTAATCTAGCCGATACAGATAAGGCATTGCGAACGGCTTTGGAGGGCCAGGGGTGGACGGAGGATATCCAATATGCCGCCGGTGGTCCGACCGGATCGTTGTCGGGGTATCGCAAGGAGGGGGCTTTGTTGTTATTGAGTGTGGAGTGGGCTCCGAGCGATGCGGGCCTTTGTTCCAACGATAAGCCGATCAGTGAATGTTCGTTGACGGCGGAACAGCAGATTTACACGGTGGAATTGAGAGCTGCCGTGATTCCGGCTCAGTGAGGTGTGGTGATGGGGGAAGCCGAGGCGATTGCGATGGTTTCGCGGCCGGGTACGGTGAAATCCATTGTTGCCGATCTGAGGGCTTTGGGTGTGCAGCCGGGAATGACGCTGCTGGTCCATAGCTCGTTGAGCGCTTTGGGCTGGGTTTGCGGCGGGCCGGTGGCTGTTATTTTTGCTTTGGAAGAGGTGTTGGGTCCGGAAGGGACGTTGATGGTGCCGACGCATTCAGGGGATCTGTCAGATCCGGAGGAATGGCAGGCTCCGCCGGTGCCGGAGTCGTGGTGGGCTGAGATTCGCGAGTCCATGCCGGCTTACGATCCGGTTTTGACGCCGACGCGAGAGATGGGGGCGATTCCGGAGACTTTTCGGAGACAGAGGGGGATTCTCCGCAGCGCCCATCCACAGGGATCTTTTGCTGCGCGAGGGGTTCATGCGGCCCAATTGATCGAAGGCCATAGCCTGGATTATGCATTTGGGGAGCAATCACCGCTGGCCCGGTTGTATGATCTGGACGGGTGGGTGTTGTTGTTGGGCGTGGGGCATGGGAACAATACTTCTTTGCATCTGGCGGAGTATCGGTCGCCGTATGCCACCCGGGAAATCGTGCGGAAGGGGGCGCCGATTCTGATCGATGGGGCCCGGCATTGGATCCAGTACGACGATATCAACAGCGATGCGGATGATTTTGTGGCGCTGGGGGCGGATTTTACCCGCGATACGGGGGAGGTGCGCTCCGGGGCGGTTGCCGGCGGGTGGGGATTGTTGTTTCGGCAGCGGCCGCTGGTGGATTATGGGGTAGGATGGATTGCGGCGCATCGGTAGTTATTTTCTCCCGCCGGCGAAGCCGGCGGGAGAAAATATGGGGGGAAATTAGAGGGCTTTTTCGTAGATTCCCATTTGATGGATGGTGCGGAAGCCGACGCTTTCGTAAAGCTGGCGGGCGCCGTTGGGATTCTGTGCATCGACGCCGAGGGCCGCTTCGGTCATGCCCATTTCTTTGAACATCTGCATGCTGCGGGTAAGGAGGGCGCGGGCGAGGCCCATTTTACGCCAGGGGCGCCGGACGCTGATTCCTTCGGTATAACCACGCAGCCGATTGAATTTGCGGTTGTGTTCGTGGTCGATGAAGTTGAGGACCATGCCGGCCACCTGATCGCCGTCCCAGGCGATTTTCCAGAGTTCGGGGTTGAACAGGCGATCGGTTTTCCAGGATTCAAAGTTCTCTTCGGTGCCTTCGATGTGCCCCCAATGATCCCGGAAGGCTTCATTGTCGGCTTCCCAGATAGGGCGATAGTGTTCCGGTAGGGCCGGGCGGATTTCCAGGCGGGCCGGCAAGGGCGTGATTTCGATCGGTTCATCCAGGGAACGGGTCATTTCATAGCCGTAACGGATGACCGTATAGCCTTCACTTTCGAGGATATTTTTCAGATTGGTCTGATGGCCGGTTGCTTCGGCGCGCAGGAATTTAGGGACATCCTGGGGATGGCCGGCGGCGATTTCACGCAGGCGGGCTTCGGCGGCGTGGATCAAAGCCGTGCCGATGCCTTTGCCGCGCCATTCCGGGAACAGAAAACCGAGATGGGAGTAGATGTAGGGTCCGTTCTGTTCCTGAACCCAGAAGACGCGGTTGTAGCCGATGAGCCGGCCTTCCATTTCGACCATGATCAGATCCTCATAAGGATTGCAATTGATCAAATGGGAGTAATTGTGAACGACATCTTCCAGGGTGTCTCCGTGTTCCAGCTGATCCGGGGCTTTGCTGCTATGGAGAACGGCAAGCATGGCTGGGTAGTCGCTTTCGCCGCGGAAACGGCGGAAGGTGAGGCCGGGCAGGGCAGGGGCTTCAGGTAAAATGACAGATTGAGTGTTCATAAAATTCCTTCTTTGTTTTGATCGGCGCGCTCTATACAAGGGCGTGCCGATAGTGTCAGGTTAAAGAGCTTTTTCATAGATTTCCATGCTGCTGACGACCTGGAAGCCGACGCTCTGGTAGAGTTGCAGGGCGCCGTTGGGATTTTGGGCGTCAACGCCGAGCGCGGCTTCGGTCATGCCGCAATCTTTGTGCATTTGCAGGCTGCGGGTGAGCAGCGCGCGGGCCAGGCCGATTTTGCGCCAGGGGCGGCGAACACAGATCTCTTCGGTGTAGCCGCGGCGGCGGTTGAATTTGCGGTTATGCTCCTCGTCGATGAAGTTGAGGATCATGCCCGCGACCTGATCTCCAGCCCAGGCGACCTGCCAGAGTTCGGGATTGAAGGTCCGGCTGTTGCGCCATTCTTCGTATTCTTCCCGGCCCGGTTCGATGTAATTCCAATGGTCGCGGAAGGCTTCGGTGTGGGCTTCCCAGATGAGATCGTAATGTTCGGGCCGGGCCGGGCGGGTTTCCAATCCTGCCGGCATGGGCGTAAGTTCGATGGGTTCTTCCAGGGAACGGGTCATTTCATAGGCATAGCGGATGGGGGTGTAGCCATGGTTGACCATGATTTCCCGGAGGGCCGTTTGATGGTCGCCGACTTCGACCCGCAGGAGATGCGGCCGGTCCTGGGGATGACCGTCGGCGATTTCGCGCAGCCGGGCTTCGGCGGCATGGATCATAGCGGTGCCGATGCCTTTGCCGCGCCATTCGGGCAGCAGGAAGCCGAGGTGGGCATAGAGGTAGGGTCCATCGGGCTCCTGAACCCAGAAGACGCGGTTGTAGCCGATCAATTGATCGTGCATTTCGACCATGATCATATCCTCATAGGGGTTGCAGTGGAAGAGGTGGGTATAGGTATTGCGCAGATCTTCTACGGTATTGACATGTTCGAGATGATCGACGGCTTTGCTGCCGTCGAGGACGGCGACCATTCCGGGATAGTCGGCTTCGCCGCGGAAACGGCGGAAGTTAAGGCCGGGAATGATGGGCGCATCGGGCAGAATGACAGTGTCGGTATTCATAGGGCTCCTTCTTTTTTGATTTATGCGGGGGCATTTTAGCGTCCCGCAAAAGGTTTTTGTTCGGTTCGAATCGACGCGCTGTGCGAAGCAGGGGGAGAGAGTTTTTTTGTTTATGTTTTGGCGCGTTTCAGAAAACGCGCCAAAACATGGATTTTTTCTGCATCCCCGGCATCTTTGTAGTGAAATCCGAGTGAATTGTAGGGTTAAAGTTCTTTTTGATAGATGGCCATGCGACTGATGGCGCGGAAGCCGACGCTTTCGTAAAGCCCCAGGGCGCCGCTGAGATTTTCAGCGTCGACGCCGAGGGCAGCTTCGGTCATGCCCATGGATTTGAACATGTGCAGGCTGCGGGTGAGCAGGGCTCGGGCCAGGCCTTGTTTGCGCCAGGGCCGGCGGACGCTGATCCCTTCGGTGTAGCCGCGCAGCCGGTTGAACTGTTGGTTTTCGTCAGGATCATAGAAGTTCAAGACCATCCCGGCGATTTGATCGCCATCCCAGGCAACCTGCCAGAGTTCAGGATTGAAGATTCGACTGTTTTGCCATTCTTCAAACTCACTTTCCGTCGGTGGGGTGTAACCCCAATGATCCTGGAAGGCTTCATTGTTGGCTTCCCAGATGAGATGGTAAGATTCGGGTTGGGCCGGGCGGGTTTCCAGGCCGGCCGGCATGGGCGTGATTTCGATCGGCTCCTCCAGGGTGCAGGTCATCTCATAGCCGTAGCGGATGGTTGTGTAGCCTTCGCTTTCCAGGATGTTTTTTAGATTGCTTTGATGGTCCGTGACCTCGACGCGCAGGAGATGGGGTTTGTCCTGAGGGTGACCGGCGGCGATTTCACGCAGGCGGGCTTCGGCCGCATGGATCATGGCCGTGCCGATGCCTTTGCCGCGCCATTTCGGGTCTAAGAAACCAAAGTGAACATAGATATAAGCTCCTGTGAGTTCCCGGGTCCAGAAGATGCGGTTGTAACCGATCAGTTGGTTGTGCATTTCGACCATGAGCATGTCCTCGTAGGGATTGCAATTGGTGAGATGCGCGTAGTCGTTGCGGATATCATCCACTGTATCGATGTATTCCAGATGGTCGGGAATTTTGCTGCCGTCGAGGACGGCGACCATTCCGGGATAGTCGGCTTCGCCGCGGAAACGGCGGAAGTTAAGGCCGGGAATGATGGGCGCATCGGGCAGAATGACAGTGTCGGTATTCATAGGGCTCCTTCTTTTTTGATTTATGCGGGGGCATTTTAGCGTCCCGCAAAAGGTTTTTGTTCGGTTCGAATCGACGCGCTGTGCGAAGCAGGGGGAGAGAGTTTTTTTGTTTATGTTTTGGCGCGTTTCAGAAAACGCGCCAAAACATGGATTTTTTCTGCATCCCCGGCATCTTTGTAGTGAAATCCGAGTGAATTGTAGGGTTAAAGTTCTTTTTGATAGATGGCCATGCGACTGATGGCGCGGAAGCCGACGCTTTCGTAAAGCCCCAGGGCGCCGCTGAGATTTTCAGCGTCGACGCCGAGGGCAGCTTCGGTCATGCCCATGGATTTGAACATGTGCAGGCTGCGGGTGAGCAGGGCTCGGGCCAGGCCTTGTTTGCGCCAGGGCCGGCGGACGCTGATCCCTTCGGTGTAGCCGCGCAGCCGGTTGAACTGTTGGTTTTCGTCAGGATCGTAGAAGTTCAAGACCATGCCGGCGATTTGATCCCCATCCCAGGCGACCCGCCAGAGGGTAGGATCACAGAGTCGGTTGCTCATGAATTCTTCGTACATGGCTTCGGTGTGCTCGATTTCTCCCCAGTGATCCTGGAAGGCTTCGTTGGCGGCGTCCCAGATCGGATGGTAGTGATTGGGCAGGACGGGCCGGACTTCCAGGCCGGGGGGCAACGGTGCTTCCGGGATGGGCTCGCTCAGCGGGCGGGTCATCTCGAAGAAGTAGCGGATAGGAGCGTAGCCTTCTTGAGTGATCAGGTTTTCCCAATCGGTTTGGTGTTCCTGGACCCGGGTGCGCAGGAGTTTTCGTCCGGTCACGGTATGAGCGGCGGCGATCTCGCGCAGGCGGTTTTCGGCGGTGTGTAAGAGGGCGCTGCCGATCCCTTTGCCGCGCCAGGCGGGATGAAGCTGACCGTTGTGATAGTAGTTGTAGTCGCCGTTCTGTTCGCGCTGCCACATGACCCGGTTAAAGCCGATGACCTGGCCTTCGATTTCGACTACCACCATGTCGTGGTCGAGATCGCAGTTGAGCAGGTTGCTGAAATTGTGCCGCAGATCTTCCAGGGTGGTGTGATAGTCGATGCGGTCGGCGGCGCGGCAGGTGGTCAACAGGGGGACGAAGGCCTGCAGGTCGGAGTCCCCTTGATAATGGCGGTAGCGCAGCCCGGGGATGGCGGGCCCGTTGACGGAAATGATGGTATCGAGTGAATGGATGGCCATGGTGATTAATTCCTTATCTTATTAATTTCAGTTTTTTGCATCCCGCATCCGGCAGTTTTCTTGTAAGATATGACGCGCTGGATGGGGGGAGAAAGTTTTTTTGTTTGTATTTTCTCGCGCTTTCTGAAGCGCGAGAAAATACAGGCTTTTTTTCTGCTTTTTCGGGTTAATTGCACAGGGCGAGAGTTTTTTGTTTCCAACTTTCAGATCTCGCTTTTTCCGTCTTTTATCCGTTGCGATGGAGTTTGCCGGTGCGCTTGGCATAGCGTTCGGCCAGTGCAAAAATTTTCAGGCCGGCGGGAATGGCGATGAATCCCATGATCAAGACGGGCCAGATGTAAGGCCAGAGTTCGGGAATCGAGGCGCCGTCCAGCAAGGCCTTGCGAGATCCATCCAGGACATAGGTGGCCGGGCTGAGCAGGGCCATTTTTGGGAAGATGCCGGGCAGGACATCGATCGGATAGTAGACGCCTGAGATTAACAGGAGCATGGCGATGATGACGTGGGTCATCTGGGTGCCGCGTTCCGGGAAAAGCATCGGCAGGATCGAGGCGACGATGCCCACACCGGTGAACGAGAAGCTGCCGGCCAGGAGGACCAGGGCACCGCCCAGCAGGTTGGCCTTGCTCAGGTCCAGGTTGAACATTAAGGCGACGACCAGCAGGACGATCGAGGTCGAGAACATGCTGTAGACGATGGAAAAGATCGTTTGGCCGGCCATGTGCGTGAAGCGGCGGATGGGGGCCATCAGGGTATATTCGATGGTGCCTTCCCAGCGTTCCATCCCGATCACGTCGGTGATCCAGTAGAAAATCAGCGAGAGATAGCGCCAGACCAGCGTGCCGATGACCAGGTAGAGCACCAGATAGCGGCCGTTGACGTTTTCGCCGCCGATGCGTTCCATGCCCAGGCCGATGTAACTGACCGAGAGGCTGTTGACGATGGCGTAGACCATCCAGACCAGTTCCCAGGACCAGTAACGTTTGATCAGGTTGGTGTTGCGTTCGACAAAGGCATAAGATGCTCGAAGTTCAGATACCAGTGTGCTCATTTTCTAATCTCCTTATCGCCCCTTTCCGGGGGAGTTGTTGAGTTGGGCCTGTTTCCATTCGTGGTGCAGGATTCCCATATAAATCAGATCCCAGCGGCGGCCGTCGCGGGCCAGCGCTGCCCGGGCGCGGCCTTCGACGGTGAAACCGGCTTTCAGATAGGTTTGAACGGCACGGGCGTTGTATTCAGAAACGTTCAGGGAAATGCGATGCAATCCCAGTTCGGTAAAGGCGTAGCGCAACGCGACCTGCATGGTGTCGGAGCCGTACCCGCGGCTGCGGAACTCGGCTTCGCCGATGCCGATGCCGAGCCAGGCCTCTCGATTAGGCCAGGCGGGGCCGATTTCCAGTTCAAGCAGGCCGATCAGACGATTTTCCGCCAGGGTGCGGACGGCGAAGGCGAAGAAGGTGGGCGAGGGCAGGCCCTGGCCGTACCATGCTGTAAAGTTTTCTTTACAGCACTCCAGGGATGTCGGGCGGGCGGGCATCGAACAATCCTGGGTGCGCATATATTCGGCATCCTGGCTCCAACGGGCCATGGTCGGTGCATCGCGCTCGATATCCAGGGCGTCCAGGCGGATAAGTTTTCCTTGCAGGATTGAAGTTTCCATTATGACGGCCTTTCCTGTGAATTGTGGGCCAGCCATTCGGCTTGCAGCTGTCCGTAGATCAATCGATCCCACCGGCGGTCTTGATGAAACAGAGCTTCCCGCTGGCGGATTTCCATGGTGAAGCCGGCCTGTTCAATCCAGCCGATAAGGGTGGCGTTATAGGCCGGGGCCAGGATGCCGACCTGATAAAGATTGAGTTCGGTAAAGGCATAGCGCGTCAACAGGCGCAGGGCTTCTGTTCCGTAGGGGTGCATTTGCCCGGCCGGTCGTCCCAATGCCAGGGCCAGCCGGGCGTTCTGGCCGGCCCATTTGATGCGCAGGATTTCGGCGGTGCCGATCAATTGGTCATCCTCGTTTCGGCGCAGGGCAAAGGCGTAGCGTTCGGACTCTTTTTCCCGGGCTTCAAGTTGACCGCGGATCTGGGACGGAGAAAGCGGCCGGGCCGGCAGTTGTCCCTGATCGTAGTGATAGGTCGGATCCCCGGTCCAGCCGGCGATGATTTGCGAATCTCGCTCCAGGTCAAAGGCCCCCAGATGGATTTGCCGGGCGTGATAGAGCCGGTAGTTGATCATTCTACGACCTCTTCTTCATCCTTATTGAGCAAGGGCTTCCCGGTCAGTTCCAGGAAGACTTCTTCCAGGGTGGGCAGGTGACCGTTGTGGGGAATTTGATTTTTCAGTTCGTCCGGCGTGCCGAGGGCGATCACCTGCCCCTGATTCATGATGGCGATGCGATCGCAGAGCGCTTCGGCTTCGTTCATGTCGTGGGTGGTGAGCAGGATCGTGGTGCCCTGATCCCGCAGTTCGCAGACCACGGTTTGGACTTCGCGACGAGAGCGGGGATCGAGGCCGGTGGTCGGTTCGTCGAGCAGCAGCAGTTTGGGACGCGAGAGCAGGGCGCGGGCGATGGCGACCTTTTGCTGCATGCCGCGGGACATTTGCTCCATGGGCTGGTAGATGGCCCGTTTTTCCAGACCCAGACGGGTGAGGATTTCCACGATTCGCAGGCGAGTTTCGCCGCCGTTGAGGCCGTAGAGGCGGGCGCCGTAGAGCAGGTTTTCCATCGGCGAGAGTTTTTTGAAGAAGCTGGCTTCGACCGAGACTCGATTGATCAACCGTTGTACTTCCAGCGGCTGGCGGGCGACATCGCGGCCGAAGACCAGGATTTCACCGCTGTCGGGGATCAAGAGGGTGGAGATGAGCCGGATCAGGGTGGATTTGCCGCCGCCGTTGGGGCCGAGAACGCCAAAGATCTCCCCTTCATTAACAGTGAAGGAGACATGGTTGACGGCGACGACTTCCGGTTCGGCTTTAGCCGAATCAGAGGCCGGGCGGCGGTTGAAGATCCGTTGCCATGCGGTGGGCGTGGCCGGGCGGCCGAAACATTTATAAGCTTCATGAACAACTATGGCTGGGGTCATTTCGATCTCCTTTTGTAACAAAACAAAAAGCCACGGGTTTTTGGGAAGCCCGTGGCCAGAGGGGGAAAAGGAGATAACAAAAAGCCACGGGCTGCGTATTGCGCCCGTGGCTTTAAGAGTTTAGTTTAGTTTTTTCTTACTTTGTTTGAGGCGCAATACGACAAGGAAGGACGGAAAAATCGTCCACCTTTTGCACTATTGTTGTGAGATTCGTATTGTATGCCATCAAACACTCTCCAGAAAAGACTGGTCCTTAGATTCAAAAGCGATTCTAGCACAAAGGTCTAAATTGTCAAAAGCGACGGATTAATGATCCGGCAAGGCGTAGAATTCGAGGTAGCCACATTGGGCACAGCGATAAGTGGAGATCGCAATCAATTTTTTGCCGGGGACTTTAACGCCGGTCCAGAAATCGCGTTCGGGTTTACCTTCCACCCATACCATTTTGCCGATGCCGCTGCGGAAAATCTCAGGGACGAACCCTTCTTCCATTTTGCTGCCGCACTTAGGACAGGTATAAGTTGTCTCGGTCATGGCAGTACCTCCTCTTGAATGCTCCAAGCTCAGTATAAGCGGGGTGGGTGGAATGTCAACTCGAAAATTGGTTTTGGGGAATTATGGTACGATTGGGGGCTGATGCAAAAAACAATTCTCTGAGATACGAGGAGGGAAGATGCCATCCGTTTTAAAACCATGGGGTGTGGAGCCTGTTCGTCACTGGATTTCGTGGGAAGCCGGGCGTCTATTGCAAGAGGCTTCTCAATTTCGGGGACGAAGCCGGGCTACATTGCAGGTGATTTTAAATCATACCGGGGGGTCCATTTGGGGGCAGGCGCATGGGTTGGCGGGGGCGGATAAATTGAGAGCCTTTGAGGCTTTGGCGGCTTCGAGTTATGTCGATTATGAACCGTTTATTCAGCGGATGGCTCAAGGTGAGTCGAATGTCTTGACGATGTTGCCGGTGATTTATTTTGCGGAGACTTCGGGAACGACCGGGATTCCTAAATTGATTCCTTTGACCCGGGTGCAGATGGTCAATCTGGTGCGGTGGGGGGCTGTGATTTCTTATGGAATGGCGGTACGGGCGGGATTGTTGGGGCCGTTGTACGGGCCGGTTTTTATGGTGCTGACGCAGTTTAAGGGGGACTACACGGCGGGGGGAATTCCGCGAGGGCCGGTCACTGCAGGCGGATTTACTCATTTGGGTTGGATGGGAAATTTTATTACAGCTTCGCAGGCGGTCGTTGAGGTTCAGCCCCAGGCGACTTCTCGCTATTTGCATTTGTTGTGGGCGTTGCGGTCGGATGATTTGTGGGCCATCGGGGCTTTTTTTCCGGCCATGTTGCTTTTTGTGTTTCGGGATCTTCAGGCACAGGCCCCGTTGTTGTTAAAGGATTTGACCGATGGAACGTTGAAGGCAGATCTGGAACTGACCGTGGAGCAACGATCCCGGCTGCAAGCGTTGTGGCGGGCGGTACCGGCCCGGGCCCGGGAGTTGGAGCGACTGTTGAGCCGGCCCTGGACCGTGCGGGATCTCTGGCCGGGCGTTGGTTGTGTGATCACAGCGACGGGAGGACCGTTTCGTTTTTACATCGATCAATTACGGCCTTATCTGGGAGAGGTTCCGGTTTTTTCGCCCCTGTATGCGGCTTCCGAGGCTGCGGGGTTGGGGGTGGCCCGTTCACCCCAGGAACCGGGGTATGTTTTGACGCCGCGAGAGTCTTATCTTGAGCTGTTGCCGTTGGGGGGGGATGGTGAGCCGGTGGGACGGCCGGTGTCTGCCTGGCAGGCAGAGGTCGGCGGAACCTATGAGGTGATGGTGACGACATTGAGCGGTTTGATGCGCTATCGGTTGGGGGATGTGGTACGGGTGAGCGGTTTTTATGGGGAGGCGCCGGTGGTGGATTTTGTGGAACGGCGCGGGAATGGGCTCAATTTGATTGGGGAGAAAACGGCGGAACATGTACTGGTTACGGCTTGTGAGACGGTTTTTCGTCAGGCCGGAATCCCGATCGTAGATTATTTTATGACGCTGGATCTGAAGACAACGCCGGGCCGTTATTTATTGACGGTAGAATTTTCGGCGGGGGTACGGATCTCTTCGGCGGAGTTCGATCAGCTGGTAGAGGCGGTGGATAGGGAACTGTGTCATTTGAGCCCGGTTTATGCCGCTTCGCGCGACATCGCAGAGATCGGACCTCTGGGGGGACAGCGATTGCGTCCCGGGGCGATTGAGCGGTATCGGGATTTACGGGTGGCCCGTGGGACGCCGGTTTCCCAATTTAAGGTGCCGCATGTGGTTTCTAAGGGCGATTTTGTAGAGGAGTATTTCTCTCAAGAAGTGGTGGGGAGTTGATTCTCAATCTAAATTATAACTGTCGAGCTGTTTTTTTGCTTTTGACAGTAAAATTATTCTAACAACATGTGAACTATTCCCAGGGAGGGGAGCCTGGTTGCCGGTAGGTTAATCCTTAAAAAGGCAGGAGAAGTACGATGGGCAGGATATCGGAATGGTGGTTGGAGCGGGTGCGAGGATGGCTGCGGGGAACCGCAGATCAATTTTTGACGGAGACGGTGCATTTTAAGGAACACAGTCAGGCGACACTTGAGGGAATTTTACAGCTCAATGGAGAGACGGAATGGGGACGGGCTCACGGTTTGAATGGACCTCAGGCTTTGGATACTTTTCAGGCATTGGCTCCCAATCAATATGAAGATTATGCGCCTTATATCGAACGGATGGCGGCCGGGGAAAAGAATCTGTTGACGAAACAACCTGTGGAGTATTTTGCGGAGAGTTCCGGGACAACGGGGCCACAGAAGTTGATCCCGATTACCCGACAGCAGATTACCCTGGCGTTGAGCAATTCGATGTCGATCCCTTTTGGAATGGCGGTTCGGGCCGGGATTTTAGGGCCGATTTGCGGGCCGGTTTTGATGACGATGACCGAGATGTTGCGCGGTCAGACCCCGGGTGGTATTGCTAAAGGGGCGGCTACGACGAGTGGAATCAGGCGGATGGGACGGGTGAGCGATTGGTTGTTTACTTCGCCGCGCGAGGTAGTGAAGATCCAGCCGCAAACTACGGCGCGTTATTTGCATTTGTTGTTTGCCTTGCGGGCCAGCGATATCTGGATGATCAGTTCGTTTTTTCCTTTGACCTTGATGTATATCTTTCGGGATTTGGAAGAGAAAGCCCCGGCTTTGTTGCGGGATCTGGCCGATGGAACCTTGTCGCCGGAATTGGAACTGTCTGCTGCTGAACGCAAGGATTTGCTGGCCCGTTGGAAGCCTCAACCGGAACGGGCTCGTTTCCTGGAACAAAAGTTTAAGCAACCTTCCTGGACGGTAAGGGATTTCTGGCCCGGCGTTGGTTGTGTGATAACCGTTTCTACCGGCTCTTTTCGTTTTTATGCCGATCAGATTCGTCGTTATTTGGGGCCGGTTCCGATCTTTTCTCCGATCTATGCAGCTTCAGAAGCTTCGGGGATTGGTTTTGCTTTGGAGCCGGATCAACCTGGCTATGTCTTTTCCTCTCGTAGTGCTTATCTGGAATTGTTGCCGGTGGACAGCCTGGGAGAGGCGAGCGGTTTTCCAATACCGGCCTGGAAAGCTGAACCAGGGCAATCTTATGAGGTGGTGATTACGACGTGGGGGGGATTGGTGCGTTACCGGTTGGGAGATGTCGTGAAGGCTGTGGGTTTCCATAATGAGGCCCCCGTTGTGGAATTTGTAGAACGGCGTGGGCGGGGCCTTAATCTGGCAGGGGAAAAGATGCCCGAACATTATCTTCAGGAAGCCTGGGCAGCAGCCCGGCAGGAAGTGCATTTCCCTCTGGTCGATTATTTTGTGACGATCGATCTGTCGACAACCCCTTCGCGTTACCTGGTCGTTTTGGAATCGGCGGTTAAGTGGCAGCCTGAGATGGAATTTTCTTTAAAGAAGTTGCTCGAAAGATTTGACGTTTATTTGATCAAGGCGGCGCCGCGTTATCAGTATCATCGCCAGTATGGCAACATAGCTCCTTTGGGGGGCATCGTTTTGCGTTCGGGAGCTTTTGAGCGTTATCGGGATTTCCGGATGAGTCAGGGGGTGTCCGCTTCTCAGTTTAAGATGTTACATGTGATTCCCGATCCGGGGTTTGTGACGCAGTATTTTGGAGAGGAGATTGTGGGGCGATTTCTTTCTTGACATCTGTATACTGTTTAGTATAATGTATACCGTCTGGTATACGAGCGCCGGGGCTATGAAGTGAAGAGGGAGAAAGGTGATGGCCGTACAGCAGGAGGTAAGGGAGTCCGGTGAGGTGAGGGCGAAGCCGGAAATTTCGGGGGATTCCAGAAGTGGATGGACAGCGAAGGGGAGGATGGTTTTGCTGGAAGGGGTGCGATGGGGATTGCGTCAAGGCGCCGAGCGATTCCTGGCCGATACGCAGTGTTATCCTGAGCGGAGTAAGGCGCTTTTGAAGTCGATTTTGCAGCTTAATGGGCCGACGGAATGGGGGCGGATGCAAGGGTTGGCCGGTCCACGGGCTCAGGATGTTTTTGAGACATTGCCGTTAACGACTTATCAGGATTATGTGCCCTACATTTTGCGGATGGCCAATGGGGAAAAGAATGTGTTGACCCGACACCCGGTGGAATATTTTGCGGAAAGTTCCGGAACGACCGGGCCGCAGAAATTGATTCCTATTACGCGACAACGGGTTTCGGTGGCTGTGAGGAGTTCGATGGTGATCCCGTTTGGTATGGGGGTTCGAACCGGGGTTTTAGGCCCGATTCGAGGGCCGATTTTTATGCCGGTTACGGGATCTTTGCGGGGAAAGACACCGGGTGGAATTTTTAAGGGAGCGGCGACAACCAGCGGTTTCCAGCGGATGGGGGCGGTGGCGAATCTGTTGTTTACGGCACCCCAGGAAGTGATCAAGATTCAACCACAAGAGACAGCTCGTTATTTGCATTTGTTGTTTGCGTTGCGGGCCAGAAATTTGTGGACGATAGCCTCGTTTTTTCCGCCGATGCTACTTTACATTCTGCGGGATCTGGAAGCGAAAGCGTCGCAATTGCTGCAAGATCTGGCCGATGGGACGTTAAGGGCCGATCTGGAACTTTCGACGGCTGAGCGCGGCGCAATTGAGGCTTATCTCAAGCCGTCTCCGGCGCGCGCGGCGGTGGTGGAGCGTTGTTTGAGCCAGGGTCGGTTTGTGTTGCGTGATCTCTGGCCGGATGTGGGGGGCGTTTTCACCGTAGCGACCGGACCTTTTCGTTTTTATATTGACCAATTGCGCCCCTATCTGGGAGAGGTGCCGGTTTTTTCTCCGATCTATGCCGCTTCAGAATCGTCGGGGTTGGGATTTGCATTAGGCCCGGAGCAGAGTGATTATGTGCTGGCGGCTCAGGATGCGTACATTGAATTGTTGCCGCTTTCTGAGCGGGGGGATGCGATTGGGCCGCTGATTCCGGGCGAGCAGGCTGAACTGGGGCAGGATTATGAGGTCGTAATTACCAATTATAGCGGATTGTTTCGTTATCGGATGGGCGATGTGGTGCGGATGAAGCGTTTTGAAGGTCGGGCCCCCGTGGTGGAATTTCTCGAAAGGCGTGGGAGCGGTCTCAATTTGATCGGAGAGAAGACCGCCGAGCATCATCTTGTAGAGGCGTGTGAGTATGCCTGTCGGAGGGAAGGCGCCGGGTTGGTCGATTATTTTATGACGGTAGATTTGAGTGTTGTGCCGGGACGTTATTTGCTGGTGATGGAGCCGATCCCAGGTTTCTCGAGCCCGGAGCAGGTCAGGCGGTTATTGCAGGCGACGGAGACGGCTTTGCGGCGAGTGGCGGCAGCTTATGAAGATGTGCGCTCCACGGAAGCGGTCGGGCCGTTGGGAGGGTTGGTTTTGAAACCGGGAGCTTTTGAGCGTTATCGTAAGATACGGATGAGCCAGGGGATTTCGCCTTCACAACTGAAAGTCCCTCGAGTTTTTGCTGATCCGGGAATGGTGCGGGAATTTTTTTCGGATGAGATCAGACTGCTAATTTAATCTGACGGTAGGGAGATGAATGGATGATGGATGCTAAGAATGGTTTAGAATTGTCGCCGCAGCAGCAAAAGGTTGCGCTGGGATTGCTTTTCGGGGTGTTGCTATTGGTGATGATGGGTTTTTCGGTGTTGTTTCCTATTGAGGCTTCTTACATCCGGCATTTCGGGGCGGATGTGGATACGATGGGCTGGATTGTGGGTGTTTATTCTCTGATGCAGTTCATTTTTGCCCCTCTGTGGGGACAGCTTTCGGATCGGATCGGCCGGCGGCCGGTGTTGATGGCGGGGTTGGTGGGCTATGTGATTGCGCAGATATGGTTTGGCATGGCTTCGCAGCTCTGGATGCTGTTTGCGGCCCGGATGTTGGGGGGCGTGCTTTCGGCGGCCACGATGCCGACAGCGATGGCTTATATCAGCGATATCACGCCGCCGGAGGAACGGGCTAAAGGGATGGGGATTTTAGGCGCGGCATTCGGACTGGGCGTGATTTTCGGACCGGGGTTGGGCGGAAGTCTGGGCCAGATTTCGCTTTCTCTACCGTTCTTTGTGAGCGCCGGGCTGGCTGCGTTGGCCTTGATCGGCGTGTTGGTTTTTCTGCCTGAATCCTTGCCCGCGGAAAAACGGTCGGTTCAGCATCAAACGAAGCGGGTGTCCCGCTGGTCGGCTTTTTCTTCGGAGCTGGCGGCGCTTTACGGCGTGACGCTGGCGTTGTCGTTGGGGATTGTGGGGCTGGAGGTGACTTTTAGTTTCTTCGCCCAGGATCGTTTGAGGTTGAATGCTCAGAATGTGGGATGGATTTTTGTAATCATGGGCGTGGTGGGCTCTTTTGTTCAGGGATTCCTGGTCGGCAAGTTGACCAAACGTTGGGGCGAGGTGCGGATGACGTTGGTGGGGCTGTCGCTGGGAATTGTGGGGATGATAGGGATCGCGCTTTCCAGCGACATGGCCGGCGCGATTGTGGGAATCTGTACTTTGTCGATCGGGACCGGGCTTGCGCGCCCGGCAAATTCTTCTTTGATTTCCCGGCGGGCGAAGGTCGGGCAGGGAGTGGCCATCGGATTGATGGATTCGTTCGATTCGTTGGGTCGGATTGTCGGGCCGCTGCTGGGCGGTTATCTGTATAAGCTGGGGACCGGGATGCCTTATTTCAGTGGGGCCTTGTTGTTGGGGGTGGCGCTGGCTTTTTCGGCTTTTTGGGCGCGCTCGATGAGCGGGGGAGTGACGCAGGGCGCTGCTGTTCCGGCGGAGGGGTAAGGCGTTTTTTGACTTGTGCGGTTGTTCGTAGTGGCGGTTAACAGCCGACTTTTTGCATCCCGCAATCGGTGTTTTCCCGGTAAAAAGCGACGCGCTGGATGGGGAGAGAGGGGTATTTTTTTATTCATTTTTCGGCGGCTTTCTGAAGCCGCCGAAAAATGGCCTGTTCTTTTCCACGCTTTCCGGGCTAACTGCACAGGTCGTCTTTTTTTATCGATTCGGGTGACTGGTTTTCAGCGTCCCGCAAAAGGTTTTTGTTCGGCTCGAAGCGACGCGCGGGATGGGGGGAGAATTTATTTATGTTTTCGCGCGCATCCGAATGCGCGCGAAAACATAGGCTTTTTTAACCTGAGTGGTAGTCATTTTCAGTGTCCCGCAACAGGTTTTTGTTCGGCTCGAAGCAACGTGCGGGATGGGGAGAGAGTTTTTATTTAAATGGGGTCGCGCGCATCCGAATGCGCGCGACCCCATTTTTTTTCTTGTGTTTCCCGGGGTATCCGCACCGAGAGGCTTTTTTCAGGGGCGTTCGTCGGTGTAGTTTTGGGCGCGGTTGCCCTGACATTGATTGTTGTCCAGCCGGGGCCCGGCGGTGGCGTGGATGTAGATGCCGTGGGAGGCATTGTTCAGGCAACGGTTGTTGCGGGCGGTTCCTCCTGATTGGGCATAGTAGTAGATGCCGGACCAGCCGTTGTTTTGACAGGTGTTTTCTTCCAGGAGCGGTTGCGCTCTATCTTTGAGGTAAATCCCATGTTTCAAATTGTCCGCGCAGTGGTTGCGGCGGGCAATTCCTCCGGTGGTTTCTCCGTAGCAAATTCCCACTTCATTATTCTTCCGGCAGCTGTTTTCGGTCAGTTCCGGGGCCGCCTGGGCGCGGAGTTCGATGCCGTGTTTGCGGTTTTGATGGCAGAGGTTGCCGTTTGCCGTGCCGCCGGCTTTTCCGCCATAGGTGATCCCCGAGCCGCGGTTTTCCTGACACTGGTTTTGTTGAAGCCGGGGTTGGGCTTCCTGATCGACGTAAATACCGTATTTTTCGTTGTGATTGCAGACATTGCTGACGGCTGAACCGCCGGCGCTGCCGAAGATGACGATTCCGGCTTCCTGATTTTCCTGGCAACGGTTCCCGGTCAGGGTGGGTTGGGCCTGTTGATCGACGTAGATGCCGCTTTTATGGTTGTGGCTGCATAGATTGTGGCGGATCTCGCCGGTGGTTTTGCCCCAGAGGGTGATACCGTAACCGTTATGGGTGAAGTCGCTGTTTTCGACGGTGTAACCGGCCTGATCGAGGGCGGTCAGGCCGGCCCCCTGGTTGTCGGTGAAGGTGCATTCCTGGACGGTGGCATGGCTTTGTTGATCGAGCAGGAGGCCGACGCCCCATCCTTTCGGCGGGGTCCGGGCCCCTTCCAATCGGCAACGGGTCAGACTGAGTTGAATTTTTTCCGAGCAGTAGATCAGATCGCCGGCCGGCCCTTCGCGTTTCAGGGTGAGATTGCTGAGGGCAATGGTGCTGTTGCCGGTCAGGGTGAAAAGGAGGTCGGGGGCCTGGCCGATCAAGAGGGTGGCCTTCTGTCCGGCGCCGATTAAGGTGAGGGATTGTTTGATCGAGATGGTTTGGGGTAAATAGTAGGTGCCGGCGTTGAGGTGCAGGATGGTGCCGGGGGTGGCTTTGGCCAGCGCTTCTTCCAGGGTGAGGAAATCGCCGGTGCCGTCCGCGGCAATGCGTAGTCCGGTGGAAGTCGGTGGAATGAGCGGGATGAGGGTGGGGGGGGGAGAGGTTGTGACCGGGGTGACGACGAGCTGGGGCTTTTCGGCCGGGGCGGTCGGTGTGGACAGTGTCAATCCCACGGCGAGGGCCCAGCTTTCGACGGCCCAGCGTGCGGCTGCGGCTTCAATGGCGCGGGTGTCTTGCAGGTGCCGGGTCAATTGTCCGATGACGATATCGAGCGGTAGAAGTCTGGATTTGGACAGGAGCTGCTGAGGAACGGTTTCCTCCAGAGCGACCAGCAGGACGGAGCGTTCCCGGGAGTAGCGGCCGAGTCCCTGATCGGCGAGCAGTCCTTTGACGGCGCCCGGGTCTTCCAGGACTTCCAATCCGCGGAGTTGGATGATGGCGATCAGTTTGTGGCGAGCCAGCTCGTCCATGATGGATGTGCTTTGTTTTGGATTTGGGTGTTGTGCATGGGTGCGATTATAAGCGGCTTGGGAGCTTTGACAAGGGAGGAGGGAGCCTGGATTTACCGTTTTAAGCCCGGGTTGCTGTTTTGGATGGGTGTGCCGGCAGTAATTCTAATCGCTTTATTTTGACAGGAAGGTGCGGAGCCAGGCGCGCAGGGCGGCGGGATTGGGGAGGCGGCATTGGGCCAGGGTGGGGCGTTCTTCCGGGGCGACGAGGATCGTTAGGCCTTTGTGGACCTGAACGTGTCCGAAGGCTTCTTCGTCGCGAATGTCGTCTCCGGCATAGATCAGGCCGGCGTGCGGCCAGGGTTCCCATTCCAGCAAATAATCGACGGTCAGCCCCTTGTGGGCCGCCGCGGGGCCGACTTCCAAAAATTTATGGCCGGTGAGGATGCGATATTGTCCGTTACGGATGCTGGGGGGAATCAGCCCGTGGGCTGACGCCAGAATGATTTCGGCTTCTTCATCGGGGGCATAGCGGGCATGGAGGGCGATGGTCCAGCCCTTGTCCTCGAGGTAGTAGCCGTTGTGGTTGGCGATCAGGGTTTCCCAGAGCGGTTTGAGTTCTTCCAGGGGGGAGCGGATCTGATCCAGGGAGAGGCGGTCCAGGCGGGCTCCGGCGGCGGTCTGGATTTCCAGGCCGTAGGAGCCCGCCATTAAGATGCCGGCGGAGAGCGGCAGCAGGCTACGCAGCAGGGCCAGCGGTCGGCCGCTGATGACCGTGAGCCGCAGGTGGGGCAGCCGGGCGAGTTGATCCAGCAGAGCGACCAGGTCGGGGTCCGGACTGACGATGTTGGGGGTAGGAGCAAAGTCGGCCAGGGTGCCGTCGTAATCCAGAAAGAGCCAGAGCCGGTCGAATTCGGTGCGCTGTTTTTGCAGGGCGGGGCAGAAATCAGGGGGCAGGGTCATGATGAAGGTTCCTCCAGTAAAGGTTTAAGCCGGTTTTGTACCAGGATGTCCCAGGAGTAATTGAGGCGGACCCGTCGCCGCAGGCGATAGGTGGGAAGATCTTGCAGCCAGTTCCATAATTTGGCCGCCAGTTCTTGCGGGGTGGTTTGGGGATCGAAGGTGATGATATCCTCGCTGCTGAGTTCGTGCACGGCCGGAATGGTGGCGGATGCGGCAATCGGCATTCCGATCAGGCCGGCTTCGAGGATGGGCATGCCGAAGCCTTCGCGGAAGCTGGGCATGAAGAGCAGGTCGCTGACCCGGTAGAGATCTCCGATGATGTGGGCATCAACTTCAAAGGGTTGAGTCGGGTCCGGGCCGGATTCGTAGACGAAGCGCATCTCTTTTTCCACCTTCAGCCGCCGGCGCAGCTCCAGCAATTCGGTGTAATAGGCCATATTTTGGGAATCGTAAGGATCGGGCGGGCCGGTGAGGATCAGCCGGAGGTGCGGTTCATGGGTTTTGAGGGCGGCTGTGACCTGCAGGGCCAGCTCGATATTTTTGGCCCGGGTGACTCGGACGGGCAACAGCAGATTGAGATTGCTTTCCAGCAGGCCCAGCCGTTGGATGAGCGCGTAGCCGGGATCGGAGAGGCCGAGCAGCGTTTGGGGATCGACGCCGTTGTAGATGACGTGGATCTTTTCGGGAGGCCAGTTGAAGAGTTCGACCAGTTCCTGCCGGCGTTGTTCGGAGACGACGATGTAGGTGATGTCGGGGCGGCCCGTGCGCAGTAGATTCCAGGGGTAGCGCGGGTAGACTTTGGAGCGAGAGGTGGGGCTGGTCCAGGTGAAGTCGTGGTTCCAGGCCAGACAGCGATGTACTCGCCCGGTATCGAGCAGGCGGATCAGGGCTGCCGTGAGGGCCAGGTTGAAATGTTTGGAGAAGATGTTGTGAACGATGATCGTGGTGTGGTTGTTGAAATGGGGAGAGAGTCGGCCGGCCAGTTGATTGACGCGGAATTCGAAGTCGGGGGGGATCTCTCCGAGGTCGAGGGTGGCGTTAAGGGTAGCGATGGCCGGATGTTGCGAATCCATTTCTGGAATCTGGATGAAATCAACGTCGGGGGGAAGGGCGTTGGGAGCGCCGCGGCCGGCGATGATGGTGACGGGATGGCCCAGGGCGCGCAGGGAGCGGGCATGGGCGGCGAGGACGGCTTCAACGCCGCCGACAATCGGAGGGGCGGTGTAGTGGAGGATGACGACCGGTTGGCGGTTCATGGTCGTTGCTCCAGATTGAGTTGTACCAGCGTTTCGATTTGCCGGCAGATCCAATCGGCGATATCTTCCCGTTCGACCTGTTGCGCCAGCCATTCGGCCCGGCGCTGCCGCTCTTCCGTTTCCATGATCAGGGCCTGATGGATGGCATCGGCGGTGGCAGCGATGTCGCAGGGCGGAATCACCAGGGCTCCCGATTCCAGCTGTTCCCGGGCCCCGGCGGATTCGGAGAGGATCAAGACGCCGTTTTTGTGATTGAGGACCGCTCCTTCTTTGGCCACCAGATTCATCCCGTCGGCAATGGAATTGACGAGCAGAATATCATAATCCTGCAAAGCGGCCAGCGCGCGGGGGTAGCTCTCGCCGATGAGTACCCGGACGGGTTCCCAATCGCTCTGCCCAAAGCGGGCGTTGATCTGGCCGACGACTCCCATCAGTTCGTTGAGATAGTTTTGGTATTCGTTGACATCCAGGCGGGAGGGAACCAGCAGGGCGATGAATTTGACTTTGCCGCGATGTTCGGGGAAGGTATCGAGCAGGTCTTCATAGGCCAGGAAGCCGCGATAGATGTTTTTGCTGGGTTCGATGCGGTCGATGCGCAGGAGCAGGGCGGTATCGCCGGTCATCCGGTTGATTTCTTTGCGGAAGTCGATCACTTCGGCGGTTTGGGCTTGTTCCCGGATGGCTTCGACATCGACGGAGATGGGAAAGTCGCGGACGTGGGTGACGTGGCGACGGTACCAGATCCGCCGGTCGCGCATATTGACGGCGGCGTGAGGCAGTTCCGCTTCGCAGGTGCGCAGGAAGTTCTGACTGTCTTCGCGGGTCTGGAATCCCAGCAGGTCGTTGGCGCAGAGCCCGTCGAGGATCTCAAATCGCATGGATGGCGGAAGGATGCGCCAGTAGCCGGCATCGGGCCAGGGGATGTGGATGAAGTGCATCAGGAGGGGGCGCCGGCGCGGCGGTAGACGATTGCGGACCACCCGCGGGGCCAGGTAAAGCTGGTAATCCTGAAACATGACGAGGGCGGGATTGTTGTGGGTGCGGATTTGTTTGACGATGGCTTCTCCAAACTGGCGGTTGACGGCGACGTAGCCGTTTTTCCAGGCTTCCCAGGTGCGGCGGGTGATGATGGGGGAGCGCGGTATATCCCAAAGGCGGTGTTGCAGGAACCAGAGCAGGGGGTTGGCGATGACATTGTAGTAGCCGGTAAAAGCCTGGGGATCGATTGAAAGGAACCGGACCTGAATGTCACCGCAGCCGGGCAGGGGAACGGCACCGGATTCCCAGGCGGTGTCGTTTTCGGTGCGAGCGGCGGCGATCCAGGTGGTATGGCTCTGGCGGCAGAGTCCCAGCAGGGCGGTAACCAGACCACCGGTGCCGCGATGAGATTGAACTTCGCCGTCCTCTTCCTTAAAGGTGACCGGGCCCCGATTGGCCACGATGATCAGAGATTGTCGGCCGAAGAAAGACTCCTGAAGGGTTTCGCAATGTTGACGGTGCTGGGCGAGACTCGTTTCAGTTTTTTTCATGGCCGACACTCCTGGGGGGGCGGGGCAGTTTCTTCGTCCCGGAGTTCGCGGCTGGCTTCGATGGCGAGGTCGATGAAGACGGCGGCGGTCCAGCCGAAGATATCGGCGGCGTTCTGCGGCGGCTGCCCGGTTTCGGCGTCGTAGTATTCGTAGATGCTGGGGGAAGCCATGATGAGTTCAAGGGTCTGATCCCGCAGCCGGCGGGCCTCTTCGGGGAGGCCGGAGAGGCGCAAGGCTTCGATGAAGAAGTAGTTGATATTGGCCCAGACCGGGCCGCGCCACATGACATTGGGGGTGTAGTGGGGGTCGTTGCGGGCGACGGTCGGGATGGTGACGGGGCCGCCGAACTCCAGGGGATTGGTGAGATGTGCGACCAACCGGTCACGGATGGCGATGGGCAGCCGGCCGGTCCAGAGCGGGTAGAGGTTGAAGGGGGTGATGACGGGAACCGGTTGGTGGTTGACGGTGGCGCGGAAGACGCCGGCTTCATCGTCCCAGAAATGGGCGATCATTCGTTCGACGATGGCCTCGGTGCGGCGGCGCCACATGGCGGCTTCGGCCTGATGGCCCAGCTTTTCGGCTATTTGGGCCAGCGATTCCATCTGGATGCAGAGGTAGGTGCTGATATCCGGCGATTCGATGGGCATCCCGTAGTCCCAGAGCGGGCTGTCGTCCAGGCCGGAGGAGTAGGGGTGGTTATATTGGACCAGGCCGTCCACATCATCGTCGTTCATCGTGAACCACCAGGCATTCAGTCGCATCATGGGGTAGTAGATTTCCCGAAGGAACTCCATATCGGGGCAGGTTTCTTCGAGTTTGACGGCGGCCCAGGCCAGGATCGGAGGTTTGGTGACGACGGCGCGGAAGGGATAATCAAGGCTGCTGACCACGCCTTCATCGTAGATCGCATCGGGGAGCATCCCGTCGGGAAGTTGATGGGCAAGCATTGTGCGGATCTGGTTGCGGGCCATTTCGGGATCGGTATGGCGGTAGGCCAGGGCATGAAGGGCGCTGTCCCAGAGCCAGAGCCCGACGTAGGTAATTTTTGAGGGCATCATCGCTTCATAGCCGATGAGGCCCTGAGGACTGATCAGGTTGTTGCCCATGATCCACCAGGCGTAGTCGTAGGTCCGACGGTATTTTTCGGCGACGATGGGGGTTTGATTGAACCAGGCGGCCCAGCGGGTGGCGGCCCGTTCGAGGATGGCGGTAAAGGGCTCGACTTCGGGTTCGTTTTCCGGTGGTGAGCCGATGGTCAGGGTGATTTCATGGTTGGTGCCGGTTTCCAGGACGAATTCTACCGTATAGCCTCCCTCTTCGGGGAGAATGCGGTTGCGGAGGGTTTGTCCGCTGCCGGTGTAGATCAGATTGCGGATGGATTTCATGGCGCCGCCCTGTTCGGTTTCCTGCCAGAATTGATTGGCGACGTGGAAGCGCAGACCGACGTGTCGGTGGTCGGGGAGTCCCATGGCCAGAGCGTGGTTGTTTTTGAAGGCCAGGATGAAATCGCCCAGGCGGGTATGGAAGTAAAGGGCATGGGGATAGGTGGTGAGCTCAAAATCCAGAGCTTCACCGGCTTCTCCGATCAGGGTGATGTCGGAGATCAGGGGGGGGCGCTGGCGGTAGGCGACCAGCCCCGGATTGAGGGTGGTGAGACGTTCGGCCAGTTTCAGATAGAGCTGCGGGCGGTCGTTGTATTTGAAGATGAGCAGCCGCGAGCCGCGATCGCTGAAAGGTACGCGGATGATATCGATATGGTTTTTGAGGCGTTGCAAGCCGGAGGGAAGATGCTCTTCATCCATAGCAAGGAAACCTCCTTTTTTTTCACGCTAACACAGCCGGGAGGGGGCGTAAATAGATTGGGGATATAAGTGGGGTATAGCAAGGGGAAGTAGACAGTAGAAAGCAGACCGTGGATAGCAGAAAAATTTGAGATATGCGGTTAACCCTCAAAAGCAGGATAAAAAACATGTTGGGGCACACTTTCTGAAGTGCGCCCCAACATAAATAAAAACAATCCCGGTCAGGGCAGGGAGAGGGCGCGGCGGACGAAGGCGCCGGGCACGGGATCTCCGGTGAATTCGCTGGAAGCCGGGTCGAGGAAGGCGGGGGCCAGCGGCAGCCAGCCGAAGAAGAATTCTTCGCCGCCGCACATAGAGCTGCCGCCGTCGCCGTTGCGCATCTGATCCGGTTCGGCGACCATTTCCCACTCATAAGGGTTGAACCCAATGGAAAGTCCGAAGGCATTGGGCTGGCGATGGGCAAAGGATTCGGCTTCCAGATCGATGGGATAGAAATTCATGGGGCAATCGTTGCCCCAACGGAAGAGCGTGCGCGAGCCGGCGGCGCAGGCGTATTCCCATTCGTCGGAAGTGGGAAGGCGGAAGCCTTCTTTGGCCAGCAGCTCGACCATTTCCGCCTGTCTTTTCCAATGCATCCGGCAGGCATAGCTTTGACCTTCGGATGTGGTATAGATTTTGATGGGGTCCTGGTTTGCGCTGTAGATCTGGGTGGACGTTCCGGGGGCCGGGATGTTGTCTCGGATGGCGGGATGGTCGAGGGGGAGCCATTCGAGGCCGGCTTCCCAGGATTGTTCTTCCAGGAGGAAGGGGGCAATGGACACCGTCCGTAGGGGAGTGCTCATGTTGCTGATATATTGGGCCAGGGTAATTTCTATATTGAACTGCTCCACCATTCGTTGCCAGAGGGCCAGCGGTTCGGGTTGGAGCGGTTGGTCGGGGTCGTATCCTAAGACGGCCGGGTCTGAACCGGGGATGAGGATAAAGGTAACGCCGTTGCTGTCAAAGCGGGCGACGGTATGGTGCTGGTCGCCCTGGGCGAAGGTCTGGAGATCCTTGAATTTGAAGGGTGAGGGGAGTGTGGGGGCGATCTCTTCGGCCAGAGCACGTTTTTGATCTTCGGAGAGCGTATCCCAGATTTTTAGTTGTAATTGTTTTTTGTCCATGCGGGGATTATAGAGCATTTTGAAAGTGGTACAAGAAAAGCAAGGTCCCTGCCGGGGGTACGGCAGGGACCAGGACCCAGTGGGGTAGGGTCCCCGGAATCAGGCCGCTGTGCGGCGCATCCAGGCGTCAATTTTCTGATGATATTCTTCGGCTCGTTCCGCGAACGGCATGTGGCCGGAGCCGGGCAGCATGGCCAGTTCGGCTCCGGGGATGTTTTGGGCGATGATGCGGGCCTGTTCGGGTGGGACGATGGGATCGGCGTCGCCGGCGAGGGCCAGGGTGGGAACGTGAATTTCGGAAAGCCGGGAGGTGATATCGATGTGGGGCATCCGGGCAAAATAATGGAGCATGGAGTTTAATTCCAGATGCTGCAAATCGGGATAACTGATATCCAGAAGGCCGTCCAGTTCCGGCGATTTGTAGAAGGTTTGGGCATCGGCGATATAGAGCCGCAGGGAATTGCGGAAGATCGTGCGGGTGAGGCGGGCGCTGTTGTAAAGCGTTTTGAAGCCGAGGGCTCCCAGGGTTCCGTGAGCGGCCAGCCATTGGCCCAACCCCAGGGGGCCGATCCAGCGGCCGTGGGAAAAGCCGGAGATGCTGAGCAGCCGGCGGGCCAGCGCGGGGTAGTGGATGGCGATGTTGAGGGTGGAGAAGCCGCCGGTGGAATGGCCGACCAGGGTGACGGGGCGGTCGCCGACCAGTTCGCGGATAGTGCCGGCCATGATGCGGGCCATCCATTCGGCGGTGAGGCTTTCGCGCTTGAAATCGGCGGGAAAGACGGCCGGGTAATGGCCCGGCAGGCTGATGGCATAACAGGGGCCGCAAGGGAGAAAGTGGGAAATGATGCTTCCGTACCAGAAATTGAGAGAGCCGGTGATACCGTGCATCAGGATGATGGGTTCGCCCTTTGCGTCCGGGTTGAGGGCACGGGCGACCATGGTCTGTCCTTCAATAGTGATTTTGCGATAGTTTTCCATGGTTTTTCCTTAAGGTTCGTTCAGGTTGAATTCCTGGCCGACTTGAATATCCTGGTAGATCTGGGGAAAAGCAGCACGAAAGGCTTCGATTGCCTGAGATTCGCTGTCATGAGGAGAAAGCGCCAGCAGTTGTAAAGGATATTGCTGCAAGCGTTCGATCTGTGGCGCGAGCTCTTGGGCGGTGGCGTTTCCGTAATGGTAACCGCCGACCAGGCCGACGATCGGTTCATCAAAGAGTTGTTCGGCCCGTTCCAGGATGTGAAAGAGCGTGGGATGGCCGCAACCGGTGATCAAGACAATCCCGCGCCCGTTCACCCGGATAGCCAGGATCTGTTCCACGTTGCGGGCGGTGATAATAGAGAGCGGCAGAACCTCCGGGAAAGGCAGGGTGCCTAATGTGGCGACACCTTCGCCGATGATGGTCGGTTGGGTTGCGACTTCCGGGGTCAGTCCGGGATAGTTGAGGGGAACCGGCACATAGACCTTCTTGTTGTTCAGGTCGATGGAGTCAGGTCCGAGGGAGAAAATCTGCTTCTGCCAGTTGGCGGAGCCGCCAAGGTGATCGGGATGGGGATGGGAGATGACGATGGTATCAAAATCGGCCGTGGTCAGGTTGAGGGCTTTTAAGTTATTTTCCAGGGGAGAGGGATTGGTGTTGCCGCTGTTAAATCCGGTGTCGAATAAAATGGTTCGGGTATCGGTTTTGATGAGATAGGAAACCCCATGTTCAGCTTGCAGAGTCGGATCGCTGGATGCTTCATCGATGATGGGGAGGATTGTGAGGGTACGGGTGCTGCTGAAATCGCCCAGGGGCGGGACGGTGGTCGTTTTCCATTCGTTTTCGACGGCAACGGCAGCCAGAGCATTGCGGATGACGATGAAGAGGGCGGCACTCAGGATGAGCCCGATAGGGATGAGTAGCGCAATTTTCAGGTTACGTTTCATAATGGTGATCCTCAATGCCGGCGACTGTATTTGTTCTGACCTATTATATCCCAAGTTGTAGTCTTGAACATAGGGCAACGGTGCGTCCCGCAAATGATGCTTTGCCGGTTAGAGGCGACGTGCGGTGCGAAGCAGGGGGAGAGAGTTTTGTTTGTGTTTTTGCGCGCATTCTTATGCGCGCAAAAACACAGGTTTTTTTCTTGAGTTGTTTTATTTCATTCGCGGGGCGGGGTGAGTTCGCCGCGGAGGTTGGTTTGCATAAGGGTTTTGACGGTGTCGACGCTGAGGTTTTGGCTGAAGAGGTAGAAGAGTTTGGCCAGGGCAGCTTCGGCGGTCATGTCGCAGCCGCTGATGACGCCGGCGCGGGCGAGGGCGGCGCCGGTGGCGTAGTCGCCGAGGTTGACGGAGCCGCGCAGGCATTGGGTGCAGTCGACGATGACGACGCCCCGATCGGCTCCTTCTTTCAGGGCGGCGAGGAAGTCGGGATGGGAGGGCCCGTTGCCGACGCCGTAGGTTTCCAGGACGAGTCCCTGTAAAGGCGGTTGGAGGATGTTGTGGACGACGGCGGGGTTGATGCCGGGAAAGAGGCGCAGGGCGGCGACGCGGGAAGGGGCGAGCTCGCGTACTTCCAGCGGCGGTTTGACATCCAGGGTGGGCAGGACCCGTTCCCAATGGATCTGGATGTCGATGCCGACCGAGCCGAGGGCGGGGAAGTTGGGGGAGGCGAAGGCGTCAAAGCCGTCGGCGTTGACTTTGACGGAGCGGCAGCCGCGCAGCAGTTGATGGCCGAAGTAGAGGCAGACTTCGGGGATGGCATAGTTGGCGGCCAGTTCCATGACCGTGATGAGGTTTTCGCGGGCATCGTTGCGCAGCTCGCAGAGGGGGATCTGGGAGCCGGTGATGATGACCGGTTTTTGCAGCCCTTCGAGCATGAACGGCAGGGCGGAGGCGGTATAGGCCATGGTGTCGGTGCCGTGGAGGATGATGAAGCCGTCATAGTGTTCGTAGTTGGCGGCGATGTCGCGGGCGATGAGCAACCATTCCTGCGGGGTCATGTCGGAGGAGTCGAGCAGGGGGTCGTATTCCTGGATGGTGTAATCGGGCATCAGTTCGCTGTGCATTTCGGGCATGCCGGCAATGTGTTCTTGCAGGTAGCCTGAGGCGGGGGCGTAGCCCTGGGATGTTTTGCGCATGCCGATGGTGCCGCCGGTATAAGCGATGTAGACCTGTTTTTTCATAGTTTTGTCCTGTTTGGGAGATAGTCCGCGTTGGTCCTCATATCCTCCCTGTCCCTTATCAGAAAACTTAAGGCGATAGGTTGGTAGACCCCAGCCTTGTAACGTTCCGCAAATGGCACTTTCCCCGTAAGGCACGCCGCGTGGGATGGGGGGGGAGGGAGCTTTTTCTTCTTCCCTTTTTACATGGCATTTGGTCTTTGTTTTAGAATGATCCGGCTTCGGGGTCGGCGGTCATGGTGGGGGTGAGGCGAGGCAGCCAGATCAAACAGCAGATAAAGCTGATGATCATGATGAAGGCCGAGCTGAGGTAGGGATAGTTGAGGTTGTGGTCGAAGAGAAAGCCGGCCCAGAGAGGCCCGGCGATGCGTCCCAGGCTCATAAAGGAGTTGTTCAATCCCATCATCGTGCCCTGGTCGGCGGTGCGGTTGGCAATCATGGTGGCACCTGCCGGGCGGAGCATGGCGTTGCTGGTCACAAAGAAGGTGACGGCCAGGAGAAAGGGGAAGAATTCTGTGGGGATAAGGATCAGGATAAAGCCGGCCGCACTGGCGAGCAGGGAGGCGAGGATGACGCGCGATTCGCCCCAACGGCGGGTGGTGGGGCCGGTGAGCAGTCCCTGGACGAGGGCCGATACGACCCCGACGATCATCAAGATGATGCCTACATCTTTTGAGGTGTAATTGAAACGGGCTTTGGCGAAGAGGGCGAAGATCCCCTCAAAGCTGGTCAGGCCGAAGTTCATCAGGAAGGCCAGAAAGAAGAGAAAGCCGAGAGGGCCGATGATGGCGTTGATCATGGGGCGGAGTTGAAGTCCTTTGATCTTGTTTTCGGTGACGGCGCGCTGTTCCTGGGGGAAGGATTCCGGCAAGAGGAAGAAGATCAGGAGCAGGGAGATCAGGGAGAGGCCGGCAGCCAGGAAGAAAGGCGCCTGAAGGGAGATTTTATCGGACAACCAACCGCCGATGCCGGGTCCGATGACCATGCCGATCCCCTGGGCGGCGCCCACTGCCCCCATGCCGCCGCTGCGGTTTTCGCGGGTGGTGCTGTCGCTGATATAGGCCATGGCGGCGGGTCCGGTAGCCGCCGAGAGGATTCCGCCGAGGGCGCGGGCGATAAAGAGCATCCAGAGGTTGGTCGAGAGGCCGAAGAGCAGCATGGAGAAGGCGGCTCCGGCCACGCCAACCATTAAGATGGGTTTGCGGCCGTAGCGTTCGGAGAGTTGTCCCCAGATGGGGGAGAAGATGAGTTGCATGACGCTGTAGATGGCGATGAGGAAGCCCATAGCGAGACCGCCCATGTTGAATTCGGCAGCGTAGCTGTCGACATAGAAAGGGAGGATGGGAATGATGATCCCGAATCCGATCATCACGACAATCATGGTAAAGAAAAGGATACCGATGTTGGACTTCTGGTTCATTTTTTTTCGATCCGATCCGGGGATAAAGTGGATAAAGGATAGAGGTATTATAACGTAAAACGTAAAACGTGAAATGTGAAACGTAATATATAGTGCGCGGCGGCCGAAGGCCGCCGCGCACTATGGTATTTGTATTTTGCGCCGGTGGCGCTTTCAGCTTACCGGGTGGGGATCACGTAGAGGGTGATCGACGACGCCGGGAAGGTGATGTTCTGGTTGGCGGCCATGGTCTGGTCGCTCAGCCGGGCGATGCTGTTCAGGTTGTCGTTGCTGTAGCGGTAGACCTGGGCGGCACCGGTAGCCGTCACACCGGTCAGGCTGAGTCCGGCGGTTTGCGCCGTCAGGCTCTTGTTGATCACGATGATCGTCATCGCGCCGTCGCTGGTGCGCTGCGCCGCGTAGATCGCCAGTTTGTCCCAATCGGGAGAGGTGGCGCTCACGCTGGTCTCACCGAAGGCCTTGCCCGTCCCGTCATAGTTACGGTAGATCCGGAAGGCATAGGCGCCGGGTTGGGTTTCCGTGGGTGGGTCCCAGAGGGTGGCCATGTCGAGGCCTTCCCGTCCGAAGATACCCAGGATGTCGGCCTGCGTCAGGGCGCCGTTGAGGCTTTCCAGCCCACCCCAGTTGTATTCGGTGACGGCGGTTTTGGTGCCCGGGTAGTTGCGGGCGGTCCAATCCTTCAGCCGCGGGATCAGTTTGACATAGTCGCCGATCCAGCTCTCGTCCCTGTAGGTGGGGTCCCAGAGGGCGCGCGTGGAGCGCAGGCGCAGGGCCTGGGTCGAAGCGTTGCCCGCCGAGGTCAAAGCGACCCCGTTTTGCGGATAGAAATGTACATCGAGATAGTCCAGGATGCGGACGCCGTGCTGCTGTTCATAGGCCTTCATCTGTTGCAGGTACCATTCGATGAAGGGAGTACCGCCGTGGGCATTACGGTCGGGCGGGTTGGCCCAGTTGACGGCATCGGCGGCCGAGTAGAAGTAGGCAGTCCAGCCCCAGAGCGCCGGGCCGGTGGTCTGGGCCGTTGGGTCGGCGGCCTTGACCGCTGCGGCGTAGGCGTAGGTCAGGCTTTTCATTTCGTCATAGGTGGTGGGATTGGGATGGACATCCCGGTGGGTGCTGTTCCAGAGCATCGGTTCATTGTCCATGCTGTAGAATTTCACCCCGCCGTTGGCGGCACTGCCGTAGCGGCCGACCAGATATTGCACCCATTGGGTGGCATAGGTTGTGGTAATGGCGACACTGGTATCGCGGGGATCGTTGCCCGTGATCTTGGTACCGTTGGTGCGGATACCGTTGCCGCAGTCCGGGCGATAGGGATCGACCCGCTGCTGAGCGCCGTATTTGGCAACGCTGAAGGCGCAGGTGATGTCGCGGGACTTGGGAACCCAGCCGATCATCGGGATGGTCAACAGGGTGGCGGAACCGTTGCGGCGGTCCTGATCGATGGTGCGGTTGACGGAAGAACCATCAGGCAGGGAGCCCGCAGTGTTGTCCGGAATGTTTTCGTAGAACCAGTCGTTGGCACGGTTGGAAACGTTCAGTTGCCAGTTGTAGCGGGTGGTGGCGTTGCCGCCCCAGCGGCGGAGGGGCAGTTTGATGGAGGCGGCCAGCGTTTCGCTGCCGAAGTTGATGCCGTAGATGTAAGGGCTGATGGCATGGCGGTTGGCCGTGGCATTGACGTTGAGCTGGAAGCCGCTGCCGGCAGTCGGCGTGGCGGTCGGCGTGGCACTGGGCGTGGGCGACTGAGTCGGCGTGGCACTGGGCGTGGGCGATTGAGTCGGTGTGGCACTGGGCGTGGGCGACTGAGTCGGTGTGGCACTGGCAGTCGGCGTGAAGGTAGGCGTCGGGCCTGTGTCACTGCCGATCAGGGCAATGCTATCCAGGTAGAAGACCGGCAGGCCTTTGCTGGTGCCGTTCTGCCAGACCATATCAGAGATGGCGATGGGGGAGCCGAGGTCGGACAGTTTGATTTCTACTACGGTCCAGGTGTTGGCGGTCAGGGGCGGCAGGGCAACCTGTTTGTTGGCGGTGCGCAGGCTGAAGAAAAGTTTCTGTCCACCGGTGGCGCCGCCATGGACAGCGAAGCGGATTCGATCATAGCCGGCCGTGTTGACCGGGGCCGCGGTGTGGAAGAAGAGGCCCGCCCAGGCCCCCGTGATTGTAGCGGCAATCGAGGCATTGCCAGAGTGGACCGGGCTGGTATTGGCCAGATTACGGGTGGTGCCCCAGGACCAGTCGCTCCAACCTGAAGCGAGCGCATCGCCGTAAAGAGCAAGATCGGCGGTGGCGGCAACCGGAGCCGCCTGCATTGGAAGTGCGTTCAAGAGTGGGGTGGCAATTAAAATCCCCACCAGGATCAACATTAAAACAGAGGACCATTTCAGCGAATGGTAACGGGACCAGGGGATATCCCGGTCAGTAGAATCAGCCTGGCTTTGTGCCCGGGTTGAATTGAAATTGAACACGTCAGTTCCTCCAACTATATAGCTTAGAAAAAATATTATTTTCGAGAGGTGCCGGGCCGCCGATCATGGATCGGGCCCCATCCCGCTTTGGAGTAGTTTGCGGGTCCAAGGTTTCAAACCTCTCGTTGGAATTTTCTTCCCCGGCGTGGCCATCGCTTCGGAAGAATGTTATAAATCGGTTATAACCAATGACGGCAAGTATATGGATTCTGAAAATGAAGTCAACTGGAGAAATTGAGTTTCAGCTTTTTAAAAGCTGATTGTTTTGATGATTTGAGCTAAGTGGGGATATAGGGGAGATTTTGAGGGAAAATAGAGGCCTGGCGATGGTTTTTCGGGGGGTTTGTGGGGTAAAGTGGGAAAAACGAGTTTTGGGAATTTCAAGGAAAAAAGAGAAATTGGTATAAAATAGAAATATGTATTATAAAATAAGTTTGTGTGTTTTAACTATGTTTAGGGAGATTTCACCACAGAGGCACGGAGCGCACAGAGAAGAAGAGAGGAGATTTTCTAATTGATCTTGCAAGGACAGCCGATTTGCCTTCAGGGTGGAACGTTTGAATCGACGGTTTTATGGATAGAAAGTGCGTCGCCCCTTAGATAGGGCTGTTTTCAAGACAGGTGCTTCAATTTAGCTTAAAATAGTAGATAATGGTCTTGGATATTCAACGAGGTGGACATCAAGCGATTGGTTGGGTATGTGAGTTTGGCAGCTGTAAATAGAGGTTGAAGGATAAGGATAAGGAGAAAGAGAATGGTTTCAGAGAGCAATTCGACAGAGAAGCCGACCCGGCGGGAGTTGATTATCACCCGCGTTTTCAATGCGCCGTGCGAGCGGGTCTTTAAAGCCTGGACTGATCCGGAGTATTTCCGGTGTTGGTGGGGGCCGAAGGCTTTCACGACGCCCTATTGTAAGATCGATCTTCGTCCTGGGGGAGTTTTTCACTACTGCATGCGTTCTCCCGAGGGGCAGGAGTTCTGGGGGAAAGGGATCTATCAGGAGATCGTCGAGCCGGAACGGCTGGTCTATCTGGACAGCTTTGCCGATAAGGATGGAAATACTGTGCCGGCCACTTACTATGGGATGAATGCGGAGTGGCCGACCGAAGCGCCGGTGACGATCACTTTTACCGAACATGACGGCAAGACAACCTTGATGTTGCGTTCTCCCAATATCCCGGTGGGACCCGACAGCGAGGCTGCGGAGATAGGGTGGACGGAATCGTTGGAGAAGCTGGCAGAGTGCCTGGCAAAGGAAGAGGTCAATCCGATTTAATTGAATTTTGGATAAAATTGAGCGCCGCCCTACAACAGGGCGGCGTTCAGTTTTGTTTGGTTTTTTCAGGGCGGGCAAGGGTCTGGGCCAGCAGGGCTGCCAGCCGATTCAAGTCGGGCGGTTTGGGAATCCAGCCCTGGATATTTCCGGCATTGAGAAATTCCGTTTCCTGATCGAGGGGATGGCCGGTCATGATGATGATGGGGAGCCGGGGGGCCTGGTTTTTCAGGTTGAGGGCCAGGGCTTTGCCGCCCATTTCCGGCATGATCATGTCGCTGAGGACCAGGTCGATCCTTTCTTTCTTTTCGGAAAAGAGTTTCAGGGCTTCTTTGCCGTTGGCGGCTCCGAACGTCTGGTAATTGAGATGGGTCAGGTTCTCGATGACTGCGGCACGGATGACGGCGTTGTCTTCGACAACCAGAATGGTTTCTCCGTTTCCTTTAATCAGATCGGGCGGCAGGGATACCGCGGCTGTCGGGGTGGCGGTCGCATCGAGGGGGAGGTAGATGATAAAGCAGGCTCCCTGGCCAGGTTGGGATTGAACATCGATGAAGCCGTGATGTTGGGTAATGATGCCGTAAACCTGGGCGAGGCCGAGGCCAGAGCCTTTGCCGGGAGACTTGGTGGTGAAAAAGGGCTCGAAAATGTGGGGAAGGGCTTCAGGGGGGATTCCGGTTCCGGTGTCGGCGACGGTGATTTTGAGCCATTCTCCCAGAGTCATTTCGGGGAAGGGCACATCTTTGAGGGTTTCCAGAGGCAGATTTTCGAGGGTGAGACTGAGGACTCCGCCTTCCGGCATGGCATCGCGGGCGTTAACGGCGAGGTTCATGAAGACCTGTTGGAGGCGCGGCGGATCGGCCGTGAGGAGGATCTGGGAGAAGGTGTAATTGAATTCAATACGGATGTCTTCCGGCAAGGTGCGCCGCCAGAGTTTGACCTCTTCTTTCAACAGGGGGATCAAATCCAGGGTCTGCCAGTTCAGTACGGAGTTGCGGCTGAAATCCAGAATTTGATTGATCAGGGCGGAAGCCAGCCAGCTTTGTTCGACGATGACTTTCAGCTGTTCCCGGAATTTAGGAGGGAAGTTGGGCGCGGTCTGCATTAACTGGCTGTAAAGTACAATGCTGGCCAGGATATTATTGAAGTCGTGAGCGATGCCGGCGGCCAGCTGGCCTACGGCGGCCAGGCGTTCCTGCTGCTGGATGTGTTGTTGGGCTTCCCGTTCGGCTGTCACATCCCGGATGACCAGCACCCATCCGTGGGTGCTGGGGGTGGATTCAAGGCTGCGGGCGATGAGTTGAAAGAAGCGGCGGCCGGACTGAACTTCATGCCAGCGGCCTTGAGGGGGGGAGGTGAGCAGTTCCTGGATTGGATGGGGCCCCAGATGGGTCAATTGGGTTTGAGAGAAGCGGGCCAGGATTTCCAGGTATTCGCTCGCAATGGGGTTACAGAGCTGAACTCTTAGTTCGGTATCCAGCAACAACACGCCTTCCGGAACTGTATCGACGATCTGGCGGGTGCGCTCGGCGGATTCCTGGATGCGGGTAAGCAGTTCTTTCAAGCCCTCCATGGTCTGGCGCAGGCGTGTAGTCATGGTGTTAAAGGTGGAAGCCAGGGCTCCGATTTCGTCGTTGGTTTCGATGCGGGCCTGAGCGTCGAGGTCGCCGGCGATGATTTGATGGGCAGTTTCCGTGAGATGGGTGATGGGGCGGGTGATCCAATAGGCCATGCCGATTCCCACCAGGGTTGTCAGCAGGATAATGCCGGCGGTCAGTTGGGCGATGCTGTTTTGGACGGCGGTCACGGGAGCTATCGCTTCTTTGTAATTTTGATAGACGACGATGCGCCATTTAAGCGCGGTAATGGAGGGATCATGGGTTAAATCGGTGATGGCGGCTTCGCTGATGAGGCGGAGGACGCCGTTAAATGGAGCGATGGTGTAAGTTTTTTCTGCAGTAATGAAAAGCTGTTTGCGGTCGGGTTCGGAGAGTTGTTCCAGTTGTTCCCCGTTGGCCGAGAGTATTTGGTTGGGGGACATGAGCAGTTTGATCCCCAGTCCCGGTTGTTCTCCGGTGGTAGAGGTGGCCAGCTGGTTGAGCGAGGAGAGCCGGTAGGTGGTGGCCAGGATCCCCAACAGGGTGATCCTGTCGTTATCGTAAATGGGGGTGGCAATTCTTACACTGACAATAGAGGTGCTTTCGTCCCAATTTAAGAGTTCGACGACATGGTTGTTATATCCACCGGTGCGGGCTTTTTGCCACCAGCTTTCATCGTTTTGATTGTAATCCCAGGTGCGATGAGTGGCGGCCAGCAGACCGCCGTAACGATCGGTGAGGAAGAGTTCTACATTATCCGGAAATTGTTTCTGGAAATTGTGTAGTTCATCTGAGGCCAGATTGTTCTGGAAACTCTGGATCAAACGATCGTTATCCTCTGCTTTAAGCCAACGCTGGTTGTATTCCGTCAGGCGAGCGGTGATTTGGTCGGCATCTTCGGGATATTGATCGTTGGCTTCCTGCATGGTCAGGTGCAGCGTGCGGTTCAGCCCGAGTGATTGCAGGGCATCCAGTTCGCGGGCCAGGAGATCGCCGGCGCCGAGGGCTTTGGATTGCGCCAGGTTGTGGAGTTCGGCCCCGGAAGCTCGTTCCAGGGCCTGAGCTGCGACGGAGGAGGTCACAGTGGAAACGGCAAGAATTGTGAAGAGGCTGAGTCCTAGAAAGGTAAGGGTCAGCCGGATTCTCAAGGTGGGTTTGGGAAGAAGCCCGGAATGGAATGTCGGTTGCGTAAAGGCTTTCATCAACTTGTTCCCTTTTTATATGGACCTGTGCGGTTGTTCATGAGCATAGATTAAAAACGGTTTTTGTCTCCCTCAATGGGTGCTTTTCCGGTAAAAAGCGCCGCGCAGGATAGGCAGAGAGAAGTTGTTTTATTTATTTTTTTGGCGGCTCTCTGAAGCCGCCGAAAAGATGAGTTTTTATATGTGTTGATTTTTAGTAAAGTTGGGGAGGCATGTCAGGAATTGATAAATCATAATACCATAGAAAACAAACGGCCGGAAGTCGGGCCGGCAATTTTTTGGTCAGGGGATATTTCCGGCGTCCCGCAACAGGTACTTTCCCGGTAAAAAGCGACGCGCTGGATAGGGAGAGAGTTTTTTTGTTTGTATTTTTGCGCGCATAAGAATGCGCGCAAAAATACGGGTTTTTTTCTCGACCTGTGCGGTGGGCATTTTAACAGCCCGCAAAAAGCCTTTGTTTGGTAAAAAGCGACGCGCTGGATAGGGAGAGAGTTTTTTTGTTTGTATTTTTCTCGACCTGTTTGTGGATTTGACAATTTGTCCGTTCGTGGTAAAAAGGAGACGTTACATGTTAAAAACGGCGAATGGGAAGAGTAGGCGCCTCGCAGGAGGTCCAGAGAGCCGGGGAAGGTGAGAGCCCGGTCCTTTCGGAGGCGTTGAATGGTCCCAGGAGTTGCAGGGCGAAGTTCTCTTTGGAGGTTAGTAGCCCGGGCCGGTTCACCCCCGTTATCCGGTGAAGGTATCGGATTGAATCCCGTACCTGCTGAGTGTTTGGCTGAGTTCTCGACCGCGTGAGTGACACTCCCGCGGTTTTTTGTTGTGTGAGAATCGGCCAACGGGTTTCCCGTATTTTTCAGGAGACCAAAAAGGGTGGCACCGCGAGCCGACAGGCCCGTCCCTTCCGAGGGATGGGCCTGTTTTTGTTTTCAGAAGGCCATGCGGGGGGCGGTGTCCCGAAGGATGAAAATTCAGCGGAAGTAGACAGCGGCAAGTAGACAGTAGACAGCCTGCGCCGCCGGGGCGGCTCTGGAAAAGGCCAAAGAAAGTAGCCAGCAGCAAGTAGACAGCCTGTGCCGGCGGGGCGGCTCTGGAAAAGGACTATGTTTTCGCGGGCTTTCTGAAGCCCGCGAAAACATCAACAAAAAAACTTTCTCTCGCCATCCAGCGCGGCGTATCTGACCGGGAAAAGATCATTTGCGGGACGTTACAAGGCCGGGGCCATGCCATAAAGGCTTATTTTCAGGACAGTTAACCAGTTAAAGGAGAACTATGGATATCCGACAGGCGCTTCCTTTGTTGATGGAGAGTCAAAACCTGGATGAGATTCAGGCGGAATCGGTGATGGAACAGATCATGTCGGGAGAGGCGACGCCCGCACAGATCGGTGGTTTTCTGGTGGCGATGCGGTTGAAGGGGGAGACGGTGGAAGAGGTGACCGGGTTTGCCCGGGCCATGCGTCGGAATGCCATCCCGGTACAGCCCCACCGGGCGATGCTGGTGGATACCTGCGGCACCGGCGGCGACGGCGTGGGGACCTTTAATATTTCGACGACGGCAGCGTTTGTGGTCGCTGGGGCGGGTGTGGCGGTGGCGAAGCACGGCAACCGGTCGGTTTCCAGCCGCTGCGGCAGCGCGGATGTGCTACAGGCTCTGGGCGTCAATCTGGAGCTGGGTCCGGAGGCGGTGGCGGCCTGCATCGATGCCGTGGGGATCGGGTTCCTTTTTGCACCGCGGCTGCATCCGGCGATGAAGCATGCGATCGGGCCGCGGCGGGAGATGGGGGTGCGGACGGTGTTCAATTTGTTGGGGCCGTTGACCAATCCCGCCGGCGCGCAGTCGCAGGTGATCGGGGTCTATGCGCCGGAATTGACGGAGATGGTGGCGCGGGTGCTGGGGGCGTTGGGTTCGCGGGGTGCTTTTGTGGTTTACGGCGCCGACGGGCTGGATGAATTTTCGACGACCGGACCCAACAAGGTTTCCCGGCTGGTCGACGGGCGGGTGGAGAATATGGTGGTCGATGCGATTTCCCTGGGGTTGCCCCGGGCGAGCCTGGCCGATCTGATGGGAGGCGATGCAGTGGAAAATGCGGCGATTACGCGGTCGATTCTGGCCGGCGAGCCGGGGCCGCGGCGCGATGTGGTGTTGCTCAATGCGGCGGCCAGTTTGATGGCGGCGGGGGCGGTGAATTCGTTGTCTGAGGGGGTGCTCAAAGCGGCGATGAGCATCGATTCCGGGGCGGCGCTGGCCCGCCTGGAGCAACTGGTGGCTTATACTCAGACCGTGGCCGGGAACTGAGCAATGATTCTGGATGAAATTCTGGCCCATAAGCGAGAGGAAGTGATCTGGACGCAGGCGCTGCTGCCTCTGGCGGAAGTGCAGGCGCGGGGAGTCGGTCGGCGGTCGGTGTGCGATTTGGCGGCGGCGCTGCGACGGCCCGGGGTGGGGTTGATCGCTGAGGTAAAGCGGGCTTCGCCGTCGAAGGGGGTGATGGCCGGCGGAATCGATCCCGTGGCGCTGGCCCTGACTTATGCGGCGAACGGGGCGGCGGCGATTTCGGTGCTGACGGATCGACGGTTCTTCAAGGGGGAGCTGGACGATCTGCGGCAGATCAAGGCGGCCCTGGTGGCAGCCGGTTATGAGACGCCTGTGCTGCGCAAGGATTTCATCCTCGATCCTTATCAGGTCTATGAGGCTTATGCGGCCGGAGCGGATGCTTTGTTGTTGATTGCGGCGGCATTGCCGGATGGAGAGCTGGCCGGGTTGCTGGCGCTGACCCATCAATTGGGGATGACGGCGCTGGTCGAGGTTCACGATGCGGCCGAGGCGGCGCGGGTGGTTCCGTTGCAGCCGGGGGTCGTGGGGATCAATCAGCGGGATCTGCGGGACTTTTCGATCGATCGGGGGCGGTTTGCGGCGCTGCGGCCGTTGTTGCCGGCGGGAGCCGTGGCGGTGGCCGAGAGCGGCATTCATACGGAAGCCGATGTCTGTGCTCTGCGGGCGGCGGGGGCCGATGCGATTCTGGTGGGTGAGGCCTTGGTCACGGCGGCGGATATCGGGGCGCAGGTGCGGGCGCTGGTCACGGCGGGGTCGGCATGACGGTCCAGGTGAAGATCTGCGGGATTACGAATGTGGACGATGCCCGGGAGGCGTTGCTGGCCGGGGCCGATCTGTTGGGTTTTGTCTTTTTCCCGCGCAGTTCGCGGTATGTCACGCCGGCGCAGGCGCGGGCGATCATTGCGGCGGCGCGGCAGGTGCGGAGCGATTGGCTGGCGGTGGGGGTTTTTGTGGATGAGCCGTTGGAGACGGTGCACTCCATGGTGGCTGAATGTGGGCTGGATCGGGCGCAGCTGCATGGAGTTGAATCGCCGGCGATGGTGGCGGCTCTGGAGGCCGCAGGCGTGCGGGTGATCAAAGCCTTTCGGGTCCGTGAGGCGGAATCTCTGGCGGAGGTTGGAAATTACCCGGCGACGGCTTTGTTGCTGGATGCCTATGTGCCGGGATCGGCCGGGGGAGCAGGGGTGACCTTCGATTGGGAGCTGGCGCAGCCGGCCCGGGGTACGGCTCCGGTCTTGCTGGCGGGCGGCCTGACGCCGGAGAATGTGGCGGAGGCCGTGGCGCAGGTGCAGCCCTGGGGGGTGGATGTTTCCAGTGGGGTGGAATCGGCGCCGGGGCGGAAGGATGCGGCGAAGCTGCGGGCTTTTGTGGCGGCGGCGAAGGGAATCCAGATTTAACGCAGAGGGCGCAGAGAGATGCAGAGAAAAATAAATGGTCTGTGCGGTGAGGCCGGAAAAGCAGGAAAACACAGACAAAAAATGGCCTGTGGGTTAGCCTGGAAAACAGGAGAAAGAAACGTCCATGTTTTCGCACTGACAGTGCGAAAACATGAATAAAAAATCATTCTTTTTGCCGATGCCGCGCGTCGTTTTTTACCTGGAAAGTGTCGGGTGCGGGGAAGATCGAATTTTTCGAGGAGGTTGGAATGAACGGATTCAAGGGTGCTTCGGCTCCGGACAGCCGGGGTTATTTTGGAGCGTACGGCGGGCGGTATGTGCCGGATACGTTGATGTTTGCGTTGGAGGAGCTGGAATCTGCGTATCGGGAGGCTCAGGCGGATCCGGCTTTTCAGGCTGAGTTGGGGCATTATCTGACGACCTATGTGGGACGGCCGACGCCGCTTTATCAGGCGGCCCGGCTGACGGCGCATTGCGGCGGGGCGCAGATCTATTTGAAACGGGAGGATCTGGCGCATACCGGGGCACACAAGATCAACAATGCACTGGGTCAGGCGTTGCTGGCGCGGCGGATGGGCAAGCGGCGGTTGATTGCGGAGACGGGGGCGGGTCAACATGGGGTGGCGACGGCGACGGTCGCGGCGCTTCTGGAGATGGAGTGTGTGGTCTATATGGGGACCGAGGATATGCGGCGGCAGGCTCCGAATGTGGAGCGGATGCGGCTGCTGGGCGCGGAGGTCCATCCCGTCGACAGCGGCAGTCGGACGCTCAAGGATGCGATCAATGAGGCGATCCGCGATTGGGTGGCCAATGTGGGGCATACGCATTACCTTTTGGGGTCGGCGCTGGGGCCCCATCCTTATCCGCTGATGGTGCGCGATTTTCAGTCGATTATCGGACGAGAGGCGCGGAAGCAGATTTTGGAGCTGGCCGGGCGGTTGCCGGATTGTCTGGTGGCCTGTGTGGGCGGCGGTTCCAATGCTATCGGGTTATTTCATCCCTTTTTGAACGATGAAGTGGCGATGGTGGGCGTCGAAGCCGGCGGTCGGAATCTGGAGGACAAGGCCCATGCGGCTCGCTTTGCCGATCCACAACGGGGGCGGTTGGGAGTGCTGCACGGCTGTCGTACCTATGTATTGCAGGATGACGACGGGCAGATTTTGAATACGGCTTCGGTTTCGGCCGGGCTGGATTATGCGGCGGTCGGGCCGGAGCACAGCTTTCTGCGGGAGCAGGGGCGGGCGACCTACACTTATGTGAAGGATGCGGAAGCGCTGGCGGCTTTTCAGTTGCTCTGCCGGACGGAAGGGATCATTCCGGCGTTGGAGTCTTCCCATGCGATTGCCGATGCGGTGCGTCGGGCGCCGACCTTGCGTCCCGATCAGATTATGATCGTTAATCTTTCGGGGCGGGGGGATAAAGATTTGGGCACGGTGATGACGGAGCTGGAGGTGCAACAATGAGCGGGCTGACCGGGGTGGAACGGATTGCGGCGGTTTTTGCGCGGGCCCGGGCGGAGGGGCGGGCGGCGTTGATGCCCTATGTGCCGTTGGGCTATCCGACGCTGGAAATCTCGCCGGCAGTGGTCAAAGCGGCGGTAGCGGGGGGCGCGGATCTGCTGGAGCTGGGTTTGCCCTTTTCCGATCCGCTGGCCGACGGTCCGGTGATCCAGGCGGCGACGCAGCGGGCCTTGCAGGAGGGGATGACGACGGCGCGCGGGCTGGAAATGGTGGCCGGACTGCGGCGTGAGGGGGTGGAAATTCCCTTTGTGGTCATGGGGTATTATAATCCGATCATGGCGTACGGTGAGGCGGCCTTTTGTGCGGCCTGCCGGGCGGCGGGCGCGGATGGGATGATTGTAGCGGATTTGCCGGTGGAAGAGGGGGCGGCGCTGGAGCAGGCCTGCGCGGAGCAGGGATTGGCGTTGATCTATCTGGTCGCGCCGACGAGTCCGGCCGGGCGGGTGAAGCTGGTAGCGGAGCGTTCGCAGGGGTTCGTCTATCTGGTCTCGGTGGCCGGTGTGACGGGAGCGCGAACGGAATTGCCGCCGGATTTGAGCGCTTTTGTGGCGCGGGTCCGTCAGGAGACCGATAAACCGCTGGCGGTGGGGTTTGGGATTGCGACTCCGATGCAGGCTGCGCAGGTGGCAAAGCTGGCGGACGGTGTGATTGTGGGAAGTGCGCTGGTGCGTTGTGCGGGAGAGCCGGATGCGCCGGCCCAAGTCGAGGCGTTTGTAAGAAGCTTGAAAGGCTGCCCTTAACCGTGAAAGATCGGTCTGGTGTAAGATGGTGGCTCTTTGTGCAGGGGGCATTTTAATGTTCCGCAAGAAGCTTATCTTCGGCTCGAAGCGATGCGCTGGATGTTACGCAGGGAGAGAATTTTTTTTGTTTGTATTTTCGCGGGCTTTCTGTAGCCCGTGAAAATACGTTTTCTCTTGTTCCTGTGCGGTGAATGCTGTTTGGTAAAAATTTGACCTAAGGAGGACGAGGACGGTGGAGTTAACGCGGTTTAACCCTGAGCTGGTGCATCCGACGGTTTTCATTGCAGAGGGAGCCGTGGTGGTGGGGGATGTGGTGTTGGAAGAAGATTGCAGCGTCTGGTTCAATGCGGTGCTGCGGGGCGATGTGGAACGATTGACGATCCGGCGGCAGACCAACATTCAGGATGGATGTATTTTGCACACCTCGCATGAATATCCAGTGCTGATCGATGAAGGCGTGACGGTCGGGCACGGGGCGGTGGTCCACGGGGCCACGATCGGGCGGAATACCTTGATCGGCATTCGGGCGATTTTGCTGGACGGCGTCACGGTAGGGGATGATTGCATTGTAGCGGCGGGGTCGTTATTGACAGCGCATCGGGAGTATCCTTCGGGACATTTGATCATGGGCGCGCCGGCGACGGTGGCGCGGCGGTTGAAGCCGGAGGAGATCGCGCAGAATCGGCGGACGGCGCAGGCCTATGTATCGCGGGCGCGGATGTATTCAATTAGTAGACAGTAGAAAGTAGACAGTAGACAGCGATTCTAAAGCGTGAAGAGCTGTTGGGCGGAGGAATGGGGAGCCGTCGGGGCGGCCGGAGAATATAAAGTTGGGAAATTTGGGATAGCTGGACAAAACTGAGAAATCGAGTATACTTCACCGTCGCCATTATCTAACGAAAAGCCCTGTGGAGGAGTAAAGCGTGGCTCATACAAAATCAGCCAAGAAACAGATCCGGAAGGCGCAGCGTCAGTGGTTGCGCAATCGTTATCAGAAGGGTCAGCTGCGCAGTGCTGTCAAGCAGTTGCGGCAGGCCATCGAGGAACAGGACGGGACGCAGGCTCAGGCATTGGTTCCTGAGGCGGTCAGCCGGCTCGACAAAGCAGCCAAAAACAATGTGATTCACAAGAACAAGGCTGCCCGTCTAAAGTCGCGCCTGATGCGCCAGGCAAACGCCCTGAAGAAGTAATATTCAAAAGTGCCGAAGGGCATTGTGGGGCGGGGAAAGACCCCGCCCTCTTTTTGTTGCCTGAGAGTTTCAGAGAATTCACCACGGAGGCCCAGAGGACACAGAGAAGAATTTAGAGAAAATTTTTATTTTTCGACGTTTACCGTTTCAGAAAGCCGCCGAAAACAGGTTTTTTCTCTAATTTTTCAGGCTGACCGTGGAGGTTGATTGTTGTTAAGGGGGAATTGTACGCCTTCCGAGGCGTACAATTCCCCCTTTTTTCTTAGCGACCTGTGCGGTTGTTCATTAGTATGGATTAAAAACGGTTTTTACGCCCCGCAACAAATGCTTTCCTGGTAAAAAGCGACGCGCGGGATGGGGAGAGAGTTTTTTTGTTTATGTTTTCGGCGGCTTTCTGAAGCCGCCGAAAACATGGTTTTTCCAGAGTTGTCCCGGTTTTTCTTTAGTTTTCCGGGTTGGAGCGGGGGGCACCGCCGAGGCGGGTGGCGCGGACGAAGGCGGCCCAGATGGCGCGGGAGATGACGGTGCGGAAGCCGCCTTTTTCCAGGTGGTAGAGGGCTTCGGCGGTGGTGCCGCCGGGAGAGGTGACCTGGTTGCGGAGGGCGGCGAGGTGCATGCCGGACTGCTGGGCGTAGAGGGCCGAGCCGATGACGGTCTGGTAGACGAGTTTTTCGGCGATGCGGCGGGAGAAGCCCAGGTGGACGCCGGCGTCGACGAGCGCTTCCATGAAGAGAAAGACGTAAGCGGGGCCGGTGCCGGAGAGGGCGGTGGCCATATCGAGGTAGTGTTCTTCTTCGACCTGGATTTCGCTGCCGAGGGCGTGCAGGATGGCGAGGGCGTAGATCCGTTGTTCGGGCTGGACGGCCTGGGTGGCGGTCCAGACGGTGATACCCTGGCCGATCTGGGCGGGGGTATTGGGCATGGCCCGGATGATGCGTTCGATGTTCAGCCCTTCGCGGAGGGTGGCGATTTTCACGCCGGCGGCGATGGAGAAGACCAGGGTGTCGGGATGCAGCCGGTCGTGCAGGTCGAAGAGGACGCGGCTCATGACCTGGGGCTTAACGGCCAGGACGACGATTTCAGCTTCGGCGACGGCGGCCGCGTTGTCGGTGGTGGTCTGGATGCCGTAGCGGGTGGTGAGTTCGGTGCCGCGTTCGGGGCGCGGGTTGCTGGCGATGATGGCGGAGGGGGCGATCAATGATTCGCGGAGCAGGCCACGGATGAGGGCTTCGCCCATGGCGCCGCTACCGATGATGGCGAGTTTGGGTAACATAGGTCTCCTTGGGTTATTTGATCTGTTTTTGCAGCCATTCCAGGGCGGCATTGAGCTGGGGATCGTTGGTTGCGGAAAAGTCTTCCCAGGCACCTGGAATTTCGAGGTCGGGTTGGACACCCCGGCCTTCCCAACGGTTGCCGCTGGGGGGGACGAAGGTCTCTTGAGCCAGCCAGAGGCGGGAGCCGTCTTCGAGATCGTAAGGATAGATGCTTTCGACGTTGCCGGCCGAAGGCTCCCCGATCACATAGGCCCGTTGGATATCCTGGAGCGAGCCGCTGAAGACTTCGGCGTAGCTTTCGGTATTGCGGCCGATCAGAAGGGCGAGAGGGAGCGTTTGGGAGGGGCCGACGGGATTGGCCGTGATATCGAGGGTGCTTTCTCCCTGGACTTCGCGGGTATCGAACGAGCCGAGCGTGCCTTCGGTGAAGAGGGAAAGCATGTCGGAAAGTTCGGTGTAGGCGCCGCCGCCGTTGATGCGCATGTCGACAATCAGGCCGACGAGGGGGCCTTCATCCATCAGCCCTTGCAGCGATTGGCGGGCGCGTTCGGCGATGCCGTTATCGTAGAGGGTGGGGACGAGCAGGTAGCCGACATCCCCTTTGGGGGTGGAAATCCGTTGAGCCGGAACCGGCAGTTGAGAGTGGATGCGGTCCCGGGTGATGGTTATGGTATGGGTGATTTCTCCCGGCGATTGCATGACGATTTCGACCCGGCTGTTGGCAGGGCCCTGGAGATTATCCAGATTGTCGCTGCCGTCCGGGTTGCAACAGGCTATCGATCCGTCGATGGAGAGAATCCGGTCGTGCGGCAGCAGACCCGCCTTTTCGGCCGGGCTGTCGGGGAAGGTGAAGAGGATGACGCCATAATCTTTATCGAACGGGATGGTGATATAGACGCCGATGCCGACGTAATCCAGGTTGCCTTCGCGCTCCTGTTCTTCGAATTCGACTTCGTCGGGTGTGAGGTAGCCGGAATGGTTGTCGTCCAGCAGGGCGATCATCTCTTTCATCAGGAACCAGAACTCGGCATTGTTTCTGGCGGCCGCCACTTTGGGCGCATATTCATCGTGGACGGCATCCCAATCTACGCCGCGATAATCGGTGTAGATATATTTATCATCCACCAGATTCCAGATTCGATTGAAGATCCGTTTGTAGCGGCTTTGGGTGGCCGAGGAGGAGAGCGGAGTGGATATGATGCCGCGAGGTGTCGGCGTGCGCGTGGGGCGGGCGGTGCCCGTCCCGGACAATGACTGACAGGCCAGGCTCACCATCAGGACACTCAGGCAGAGCCACAGGCGTAGCGATTTGGAAAAAGAGAGCGATGGTTTATTCATAAAGCATCAGGCGTGGCCCGAATTTTTCCACCAGGAGACGATGCGCCGGATGCGGACGTTTTGAGCGTGGGCCCATTGTTTGGGGCGCAGGATGGCCCATTGTTTCTTTTCTTCGGGTGTGGTGGGGATTTCTTCCACGATGCCGTCGGCGACGAGTTGTTTGAAGAAGTTTTGGAAGCGTTCGATGAGTTCTTCTTCGGTGAACTCTTTGTTTTGCTGATAGGATTCGGAGGCCAGGGTTTCGATGTAGGCGGCGGTGCGTTCGATGAGGGTTTCGACGGGCTCGTAGCTGACGCCCCAGGCGTAGAGGGGGTCAAGCGGCATGGAGCCGAATTCCATGGGCGAAGGGGGGCGGGGAGCCTCGGCTGTGTTGTTCATGGGTGTTCCTTTCATAGTTAAGGGTTATTTTTTTGCGCGCGTCACCCGGAGGGCGACGCGCGCAAAAAATTAGTTGTTTTATTTAATCGGGGCGGAGCGGGATGAGCATTTCGAGGAGGGCGCGGCGTTCCTCGGGCGTCATCGGGCGGCGCTGGCCGTAATCCAACATGGTGGTGGCGCGGATGTCGATGCTGAGCATCCGGCCGTTGTAGAAGACGAGGCGGTTGATGAAGTCGGGTTTGGCTTCGAGCCAGTTCTGATCGAAAAAGATGTTGCCCAGACCGTAGGCGATGAAGGTGTCGCCGTAATATTCAAAGGTCTGGATCTGGTGGGCCTGGCTGCCCTGGACGACGAGGGCGCCGGCTTCGGCGAAAGAGCGGAAGTCCCTGATCTGCTGAGGGCTGGGGTAGTATTGTTCGGCTTCCAGGTATTGCAGCGTGACGATGGGGAGATAGCCTTCATCGCGGTACTGGCGGACCTGGGCGCGCATGGCGTCGTAATCGCAGGGGGCCGAGCCGGGATTGGTCTCGTCGGCCCAGTCGTAGGAAGGGCCGACGGGGTTGCAGCCGATAAAGACCAGTTGGTTGGGACCCTGGGTGATGGTGAGCGGGGTGGTGGCGTCGGCCAGGTTTTCGCCGCCGCCGTACCAGCGCCAGCCGCGTTCTTTATACAGTTCAAAGGAATGGCGCAGCGGATCGAGGCCTTTGTCGGCCAGATGGTTGCCGGTCAGTTCGACGATGTCCGTGCCGACGTATTCGAGCAGTTCGATATATTTGTCGGCGGAGCAGAAGGACATGGTGCCGCTGGGCTGGGGAACGCAGTCGGGGATGAAGGAGACTTCGTTGCTGATGTGGGTGAAGTCGGCGGTGACCAGCCAGTCGCGGATCGGTTCGGCGGCGAAGGTATTGCCCTTTTGTTCCATCCAGGAGGCGAAGGCGCGGGTCATGGCGGTGACGCCGGTCATGGCGACGATCGTCATCTGATCTTCCACGCGGTTGGAGAAGGAGATGGATTGGGTTTGAAGCAGGCTCATCGCGTCGGCGCGGTCGCTTTTCAGCGCGAGTTCGATTTCGAGGAAGGCCAGGCCGGGATGCAGGCCTTTTTCCAAAACTGAATAGCCGTCGATGCGGAGGACTTTCCATTCGGGGGTCAGTTCGTCGAAGGGGATGACGGCGTAGCCGGTGGCGGCGGTGGTTTCGGAGAGCAGGTTGCCAGCTTCGACGGCGTGAACGGTGCTTTCGGAGGGAGGGCCAAGCAGCGGGGTGAGGGCCTTCAGGGTGTCGGGCGTCATGTAGAGCGGGCGTTCGGCCAGCGTTCCGCCGAGGGTGCCGCTCCAGGCGGCTTTCAAATCGTCGGAGGTGATGTTTTCATCGTCGAGGGAGTAGAAGGTGGTGGCGACGGCATAGGTCCAGCGGCCGGAGAGGTTGTTTTCCGGCGCGGTATATTGGCTGAGGAGCACATCGGCGACGGGCTGACCGGTCCAGGCAAAATGGGTTGGGTCCTGAGCGACGATTCCCTGCCAGTAGGTACAGGCCGTCGCAGGGACATCATCCGTGCAGCCGGCGGTGACCGGGAAGGCCGGGGTGGGGGTGGGGGTCGGCATGGGGGTGGCGGTGGGATGCGGCGTGCGGGTGGGTGTGGGCGTGGGGGCCACCGTAGGGGTGGCGCAGCCGCTTAAAATGAGCAGCGCCAGGACGATCAGCAGGGCCTTGCGGCCTGGCTTGACACAATAAGGAGACAATGCTTTCATAAGGCGAACCTCGATATTTTTTAAGGTGGGGTCATTGTGCCCGATGTGGGGTTTTTGTCAACCGGGGGAGAGTCCCTGGAGGAGGAAGAAGAGATTTCACCACAGAGGCACAGAGAGCACAGAGAAGAGAAGAGGTTTTCTGAAATTTAAAATGTAGACAGCTTGTGTTGCTCTGGAAAAGCCCATGTTTTCGCGGGCTTTCCGAAGTGGTAAACCACGAAAACACGGGCTTTTTTCTCTGCGCCCCTGGCGTCTTTGCGGTGAAATCTGAGTGAATTATGCGGTACTGCGTTTTTTCATATGGTGAGACCTATGCTAAAATCGTGTGTCGAACCTTAATCTGTGCAGTCAGCATCCTGAAAAGGTGGAAGCGTAAGAGCTGTGTTTTGGGGCGTTGATTGTGGTGGGGGGCGATGGAAAAAACTATCACAGGGGAGGGGGGCGATGGTTAACGATCTGTTATTTAAGAAGACGCTGGGGCGGACGTTGAAATGGTATCCTGTGGTGGTCGTGGTGATGGTGATTTTGGGCATCGTTATTGCTCAAATGAAAGGGGACCCGGTTCTGGCGGTGATCCTGGCGGTGTTGGGCGGGATTGTGGGGCCGGCACTGGAGGCCTTTTTCTATTACCAGGCGGAGTTAAAAAAAGAACGCGAGGCGGGGTTGGCGGCGGGGCGGCAGGCCGAGCTGAATTTGCGGCAGGCGACGGAGCTGTTCAAGGCCGGGTTGATCCAGGAGGCTGAGTATGAGCGCATTCGGCAGTCGGTGGCGGAGAAGCTGCCTCCGGCGGCGGAGGCGGCAAAGACTGAGGTCCGTGCGGCTCCGGCGCAGGGGAGTCCTGGTGTGACCGGGATGAAGATCAATCCCTGGCTGGCGATGCTGGTGGCGATGTCGTGGCCGATGATGGGGATGCTGGTCGCGATGGTGCTGGGGATGTTGTTCGATCTGGAGCTTTCCAAGCTGGCCCGGTCGATTATCAATCTGGCGGTGAACGTGGTAGGGTTTTTCTTCCTTTTTTTCAAGGTTTATGCGGCTCCTTTTGGGCCGATTCCCTTCAAAGATTATCTGCAGCGGTTGGGAATCTATTGGCCGAAAGATGGTTGGCGGCATCTGGTCCTGGGGGTGATTCTGGCAGGCTGTACGCTTTCCGGGATGTTGGGGGCTTCGCTTTTGACGGGACGATATGTTCTGGATTGGAATAATCTCAATCTGGATCAATTTGTATTCAGCCTGAGTCCGGGGATTTTCGAGGAGATTTTCTACCGGGGCATGATTATGATGCTTTTATTGTCGGTGACGAAATCTGTCAAGAAGGCCTTTCTTGGGCAGGTTTTGATTTTCGGGCTGGCGCATATCAAAGGGGTGGATCTGATGGCGTTTGTCGAGGTCCTTTCGGTGATGATTATTGCGGTAGCCTTTACTTACGCTGCGTATAAGACGCGGGCGTTGGTGGCGGGGATGGTTTTTCATTTTCTGCACGATGCTTTTCTGTTCTTTGTCCAGCCGCCTGAGGCTACTTATATCGGGATTACTGAGAACGTGATCTTTTATGCGCTGTTGTGGGGGATGGTCGGGATGGGGTGTGCAGCGATCTGGTTTGCGACGGAGCGATTGCAGATTCGCGGGGAGCGGGAGTTGTATACTGGATAGTGAGGGCGGTCCCAAAAGGATAAAAAAGATTTCAACGCAGAGGCGGGGAGTCCGCAGAGAGACGCAGAGGAAGATTTATTTTTTTCTGGCTCTGCGTCTATTTTCAGGACACAAGGTTATGCAGGGGAGCACCCTGAAAATAGATGGTTTGTCAGGATTGGGCGCCCACAAGGGGCGCCCCTACGGGAGATTGTCTTTGTAGGGGCGAGGTTGCCTCACCCAATGCCGGTTTTGACGGCAGTCATCGGGCGGGGTAACCCCGCCCCTGCATTGGGGCATTTGCTTAGGGGCGATCTTTATGGGTACCCGTAGGAGAGATTTTTTGCGCAGCGGCACTATTTTCAAGACCGTGTGGAGTGAACGATGGAGCTATCAACGCAGGGGCTTGTGTTGGCCGATGATGCCCGGGTGGATTTGCATTTGCATACGGTTTACAGCGACGGCGAATGGGAGCCGGAGGGGTTGCTGGAGCATTTGATCGCAGATGGGTTTGGACTGGCCGCGATTACCGATCACGATCGGGTGGATATTCTGGCGGGGTTGCAGCGGCTGGCAGGGGAAAAGGGATTTCCTTTGTTGGCGGGCGTTGAAATGACGAGCAGCTGGCGGGGGGAGTTGTTGGATCTTCTTTGCTTTGGGTTTGATCCGGAGCGCAATGAGCTGGCCGGGCTGACGGCCGATTTGTGCCGGCAGCAGAGTGAGAATACCCGGGAGGTCTATGAGAACCTGCAACGGCAGGGGTATCGGCTTTCGGGAGATCCGGAGGAGCTGGCGTCGTTGGTGGCGAAGCCGAGTGCTCAACAGCCGCATGCTCTGGTGTCGCTTTTAAAGGCCTATGGGTATGGGAGTGCGGAGCTTTCGATCGGCCGGATTGTCACAGAGGCGGGGATTCGGTGGATCACTCATGATTTTGCGGCTGTAGTAGCGGCGGCGCAGGGCAGCGGCGGGGTTTGTCTGGTGGCTCATCCGGGGCGCGGGGATGGATTTGTCTCTTTTGATGAAGGGTTGTTGGATGCATTGCGGAACGAAGCTCCCATTGACGGGGTGGAGGCGCATTATCCGGCGCATACTCCGGCTCAGACCGGGCTGTATTTGAACTATGCGCGAAAGCACGGTTTGCTGGTCAGTGCGGGCTCGGATTCGCATCGTTCGAGTAAGCCTCCCATTCCCTATCGGGCGGAGCTGAGTCGGGAATTGTTGGAGCGGCTGGGAATCAGTTCTCTATAGGCCGGGTAATTTGGGGAAGAAGTTTTGTGGTTTGTGGGCCGTGATTTTGTCGTTTTGCCTGTTGATGGCCAGGGGGCAGGTTTCTCCTTTGCGCAGAAAGTGCGGTTATATTCTTTGATCCTATAGCTTTTTTTGTTTTTTGCGTCCCGCAAAGGTTTTTTGTAGGGTGCGAAGCGACGCGTGGGATAGGAAGAGAGAATTTTTTCTTTATGTTTTCGGCGGCTTCAGAAAGCCGCCGAAAACATGCTTTTTCCCCTTAAACAGGGGGCTTTTTTTGCCTTCTTCTCAAGCGGCTTGTTTTTTGCGTCCCGCAAAGGGTTTTTTTGTAGGGTGCGAAGCGACGCGCGGGATGGGAAGAGAGAATTTTTTCTTCAGGTTGGATGGGTGGAGAGCGTTGTTATTGTAGCACGGGTTATAGGGAATTAAAGTAGATGGAGAGGATCGGGCTGTAGCTGTTTTGTTGCATAGGGCGGAAGCTGGAATAAGATAGAACCGGTTTTTGAACCGGAGGGGTTGTTGGAGTTTTATGGCCGTAAACCAGGAGGTGCCTTGGCTGGAACGACGGGCTTTTACAATCGGATTGGTTCTTATTACGATCTTTTTGACTTGATTTTTTCGCTGGGACGCAGGGGAAATCCGCGCCAGGGGTTAGTGGAACATTTGCCGGCCCGGCCTTTGCAGATTTTGGATCTTTGTGTGGGGACTGCGGCGACTTCTTTGATGGTGGCCAGGGCCCGGCCGGACAGTATGGTTACCGGGATTGATTTATCTGAAGGGATGCTGGCCCGGGCTCGTCAGAAGATCAACCGGGCCGGCTTGAGAAATTTGACGGTTCAGGCGATGGATGCCGGCCGAACTTCTTTCGATGCGGGTGTTTTTGATGCGGTGATGAGCAGCTTTGCGTTGCATGAAATGGGGCCGGTTTTGCAGGAGCGGATTTTGCGGGAGGCTCAGCGGGTTTTACGTCCCGAGGGGAAGCTTTATTTGATCGATTTTGGGATGCAGGCGGACTGGCGGACGAGGTGGTTTCTGGCTGTATGGGGAATTGCTGAACCGCGGGGGTTTGCTGATTATGTGCGTTTGGATTGGCGGCGCTGGCTGGCTGGAATGGGACTGCGGGCTGTTGAAATTATTCCCTATTCGTTTTCCAATTTGATTGTTGCGGAGCGGGGGTAGATTTTTCTTGACTTGAGCGGTCGGGGGCGACGCGCGGGATGGGGGAGAGTTATTTTTTATTTATGTTTTCGCACTGTCAGTGCGAAAACAGGGCTTTTTTCTGTTTTCCGCCCAGGTGGTTGTTTGGGGATAAATTGGGGCTTGTTTTTAGCGTTCCGCTTGAAAATTGTTATATCAAGAGGTTTTTATGTCTATTCTGCCTTATCGTAATCCTGCTCTGAGCGTTGAAGAACGTGTTGCCGATCTGCTGGGGCGTATGACCCTTGAGGAAAAGGTCGGTCAGATTATGTTATGGGATGCCGGCGGCGAGGATCTTTCATTTATCAACACCTATCAGGCCGGCGCCGTTCTTCATATCCTTGGGGCAAAGGTCAGCCGGGCCATGGAGCTGGCGGCAAAGAACCGGCTCGGTATTCCCTTGCTGGTCGGCGAGGATTGTATTCACGGCCATTCGTTCTGGAAGGGTGCGACCATTTTCCCGACGCAGCTGGGGATGGCGGCGAGTTGGAACCCCGAATTGCTGGAACAGGTGGGGCGTGTGACGGCTGAAGAAATCGTTCCTACCGGCATTCAGTGGACCTTTTCACCGGTCCTTTGCCTGGCACGCGACCTGCGCTGGGGGCGTATCGGGGAGACTTTTGGTGAGGATCCCTATCTGATCGGCGAACTCGGTGTGGCGTTGATCCGGGGGTATCAGGGCAAAGGGCTGGACGATCCGACGGCGGTTCTGGCTACGGCCAAACATTATGCCGGTTATTCGGAGACGCAGGGTGGTCGCGATGCTTCCGAGGCCGATCTGTCGCGCCGCAAGCTGCGGAGCTATTTCCTGCCGCCGTTCGAGCAGGCGGCGCGGGCGGGCGCGATGACGTTTATGATCGGTTATCAGTCGATCGACGGCGTTCCTTCGACGGCCAATCGCTGGTTGCTCAAGGAGGTCCTCAAGGATGAGTGGGGGTTCTGCGGCGTGGTGGTGACCGACTGGAACAATGTCGGCCGTCTTGTCCAGGAGCAAAAGGTTTGTGCTACTTATGCCGACGCTGCCATTATGGCGCTGCGGGCCGGCAACGACATCATTATGACCACGCCGGAGTTTTACGCGGGGGCTATTGAGGCGGTCCGCAGCGGCCGACTTGCTGAATCGGAAATCGACGCCCCGTGTGCCCGTCTGCTGGCGTTGAAGTTTCGTCTGGGTCTGTTTGAAAACCGCCGTCAACCCGATCTCGCCCGGGCGGCTGTCGAGGTGGCCCGGCCCGAGCATCGTGCCGTCAATCTGGCGGTCGCCCGTCAGAGTCTGATCCTTTTGCAGAACGACGGTTTGCTGCCGCTCGATCCGACCGGGGTTAAGTCGATTGCGGTGGTCGGTCCCAATGCCGATGACAGTTTATCGCAGCTGGGCGACTGGTCGCTGGGGTCGCCGCAGCATCCCCCGGAGGCCGGCACCCATCCGCGGGAGAAGATCACGACCGTACTTGACGGCATTCGCGCTCTGGCGCCGGCGGATTGCAAGGTTTATTATGAGCGAGGCTGTTCGATCCTGGACGGGGATCTTTCCGGCATTCCGGCTGCGGTGGCCGCGGCACAGGCGGCCGATGTGGTGGTGGCTGTGGTGGGCGATCATTTGAAGCTCATCGGCGAAACCCAGAGTACGGCCACGCTTGAATTGCAGGGCGGGCAGATTGCGCTGCTCGAGGCGCTGGAAAAGAGCGGCAAACCGCTGGTCGTGGTGCTGGTAAACAGCAAGCCGCTGGTCTTGCCGCCTGCGGCGCGCCGGGCTGCGGCAATTCTGGAGGGTTTCAATTCCGGAATGGAGGGGGGCCGGGCTGTGGCCGAGGCGTTGTTCGGGCAACTGAATCCGTCGGGCAAGCTGACGATCTCGATTCCGGTCCATGTGGGCCAGCAGCCGGTTTTCTACAGCCAGGTGCGCGGTCAACATGGCGATCGGTATGCCGATCTCACGCAAGAGCCGCTTTTTCCTTTCGGACATGGTTTGAGTTATACGCAATATCGCTATTCGAACCTGAGGCTCAGTGAACTTACGCTTACGCAGGGGCAGGCGGTGACGGTTTTTGTCGACGTGGAAAATGTCGGGCCGGTGGCCGGGGATGAGATCGTGCAGGTCTATGTCAGTGATCTGGTGACGTCGGTTACCTGGGTGAACAAGGCGCTCAAAGGGTTTGCCCGCGTTCATCTCGAACCCGGCGAGAAAGAGACGGTGGCGGTTTCGCTGCCCTGGGAGGCGTTCCAGATTGTGGATGCCGGGGGAGTTAATCGGGTCGAACCGGGCGAGTTTGAGATTCTGGGGGGCCCATCGTCACGGGAGCGGGATCTGTTGAAGGTTGTTTTGCGAGTCCAATAAAAATTTATTATCTATAATTTCGCAGTACCGCAAAAGTAACTCGGCTTTGATCTGGGCGGTGGGCATTTTTACGCCCTGCAAAAGGCTTTTGTTGGGTAAAAAGCGACGCGCTGGATGGGGGGAGGGAGTTTTTTATTTATGTTTGCGCGCGCATCCGAATGCGCGCGCAAACATGGACTTTTTCTCTGCGGCCTCGGCGCCTTTGCGGTGAAATCTGAGTGATTTATGCGGTACGGTCTTTTTTCCTTTGTTTTCTGGGCTAACTGCACAGGTCGTTTTTTTCACGTTCTTCAGGGGATTGAGAGATCCCGGGTGAAATTTCCGGGTGAGCAGATGTAATCAGCTGAAGCTTCGACCAGCACTTTTACAGAATCAATGACCGGCAACCCCAGGATTTCCGATCGAATATATCCGGTTAAGTCAGTACATCCCAGCACGATGCCGTCACATTGTTGGGCGGCCTGGTTGACCGTGGCGAGGAGCCGGGATTGCAAGGCGGGGGACGGTCCGGTGTGCAGCGTGGCAAGGATGAATTCTTCGACGAGGCTTTGTTGTTCAAGGGTGGGATAAAGACCTTCTATTTCATTGATTTCCAATTGATAACGATAACTGTCTTGTTGTCGAATGGAAGCCGTTCCCAATATCAGAACTCGTTTAAGACCGGCGGCCCGACACCGTGCCGCCGTGGATTCGATGAGTCCCAGGTGAGTCAGGCCGTGATGGGAGCAAATCTCTTGAAAGAAGAATTGTAAAGTATTGCATACCATGGCCACGGTAGTGATTCCGCTGAGGACAAAATGTTGGGCGGCTTCTCCTAAAAGGGTTTTTAGATTCGGCATATGATGTTGGATTATATGGGTTTCGCCACGGATTAAGGCGGTTTCAAGGTTGGCCGGCATGGGAACGCTATAAACAACCATAGGGGGCAATTGTCCCTGTCCATACAGAGCGACTCGTTTGATGACGGATATATAGAAATCTGATGTCGCCTGGGGGCCAAGCCCGCCGACAACACCCAATGTATTCATTCAAACCTCCTGATAGACCATATTAAAAGGATTTTTCCAATGTCCACATTGAACCCAGTCGGGCATCCCAATGTTCCGGCTGGTAGCGACGGTATCCGGCTGAAGGGGTAAAGCTCAGTTCTCCGACGTAAACAGCTCCGGCTACGTTGTAGAGATCGACCCGTACGAATCCAAACCCGGTGGAGAGCGCCGCGGCGACCGAGAGCATTTCATCAAGATTCTGGGGGCGGGCGATGTCGCATTCTTCAAAGGTATCGCGGGTATGGAAGGGGAGCTTTTTCCAGGTCGGGTCGTAACAGGGGTTGATTGTGTGATGATGGTTGTCGATTTGAACGATCTCGGGGGTGCCGTTGAAACACCAGAAGTTGTAGTTGAGCGGCCCGTCGGCGTGTCCATCATCCAGCAGCTCTTCTATCAGCACCTGCGGGGGAATGTTGTAGTACTGAGGTTCGCGCCAGGCCCAGTAATAGTTCTGTTTGAGGTATTTCGACAGGGTTTCTATAACCTGTTGCCGGTGATAGGGGGCTTCGAGGATGAGATGGCCGCCACATCCATGATTGGTTTTGGCTATGGAGCGGGGAGGGAGCCAGTTAAAGGGGATGTTGCGAGGATCGGGACCATTCCATAACAGCTTAACGAGGTATTGTTCTCCGACGGTAGTTTCGATATAGTCTCTTGCCAGATATTTGTCTGCCAGACGGGTCAGCGTGGGGCAACCAAGGCGATGCATCATGATCATTCGGTGGTACAACTTTTCGGTAAACAGCTGAGGCGTTTCGAGATCGAGCTCTTTTCCGTGAATCTGGAAGTAACGTTCCCGCAGGATCTTTTCTCCTTCCTGAGTACGGAACAGACGGCCTTTGACGGTTTGAAAGCCTTCATTTAATTGCCTTAAGAAATTTTTACAGGAATCCATTTTAAAGAACTAACCTCCGTTGGTTGATTTGGGCAACGGCGGCGTGGTCTGTGAACGACGATTAGAGTTTAACATTTGCCGCGGGGCTTTGTCAACTAAAAACCGGTTTTTTAAGAAGTTTGAACGATATGGCAGGCTCAGGGGAATTGTATCAGCACTTCCAGGACATGGAGGAGGTCATACCAGACCAGGGAAGCCTTGAGTTTGCAGAAATCGGTTCCCATCCAGAAAATATAAGGATGGCGTTTTCGCCGTTCTGCCCACAGCGTTAATTGGGCTTCAATTCTTTCCGGGCCATTTGTAACCTGGAAATATTTATATAAGGCGCTTTTTGATAGATTTTCGTCTATGATATTAAATCGAATCGTGCAATGTGAAATCCTCTGTCAAGGAGGTCTCGATGTTGATGATGATGTTGGTGTTGGATGATCCTGAAAAATTGGAAGCCGTGCTGATTTCCTGGGAAGCTCTGGGGGTCAGTGCCATAACGATTACCGAAAGTACCGGTGTTCATCTTCACAAAAAGCCTCCCCGCTTGCCTTTCCGTTTCGGCTTTGAAGGTCAGGCTCCCTCTTATGATGAGTATCACTACACTTTGTTCTGCATCGTGAGTGATGAGAACATAGTCCAGGCCTGTCTGGCTGCTGCGGAACGGATTATAGGAAATCTGGATGATCCCGATACGGGGATGATGGCGGTCTGGCCGTTGACTTTTATGAAGGGGGTATCTTTCCCTTGAGGGCTTGAGGGCCGGGAGAATTTCTCGATGGTGTGGTTTGTTTTCATCGGCAGTACGGGGGTGCTGGTTTTCGCCGCCGTCAAACTGGCGGAATATGGCGATGTGATCGCATTGCGGACGGGGTTGGGCCGAATGTTCATCGGCACGTTGTTGCTGGCCGGCGCTACTTCTTTGCCGGAACTGTTGACCAACATCAGCGCGGTGCAATTGGGCGACCCGAATCTGGCGGCCGGCAATATTTTCGGCAGCAGTATGTTCAATATGTTGTTGCTGGGCATCGTCGGGCTTGTGCCCCGGCGGGTCAGAGTTTTACGGGTAGTGGCCATGCGGCATGCCCTGTCAGCTTCCCTGGCGGTAATGTTGAGTGGGCTGACCGTCTTTTTCTTGTTGGCGGATATCCCCTGGCGGATTGGATGGATGGGGATGGATAGTCTGGCGATTATTGGGGTATATGTTGCCGGCGTTCGATTGATCCGGCAGAATGCTTCTTTGATAACGGATGCAGAAGTAGAAGAACTGGCTCCGGGCCTTTTCAGTCTGCGCCATGGCATCATCGGTTTTGTTTTGGCCGCGATGGTGCTGATGGTGGTGACGCCGCAGCTGGTACGTAGCAGTGAAACGATCGCCGTTATTACGGGGTTAGGGTCGGGCTTTGTGGGGACGGCCTTGTTAGGGGTGGTCACTTCGTTGCCGGAGATGATGACGACCCTTGCGGCTGTGCGGATTCAGGCCTACGATATGGCCGTGGGCAATCTTTTTGGCAGCAATATCTTCAATCTCTTTGCTTTAGGGATTTCGGACGCTTTTTTTACGCAAGGCCGGTTGTTAGGGTCCCTGGACCCTCTTATGGCTCAGGTGGCCCTGTTGGGATTGCTCCTTACCTGTGAGGGGCTGTTAAGCAATATGGCGCGACCTGAGTCGCAACATTGGGCAAGGATCGATTTTCATGCTTTATCGATCGTTTTGGGCTATGTTGTCGCTCTGGTCTGGGTTTATTTTAAGGGAGTTGGCGGGTAAGGCGATGAATCGCTCTGGAATTCGGGTCAAAAGGCTTGTTTCCGGTTTTGATTTTTGTTAAAATAACAACGGCATCAGGTCATGCGGAAATGCTTTCCGCCCGGTTTCGGGTCATTTATACGGTAAATAGCTTCTATCATAAATTTTTATGATAGGGGCTATTTTTTAATTCTGGTGGGACCTGAGCGCCTTGTGATTCCATTTATGTTTCGGTGAAAGGAGCAGTCGGATGTCGAAAATGATTTGTGCGGTGGTGATGACGCCGCAAGCTGCCTGGGAGACGGCGCAGTTGTGGGAGCGTCTGGGGATACCCGGTGTTACTATCTTGAACAGCGTGGGATATATGGATCTCAAAGAACGGTTACATCAAGATGACTTTCCCTTATTTCCGTCGTTTCAGAAATTAGTGGCGGATGAATTCGAAGTGTCGGCCCCCCAACGTTTTTTGTTGAGTGTGGTATCCGACGAGGTCGATTGCGAACGGCTGTTGGATGAGACGGAACAGATGTTGGGCGCTTTTGCCCGCCCAGATTCAGGGATTGCTTTTGTGATCCCTGTGATTGCCGTCCGGGGACTGCGTCCTCATGCCAACCGCCCGGATCAAACCGGTTCTTTGGAACCCGGCTAGCGTCAAGAGAATGGTCGTTAGAGGAGAAACATGACTCCCTTTTTACAATTGCTTTTAATTCTGTGTGTTCTGATTGTGACGGCGAAGGCCGGTGGTTGGCTGGCTACCCGGTTACATCAACCGGCGGTACTGGGCGAGTTGCTGGCCGGGTTGATTTTAGGTCCGACGTTTTTAAATGTGATGGGTTGGCCTCTCTTTTCAAACCTCACGGAACCTCATTTGCTTTCCGAAATGGTTTTCGAACTGGCTGAATTAGGCGTTGTCTGTTTGATGTTTCTGGCCGGTCTGGAAGTAGAGCTGCAAGAGTTGCTCCAATCGCGGCGGGTTTCCGCGTTGGCGGGGATCGGGGGCGTGCTTTGTCCCATTTTATTCGGTGGATTGCTGGCTTATGGAGCCGGCTATCCGCCACAGACGGCTTTGTTTGTGGGGTTGGCGATCACCTCGACGAGTGCCGGAATCAGCGCTCAGACGCTGTTGGAACTGGGGAAGCTACGGACCCGGGAGGGAATGACGTTGCTGGGAGCCGCCGTGATGGATGATATGCTCGTCATTTTATTGTTTTCCCTTTATGTGGCGGCGACGGTCAGTGGCGTTACTCACGGGGCTGACGGCGCGATAGGGATTTTGTTGCTCAAGGCCTTTTTGTATCTGTTTGTTTCGAGTGCCGTTGCTTTTTTTCTGTTGCCCCGACTGGTCAAATGGATCCAGCATCAATCGATCAGCGAGGGTGTGGCGGCTTTGACGCTGGTGGCGATGATGCTGTTTGCCTGGTCGGCCGAATTTTTGGGTGGATTGGCTACCATCACCGGGGCTTTCATTGCCGGTTTGGGATTGGGCCGGAGCTCTTTGCGCGCTCAGATTGCTCGTCAAATGCATGTTTTTACTTATGCCTTTCTGGTTCCGATCTTTTTCATCAGCATTGGACTCAAAACCAATCTGTGGGCTCTTCAACCGGCTGATTTACCCTTTGCCGTAGCCCTGGTCGTCGTTGCCGGTGTGGCCAAGTTGTTGGGAGCCGGCGAGGGGGCCCGCTGGGGAGGTTTCTCCAATGTTTCGGCGCTGCGGGTAGCTACCGGAATGCTCAGCCGGGGTGAAGTCAGTTTGATTGTGACGGCGGCCGGAGTTCAGTCCGGGTTGTTGCCGGCCTCGTTTTTTTCGATAATTACCTTGATGGTTTTGATCACGACGTTGATCACGGCGCCGTTACTACGGTGGAGTTTTCGAGAGCCTCTTGTGGTGAGGCCCGCAGCCGAAGCTCAGCCTGCAAATGAGGGTTGACGAATAAGGTTTTTCAAAGCCCGCCGGCCGTCATTCTGACGGTCGGCGGGCTTTTCGGCGATCTCCCAGCTCAGCACCATCACTTTTGTCACACTTCTCTGTTACAATAGGATAGAAGCAATTTATCATTTATGGATGGGTTTTGTCAGGAGGTAAATGCCATGCCTGCAAAAAACACGGTCGAAAAATCGAAATCCGAGCCATCCCATCTCAATCCTGTTTCACCACCAGCCATTTCAAATATTACCCCCACAGAATTGGGAATGCCCCTTGCATCATCAACTGGAATAAACCCTCAATCCGTCATGCCTCGTCATTTGCCCGCTTTACAACGGAATGTAGGAAATCAAGCTGTCAATCGTATCGTTCAGGCTCAAAGTATAAATCATGCTCCCAATCATGGTTTGCAGGCACCGGCAATCATTCAACGAGTAAGTATCCCACCTGCAACAAAAGAAAACAAAAGCGCTTACAGAGTTGGCAGAGAAGGAGAATGGATCGAATTTTCCTGGAAGGAAGGGGAAAAAGTCAGCGACTTACAAAATAAATGTAATTTACGCGGCACTATCAAAGAACGAAAAAATCCGGCAGGCGCTGAGCGAAGGCAATTGCCCGAGCAGTATTTGGAAGAAGTTTCCCTTATACCTACTAAAGTTCGTTTAACTGAGGAAAAAATTGTAAAAGGGACTGATCCCTTAGTAATCGGAGCCGTCTATGCAGCAATTCCTCTCATAGGAAAAGAGGCCAGTCAGGCTCAAATAACTGTATTGAGTTCGTTATCCCGTCTGGCGCGCAGCTTTGGGAAAGAACAAGATTCTTCGGCTCAGGAAGCTCAAGCCATGGCCGTGGACGGGAAAATTGTTCTTACCGGCAATACGACTGCTGAGACCCAGGCGCTGGGGAATAAAATTGGCAAGGGGGGAGCCACAGCCGAAAAATTGAAGTCGGATCTGAGAACTCTTTATGCCGGCATAACAAAACACAAATCGAATGAAACTTCGGAAGATGCAAAACTAGGTGCAAATGAAAAGGATTTAAGGATCGTAGAAGACTGGATCGACGAAAATAAGAACCCCGATAAAGAAGATGCCATCTTTGCCGTCAATGCCGCTAATTCCAAGAGCGCAGCGGATCGTATCGACAACGATTCTGTGCGATTGATTGTTTTAAGTAAAGGGCAATCCAGCAAATTAAAGGAAGATGGGGAAACTCCTGCAGCCGGCACTTTAGAAGATGACGGCTGGGATAAAGATTGGCATGCCGAACAGAAACTGTTAGTCGTTTTGACCCAACGCCTGAAAGAACTCAAAATACCGACCGAAGTCACCATCGCCGGGACAAAATACCCCTGTACCAAATGTACCGAAGAACTCCATCCTCACGAAGGCGCATTAGCGGTCTACAAAGATTTACACTTTTTGCACGATGAACCAGGCTACGCTTCTGTTGCCGGGAAAGATTACGCCAAGGAATATACTGCCAGCAAAGAAAGAAAACCGCGTACCTGTGGGGTTGAGACTGATATAAAACCGGCTCACTTGAGCCATAAAATATTCGATCCTGAAGATATGAGCCCTTTGCTCAAGGCAAAACAAGAACTGGCAGATATAAAGAAATCCATCAAAGAATTAAATCACTTAGCCAGTACCAAAAAAGTCCAGTCCGACCCCATCCGTTATCAACGGAAGGAATTACAACGTCAATTAACCGTAAAACGTAAAGCTATTGAAAAGGCCGAAAACTTTATCAACTACCTCAGAGGGCTGGCCGGTAAAGAGAAGTTTAAACATCAATGTGGGGGCCAATTTTCGCTAGAAAAACCGAAAAAATCCCCAAAACTGGAGGCCTCTTCGCCCAAAGTCCCCGCTCCGACCGAGGGTTCGCCCGCAATAACAAGCGCTGAGGTGGGTTCGGATAAAAAAGTTGAGGGACCTTCCCTACCCGTTGTGAAAGAAGAGGTCGGCAGCAAAACTTCCGAGACAGCGAAAGAGGAAGGCGGTAAAGCGCCCGACGTTGTGAAAGAAGAAGCCGGCAAAGCATCGGGCACAGAGAAAGAAGAAACCAGCAAAACGCCCGACGCGGAAGAAGAGGAAGAAGAGGAAGATGAAGACAGCAAAGCGTCTGGCGTGGTAGAAGAAGAGGAACCCGACAAAGAGCATCCCGCAACTCAATAAACAGCTTTCTGGTTAACTCAAATCACCGTCCGCTACGCAAAATCGCGGGTAAGGCCAGAGGTGGGATAAAGGTCTCTTCGCTGCCTTTTGCCGTCTGGAAAAACAGGTGCAATGTCCTGATCGATAGCAGGATATTGCACCTGTTTTGTATTAGTTCCTGTCCATTCGCGTAAATTAAACGGAAAAACCTTAATTTCGAACCAGGGCCGTATAACAGGTCGGTGATACCCCCAGCAATTCCAGAATTCGGTTTTGCAAAGTCGAAAGTGGGGTCAAAAATCCATTCATCCCGGTAGGTCCAAAAAGCCGCCGACAAATCCAGCTGCGCTTGCGGGGCATTGGTTGCATCCAACCGTACCCGTTGCGATTCCAACTGGTAAACGACCAGGGTTTGTTGCGTCAGCTTTTTTTCGATCGCCCGCCAATTTTCGGCCGCTCCCAGATACTTTAACAATCCCGTCAGGCGATCATCCGTAAAGTCGGTCTTGCGAATCGGTTGTCCGCTGACCGCCTCCAGCGTGATGTGCAGCTTATGAACCCATTCCCGGACCGTCAATTTCCGGTGATCCCCTTGCGACAAAATATGCGCCAGCCAGATCGTGGTCAACCAGCCCTACGGCATGCCCTGGTGCAATCCATGCCGGCGCAAATGGGCATCCAAAATTTCCGGCAACCCGGTTTTTTTCATCACCTCGATCAACAAGATGACATCATCGACTTCTTTTTCATAAGGTGCTCCTTTTGATCCTGAGATCAAAAGGGTGCAAAGAAATGGCTGTAAGGGGGCAAGAAATTGTCCAGATAGAAAATTTCATTCCTTTACGTTCAGCCGATATCCGATGCCGGATTCTGTGAGGATAAAGGTCGGATTGGCCGGATCGGCTTCCAGTTTCCGGCGCAGTTGGGCGATGTAAACCCGCAGATAGTGAGTTTCTTCTTCGTATTGCGGGCCCCATACTTCTTTTAGCAGCTGGCGGTGGGTCAGAACCTTGCCGGCATGTTGAACCAGCAGGCGCAACAGCGCATATTCGGTCACGGTCAATTTGACGGGTTGCCCATCGAGCGTGACGTTGCGATGGAGCAGATCTATTTCCAGCGAACCGGCGCGAAAGATTTCGGATTCCGAAGTGGGGTGAACGTGGCGCAGGGCCAGGCGTAGACGGGCCAGCAATTCGCCGATACTGAATGGTTTGATCAGGTAATCGTCGGCTCCTGAGTCCAGCAGGGTAATTTTGTCTGAGTCGGCATTGCGCACTGAAAGGACGATGACCGGGATCGCGCTCCATTCACGCAGCCTGCGCAGCGTTTCCAGCCCGCTCATATCCGGCAATCCCAGATCCAGGATGATGATATCGGGGCGGAGAAGTGCGGCCTGTTCCAATCCAGCATGGCCGGTAGCGGCCGTTTTAACGATGTAACCGCTGGCTTCCAGGCTGATTTGCAGGAAACGCTGGATTTGAATTTCATCATCGATCACTAAAACCACAGGGCCTGGACTCATAATTTCATCCTTTTCTATTCACTTTTCTCAGGAATCAGCGGCGGGACTTCTTCCAGCGGCAGGCGGATGGTGAATCGGGCACCGCCGTTGGTGCGGTTTTCTGCGGTCAGGGTCCCCCCGTGGGCTTCGACCAATCCTTTGGCGATCGAGAGGCCCAGACCCGTGCCGCCGCCGGGGACCCCTGGAGCGCGGTAAAATTTTTCAAAGACCCGCTGGAGATCTTCAGCCGGAAGGCCCGGGCCACGATCGGAAACGCTGACCGTCAGTTCCTGGTTTTCGACTCGGGTGACGATACGAACGCGCGTGCCGGGAGAGGTATGGACCGCCGCGTTATGCAATAGATTGAAAAGAGCCTGTTCCATTAAGCCGAAATCAACGCGGACTAACGGCAGGTTGTCGTCCATATGGATGATGACTTCATGGTCGGCTAAATCATGCCGGGCTCGATTCAAGGCGCTGCGGATCCAGTCCTGGACATCGCACCACTCTCGATTCAATTGTAGCCGCCCTGATTCCAGGCGGGTCATATCCAGCAGGTTTTCCACGATATGATTGAGCCGGTCGGTGGCGGCATTGATCTCAAAACAGAGCGCTTCGCGAGCCTGAGGATTTTCGCGGATATGGGGATCGATCAGACTGGTGGCGGCTCCGGTGATGGTGGTTAATGGGGTGCGCAATTCATGGGAAACGGAGTTGAGAAGCGTTTGATAGAGTCGTTCGGACTCGGCCAGGATATGGGCCTGTTCTGCTGCGGCATCCAGCAGCGTGCGTTCGATAATCAGAGCAGCCTGGCTGGTAAAGGTTTCGAGGAGATTTTTCTGTTCCAGGGTCAGGCGTTCCATTTTGGAGCTCTGGATTCCCAAGACCCCGAGGATTCCGCGCGGTGTGCGTAAGGGTAGATATTGGGCCTGGGCTGAGGGGAGCGTGGCGGTAAATCGCCCGGCCTGTTTGCCGTTGGCAAAGGTCCAGGCAGCGACACTCAGCTCTTTTTCGGTTAATTGAAGCGTGCCGGCCGGATGGGGCTCTCCCAGGTTTCCGGCAGAGTCGCGGAGCAAAATAGCGACCTGCGCTTCAAAGGCCGGCCCGATTTTTTGAATGGCGATCTGGATGGTATCGTCCAGGGTGCGGGCGCCGGCAATCTCCCGGGTAAAAGTGTAAAGGGCGGCATTCCGTTGTTCACGCCAGCGGACGGCCCGCTCCTGGGCTCGCAGTCGAGAGGCCAGATGGCCGGTGACCAGGGCGACGACGAAATACATTCCCAACATCAAAGCGTCTTCCAACTGACTGACGCTCAGCGTGAATTGAGGTGGAATAAAGAATATATCCCAGGCCAGGGCGCTCAAGGCGGCGGCCAGCAGAACCGGCCCCCGTCCCAGGCTCAAACCCAACAGAGTGACGACGAAGAGCAGCAGCAAGGCGACGGCGCGATAACCGCTCCAGGGAGCGATCAACCAGCCGGCACTGAGGCCGATAATAATTGCCGCTGCGGCAGAGAGATATTGTAAAAAGCCGGATTCTCGATGGATTTGCAGCACGGGGGAATTTACGGATAAGGTTTCCCCCTTGTCGCCGGTGACTACATAGACATCGATTTCCCCGCTGTCTCGAAGCAACCGATCTACCAGGGCGCCGTGATAAAAATCTTCCCAGAGGCTGTGAGGCGGTTTTCCTACGATAATCTGGGTGACATTGCGTTCCCGAGCGATGCGTAAGATTCCTTCCACGATATCTTCATCCCAGGTGGTGATGACTTCGGCTCCCAACTCTTCAGCCAGGGTGAGCACTTGAGCCAGCTTTTCCTGCTCTTTGCGGGGAGAGGTTCGGGAGCTTTCGACATGGATGACAATCCAGGGAGCCTCCAGGGTGTAGGCCATGCGACGAGTCCAACGCACCAACCGTTCCGCCAGGGGATTGGGACTGATGGCTACCATCAACCGTTCGCGGGATTTCCAGGGGCCGGGAATCCGTTTCAAGGCCATGTAATCTTGAAGTTGATGATCGACCCGTTCGGCGGTGAGCCGTAGGGCCATTTCTCGCAGCGCGGTCAGATTGCCGATCCGGAAGAAATTATCGGCAGCCATTTGAGCCCGGTCGCCGCCGATGTAGACCTTGCCTTCGCTGAGACGTTGCTGTAAAGCTTCCGGAGTCAGGTCGATCAGTTCGATGTCGGTGGCGGTCTCCAGAATGGAGTCGGGAACGGTTTCTCGTACCGTGATGCCGGTAATCCGGGAAACTGTATCGGCCCGGCTTTCCAGATGTTGCAGGTTCATGGTGGTGTAGACATCGATGCCGGCATCCAGCAACTCTTCGATATCCTGATAACGTTTGGGATGGCGGGAGCCGGGGGCATTGGTGTGGGCCAGTTCATCGACCAGGACCAGCTGCGGCCGGCGGACTAAAATGGCGTCGAGATCCATTTCTTGAAGCGTCACGCCGCGATATTCGATTTTATGCCGCGGAATGAGCGGCAGGTCGGCCAGCAGGGCTTCGGTTTCCGGGCGACCGTGGGTTTCGATATATCCGATAACGACTTCGATTCCATCCTGTCGGCGCTGTTGCGCAGCTTCCAACATGGCGTAGGTCTTGCCGACGCCGGCCGCCATTCCAAAGAAGACTTTGAGCCGGCCCCGATGGGCGGTTTCTTCCTGGCGGCGGAGAGCGGCCAGCAAAGCATCCGGGTCAGGACGATGATTGTGCGTCATAGCTATTCTCCCTGAAGGATCAAAATCTAGATTTAACGCAGAGATCGCAGAGAAAGACCCAATGGAAGATTTATCGACCTGTGCGGGTAACCCAGAAAAGCGAGAGAAAAAACACAAACAAAAACCCTCTCTGCCTGCTTCTCACAGCGCGTCGTATCTGACCTGGAAAAGATCATTTGCGGGATGCTACAAGGCCAGGGCTGGGCCATAGAGGCCATTTTCAAGTCAGAGACCCTTAGGGCAGATTGTCGAGCGCCCGATTGAGTTGCAAGACATTGACGCGGGCTTCGCCCAAAAATCCCCAGGTCGGCAGTTCGGTGGCATCGGCAATCAGTCGGTGCAACGTGGTTTCATCCAACCCGCGGGCCCGGGCAATCCGCCTTATCTGATATTCGGCTGCGGCCGGACTGATGTGCGGATCCAGACCGCTGCCGGACGCCGTGACCAGGTCCCCCGGAATGGGCAGTGAGTTTTCCGGATCGGCCTGTTTCAATGTCTGGATTCGTGCTTCTACCGCATTGATCAAGGCTGGATTATCCGGGCTGAGATTGGAGCCGCCGGAAGCTGCGGCATTGTAAGGCATGGAAGCGGTTGCCGATGGACGGCTCCAAAAGTAACGCGGATCGTCAAAGGATTGCCCAATTAAAGCTGAACCGATAGGTTGATCGTTTTTCAGGAGCAGGCTGCCGTTGGCCTGATAGGGGAAAAGCAGCTGCGCAATGCCGGTCATGCTCAAAGGATAGCATAGCCCGGTCAGAAAAGCCAATAAGGCGAAAAGCCACAGGCCGGGACGGAGCAAATGTTTCATTATCAATACCTCGATTTTTTTATACCAGACCGAGTGCCACGAGCAGCATATCGATCAGCTTGATTCCAATGAAGGGCACGATCAGACCGCCCAGGCCATAGATCAACAGGTTGCGGCGCAGGAGGGCGGCGGCGCCAATCGGGCGGTAGCGGACTCCCTGTAAAGCCAGGGGAATCAGGGCGATGATGATCAGCGCGTTGAAGATCACGGCGGAGAGGATGGCGCTTTGTGGGGTGGCCAGGTGCATGATGTTGAGTCGGGCCAGGGCCGGATAGGTGGTGACGAAGGCAGCCGGAATGATGGCGAAATATTTGGAGATATCGTTGGCGATGCTGAAGGTGGTCAGTGAGCCGCGTGTCATCAATAGCTGTTTTCCGATCTCGACGATTTCGATCAGCTTGGTGGGATTGGAATCCAGATCGACCATATTGCCGGCCTCTTTGGCCGCCTGCGTTCCGGTATTCATGGCCACCGCCACATCGGCCTGGGCCAGGGCCGGGGCGTCGTTGGTACCGTCGCCGGTCATCGCGACCAACCGGCCGCCGGTCTGATACTCGCGGATCAATTTCAGTTTGGCTTCGGGCGTGGCCTGGGCCAGGAAATCGTCTACGCCGGCTTCGGCGGCAATGGCGGCGGCGGTAAGCGGATTGTCTCCGGTAATCATCACGGTTTTGATTCCCATACGGCGGAGTTCGGCGAAGCGTTCCTGGATGCCGCCTTTGACGACATCTTTAAGCTGGATCGTTCCCAGGATGCGAGGTCCTTCAGCCACGACCAGGGGTGTGCCGCCGGCTCGGGCAATCGATTCTACAGAACTCCGGGTATTTTCAGGAAAACGGCTTCCCTGGAGGTCCAGGTAGCGCTCGATGGCTTCCACGGCGCCTTTGCGGATTTCGCGGCCGTCCAGATTGACGCCGCTCATGCGGGTTTGGGCGGTGAAGGGAATGAAGGTAGCCTCCAGCGTCTTCAGGTCTCGTTCGCGGATGCCGTAGAGTTCTTTGGCCAATATCACGATGCTGCGGCCTTCCGGCGTCTCGTCAGCCAGCGAGGCCAGTTGCGCGGCATCGGCCAGCTCTTTGTCGGAGATACCGTCGGTGGGGATGAAGGCGGTTGCCTGCCGGTTTCCCAGCGTGATCGTTCCGGTTTTATCGAGCAACAGGACATCCACATCGCCGGCGGCTTCGACGGCCCGGCCTGATGTGGCGATAACGTTGGCCCGGATCAGCCGATCCATCCCGGCGATGCCGATCGCTGAGAGCAGGCCGCCGATGGTGGTGGGGGCCAGACAGACCAGGAGGGCAATGATGACGGTCATGGTAATGGGGGCACCCTGCCCCGAAGCCGAGACGGCGTAGAGCGAGTAGGGAAGCAGCGTGGCGCAGGCCAGCAGAAAGATGATCGTCAGCGCAGAAAGCAAGATGCTGAGCGCCAGTTCGTTGGGCGTCTTTTGACGGGCGGCGCCTTCGACCATGGCGATCATCCGATCCAGGAAGGTTTCGCCGGGATTGGAGGTGATCTGCACGATCAACCAGTCGGAGAGGACTCGGGTTCCGCCGGTGACGGCGCTGCGGTCGCCGCCGCTTTCGCGGATTACCGGAGCGCTTTCGCCGGTGATGGCGCTCTCATCGACCGTCGCAATGCCTGCGACGGCTTCACCGTCGCTGGGAATATAATCCCCGGCTTCGACATAGACCCAGTCGCCTTTGCGGAGTTGGACGCTCGGGACCCGGGTGTAAGCCGCTCCATAATGCGGTGCTTCCAGGCGTTTGGAGAGGATATCTTTGCGGGCGCGGCGCAGTGATTGGGCCTGGGCTTTGCCCCGGCCTTCCGCCATGGCTTCGGCAAAATTGGCAAAGAGCACGGTGAACCACAGCCAGAGGCTGACGGCCAGTGTAAAACCGCCGCTGCCTTCTCCCCGACCGCTGAGATTTAAGACGGCCAGCAGCGTGGTCAACAGGCTGCCGATTTCCACCACAAACATGACCGGGTTATGGATTTGATGGCGGGGCGAGAGCTTTTTGAAAGCTTCCAGGCCGGCCTGTAAGAGTAACTGGCGGTTGAACGATGAACCGGAATGCGATTTTTTTGTCATGGGATCTTTTCTCCGGAAAATCAATACAGCATCAGGTGCTCGACGATAGGACCGAGCGCCAGGGACGGGATGAAAGTCAGGGCTCCGACGATCAGGATCACCCCGACGAGCAGGGCCACAAATAAGGGCGTATGGGTTGGTAACGTGCCGGTGCCGGCCGGCGTGATTTTCTTGTTTCCCAGGGAGCCGGCAACCGCCAGTACCAGGAGCAGGGGGCCGTAGCGACCGGTCAGCATGGCGAGGGCCAGAGCGAGATTGTAAAAAGGCGTGTCGGCATTCAGGCCGGCAAAGGCGCTGCCGTTGTTGTTGGCCGCGGATGAAAAGGCGTAGAGGATTTCGGTAAAGCCGTGAGGGCCGGGATTCGAGACCCCGGCAGTCCCGGCAGGCAGCATGACGGCCAGGGCGGTTCCTAACAGCACGACCAGGGAAGGGATCAGGATGACCAGGGAGGCCATTTTCATTTCAAAGACTTCGATCTTTTTGCCGAGGTACTCGGGCGTGCGTCCCACCATCAAGCCGGCGATAAAGACCGTCAGCAGGGCAAAGATCAGCATGCCGTAGAGCCCCGAGCCCACACCGCCGAAGATAATTTCTCCCAACTGGATCAACAGCAGTGGAACCAATCCACCCAGAGGGGTAAAGGAATCATGCATAGAGTTGACCGACCCGTTGGAGGCGGCGGCGGTGGCCGTAGCCCACAGGGCTGAACTGGAGATGCCGAAGCGCACTTCTTTGCCTTCCATATTGCCCGCCGCGGCAACTCCATATTGAGGCAGTAACGGATTGCCGTGCAGTTCTGCGGCAAGCGTGATTCCCAGGAAGAGTACGAAGATGATCCCCATAGCGGCCAACAAGGCCCAGCCCTGCCGGCGATCTTCCACGATTTCGCCGAAGGTGTAACAAAGAGCCGCGGGAATAAGCAGGATGGCCAGTAATTCGATGAAGTTGGTGAGCGGTGTGGGGTTCTCGAAGGGATGGGCGGAATTGGCATTGAAAAAGCCACCGCCGTTGGTTCCCAGTTGTTTGATGGCAATTTGGGAAGCGGCAGGGCCCAGAGCGAGGGTCTGTTCGGTCAGGGTTTGTCCATTCACTGTGGTGGGTTGTAACAACGAGACTGTCTGATAGGAATTCAGCGTTTGAACGACACCTTGGGAGACCAGGAACAGCGCCATCATACAGGCCAGGGGGAGGAGTATGTAGAGGGTGCCGCGGACCAGGTCGACCCAGAAATTCCCGACAGTGCGGGAGGTTTGCTTTACGAAGCCCCGAGCCAATGCGACCAGCACGGCCATTCCAGTGGCGGCGGAGAGAAAGTTTTGTACGGTCAGACCGAGCATCTGGGAGAGATAGCTTAACGCTGCTTCGCCGCTGTAACTCTGCCAGTTGGTATTGGTCGTAAAGCTGACGGCGATATTGAACGCCAGATCCGGGGTGAGCGGTTTTACATTTTGGGGATTGAGGGGCAGATAGATTTGCAGGCTCAGCAAGCCGTACAGGAAGATCAAGCCGACCGCATTAAAAGTCAGCACAGCCAGGGCATAGGTCGTCCAGGGCATTTCTTCCTCGGGATGGATGTCGCCGACTCGATAGATCCAGCGTTCGATCGGTTCAAAGCGACGGGTAATCCAGGTAGGATGTCCCATATAGATTTTAGCCATGTAACTGCCGAGCGGTTTGACCAATAACAACAGCAGGGCGAAAAAGAAGCCGATCTGAAGGAATGCCTGGATTGCCATCAGAATTTTTCCGGCTTCAGCAAAGCGATAAACAGGTAAGCCAGCAATGCCACTCCGATCAGGGCGCCGGCTATGTAAAATCCATTCATGGTATTCCTCCCTTTTGAAAGCGAGCTTTATCTTTACTATACAAGAGGGATTTTGAATTTCCATCAGGGGGACGTTAAGAATCCGGGCAAGGGCATAAAGAAAATATAAAGAACGTTTTGATGGGAGGGGGAGAGGAATTTGGGGATGGATATCGTTTTATTGTCGGTTATTTTCTGACAGAGTAGGGTTCATTCGCGTAAATGATTAACCAAATCGTGAATTATCAATAATCTGCAAAATGAGCAAAAAATGGGTGGAAAATTTCCTGGGGGCCTGGACCCCAGGAAAATAACTTCAGAAGAACTCTGGATAATTGTTATATTTTGGCAAGGAAATGAGAGGGTATCATAAAACGTTTCTGTCTCGCTGCTGGAGCAATCCCGGGACCCGGATGTAATCGCCTTTCTTGGGCAGGTCGGCCTGGCGGGCCAGGAAATAGTTGAACCGTAAAGAGGAGTCTGTTTTATCGTTTCTCTGCCAGATAGACAAAGAAGCCGGCTCGCCGCAAGGTCCGGAGCGTCAGAGCGCCCAGGATTCCGCCGATGGCTCCAAAGATTACGTAGCTGAGCAGGGCCGGCAACAATCCCAGCGCGACGAAGCCGATGGGCGCTCCGGTGAGCGCTCCCAATCCCCATTTGACCAGGAATTTGCTCAGATGGCCGAAGGCCCCGATCAATCCTGCGGCGATCAGATTTTCGGGATTTTGCAGCAGCTGCATGGCCAGATCTGCTCCGATGCCTACTGCCGTGTAGGAGAGCAGGGTGTTCAACCCTCCAAAGTCGCCCAGCCCTAAAAAGGCGGCCAGCAATCCGGAATTAAGTCCGACCAGGGAAGCGACTCCCGGTTTACGTACGATTCCCATCGCTGTAATCATAATCGCCATCCAGAAAATGCCGGAGTGACCGGAAAGTTGGATCGGTAGCTTTAAGGCCACTTTGACGATGACAATCAGCGCGGCAAACAACGCCAGAAAGATCAGTTGAAAGGTAGAGAAATAGGGAGTTTTCATGGGAATATCTCAATGCGATCTACATCCTGAATCCATTCCTCGCGTTCATCCAGCTGCTCCATTACCGAGACCAGCTTGAAGGTCCCCCGATTTGAGAGGTCGAACATCACCAGGTTGGCAGGATCATCGACCTGGGCCCAGGTAAGCTGGATGGTTTTATTTCGGCTGCTGCTGCTGACCACGATTTTAGCTTCCGGCCCCAGCAGCTCTTCGGTGTCCACGTAGAGCCGGATGATATCTGCCAGATACCAGCCTTCCTGAAGTTTGTTCTCTACCGGCCAGAAGTTGCGCGGCGGGGTTTTGGGCGACCAGACCGACACGCTGTGTAATTTGCCAGAGCGGCGCGGTCGTTGTGGACATGCCGTCCACGACGACCGCGCCGCTCATTGTACCGTGATAGAGATGGGGAATCAGGCCGCTCAGGCAGCGCGCCAGGGTTGATTTGCCGCAGCCGCTCGGCCCGCTGATCCACCAACAACTGCCGGGCCCGGCCTGGAACGAGAGCGGCCCCAGGATTTGTTCGCGTTGGGGGTATTGATAGCGCAGCCGTTCAACGTCCAGAAGGCCCGCCATGTCGTCAATCCAGTTTTACCGGCTGCCAGCGTAACGACCTTTGCGTTTTTGTCAAAGCCGTCCTTTACTCTTCCTGTACCAGGCGACGGAGCAGCGCAAAGATCCCCAGGGCGACCAGCAACAGCAGTACGGCTACCGGGCGGGCTGCGTTTAGCCCGAAGCCGGCAAAGCGTTCATAGACCAGTACCGGTACAATTTGAGGGTGATAGGCCAGGATCATGACGGCGCCGAATTCGCTGATCCCACGGCCCCACATCAACAGGGCCCCGGCCAGGATTCCCCGGGCCGCCAGGGGAAGCGTCACATAGCGGAACGCCTGCCAGCGGGTAGCGCCCAGGGTCTCGGCCACCAGCTCCATTTCCGGGTCCACCCGGGCAAAGGCCTCCCGGGCTGAATTGACCAGGTAGGGCAGGCTGACAAAGAGCATCCCGACGACGATACCGGGGATGCTGTCGATAAAGCTCAGTCCCACGCCGGCCGCGAGACGTCCTGCAACGCCTTGCCGACCAAAAACGCTCAACAGGGCAATACCGGCGGCGGTATGGGGGATCACGATCGGCAGATCGATCAGCCCTTCGATCCAGCGTTTGCCGGGAAAGCGATAGCGTGCCAGGAGATAGGCTAAGGGGATGCCGGTAATCAATGCCAGCAGGGTGGCCCAGGCGGCGGCATAAAAGGTAATTCCCAGGGTGCGGCCGACTTCCAGGTCAAAGAGGGTGGCCTGCAATTGCGCTACCGGGGTCTGGAAGAAGATTCCCAGCAGAGGCAGTAGGATAAAGCCGACCAGCACGGCGCCCAGCAGAGCAAAACTGATGGTAAAGAAGGAAGTGCGCATTCAGGGCAGCGGAA
>CAZCTC010000004.1:6286-174979 GCA_964501335.1 uncultured Anaerolineales bacterium | reverse complement strand
AGGGCATACAAGAGACCCTTCCTAATCTGCCATTGTCCTACTACTGTCTACTTGCTGCTGTCTACTTCCGCTGAATTTTCATCCTTCGGGGTGCCGCCCCCCCGCATGACCTTCTGTCCTGAAAATAGGCCCGTCTAAGGTGCGACGCACTTTCTATCCATAAAACCGTCGATTCAAACGGACCCATCTGAAGGCAAGCCGCCTGGCCTTGCAAGATCAGAATGAGTTGCGCCTCTCTGGAAAATCCCCCTCACCCGCATAAGACGCTTTCCCTCTAAGATGCACCGCGCTGGACAGGAGGAGGGAATTTGTTTTTTGGGGAATTTGCACGCCTCAGAAGGCGTGCAAATTCCCCCAGCCGACAGATCATTACGTTTTACGTTTCAGATCAGCTCCTCTGCAATTCCAACAGATTCTCATTATATTCACCCCAAAAACAGATGTCCACTGTGGAATTCCTCAGGTCATGATTGACGTCCCCCCGGACCTTCTTACAATAATCAAGATCTCAATAATACGCTTCGGAAAGGGCTAACTATGGAAATCTCCCATCTCTTCCTCCAACTCGCCGTGATGTTGCTCACGGGATTGCTCGGCGGTCAAATCATGCGTCTCATCAAACAACCGGCAGTCATTGGAGAACTGCTGGGAGGAATTCTCCTGGGTCCCACCCTTTGCGGAGCACTCTTACCGAATCTCTACGGTCAACTTTTCCCCCCACACGATCCCTTTGCCACGGCCCGGGAAGCGCTCCTCAATCTCGGCATGCTCTTCTTTCTCTTCATTGCCGGCTCTGAAATCAACCACGCCCACTTTAACAACAACCGCCGCGCCATCATCTTCACGGCCACCTTCAGCGCCATGATCTCTTTCAGTCTGGGATTTACAGCCGTCATACTCTTTCCCGGCTGGTGGAACCCACCCGCCGGCACTGCCAATATCACCCTGGCCCTCTTTCTGGGAATCGCGCTGACCATCACCGCCCTTCCCATCATTGCCCGCATCCTCATAGACCTGGGCATCCTCCAAAGCGAGCTGGGAAGCATCATCATGACCGCCGCCGCCGTCAACGACCTCGCCGGCTGGACCGCCTTCGCGCTGCTCCTGAGCACACGCTCCTCACATTCCACCTCCAGCTGGAGCCAATCCCTCGCCCTGACCACAGGAGGTATCCTTGCCATCCTGGGAGGCGGATACCTGTTCGGCCGGCCGCTGCTTCGGCGCATCCGCACCCTTCAGACAGGTCCGACAGGCTCTATCGCCCTCATCACCATCTTTATTCTGCTGGCAGCCACCCTGGCCGAAGCTGTGGGTATGCATGCTGTCCTGGGCGCTTTTCTGCTGGGAATTGCCCTCAGCCCTGAACTGAAAAAAAGTGAACCGGCTCCCGAAATCATCCGACAATTCACCCTCAGTTTCTTTGCCCCGCTCTATTTCGTCTCCATCGGCTTGAAAGGCAACTACCTCGCCAATCTCGACATCCCCTTGACGCTCACAATCCTGATCCTGGCCTGCCTGGGAAAAATCGGCGGCTCCACCCTCGGGGCCCGCCTGGGGAAACTGCCCTGGCGTTCCGCCTGGGCCATCGGCTTCGCCATGAATGCCCGCGGCGCCATCGAAATTTTACTTGCCTCCCTCGCCCTCGAAGCCGGACTGATCGATTTAAGGATCTACGTCGCCATCGTCATCATGGCAATCCTGACGTCGATCCTCGGCGGCCCGGCCCTCAAAAGACTGATCTAAAGCCCTTGAGTTTTTTGGCAGTACCGCGCAGGCACAGAGAGTTTTTTGTTTGTGTTTGTGCGCGCATAAGAATGCGCGCACAAACACAGGCTTTTTCCAGAACCATTCGAGCAACGCAAGCTGTCTACTGTCTACTTTCTACTGTCTACTTCCCCTCATTTGCCATCTCCCTTCTTTCATGTTACACTTCCCTGCTGCAAGTCTCTTAGAAGGAGTCCTTATGCGTCCGGCACAGATTGCACGAGTCTGCATCCTTGTCGTACTCTTCACGTTCATTCTGGGTGGGAATCCGGGCTTCGCAGCCCCGCTCGCCCAGGATCCCGTGGTGAATATTACCTCGCCCACAAGCGGATCCACCATCAGCGGCGTCGTCACCATTACCGGGACGGCTACCCATCCCAATTTCTCAAACTATGGCCTGCTTTATGCGGCCGGGCCCACGGTCGTAGCCGAATCCCAATGGAAACTGATCGTGACCAATGTCTCTTCCATGGTCGTCAACGGCCCCCTCGGCACCTGGGACACCACCCAGCTCCCCAACGGTCAATACACGCTGGCGCTCGTGGTCTACGATACCAGCAACAACCTCACCACCTTCTACATCGACAACCTCACCATCAGCAACGAACCCCCGACCGCCACGCCCGAACCTACTGTCCCACCGGAACCCACTACGGAAACCCCAGGAACGGATAATCCGGGAGGCGTCGTCAATCCGGTAGCCACTGTCGAGCAGCCCCCCACGATTACCCCCAACCCCACCACCACCGTCAACCCCCGCGGCACCACAACACCGACCGGCTCGGCGAATAAAGCTCTGGCCATCTCTGAAAAGGCCATCACCGAAACCGCCTGCTCGGGCTTCTGGATTGCCGTGATGTTTTATGCCGCCTGGGGACTCTATTTAGGGGCCAAACTGGCCTGGCGCTATTCGCAACGCAAACCCGGGGGCCCCAAACCGACCCCCTGACACCTATGAGGTTCTGATGGATACATTCGCACTGATCGTAGGGCTGGGAAATCCCGGCCCTCGTTATGCCCGCAACCGTCACAATATTGGTTTCCGCGCCGTCGACGATCTGGCCGCAGCCTGTAACCTGACCTTCAGCCGCACCGAACAGCGCGCCCTCACCGCACACGGCACTATCAACAACCAACGCGTCATTCTGGCCAAACCGCAGACATGGATGAATGAAAGCGGTCAGGCCGTCGGCCCGCTGGTCCGTTTCTACAAAATCCCCATCGCCCGGCTGCTGGTGATCTACGACGATCTCGATCTCGCCGCCGGCGCCGTCCGCTATCGCCCCGACGGCAGCAGCGGGGGACACCGCGGCCTGCAATCGATCAGCCAGAGCCTCGGCGGAATCAATACCATCGCCCGGGTCAAAGTCGGCATCGGCCGTCCCCCGGGACGGATGGACCCGGCCGACTACGTGCTCCAGGATTTTTCAAAAGATGAAGAACCGCAGCTCTGGGAAGCGCTCAAGCTGGCGCAAAAGATGACGCTGGCCTGGCTCTCCGGCGATGAGGCCTCCCTCAAAACCGCCATGACCTTAAAGGTCCAACCACCGACCTGAGAACAAGGGGCGACCCGATGTGGCCGCCCCTACACAAACGCCTTCCGATGTAGGGGCGCCCCTGCGTAGGCACCCTAAACTAACCTTACAAAACCTTTGCCAAACTAAAATTATGGCTATCACTCTTCATGGATTACTGGATTGGATTCGCGCTCATCCCGCCTACCAAAATCTGCGGGATGAGCTACTGGCCCATCAGCCGCTCACCGATCTGCCGCTCCTGCCTTCCGCAGCCCCGGCCCTGATCGCCGCGCTCGCCGGAGACCATCGCGTCCCCATCCTCATCATCGTCTCCACGGCCGAAGAGAGCCGCCGCCTCGTCCAGGCCCTCCGGCTCTGGCTGGAAAAACCCGACCGGCTGCTCCCCTTTCCCGATCCGCCGGTCCTGCCCTACGAGCGAGCCCCCTGGACCGCCGAAGCGATCGCCGACCGCCTCCAGGTCCTCTCCACGCTCTTCATGGCCCGCGCCAGCGTCACCCCGCCGGAGGGACCGCCGCCGATTATCATCGCCTCGGTCCGCGCCCTGATCCAGCGCCCTTTGCCCTACCGGCAATTCCGCAAAGCCGCCCGCCTGATCCAGGTCCACGCCCAGGAATCGCTGGGCGCCCTGGTCCGCCATTGCAGCGGCATCGGCTATGAAAGCACCAGCGTCGTCGAAACCCCCGGGCAGATCAGCCGCCGCGGCGGCATCCTCGATATCTACCCGCCCCAGGCCCCGACCGCCTACCGCCTGGACTTCTTCGGCGATGAAATCGACACGATCCGCACCTTTGACCCGGCCACCCAGCGTTCCACCGGCCCGGCCCAGAGTTTCTGGCTCACCCCGGTCCGCGAAGCGCTCCCCCGCGACAGCGAACGGGCCCTGGCCGCAGTCCGCACCCTGCTGGAAGAACCGCTCCCGCCCGAACTGCGCGCTCCTCTGGAGGAAGAAGCAGCCGCCCTCGAAACCGGCATCCCCTTCCCCACCCTGGAATTCTACACCCCCTACTTCTACCAGGAGACCAGTTCCCTCCTCGGCTACCTGCCGCCCGAAGCGCTCGTCATCCACTACGGCGGCGATGCCCTCCCGGCCCGCTGGGCCGAACTGGAAGCCGAAGCTACCGATCTGCGCCAACGCGCCGAAGCCGAAGGAATGCTCGCCGCCCACGCTCCCGATCCCTACATCCCCTGGGAAAGCTGGAGCCAGGGGATCAACAATGCCCGCCGGCTCACTTTTCAGCCCGGCGCCGAGAGCTTCTGGAACGAATACCTGGCTCCCGAACCGCACTTCGCCGGCCGTCTGCCCGAAGCCCTGGGCCGGCTGCGCCAGTGGGTCAATCTGGGCGATCAGGCCGTCGTCGTCAGCCGACAGGCCAGCCGGCTCGCCGAACTCTGGGAGCAGTTCAATCCCCCCCACGTCCATTCCACCCTGCCCAAGGCACCCGATGGACGGCTCACCTTTGTACAGGGCGCGGCCCCCGGCGGCTGGTTGCTCACCGGCTCGGGCCCGGACCGCCATCTGATCAGCGATGAAGAACTCTTCGGCTGGCGCCCTCCCGAACCGCACCGCCGCGTCCGCCGCAAAGTCGCCGCCCCTGAACTGCCCTTCGCCGACCTGCAACCCGGCGACATGGTGATCCATGAAGATTACGGCCTCGGCATCTTCCGCGGCCTGGTCACACGCGCCATCGACGAAGTCGAGCGGGAATATCTGCTGCTCGAATATGCCAACAACGACAAGGTCTTCGTCCCCATCCATCAGGCCGACCGGCTCACCCGCTATGTCGGCGCCGAGGGGATCGAACCGCACCTCAACCGGCTGGGCGGCGCCGAATGGACTGAAGCCAAGTCCAAGGCCCAGGAAGCCGCCGTAGAAGTGGCCCGCGACCTGCTGGATCTCTACGCCTCCCGCGAGGTACTCGAAGGCCATGCCTTCGCCGCCGATACTCCCTGGCAGGCCGATCTGGAAGCCGCCTTCCCCTACACAGAAACCGAAGATCAACTCCGCGCCATCGCCGATGTAAAAGCCGATATGGAAAAGGCCCACCCGATGGACCGCCTGATCTGCGGAGATGCCGGCTACGGCAAGACCGAGGTGGCCCTGCGCGCCGCCTTTAAAGCGGTGATGGACGGCAAACAGGTCGCCCTGCTGGTCCCCACCACCATCCTGGCCCAGCAGCACTACCAGACCTTCCGCGAACGGCTCACCGCCTTCCCGGTCATCGTCGAACAGCTCTCCCGGTTCCGCTCGGCCACCGAACAGAAATACATCCTGCAACGCCTGGCCCAGGGCAAAGTAGATATCATCATCGGCACCCACCGGCTGATCCAGGACGATGTCCATTTCAAAGATCTGGGCCTGGTGATTATCGATGAAGAACAGCGCTTCGGGGTGATCCACAAGGAGAAACTCAAGCAGCTGCGCCACGAGGTAGATGTCTTGACCCTGACAGCCACGCCCATTCCGCGCACGCTCTACCTGGCGCTCACCGGCACCCGCGACATCAGCCTCATCGAAACGCCGCCCCAGGAACGGCTGCCCGTCAGCTCGTACATCGGCCCCTTCGACCACGAAATCATCCAACGCGCCATCCGCCGGGAACTGACCCGCGGAGGCCAGGTCTTCTACCTCCACAACCGCATCGAATCGATCCATACGGCAGCGGAACGGCTGAAAACCCTGGTTCCCGAAGTGACCCAGACCATCGCCCACGGCCAGATGCCCGAAAAGCAACTCGCCGCCGCCATGGAAAAATTTGCCACCGGCAAAGTCGATCTGCTGCTCGCCACCAGCATCATCGAAAGCGGTATCGATTTCCCCAACGCCAACACCCTGATCGTCGAACGGGCCGACCGCCTGGGACTTTCCGAACTCTATCAACTGCGCGGCCGGGTGGGCCGCAGCGCCCGCCGCGGCTACGCCTACTTCTTCCACGGTCGACGCATGGGCGAGGATGCCCGCGAGCGCCTCCAGGCGCTCCGCGACACCGAAAGCGCCGGAGGCGGCTTTGCTTTGGCCCTGCGTGACCTCGAACTGCGCGGCGCCGGCGAAATGCTCGGCGTTCACCAGCACGGCAACATCGCCACCGTCGGTTTCACACTCTACACCCGCATGCTCTCCCGCGCCGTCCAGAACCTCAAAGCCGAACGTTCCGGCGAGCCCCTGCCGCCCGAACCGCTGGGCGCCATCACCATCGAACTGCCGCTGGCGGCCGGACTGCCGCCGGAATACATTCCCGATGACGCCCTGCGGCTGACGCTCTACCGCCGGATGGCCGATCTCACCGAAGCCGCCGAAATCACCGATCTGGAACATGAATTGCGCGACCGCTTCGGCCCCTTGCCGCAGCCCACCGAAAACCTGCTCTACCAGCTTCAGCTCAAAGTGCTGGCCCGCGACGCCCGCATCCCCACCATCGTGGTCGAAAGCGGCCAGATCGTCCTGCGACCGGCCTGGCTCAAAGAGCTGCCCATCGAGCGCGCCGTCAAACTACGCCTGGCGCTCGATGATCGGGCCCGCGTCGGCAAACGGGAACTCTGGCTCCCACTCTCCTGGGAAGAGAACCGCTGGCGCGACAACCTCCGCGCCGTGCTGGAAATTCTGGTCCAATGGTGGGATCAGGAAACAAACCGTTAAAACAAAACGGCTAATTTTTCGCGCGGCCCCTTCGGGGCCGCGCGAAAAATTAGCCGTTCTTCCAAACTTCCAGCTTCCGTTCTTCCAGTTATTTCGGCGGCGCCTTCAACGCCACCATCGCTCCCAACTCCGCCAGGAACCGATTAAATCCCTTCACATAACTGTCCACATAATCCTGCGCCAGCTGATCCGCCAGCGCCGACTCCCCAATCGCCAGCAAAAGCGGCACAAACGGCCGGAAATCGCGCAGACTGATCCGCATCTGCCCCTGATCGTCCGTAATAAAGCCCCAGACCATCTCTTTGGCCTGCCCATCGTCCTTGGCGCTGATAAAACGAGTCAGCGAAGAACCGGGCGCCACCCGCCCCACATTGGAGAAAACCTCATTGCCTTTGATGATCTCGTTCAGCATCCCGATCCGCTGCGGCACCTGATCCAGCAAATACTGCATCGTCACCGGCAGATGGCCCAACAATCGGATCGTCGCCGTGCTGAAACTCTCACCGCGCATGGTTACCGCTTTCAACGCATCCATCACTTCGCCGAAAGCCTTGAGATAGGCCAGCAATTCCCGCCGCGTCACATCGAAATGCGTCCAGTTTTCGCCCGTCGGTCCGGTCCGATATTCCATGTAAGAGGTAAAGGTCGCCGCATACTGATCCTGAATGGTATCAGTCAACGGCGTCCGGAAAGTCGTAGGGAAGATCCGTTCCTTGGGCGAAACGTTGCTGGCATCCATAGGAATCAACAAAGCCGGCGGCGTCTCCCGGAACCGGGTCAGGGTCGCATCGATCTCTTTCACCGCCGCCTGAGCCTCCGGAGAAAGCGCCCGCGCCTGGAAACTATCCAGCGCCCGGCGCACCTGAAGGGAAGGTGAATATTGCCGCGCATGGAAGAACCGGTAAAGCAACAAAAGATCGTTGATTGTCAGACGGACCCCGCGCTGTCGCAGCCATTGGCCCACCGTGGTCAATCGCTGCGTATCGACGCCGCCCGACTCCCCGGCGGCCTCAATCGGCCGAATCGCGGCCCGGGCCTGCTCTTCCACCCCCCCACACCCCGAGAAAGAAAGCGGCGTCGGCGGCATCGCCCAGGTCGTGGTCGGCATCCCGCCTACCTGCGACTGCCAGTAGATCGCCTGATGCGTCAAAATCTCCGCCACCGCCATCCCCCAGATCCCATCAAAGAAGATATGGGATTGATCAAACACCATACTTTTAGCCGTGCGGAAAATCGTCAGAGCGTGGTCCCCCACCCCCCGATGGTTACGTCGAATATGAGCCAGAGATTGATCGGCGGCCTGCAAATCCCAGTTCAAAAGGACCGGCGCCCGCCGCAGGGCCCCCAATTCAGCCTGGGCCAGCGACGGCAGCTGCTGCCGCAACGCCGCCTGTTGCTGCCGCGGCACCTGCGCCAGCAGCAAATCCAGCCTCGGAGACGGAGCATCCGGCGCGCCCATGATCGCGGCCAGCCAACCTTTAATCACGCCGGCATCGGGCGGCCGCAACCGTCCCACAAATTGCCCCTTATCCTGATAAAAAACCTGCCCCAGCCGATCCACCACAATCTTCCGCCGGGCCTCATCGCACAGAGTCCCATCGGGCATCATATAAAGCGGCATCGGAGCGGCATCGGCCGGAGGAAGATAACAGAGCGGATTTCCCAGGCTGTTGTACTGACAAACCGGCAAAAGATAGGTATAGCCTTTCCAGATAAAACCGATCGCCGCCTGCCAGAGCGGCACCATCTGCTTCTGCTCCAGATAGCGATCCGGATCCAACACAGCCAGCATCGTCATCTGTTCCTGATAAGCAGCCAGCTCTTCTGCCAGCCGGGCCTTATAATTCTTCTGGAAAGATTCCCGAGAAGCCGACGGCAAAGCATTCAGGCGTTCCTGAATGAACTGCTGGAAAACCATTTTGCGATAGGAAACATAATCGCTTCCCGTACTGGGACGATGATAGGGCCGCGCCTTACTCCACTCCCCAATCAGCGACGCAAACGGCGGCTGTTCGCAGATTTTCGCCTCCGTAGCCTCATCGAGGATCAACCGCAGCACCACCCGTTCCGTCCAATCGACCGTCAGCAGGTCATCATAGCTGTACAACAGCTCGATAATGGCACAGACCCAGGCCGCCGCCGCATTTAGATCCCCGTGCCTGTCCGGCAGGGCATTCTGGAACCCCACCGTCTCATTGGCATGCCGCGCCACATCCTCGCGCAGTGCCATTTGCAAATAGAACTGCCAGGTGCCGTAAGGGAAGGCACTGGCCGGATCTTTACCCGCCAGTTCGACCAGTTTTTGATAGGCATAAAGGACCGTAGCCGGCCCGGCAATAAAGGCACCGTAAATACCCCGGGGAATCAGCCCCACGCCCCGCATCAGGGCATTCAGATCTTCCTTCATTTGATTAGGGGAGATCACCCGGCCCTTCAGCTTCAATAATCCACTTAACACAAATGCCGGCAGATTGCCTGCCGGCAGCACTTTGGCGACTTCTTGTTTGGCAGCCTGAATTTCAGGCAAAGTGAGGCGGGTAAGTTGCACCAACTCGTTATCGTCGATTTGAGTCAACGCGGCCAGAGTATTCTGGCGCGATGCTTCCAATGAAACGGCAGGGTCAACATTACGTTGCTCGGAAGCCAATTCCCACTCTCCTTCTCACTAAAGCCCATATTTTCGGCGGCTTTCTGAAGCCGCCGAAAATATGAATAAAAATAACGTCTCTACCCCCATCCAGCGCGTCGCCTTTTACCCAACAAAAGCCTTTTGCGGGACGTTAAAAGCAAACCTCAGCGAAAAAAATTAGCTATGGAGTGTCGTCTTTGAAACCAGCTAAGTTACTTCTGCGGTACCGCGAAAACATAACAAAAAAACATCCTCGGCAACATTCTTTCCCGAACAACCTACGGCGTAGCAGTAGCCGTCGGCGTCATTTCTACCGTCGGAGTCAAGGTCTCCGTCGCCGTGACCGGCAACGTCGGAGCCGGCAGATATTCTCCCACCACCACACACCGGAACCCCACATCGACGCCTTTGGCATTGCTTACCGGATTACGGCGAGTCGTACGGGCTTCGATACAGAGAGCGCCCAGGGAACCCCCGCGAGTAATATGGCTCTTACCCTCCCCCGGTCCCGTAGAATCATTCAGACTCGCTTCCGGCTGGCCGTAAAAACCATCATCATACCAATCCGACACAAATTCCCAGACGCTTCCCGCCATATCATAAATGCCATAAGCACTCACCCCGGCAGGATAACGACGAATCGCCTTCAAAGAACTGGTTTCGCAGTTGGCATTGCTCTTGTTGAGTTCATTGCCCCAGGGATAACGCCGTTTTGCATTCGCCACCGGATCCCAGGAAGCCGCCTTTTCCCACTGAGCTTCGGTCGGCAAACGAACATCCCATCCCGTCTGCGAAGCCACCCAGCTGCAATAAGTAACCGCATCGTCCCAGGAGATAAAGTTAATCGGATAAGTAGATGCCGTAGATTTATAGTAAGTAGAATTCCGATTGGGTTCCGGACAGGTTCCCGCGTCCACGCACAGGCCATATTGAGCGCCGGTCACCTCAGTTTCATCCATCCAGTAACCACTTAAAAAGAGCTTATGGACCGGAGATTCTTCGCTCCGGGCATTCGCATCCGCCACCAACGGACCTTCATTGTCCGGATCTACCTTCGAAGCCCCCATCCAGAACTCCCCCGCCGGGATAAAATGCATCACCATCCCATCCGCTTCCCGGGTCAACGGTTCCCCCGCCGCCAGAGTCGGCAGGGGCGTCGGCGTCGGAGTTGCCGTCGGCGCCGGGGTTGGACTGGCAGTCGGTTCAACCGTCGGCGTGGGGGTATAAGAAGGTTGAGCGGTTACAGTCGCTGTCGCCGTCGGCTTCAACGTCACCGTCGGCGTAACGACCGGATGCGAGGCTCGCGCCGTCGAGGTAGGGGTAACCTCTACCGTCTCTGTCGGCGCCGGATTGAAAGCGATTCCCAGCCCGGCCCCATTGGAAAAAGCCAGATAGAAAACCGCAAGCACCAGAACAAGAAGTATCCCCAGCAAAATAACGCGGAATATACCGCCCTTTTGACCGGGAGCCTTAGGTGGCTTGGGGACCCGGGGCGGCAATGAACCTGAACTACCTGGATCATGGACCCCGCCCCCACCAGCCCCCTCATTCCCACCGGCACCGTTGCCGCCCGCATCCCCCGGCAAAGGCATCGGTCGGGTATCAGGAGCCGGCCCGCTCTCCGAAGCCGGAGTTTCGCCGGCGGGAACTCCCAACCACCCCTCGCGCAAAGCCGCCACCATCGCATGAGCCGTCGGGAAACGATTCTGAGGCTCTTTGGCCAGGGTCTGTAAAATAACCGCTTCAACCGCCGGGGGAAGTTCAGGCACATAATGGCTGGGTGGAAGGGGTTCTTCACTGATATGCTTGAGCGCCAGACTGATCAACGACTCCGCCTCAAAAGGCAGATGGCCGGTGACCATTTCGTACAGCACACCGCCCAGAGAATAGATATCCGATTGAGGCACCGCCGCCCGGGAATCAATAGCCTGTTCGGGAGCAATATATTCAGGGGTTCCAAACGATTGCCCCATCGTGAGCTGGCTGGTACGATCGCGCAGCATCGCCAATCCAAAATCGCCGAGGATGGCATGACCGTCCTGGGTTAAAAGGATATTGGCCGGCTTGACATCGCGATGGATCACACCGCGCTGATGGGCATAATCCAGCGCATCGGCAACCTGCCCCAGAAGATTGATGACCTCCTCCGGCATAAAACCCCGGTTTTCCAGACTGCGACGGTGCATTTCCGCCCGCAGATCGGTCCCTTCGACATACTCCATCACCAGGTAATAGAGATCGTCCTGGACCCCAAAATCGAAAACCTGGACCACATTAGGATGACGTAAAACCGCGGCCGCTTTGGCCTCGCGTTGAAAACGTTGGATTAAAGTTGGATCGGCTTCCAGGAATCGTCCGACAAGTTTGATCGCCACATAGCGATCCAGCAGCGGGTGAAAGGCTTTGTAAATTTCGCCCATCCCGCCCTGGCCGATCCTTTCGAGGATCTTGTATGGACCGAGGTTACGACCAATCAGGGGATCTTCCATTAGAGCACGCCTATCACGGAAAAGTTGCAGGCTGAACCGTCCTAACTATACTCGATTACCTGGATGTGTCAAGACAACCTATCTCTATCCATCGCCGCTCCTGGGCTCTGACGGACAGAAAACCTCTGCCTATCCTGGAGAAGTCCCCCAGGGAACCGTGGTTCTACCGGGATGGGGGAGGACATTTTAATGCTATAATTCCTCTCATGAAATCAAAACGCAAACTTTCAAGAAAGATTTTGATCTCCGCTATCGCCCTGACCTTCTTTTTAATGTTCATCAGCCGCACTTTCCTTTTCCGCCCCGCAACCACTCATCCCGGCAGCCATTTCAACCGCGGGCTCAATGCCCTCTGGTTGGGCGTCGAATGGGTCGATACTCCCCACACGGAAGAAGAAATCACGGCCCTGGTCAAAGAACTCCAGCGCAACCAGATCCACACGCTCTATGTCTATGCCGGCTACCGAAAAGCTGACGGCAACTTCACTCAAAGCTGTCTTTACGCCGCAGATTTCATCACTGCCACCCAAAAACTGACGCCGGAACTGGATATCCAGGCCTGGATTGGACTGCCGCTGCAAACCACCGATCTTCACAATCCCGCCGTCCGCCGGCACATCGTTCAATTTGCGCAGGAACGCATCACCCGGGATGGATTCAACGGCATCCATCTTGATCCGGAACCCATCACCGACGGAAATTCCGATGTATTGACGCTCCTGGATGAAATACGCGCCGCTCTCGGCCCCGAGGTTACCCTTTCACTTTCCGGTCGCCGTATCAATCCCTTTGCGCCTGAAATCCAATGGCCGCTGGCAGGACACTGGGCCTGGAGCCAACCCTACTATCGAGAAATCGCCGCCCGCACCGATCAAATCGCCGTCATGATCTACGACAGCGTCCTTCCCTGGGAGTGGCTCTACCGCGATTGGACCCGCTTTCAGGTAATCGCCCTCAGTCAGGCATTGGAACAAAGCTCCACGGAACTTTTCATCGGCGTCCCCACCTCCGAAGAAGCCACCCGCACCCACCATCCAGCCGCCGAAAACATGGAAAGCGGCCTATCCGGCGTCATCGATGGATTAAACGACGCCGAAACCCTTCCCGAAAAGGTCACCGGCGTCTCCATCTACCCCGCCTGGGAAACGAATGAGACCGAATGGGAAACCTACCAGCGCCTTTGGATCCTTCCCTAAAGTAAAAAATTAAAAAACAGGGCTTGTAAAAATTACAAGCCCTGTAAAATTTCTACGATGTAAGGTCGCAAAGGAACCGACGAGCCCCACTATAAAATGGCTGGAATTTTAAGATCCCGACGTTGGTATCATGACGGTCAGTTTACTATACATAGTGCCAATCTGAGTTCCTAAAATTGTCAAAATCGATACCACCACCACCGCAATCAACACCAAAATCAATCCGTACTCCATCAATCCCTGCCCGGACTCTTCCTGTGGAAGATATAACATGGCTCGCCTCCTCTTTGCTTCAGAAAATAGTCACTTTTGTTTATTAAACCTTATCACACCCTTTCCAGCTTCACAATAGGAATTTCGTACCGTGGAAAAGTTTCAAACTAAATTCAAACCATCATTTTTTGATCTAACGACGCCATAGCAAAACTCCTAAAGCGCTCAACGCTCCCAACACCAGGTAAACCGGCAAAGGGACTTCGATCGTAATATTTAAAGAACCGGGTAAAACCTGAGAAAACAACAGGTAAACCAGAAACGGCACGAGGAGGCCTAACCCCACAGCAGCAACCAGACGCAACAAACTTCGCACAATTCCGGTAACTGCGATCAAGGCCACCATCCCCAATACTACCCCCAACACAATAAACGCTTCCATCTTACCTCTCTTCTATGAATCATTTGTTTTCGTTGCACATCGCCATAATCATGTTAAAGTTAGCCCGGAAAACAGGGAAAAGAACCGGCCATTTTTCGGTGGCTTCAGAAAGCCGCCGAAAAATGAATAAGAAATAACTCGCTCTTCCCCTCCATCACGTCGCTTTTTATCGAGAAAGCCCCCATTGCGGGACACGAAAACGGTTGTTCATCCTGACGAATGAACAACCGCACAGGTCATAAAATCGCTCTCAGGAGGAATGATGGTACGATTTGGAAGTATCGAAGCCGGTGGCACCAAATTCGTCTGTGCGGTGGGAACCGGCCCTCACGATCTGCAAGCCGAAATCCGTTTCCCCACCACCACGCCCCAGGAAACCCTGGAACGCGCCATCACTTTTTTCCGCACCCAGGCCCAGGAAGGACCACTCCAGGCCATCGGAATCGGCGCCTTCGGCCCCCTGGATCCCAACCTGGATTCCCCCACCTTTGGATTCATCACCACAACGCCCAAACCCCACTGGGGCCACATCGATTTCGTGGGCCCACTGCGAAAAGCGCTCAACCTGCCGATCTATTTCGATACCGATGTCAATGTCGCCGCCCTGGGCGAACATCAATGGGGAGCCGCCCAGGGACTACACACCTTTGTCTATCTGACCGTCGGCACCGGCATCGGCGGCGGGGCAATGGTTGAAGGACGATTGCTTCACGGGCAGGTTCACCCCGAAATGGGCCATATGCCCATCCCCCACGACCATCTCGCCGACCCCTACCCCGGTTATTGCCCCTATCACCACGATTGTCTGGAAGGCCTGGCCTCCGGTCCAGCCATGCAGGCTCGTTGGGGAGAGCGTGCCGAAGAGCTGCCACCCGACCACCCAGCCTGGGAGCTTGAAGCCCACTATCTGGCGCAGGGAATCGCCATCTGGCTCTGTACCCTCTCTCCCCAGCGAATCATCCTGGGAGGGGGCGTGATGCAACAACCCCATCTCTTCCCGCTGATCCGCGAAAAAGTCCGCACCGCCATCAATGGTTATCTATCCCTCCCCGATTCACTCGACACCTTTATCGTACCGCCCCAACTGGGAAATCGTGCCGGCATCTTAGGGGCCTTAGTCCTGGCCGGCGCCCGGTAAAACTGTCATTTTTTTGCATACCAGATCAGGCCGGAGGAGGGATAGATAACACTTTTCCTTCTCCGGCGGCTCTTTTATACTCCAGATATGATTCGTGTATTACTGATTGAAAGCCATGAACTGGTACGTCAGGCTCTGGCCTCCCGCCTGACCAACAGTGCGCGCATCGATGTGGTCGGAAGCACCGGATATTACGAACATGCCGTCCAACAGGCGCGCGCCCTGCATCCTGATATTATTCTTTTGGAAATTAAAACCCCGGTAGGATTGGAAACGCTGCGCGCGCTCCATCAAACAGTTCCGGAAAGCACCATCGTGGTCCTGACTTCCTATCTGGATACCCGGGAAGAAGAACGGGCCTACGCGTTGGGCGCCGCCCGCTATCTGCTAAAAACATTGAATACGGCGGAGTTGATCCATCAAATCTGCCATCTGGCCCTGGAACAGGTCCCCGCCTGAAAATATCCCCGTCTTCGAATAACTACCGGCGTAGTTTCACGGCAAAAATTCCGCAAAGACCTGATTCCCTACCAATCGACCCTGCACCGTTAGCCGTACCCGCTCCCCATCCCATTCAATCAGCCCCAGACGCTGAAATCGTTGTAAAACAGGACCATAAATCTGTTCCAATGAGCGCCCAAAACGTTGCTGAAAACGGCCCGCACTGACCCCTTCGACCAGCCGCAATCCCAGCATCATCGTCTCTCCCATTTCCAGATCCGGAGGAATCACCTCGCCTTCGGCATCCGGAAGTTCTCCCGCCTGGACGGCCGCAATATAATCACCCGGATGTAACAGGTTATTCCACCGCCGCCCGCCCGCCCAGGAATGCGCTCCGGCCCCCAACCCCACCCAGGGTTCATTGCGCCAGTAGATCAAATTATGATGGGCTATCGTCGCACCGATCCCCTCACAGCTTCCGCCGGGCGGCAAAGCCCATAATCCCGGCGCAGGAACGACCCCGCGGGCCCAATTGGAAATCTCATATTGCCAGAAGCCGGCCTGCATCAACAGTTCCGAAGCCCGCTCATACATCATCGCCGCCAGCTCTTCATCCGGTTCCGGATAAACCCCCGCTATAATCGCCTGCGCCAGCGGCGTCTCCTCTTCCAGAGTCAAAGCATATAAGGAGAGGTGCTCCGGCTCCAAAGCAAGCACCCGGGCCACGGATTCTTCCCACCCTGCCAGAGTCTGCCCCGGCAACCCATAGATCAAATCCAGACTGAGATTGTCAAATCCGGCCGCTCGGGACTCCTGCACCGCCGTGACCGCCGCCGCCCAGGTATGAATCCGGCCCAACATTTCCAGCTCGGCATCGTGCGTCGATTGCACGCCCAGGCTCAACCGATTGACTCCGGCCCTCTGCCAGGCCTGCAACCGTTCCCAATCCAGTGTGCCCGGATTGGCCTCCAAAGTGATCTCAGCTTCAGCCGCCAACCGACCGTCGGCCCGAGCGCCTGCAATCCAGGCCGCCACCGCCTCCACCGGCATCCGTGAAGGAGTCCCGCCCCCCAAATAAAGAGTGCGCCACGCCAGCTCCGGGAAATGCTCTAACCGCCGGGCCAGTTCCCGCAACACCGCCTTTCCATAAGCCGGCTGTAAACGCTCCAGGCCCGCGTAAGTATTGAAATCACAATAACTACATCGCTGAACACAAAAAGGGACGTGAATATAAAGCCCGGTTGGAATCCGCCCGCCCACTACGAAATTCCACCCTGCGTCAAATCCATAAACAACCCTTCCAACGTTTCCTTCTCTTCGGTATAAGAAAGCACCGGAAAACCGGCAGCGATCAATTGATTCAACAATCCCACCACGGCCGTCTCGTCGCCGTCAAAAGCCACCTGTAATCCCTGCCGGCTGCTGCCGTTGCCGTTCCCCTCACTCACCGCTTCAACCGTCACCACATCGGAACGGGCTTTCAGCCAGGCATGCGCATCGTCCGCCATCCCCAGCAACGAAATCTTCAGCCGGCGATGCGGCCGCAGCTGGCGACGAATCTGTTCAATGGGACCGGAAACCACCAACCGCCCGGCTTCCACAATCCCGACATGCGTCGCCACATCGTCCAACTCCCGCAGCACATGCGAAGAAAGGAAAATCGTCTTGCCCATCTCCTGCAATGCCCGCAAGATCTCCCGCAACTCCACCCGGGCCCGGGGATCGAGCCCCGAGGCCGGCTCATCGGCAATGATCAACGCCGGCTCATGGACCAGGGCACGCGCCAGGCCCAACCGCTGGCGCATCCCGCGGGAAAGGCCCCGCACCTCATCGTCACGCCGCTCATTCAACCCCACCAGTTCTAACAGATCGTCCACCGTGCTGCGCTGACGCTCCGTCGGGATACGATAACAGGTCGCAAAAAAATCCATATAATCCGCCACCGACATCTCATCGTACAGTCCGAATTCATCAGGAATATATCCCATCAACCGGCGGACATCCATCCGCTGCTTGTCCACCCGATACCCTCCGATATAAGCCGTGCCCGCATCGGGTTTAAGCAAAGTGGTCAAAATACGGATCGTGGTCGTTTTACCGGCACCGTTAGGCCCGACAAAAGCGTAGATGGCCCCCGCCTCAACCTGAAAACTCAGGCCGTTCAAAGCCGGACGGCGGCCCCGCCGAAAAGATTTATACAAATCCTGGACCTCAAGAATGGCCCCCATATACCCCCTTCAATTGCACACCGCAGGATCTTCCAACACATCCGCCGCAAAGGGACCGTCTAAAAACGGCGCCCTTTCCGCAATTCGAGCCAGCTTGGCCGCCCGAGTCAAAGTTTTGAAACGTCGTTCCGCCCGCAAGGCCGCGCCTTGATCGGGATAACTCCAGGCCCCCAACAAAATCAAAGGGCCGCGGGTACGGGTATAACGTGCGCCACGCCCGGCAGCATGAGTCGCCAGACGCCGGGCCACATTATTGGTAGCGCCGGTGTACAGCGACCCATCATTGCAGCGCAACACGTAAACGTACCACATCGGCCCCAGTATAACCGGAAACCTTGAAAATGTGTAGAAGATCCGCCGGATTCTATTTTCGAGCACAACCCCAAACAACCCCCGAAAATATAGCTATCTATAAGGAATCATAATAGGAAATCAAAGCCCCACAGAAATCCAGCGGCGGACCACTGCCCAACTGCCCTTTTACCGCCCGGGCAAAAGCCCGCTCGCGCGTAAAACTCTTCTCTTTTCCAATACGGGGTTCATTTTTCCAGAAATGGTAATACTCCAACAACTCATACTCACCAATATGCGCCGGTCGCAAATGTTCCTCCACCGCCAGCGCCACATCTCCCATCAAAGCCAGCCATTTCTGTAGCCGATTTTGGGAAAGCCGCTGCATAGGAATGGCCCGGGAACTCAAATCATAAGGATAACGGTCAATCGCCCGCCCAAAAGTATGCCCCACTCCATTCCGAAACGTCCGAATCTCATCCAGATCGCTTACCACACCGCCCTGGTCCAGAAAAGGCGGCAAGGTCCCAAAAATACGGCGATAATGAGAAAGCCGACTCGGCCAGTTGCCTTTTAAACAGGGGGTAATATCTTCACTTAACACATCCTGCAAATCACGCTTAAGAAAATAGAGGCCGTCAACTGCATGGGGTTTACCTTTAGGCGCCGCAGGATCCGATTTCAAAGCGGTAGTCAAAAGTGATTTCATAAAGATCTCAAAATATGAAACCATTCCCATCACCATATTCAGCCGCACCCAATTCTCAAAATCTCTGAAATCGGTTTGCCAGGTATCGTTATCAGGCGCCATCCGCCGTACATGCGCGCTTTCGGCATGAAAAAGAACTTCCAGATCGGCACCGGGATCGGCCCGCCGCGCCGCATAACCGCAAAAATCAGCCGCGGGCACAAAAGACCAATACAAACGGTTGACTTCCGTCTGATGTTCGCAGAAAACCGCATACGCCCAACTCTTCCCCAACCAGTTGCCATAACGGGAAAATTCAATGCTCAAATAAAATCTCCCCTACGATGTCGCGAATTTGCTGTAACCCCACCGGTTTATCCAAAATGCGGGAAATCGCCAGATGCTGGCAATAACGCTGGACATCCCCATTGTTATAAGCCGTCATCAAAATCACGACGGTCTGAGGAAATAATTGCAATATCCGTTCGGCCAACGCCACGCCATCCATCCCCGGCATCCTGTAATCGGTGATCAACAGATCAAAAGGCTTTTCCGAAAACAATTGCAGACAAAGTTCTCCACTGGAAGCCGTCCGGATCTCACACTGCGGCAATTTCCGCAACCCTTTAGATAAAGTCAACGCAACCCGCTCTTCATCATCCACAATCACTATACGATAAACCTGTTCTCTATCTCTTCCTTTTGAAGAGCGGTTCTCCTCCAATGTGAGCGGTATGATCGTCCCAATTTCCATATTTATTCTCCCTGAAACGACGCTGGACACAAGGCAAGTCCATCATACCGTAAACCAACTTATTTACAGTTGGAGTTTCGTTGGCGCCGTGTAGAAGTTCTGTTGGATAAACAATGACCGGCAGAGCAGTTGAAGCAACGACTCTGCCGGTCACCCGTTCCAACAAGTTCAAACTATCTCCGTAAGGGCTCCAGGGCACTGACTACGGCGGACCACTCGGCCATCGTCAGAGTCTCAGCCCGCCGTGACGGTTCAATTCCACCCTCTCGCAACGCCGCACTCACTTCAGCCGACGACAGCTGCAAAGACGACGCCAGGGTATTGTGAAGTTGTTTGCGCCGCTGGGCAAAACCGGCTTTGGCTACCTCAAAAAACCGCGCCACATCCGGCACCGGCACGGGAGGCGTTTCATAAAGATCCAATCGAATCACCGCCGATTCGACAGCCGGAGGAGGGAAAAATGCCCCCGGCTTAAGGCGAAACAAAATCCGCGGCCGGGCATAAAATTGCACGCTCACGCCCAACAGGCTCATATCGCCCGGCGCGGCCGCCATCCGCTCGGCTACTTCCCGCTGAACCGTCAACACCATCCGCGCCGGACGCACCGCGGCCTCGAACAAATGACGCAACACGGCGGCCGTAATATAGTAAGGCAAATTGGCCACCACCTGATAATCTCTCCGCTGCACACCCCACAAGGGCATCCCGGTTCCGGCCGGCGGTTCGATGAGCGTCACCGGGTCGAGCTCTAAAATGTCGCCATGCACAATCTCGACATTGGAAAAGCCACCCAACTGGTCCCGCAACACCGTCACCATCTTGGGATCGGTTTCCACAGCCTTGACCTGGTGGGCGCGCCGACACAATTCCTCGGTCAGGGTCCCCAAACCGGCCCCCACTTCCAGCACCGTATCTGCTGGATCGATCTCTGCCCCTTCGGCAATCCGCGCCGGCGCTCCCCGATCGACCAGAAAATTCTGGCCCAGAGCCCGGTTGGGATAAAGCTCATAACGGCGCAACAGCGCCCGTGGATCTTCCCCGCTCATGGCAAAATGTAATTGATCCGGTCAGGCGAAGGAGCCGGAGTCAAAAGATAAACTTCTACCCACGAATACCACATCTGCAAATCCTCGTCATCATATCCCAAATCGATCCGCCGGCCCCGAATGGCTCCCCCGGTATCGCCGGCCAGACCGAGGCCGTACCCTGGCACATAGACTTTGCTTCCCAAAGGAATCAAAGAAGCATCCACTGCAACAATGCCCCGCCGCATTTGCAATCCCAAAGCGGTCCGCCCATAATGAGGGCTGGAACGCGGCGTGCCGGCCGTTCCGGCACTGTACGAGGTGGCCAGCATCCGTACCACCCGCCAGTATTCCATCGGCCCATTTTCAGTCTGCACGACGCGAGGCACAATCTTAATACCGTATCCCATCACCCGATTCTGCGGCGGTTGAACCAGACTCTCGCCTTCCACCCGCCGATCCGCCACCTCGTTGTCTTCATAACGCAGACGAATACGGCGCTCCAACACCCCCGGCACCCCTTCATTTAACAGTCCCTGGGTATCGATTTCCGTATTAGGATCCGCTTCCCAGACCGTATCAAAAGGCACCGGGCTCTGTTCGACAAAAACCCGCTCGGAAACCCGTTTAACGCGCACTTCAGCGCCTTCCCCCAAAGGAGCATCCAGAGAAGGATCGCTATAATCCTGGCCGTTCAGCGTTACCCCCAAATCGGCCAACACTTCCCCCACGCGATAGCGATGGGTCCGGGTGCGCAACACATGGCCGTCCACCCACACCGAAACGGGAATCGACCGCTCTAATCGAATATGCAGCCCGTTCTGCAAAGGCGTTGCCGGCCCCGGAGAAAGCCGATCGGCACGATAAAGCCGGATTCCGGCCTCCAACAGCGCCTCTCCAACCGTTGCCGCCCGGGTATAAAAGCGGGTACGGACCTTGCCCTCTTCCAGCGTCACCGCGACGGCACGTTCGATCACCACCCGAAAACGGGTGTCAGCCGGATCACCGGCGCGGGGGGATTGGACTTCATAACCGTCATAGGGGTCTAATATCACACCCGTTTGGATCAAAAAAGCAGCGGCATCGCTTTCGTGGGTATAAAACAACCGTTCCCGCCCATCCATCTCCAAAATCACCGGATGAGCACGCTCAATACGCACTTCCATATTCGGCTTCAAGATCACACTGCTCCCGGGAAGTAAGCGATCCTCAGCACGCATCGCCATGCCCAAATCGGTCAGCAACAACCCGACCGTAGGTTGATGGGTACGCACCGGCCGCGCCACGCCGTCAATTACCAGCGTGACGGGAATAGCAGTGGCCTGGTATCCAGCCGCCAACCCGGTAAGTGTCAAAAGAGCCAAAATCAGGGCCAAAACCCGGCCTTGCCAGCGCATAGACCTCCATCGGTGATGGGATACAAAAAAGGGCGACTGATTTCCAGCGCCCCTTTCGGTTGATACTTCCAGAAACGATACCCGAAAGGTACTGAGGATCAGGTGGCCTGCGGCACCCGGAAAAATCTCCTTACCGTTGCTTTCTTCCGAACCTGGCGGGGTTCGAAGCATTCCGCCGCGCAGGTCCCAACCCTCAGCACCTGTCGAGCATCGTTCCATGCTGGCTCAGCCCCCAAGGGCTTTCGCACGCCCCTTATAGTACCGGAAAGCCGCCAAATGTCAAGGCAACCAATCGCAAAGTTTACCCTTGTCAAAAGAGCCGAAAAAGCGTATAATAAGATTGGAATTCGGTAAAAGGGAGGTAAGAATTATGCCACTATATGAATATCAATGCCAATCATGCGGAGTTCGTTTTGAGCGTCGCCAGCCCTTTTCCGAGGCCCCGCTCAAGGAGTGTCCTGAATGTGGTGGTCAGGTCCAACGCCTGATCCAGCCTGCGGGTATCATCTTCAAAGGATCCGGCTTTTATGTGACCGACCACCGTTCCACCTCCTCCACAGCAACGCCCGGAACAAGGAAAGATACGAAGGAAACCAAGGAGAGCAATTCAACACCCACCACTCCCACGAAAAGCTCATCGGACAACGACTGATTTCAGTCGAACCTCCTCAACCATCAAAGGGTGCGATTTAAAAATCGCACCCTTTCTTTTTACTCCGGCCGCGGCACCCATAAAGCCGCCTGCAATCCCGAATTATGCACGGCCAGAATCGTCTGAACTTCTTCCGCCGTACACCCCAACAACAACTTTAATTCCGTATCCCGTTTGACGTTATCCACACAACAGATCACTCCATTCAAGCTACGCTCCGCCAGGCTACCCACCCAGATGTCGATGCCCCCGCCGTCGGCAGCTGTCGTACCGTCGAGATAACCGTAGTCCAAAGGATAGATAAAATCAGGATAACGAGGATGGGCCGACCCGGCCGGCCGATCGATCACCAGCGTTGAACTCGCGATCAATTGCTCCAGTTGTCTCCAAAAATCTCCTTCCATTTTCCCAACCTCATTTTAACTCTACTGATTATGTCAGCGCGCCCCTCATCGAGGGGCGCGCTGACATAACGATAAGGAACAGATCTAACCTAATTCCCGGTTACCAGATGCACCACAGTCGCGCCTTCACCGCCCTCCCCTTCCGCCGCCGCTTCATAAGAAGCCACCAACGGATGGGTATGCAGATAACGGCGGACTTCCCGTCGCAACGTGCCGGTACCTTTGCCATGGACTATCCGCACCCAGGGCAATTCTGCCCGGCCGGCCTCATCGAGATAGCGCTCCAACCGTTCCAGCGCCTCTTCTCCGGTCATCCCCCGCAGATCCAGCTGCAAACCCGGCGAAGGACCACGCGCCGGCACAAAGACGGTCTCGCCTTCGTCGTTGCGAGCCCGCCGCCGCTGGACCAGCTCCAGATCTTCCACAGCCACCCGCATCCGCGCCGGCCCGGCCTGCACGACCGCCCCGCCGCTTTCCAGAGAGACCAGCGTTCCCTGCATCCCCAACGTCCGCAACCGCACCGTATCTCCCACGCGAGGAGCTCCGGCAATCGGTTCCGGCAACGGCAATTCTTCAACCGGCGCCGACACAGGTTTCTGCCGGACCAGCTCTTCGACCACAGTCACAGCCGACTGGACTTCTTCGATCACCTGCCGTACTTCGGGTTGCGGCACCGCCGCCATCCGTTGTCGCAATCGCCGCACCTCATCCCGCACCAGTTCCAGTTCCTGATCAGCCTCATGACGGGCCTTGTCCAGCACGTCACGACGCTCTTTTTCGATCCCGGAAAGCCGCTCACGCAGCTTCAAAGCTGTCGTCTCCGATTCCCGCCGGGCCTGACGGGCTTCATCTCGCGCCTGCGCCGTCTGAATCCGCAACTCATGCAAATCGGCCAGCATATCTTCAGCCCGCAACGACTCACCGGAAACCATCGCCTGCGCCTCCCGGACAATCGCCTCCGGCATCCCCAGCCGGCGAGCAATCGCAAACGCATTGGAACGGCCCGGCAACCCGATCGTCAATCGATAGGTCGGAGAAAGGGTCTCCGGATCGAACTCCATCGACGCATTGATCACTCCCGGTGTGGCATGGGCATACAGTTTCAACTCCGGATAGTGCGTCGCCACCAACCCGGTCACCCGGCGATGACGGAACTCTTCCATTAAAGCACGGGCCAGAGCCGAGCCTTCCGCCGGATCGGTCCCCGCACCCAATTCATCCAACAATACCAGCGAACGCGCCCCGGTCTCCTCCAGAAAAGAGAGCATGTTGGCCAGATGGGCCGAAAAAGTTGAAAGGCTCTGTTCGATCGATTGTTCATCGCCGATATCGGCGTAGATCGTCTCAAAGAAAGAGATTGCCGACCCGGGATCGACCGGAATATGCAGACCGGCTTGAGCCATCAAGGTCATCAAACCGACCGTCTTCAGCGTCACCGTTTTACCGCCCGTATTGGGACCGGTGATCACCGCAATATGCGTCTGTTCATCCAGATCCACATCGATCGCTACCACCCGTACCGGATCGAGCAAAGGATGCCGCGCGCCCCGCAACCGCACCACGCTTCCCGGATGGAAGTTGTCTTCTCCGCGCATCGGCGCCTTCTCCGGAATCGGCAACAACTCCGGCTCGCTGGCCATGATCTCTTCTGCATAACGGGCCTTGGCAAAGGTTAGATCCAGTTCGCCCAGCGCCAGCATCGAAGCATCGATCGCATCCGCCGCATGGGCCACCTGCCCGGTCAAAGCGGCCAGAATGCGGTTGACCTCTTCCTCTTCCGCCAGTCGGCCTTCCCGCACGGCATTGTTCATCTCCACCACGGCCAACGGCTCGACAAACAGGGTCACCCCACTCGACGAGCGATCGTGGACCACCCCCGGCACATGGCCTTTGAAATCCGCTTTCACCGGAATCACCAGCCGGCCTTCCCGACGGGTAATCATGGCATCCTGCAAATAGGGGGCCACCTCCGACGAACTGATCATCCGCCGCAGCCGCTCCTGCAACCGGTCCTGCGTGACCCGCAACTCATGGCGAATTCGCGCCAGCTCCGGCGTCGCCGAATCCCGTACTTCGCCGCGATCGTCCAGCACTCGGGAAATGGCCTCTTCCAGCTGCGGCAGCGGCCGGATCCGCCCCGCGATATCCGCCAGCCCCGGAAATTGCACTTCCATGCGGCCAAAGAAACGGGCCAACCGCTCCGCCGCAATCAACGTGTCCCGAACCTGCAACAACTCAGACCCCACCAGCGTTGCCGCATGGCGCGCCCGATCAACCAGGAACCGCAAATCGCTCACGCCGCCCAGATCCATATCCGAACGGGCATTTAACAAAGAACGTGCTTCCCGGGTCAACGCCAGACGCTCACGCGCCTCCGCCAGCACCGGAGCCGGTTCAAGTTGCTGCACCAGCTCTGCCCCTAACGAGAAATCCGTGTAACGGGCCAACCGATTCAAAATCTTTGGATATTCCAAAGTCTCCCAATGACGATTCATCGTTATCTCTCCAAATCAGCCCTGAACTTTTCCTTAAAGATCAGGTTGGCATCAGAATGGTCGGGAAACCTCCCGGAAACATAAACATGACAGAGTAATCAAAAATCCTCAAGACCATACTGAAAACTCCGCCTAACGCCGATTGCCACACAAAATTGGCATCCCACATTTTCAACAGAGCAAAGAGCAACGCCCCGAACAAGGCGCCCACCACAACCCCAATGCCCGCCCCGCCCAAATGGTCCAAAAACCCCAGCTTCATAAAGCGGGTATCCGGAAAAGCCCATTTCATGACAGCCATCAGGATCACAAAAAGCAGCACAAACAATATCACGAAAATCAAAAGCTCCATCTTTAATCCTGAACCGAAGTATTTCAGTAACTTGGTAAGAGGCTTATACCCTATCGCCGCCACAAGAGCAGAAATGTAAAAGCAAAGAAGCATCAGCCCACTCCGAAAAATGCGAAAAACAGCGCCCAGAACAACTCCAGTCAAAACCATTAGAATCAAAAAGATATCCAGGATGTTCATCGCTTCCTCCTTATTAAGTACGAAATAGCGCCACGGTGGGATTATACCACTATAACCAAATTGCTACCGAAATGAAACCAGGATCTGCCCTGAAAACAGGCCCGCCTAATGGTACAACACCCACCCCAACGCCGCCGCGCCGATGATCACAAAGACCGGATTGACCCGGGTGAAGGTAAAAATACCAAAAGCCACCCCGGCAATCAAAATCTTATCCCAACTCTGAGCCAGTGTCGTTCCCAAAGGCAACTGCGACTTGCCCACAAAAACCGTCCGCCCCATCTCTAAAGCGGTCCAGACCAGCAACCCGACCACCACCGGCCGCACCGCCGTCAACATCGCCTTGATATTCGGATCGTCTTTAATCCTAAAGAAAAAGATAATCATCACCAACATCAAAAGCGTCGCCGGCAAAACCGTCCCCAACGTGGCGGCAATTGCGCCCGGAAAACCGGCGATCTTATAACCGATGTAGGCAGAAACCTGCGGCGCAATCGGTCCCGGCAAAGCATTACCGACCGCCAGAGCATCTGCAAACTCATCCGTGGTCACCCACCCCACAGCCGTCGTCTCTCGCTGCATCAGCGCCATCGAAGCCGGCCCGCCGCCCCAGGAGACCAGCGCCACGCGCGTGAACAGTATGAAAATATCCCATAGCAACATAGTGACCTCCTTTGAATAGCACTTTTCGCGCCCTGCCAGGCAGGGCGCGAAAAGTGTGGGTTACAACCGCTATACCCCTCGCGTGACTTGAAACGCAGGCCGGACTAACCGGCCGATTCCACCTTCTGGACTTCCTCGGTTTCCACCTGTTCCAGAGGGAACTGCGTCTCACAGGTCAGACACTGAGCGGCATCCTTGCGGATTTCCACCAGTAATCCGTTGCACCGCGGGCAGGGTCGGGCCAGGGGCCGCTTCCAGGAAGTGAAATCGCATTCCGGCCAACGGGCACAACCATAAAAGAGCCGGCCCTTCCGGGTGCGTTTCACCACCAGTTCACCACTGCATTTTGGACAGACCGCTCCGGTCTTTTCCAACCAGGGTTCCGTATGCCGACACTCAGGGAATCGCGAACAGCCCACAAACTTCCCATAGCGTCCCCAGCGAATAATCAAGGGGGAGCCACAATCGGGGCAATCGCGCCCCACATATTCCACCTGATCGTGCTTTTCAATGCTCGATTCGGCCTTACTGACCGCGGCCTCAAACGGGGTATAGAAATTGCGCACCAGCGCAACCCAATCCGCCTCCCCCTCCGCGACCTCATCCAACCCCGATTCCATCTCCGCCGTAAAATCGACGCTGATGATATCGGGGAAATTGGCCACCAGCAGATCGTTAACCAGCATCCCGGTCTCCGTCGGCAAATACCGACGCGTCTCACGTAGCACATAGCCGCGCTGCTGAATATTGGCCAGGATTGACGCATACGTTGAAGGCCGCCCGATCCCATACTCTTCCAGCGAGCGGATCAAACTGGCGTCGGTATAACGCGGCGGCGGCTGCGTAAAATGTTGCTCGGGCAACAGCTTCAGCAGATCCAACCGCTCCCCTACCGTCAAGGGCGGCAGCGGCTGCACCATTTCCTCCTGAGCATCCTCATCCCGGGTCTCTTCATATACCACCAGGAACCCGGCAAAACGCAGCACCGACCCCGAAGCGCGGAACAGATAGGGCCATTCCGGATCCTGGCCCGCCGCAATCTCTACGCCCAACGTGTCATAGAGCGCCGGTTCCATCTGACTGGCCACAAATCGCCGCCAGATCAGATCGTAAAGCCGGAATTGCTCGCTGCTCAACGATCCCTTAATCCCCTCCGGCGTCCGCAATACACTCGTCGGACGGATCGCTTCGTGAGCTTCCTGCGCCCCTTTCGCGCGAGTCTTGTAGACCGGGGCCTGAGCCGGAACAAAATCGTTGCCGTAACGATCCGTGATAAACCGCCGCGCTTCGGTTTGAGCCGCCACGGCCACATTGGTGCTGTCGGTACGCATGTAGGTGATCAAACCGATCGGCTGACCCTCCCCCACATCCAACCCTTCATATAACTGCTGCGCCACCCGCATCGTCCGCTGGGCCGTGAACCCCAGTTTACGCGAAGCTTCCTGCTGCAACGTACTGGTCGTATAGGGAGCCGCAGGCTGCCGCCGCCGCTGACCTTCTTTGAGCTTGGATACCTCAAAGGCAGCCGGCTTCAGAGCCGCCAGAATCACCCGCATCTCCTCTTCCGACTTGAGATCGACATCCTCGCCGTTGATCCGTGCCAACCGGGCTTTGAAACTCACCCGCTTCTCCCGTGGCCGCGACATCGGCGGTGCCAGTTCCGCATCCAACGTCCAGTACTCCACCGGCACGAAATTCTCGATCTCCCGCTCCCGCTCCACAATCAACCGCACCGCCACCGACTGGACCCGTCCCGCAGAAAGCCGGCTGCGCACTTTATCCCACAGCAGGGGACTGAGCTTGTACCCCACCAGACGGTCCAAAATCCGCCGGGCCTGCTGGGCATTGACCAGATTCATATCCAGCTGGCGAGGATGAGCAAAAGCCTCATCCACCGCTGACTGCGTAATTTCATGAAAAACCACCCGCTGCATTCGTTCTGCCGGAACATCGAGCACTTCACTTAAATGCCAGGAGATCGCTTCCCCTTCCCGATCGGGGTCGGTGGCCAGATAGATCTCCGCCATCTTTCCTGCCAATGTGCTCAACTCGCGCACGACCGCCCGTTTCTCATTAGGAATCCGGTACTTCGGAGCAAAGTCATTGTCCACATCCACCGAAAGTTGCGATCGCAACAGATCCCGGATATGACCGACCGACGCTCTTACCGTATAGCCTTTGCCTAAAAAGCGGCCTACGGTACGCGCCTTGGTCGGAGATTCCACAATCACCAGTTTTCCGGTAGGAGGCGGCACCTCCACCGGCTTCGGAGCCATGCCGACATGCAAATCCGTCCGGCCCATTCGGAACATCCGCGTACTGCAAACCGGACACTTCCCCTCTAAAGCCGGCTGGCCCTTCGCCGTAAAAACAGCCTTGGGCTCGGCAATTTCCCGTTTGACCTTGCATTTAACGCAATAGGCCTCGAACTTCACTTCATCCGCCATCTTTAATCCTCCCTACAACCGGTTCCGAGGCCCCTCGGTTTCCAACCGTTGTACAATTTCCTTCACCCGCTCGGATTGCCCTCGAGGCAGGATCAACAGGGCATCCGGAGTATCCACCACCATCAGATTTTCGATTCCCACAGTCGCCACCAGACGATCAGCCGCCGAAAAGACGAAAGTGCCTTTGGTATCGATCGCCAGATGTTCCCCCACACTCACATTTTCTCCCTCACCGGCCGGCAAAAGGGCCATCGCCGAATCCCAGCTCCCCACATCCGACCAGCCCAACTCAGCAGGAATCACCGCGACCTGCTGCGCCTTCTCCATAATCCCATAGTCGATCGTCTCTTTACGTACCGCCGGCCAGGACTGTTGCAACCGGGATTCATACTCCGGCGTCCCCAGAGCTGCCGCCAGTTCCCCCAGCGTAGCCGACACATCCGGCATCAGAGAGGCAAACTCCTCCAAAATCCGGGAAGTCTTCCAGATAAACATACCGCTGTTCCAGGCATAATGACCGTCAAAAAGGAATTTTTGTGCCGTTTCCGCATTGGGCTTTTCCGTAAACCGTTCCACCTGGAAAACCGGCGTCCCGGAATCCACCGCCAGTTGCGCCCCCTGCCGAATATAACCATAACCGGTAGCAGGATAGGTCGGCTCGATACCCAGGGTAACCAGGTACCCCGCCGCCGCCACCTGCGCCGCATCGGCCAACAATTGCCGGAAGGCCGCTTCCCGCCCGATATAATGATCGGCCGTCAAAACAGCCATCACCGCCTCGGGATCGCGGCGATGTAAATGGATCGCCCCCAACCCGATACAGGGCGCCGTCCCGCGCCCCATCGGCTCCACGATAAAATTCTCGCGAGGCAACTCGGGAGCCTGCGCCGCCAACGGTTCCACCTGATCGGCCGCCGTGACCACTAAAATCTGTTCCGGAGTCAACAACGGTTGCAACCGGGCCACGGCCCACTGAAACATCGACCGTTCTCCGAACAACTTCACCATCTGTTTGGGATGCGTGCGCCGGCTCAAAGGCCATAATCGAGTCCCGCCGCCGCCAGCCATGATCAATGCATAAAGATGTGACGTAGAAACCATCCCCTCACTCCTGACGAAATCAGATGCAAGCCGCAATCAGCCGGCATCCGTAGAATAATCGCTCTCCGGCTCGTGGATCACCACATACTGCATTCGCCCCACCTGCCGCACCATCCCCTTCAGTTCCAGGATCGCCAACGCCCCCGTCACCGTCGCCACCGGAAGCGAAATCGACCGACAGAGCTCATCCACATGACAGGGTTCTCCGGTAAGTCGCTCCAAAATCGCAGCCTCGGTGGCATTCGCCGGGAACACCTGGCGGGCCGCCTGCCGTTCCTCGGCCGCATCCAGATGTAAGGACTCCAAAATATCCCGGACCTCGGTCACCACCCCGGCCCCATCGCGCAACAACCGGTTACACCCGGCCGCGACCGGGTTAAAAATGGTCCCCGGAACCGCAAATACATCCCGCCCCTGTTCGGCTGCAAAACTGGCTGTGATCAGCGCCCCGCTCCCCTCACCGGCCTCGACCACCACCACGCCCAGGCTTAATCCGCTGATGATGCGATTGCGCGGCGGAAAATTGATCGCCTCAGGCGCCGTCCCCAGTGGATAATCGCTGATCAGCGCCCCATTCTCGACGATCTGAGCCGCCAGAGTTCGATGTTCGGGAGGATAGACGACATCCACCCCGCAACCGAGCACCGCAATCGTTCGGCCCCCCGCTTCCAGCACAGTCCGATGCACCACCGCATCGATCCCCCGCGCCAGCCCGCTCACCACCGTCACCTGTCGCCGGGCCAGATCGCCGGCCAGACGCCGCGCCGCTTCCCGACCATAGGTCGTCGGCTTCCGCGTTCCAACCAACGCCACCGCCCATTCATCTGCCGGCAATAAAGTCCCTTTGACAAAAAGTACCGGTGGAGGGTCGGGGATTTTAAGAAGAAGTGCTGGATAATCCGGGCTCTCCCAGGTCAAAACCTGAACACCCGCAGCGCAAATCTTTTGCCAGACCTGATCCAAATCAATCTGCCGGCGAGCCTGCAATAAATTCGCCAGCGTGCGGCGGTCCAGGCCAGCCGCAGCCAGCTCCTCAGCCGGCGCCTCCCAGGCCACCGCCAGATCGCCGAAGCGCTCCAGCAAGGCCCGCAATCGCACCGGACCAATACCCCGCACCAGATTGAACCCCACCCAATAATGTAAATTTTCCATTCTCACCTCGCCCCCGCTCCCTGGCCCTTCCGTTCAACAGGCCCCCCTGTGAGACTGGCAACGATAAGTGTCGATGGAAACAGAAATGAACAGCTACGGGTGGCCCAATCGCCCCGCCCTTCCCGCATCAAACAACAAAAACCGCCCGCATGCAGGCCGCAAAGGCAAGGATTGTCTTTGCGGCGTCAGCATCACGAGCGAATTTCCAGCAAGCGCTGCACAGCTGGAATTATTCCACCAGTGCCGTTATTCGTCCCGAACCTCCTCGGCATCAAACAGGCCGGGGATGATATGAATGACCATGCGGCGCCCTGTCAGGTCAAGCGATTGAACTACCGACGCAATGGCCGGAATCAACAGTTCGCCACGCGGGCCCTGAACTACATAAACATCATTTCCACCGGGAACTTCCAGGACATCCGTCACTTCCCCTAGAGCTTCGCCGGCGTCAGTTTCTACGGCCATCCCCAGCAACTGGAAATAATAATACTCCCCTTCTTCCAAAGGTACAGCATCTTCCAGTGCGACTTCGACCGTCTGATCGTGTAAAGCTTCAGCAGCATTACGATCATCCACCCCTTGCAGTTTGAGCAGCAACGTCCCTTGATGAGTACGCGCACTCTCCAAAACATAGGGCCGGTGTTCCGGCCCTACATAAACATGCTTCAGGGTCGCTACATGTTCCGGATAGCTCGTCATAACCTCCATCCGCACTTCACCTTTGATCCCGTGCGGACGCAGCACGCGCCCCAGAACTAAATAACGAGGCTCAGGTTGCTTATCAGGCATCCCTGAGCCCCTGAGTGCACTTCCAAAAGGCCTGAGCGGCCTGGGTCATACAATCTCCAACGTAACCTTTTTCCCGAGCTTGGCGCCCAATACCCGGGCCAAAGAGCGCACGGAATTAATCGTCCGCCCATCGCGGCCAATCATCCGTCCCATATCCTCAGGGGCTACCCGAAGCTCTAATACGATCGAAGTCTCCCCCTCGATTTCGGAAAGGTAGACGGCTTCCGGCTTATCCGCCAGAGACTTGGCCACGTACTCCACCAGATCCTTGACAGCAGACATCGCGATTCCTCCTTAGTAGTGAAAGAGAAGTAGATGACATGAGGCCTGGTGAGGCCTATGCCTCACTAATCCGCAACTGCCGCTTTCCGGGCTACCGGGCCGACTTCAGTCTTAGGACTAATCACCCGGGCTTTGGCAGCATCAGTAGCCTCAGAGACCAATGCTTCAACCGGTTCCCCCGCCTTCATCCGGTTAAAGCGATCGATGGTCCCGATTTTGGCAAGGAGCCGTGCCGTCGAATCGGTCGGCTGAGCGCCCACTTTTAGCCAGTGGAGCGCGCGCTCCTCTTTGACCTGGATCGTCTCAGGCTGGGTACGAGGATTGTAATACCCGATCAGTTCGACGAATTTCCCATCCCGCGGCGACGTATCTTCCGCCACGACGATCCGGTAACTGGGCTGCCCTTTGCCCCCTACCCGACGCAGTTTAATTTTGAGCATATGCCTCCTGTAAAAAATAACACAGTGAAAATCTCTTAGAGCTACCACGTACCACGTGGGATCTCGCAGTTAAAATAGCCGCGGCAAGCCGCGTACTTTTCCCTGGCCCACGCGCTTCAGCAACGTCTGCATCTGCCGATATTGAGCCAGCACCTGATTGACTTCCTGTACCGTCGTCCCACTCCCCAGAGCGACACGACGTTTGCGGCTGCCGTTAAGAATCCGGGGGTCCTGCCGCTCATCACGGGTCATGGAAAGGATAATCGCTTCCACCCGTTTCAACTGGCTCTCCGTCTGCTCCATGGAAACCCCCTTCAACGCCTTGTCGGCGCCCGGAAGCATCCCCAAAAGCTCATTCAACGGCCCCATCTTTCGTACCTGCCGCATCTGCTCCAACAAGTCATCCAGGGTAAAATCGCCCTTGCGAAGCTTGCTTTCCATCCTGGCCGCCTGCTCCTGGTCAAAGGTCGCTTCCGCCTTCTCAATCAACGAAAGCACATCCCCCATACCCAGAATCCGCGAGGCCAGCCGATCGGGATAGAAAGGCTCCAGAGCCCCCAGCTTTTCGCCCACCCCCAGGAACTTGATCGGCACGCCCGTTACTTCGCGCATGCTGATGGCCGCCCCACCGCGGGCATCGCCGTCCACTTTGGTCAGAATCAACCCGCTCAACGTAACTTTCTCATGGAAACCGCGAGCGATATTCACCGATTCCTGACCGGTCATGGCATCAGCTACCAACAAAATCTCGATCGGGCGTACCCGTTCGCGAATCGAAACCAGCTCGGCCATCATTTCCGCGTCAATCTGCAAGCGACCAGCCGTGTCCAACAAAACCACATCGGCACCGCGCCGGCGAGCATCCTGCACCCCATTAACACAAATATCCGGCGGCGATACTTTGCCCCGTTCACTGTATACCGGGATGTTTAACTGACGCCCCAGCACTTCCAGCTGGGTGATAGCTGCGGGCCGGTAGGTATCGGCTGCAACCATCAGGGGGAAGTGACCTCGTTCCCGTAAATAACGGGCCAGTTTGGCCACTGTAGTAGTCTTACCTGAACCCTGCAACCCTACCAACATAATCACATAGGGAGCAGATCCGCGCAATTCCAATCGTCCAGGTTCGCCAAGAGTATTCACCAGTTCCTGGTGAACAATCTTGACGACTTGCTGAGCCGGGTTTAAGGCCCGGGAGACCTCTTCACCGATAGCCTTCTCTCGAACGCGGTTGACAAAGTCTTTGACGACTTTGAAATTGACATCCGCCTCCAACAGAGCTACTCGGATTTCGCGCAGAACAGCATCTACATCTTCTGCGCGTAAGACGCCCCGTTTACCCAGCCGGTCAAATACGGCCTGTAGTTTTTCACTTAGCGATTCAAACATCCTGCTCTAGCCCTGTCAAAGTGCTTACATTCTAATGGATAATCCAAATTCGTCAAGCACTTCCTTTACTAATGAAGGAGCCCCTTTGACGATTATTTTTGCTTTATCTCGCCTTGCCAAAGTACCACTCCGGGGCATAATAGACCCCAGCTTTAACTCAAGATGGGAAATAAAAAACGATGGCAAGTTCTAAACTTCCAATTCGATTACAACGCACCATGATTACGCTGGAACGGGAACGACGCCGGAAACAAAGCCGCACCGGCTTCAATCAGGTGATCCGCGTCGTCTCTATGTTGATCCTGGCCACGCTTGTGGCCAATGTCCTGCTGCTGGCCCTGGGCGTCGGAGGGGCCTTCGCCGCCTACAGCACGATCACGCAAAACCTCCCCACGCCGGAAGAGGTCGAAGCGGCCAGCATTCAGAACTTTGAAACGACCAAGATCTACGATCGCACCGGCAAAAACCTGCTCTACGAAGTGATCGACCCCCACGCCGGTGACCGCAACTGGGTCAGTCTGGATGAACTTTCGGAATATACCATCTGCGCCACGGTCGCCAACGAAGATCGCACTTTCTGGACCAACATCGGAATCGATCCCTCGGGTCTGGGACGCGCTTTGTGGGGAAACCTTCGCGGCAATGCGATCCAGGGCGGTTCGACGATCACCCAGCAGGTTATCAAAAACTCGGTCATTTCTCCGGAAGAGCGTCTTCAACTCAGCTACTGGCGTAAAGCCAAGGAAATCATCCTGGCTATCGAATTGACCCGCCGGTACGACAAACGCCAGATCCTGGAATGGTATGTCAACACCAACTTCTACGGCAATCTGGCCTATGGGATCGACGCCGCCTCCCGGGTCTACTTCGACAAACCCGCCAGCCAGCTCACGCTCGCCGAAGCCGCTACCCTCTCCCCCATCCCGCAGTTCCCGATCATGAACCCCTTCGACACTCCGGATGAAGCTCGCAAACGTCAGGGTATCACCCTGGATGCGATGGCTGATGTCGGCTGTATTACGGCCGCTCAGGCTGAAGCTGCAAAAATCGAGGCCTGGCATCTGGCCTCGCCCGCCGCCCGCTACGATATCCAGGCCCCCCACTTCTCGCTCTACGTACGCCGCGAGTTGGAAAAGATGTACGGTCCCGAACTGGTCGCCGGGGGTGGTCTACGGGTCTATACGACCCTCGATCTGGACCTGCAAAATCAGTCGCAGTGTGTGACTCAGGCTTACCTGCGGATTCTCAAGGGCGAAATGCCCGACACGGTGATCCCGGAAGCCGTCAGCCAGGGCTGCGCCGCCGCCCAATATCTGCCGGATATGCCGGCACAATTTGTAGGGACCGATCTCCACGTCAATAACTCGGCCGTCGTCGTGATCCGCCCCTCCACAGGGGAAATCCTATCGATGGTCGGCAGTGCCAACTATTGGGATGAAACCATCGACGGCAAATTCAACGTCGCCGCCGACGGCCTGCGACAGCCCGGTTCCTCCTTCAAACCCTTCACCTATCTCACCTTCCTGGCCCAGGGCGGAAACGCCGGCCATATGTTCCTGGATGTCCGCCGCGCCTTCAGCCAGGGCCCCGGCACCGCGCCCTATGTCCCTGAAAACTACGACCGCAAATACCACGGCCCCGTCACCATGCGCGAGGCCCTCGCCCGCTCGCTCAATATTCCCGCCGTCGAGGCCATGGCCAACGTCGGGGTCGATAAAGTCGTCCACACGGCCCATAAAATGGGGATCAATACGCTCGACAAAGGGCTCCAGTTCTACGGCTTGAGCCTGACCCTGGGCGGTGGCGAGGTCCATCTGCTCGATATGGTCTACGCCTTCTCCGTCTTCGCCAACAACGGCGCCATGTACGGCACGCCGGTCCCTCAATCCGAAAAGCGCGAAGGTTTCCGCGAACTCAACCCGGTCTCCATCCTGCGGGTCGAAGACCGCGACGGTAAGGTACTCTACGAATACAAACAACCTGAAGGTCAGCAAGTCGTCCAGGCCCCCCTGGCCTACATCATGACCGATATGATGGCCGACCGCCAGGCCCGCTGGCCGGCCTTCGGCACCCCCAATCCCCTGGAACTGGCCAACGACCGCCCGGCCGCCGCCAAGACCGGCACCACGAACGATTACGTCGATAACTGGACCATGGGCTTTACCCCCCAGATGGCCGTCGGCGTCTGGATGGGCAATACGGACAACACCCCGATGACCAGCCTGCCCGGGGCCCGCGGCGCCGCCTTCATCTGGCACGCCGTGCTGGAATACGGACTCCAAGATGAGCCGATTGTCGACTTTGTCCGCCCCGACGGCATTGAAAATGTCGCCATCTGTGCCGTCTCGGGCCTGAAACCCAACGGAAACTGCCCTGTCACCAGTGAATTGATGATCCCCGGTACCGAACCGGAAGAAGAATGCCAGATGCATCAGGTCTTCCTGGTGAACAAAGAGACCGGCCGGCTGGCCACTGTTTACACCCCACCGGAACTGGTCGAGCACAAAGTCTATGAAGTCTACCCGCCCGAAGCGGCCGACTGGCTGGCCAGTCTGGCCGAAGACCGGCGGCCCGACATCCCGCCGACCGAATACGATACCGTTTACGGTCCCAACCTGAGCGGGGCCGAAGTCGCCATTATCTCCCCCACCGCCTATGCTTACGTCCAGGGCATCGTTCCAATCGTGGGCAACGCCAAAGGCGATGTGGCTTTCTACCGGTTGGTCTTCGGTTCCGGGATGAATCCCACTCAATGGCAACAGATCGGCCCTGACCATAACAATCAGGTCGATCAAAACCTGCTGGAAAACTGGGATACCACCGGCCTGGCGGATGGACTTTACACCGTCCAGCTTCAGGTCGTCGGCGGAGATCAAAATGTCCGCCAATACCCGATCCAGCTGACCGTCGATAAGGAACCGCCCCGGGTGGATCTGACCTACCCGGTAGAAGGATCGGAATATGAAGCCGGCTTCGATGAATGGGTCAACGTCAATGCCGAAGTCCGGGATAACTATGCGGTCGCCAAAGTGGAGTTCTACGTCAACGGACAGGAACAGCCCTTTGCCACCCGCACCGTCCCCCCCTTCAATGTCAACTGGACCCTGCAAGGGGTCGGCACCTACACCTTCAAAATCATCGTATACGATGCCGCCGGCAACAAAACCGAAGACGGCCCGGTCACCGTCTACGTCGTACCGCGGGCCGCTCAACCGAATTAACCGGAAAACAAAAACTCGTAACCTGGACGGTCAACAACTCATTATTTCGGCGGCTTTCTCAAGCCGCCGAAATAATGAATAAAAAACTCTCTCCCCCTGCTTCGCACCGCGTGTCGCTTTTCACCTGAAAATTACCGCCCTGTGAGATTAGTCTGGGAAAAAACATCTTTTCGGAGGCTTTCTGAAGCCTCCGAAAAGATGAATAAAAATAACTTTCCCCCATCCAGCGCGTCGTTTCTTACGAAAAAAACACCTTGTGCGGGACGCAAAAAGCCGGCCATGGACAAATAAAAAACTCGCCCGGGATATCGCCGGGCGAGTTTTTTATTTCTAACGCCGATTTCAAAAAGCTATTCGCCTTCGTTTTCCCCTAAAATCAAACAGAACTGATCGTGCAAATCGTTATTGGATTCCATTTGATTCAAACGAATGGCCGCCTCGGGGACATTGCTCTTAAGGGCTCGGGAATTCTCATAAGTTTGAAGATAGAGGGCATAATCAGCATCGGTACCGTCCAGAGGAGGATCGGCAATTTTGTTGTCTAATAAGACCAAAAAATCAAACACAGCCTGCTCTACCGATTCCTGAATCACCTTGATGACAAAGCCCTGATCACGATCACCCAGGGTCTTAAACCAATGATGAAGCGATACATCCTCCGGTAAAGGGCATCTTCCTGGAGGGCCCTCCCGGAGCATCGCCACCGCACATTCAATCGAGCTGCGATAAACATGTTCAAAAACGCCATCCACAAATCGATTAACAGCAATTTCCTGGTCAACCATGGGTCCCTTCCCTCCTCTTCACACACAAACAGAGAAACATACAACAATTGACGGGCGGATATGAATTCAAACTATTGGGGGAAATTCCTTTAGAAATTTATTTTACTCCAAATTTGGCCCAAAGACAATACGCCCCCTATAAAAAATCGACCGGTGCAGTCAGATTTTGGGTCGGCTCGAAACGGCGCGCGAAAAAATGAGCTATTCTTCCAATCCACCGCCCAGACAAAAATTTAGGGCGCGCTGGCTATACCAGCGCGCCCTAAATATACGCTCCTCTTTAATCAGGCCGTCTTCCGGCGAGCTTCCATCGCATTGGCAATGTACTTCTGCACTTCAGCCGCTACCGAAGGCAACAGGATCAACGGCAACATGACCAGCCATTCATCCCAGGTCAACGGCACAGTCTTGAAGATCGGCTGCAAGAACGGCACGTAGATCACAATGAGCATCAAGGTCACCGAGAACCCGACCGCATACTGCATCCACTTGTTGGAGAAAATCCCCAACTTGATCAACGGATAGCGTTCGGACCGGGAAGTATAGACCCGGAAGAGTTCCGAGAGCACCAACGTGGCAAATGCCATCGTCTCCGCCGTCGGCACATCGTGACCGGAACCGTGCATCCCCATCCCAATCCAGAAAGCAGACAACACGGCCGTGGTAATGGCAACCGTCTGCACAATCACACCCACCAGCATGCTGCGATTGATCACCGGTTCCGACGGGGGCCGCGGTTTGCGTTCCATAATGTCGGGATCGCCCTTCTCCATGCCCAGCGCCAGCGCCGGAGCGCCGTCGGAAAGCAGGTTCAGCCACAACAATTGAATGGCCGTGAGCGGTGGATCCCACCCCAAGGCCGTCGAAATAAAGAGAATCGCAATTTCAGCCAGGTTACAGGAAACCAGGAAGTAGACGAACTTGCGGATATTGGAGTAGATGATACGGCCCTGCTCGATAGCGCTGACGATCGAAACGTAGTTGTCGTCGGTGAGCACCATGTCGGCCGTCTGCTTGGAAACGTCCGTCCCGGTGATCCCCATGGCGACACCGATATCGGCACGCTTCAAGGCCGGAGCATCGTTCACCCCATCGCCGGTCATCGCCGCCACATGGCCGCGGGCGCGCAAGGCTTCCACGATCCGCACCTTGTGATGCGGGGACACACGGGCGAAGACATCGACATCGTCGATCACTTTGGCAAGCGCCGCATCATCCATCTCTTCCAGTTCGGCACCGGAGATGACGCGTCCACCGGGGCGCATAATGCCGATCTGAGTGGCAATGGCAGCGGCGGTAGCCGGATAGTCGCCCGTCACCATGACGGTGCGCAGCCCGGCGCCGCGGGCCTTCTTAACGGCCGGCGCCACTTCCAACCGGGCCGGATCGATCATGCCCTGCAACCCCAGGAAAATCAATCCCTGTTCCATTTCGGCCGGCGTCGGCTCGGCCGGAACTTCGGCCAACGGGCGATAAGCCACCCCCAACACCCGCAACGCCTGCGAAGCCATCCCCGCATTCGCCTTCGAAATATCGTCCCGCATCGCCTTGGTCAAAGGCAGGGGACCTTTGTGACCCTGAATGTGAGTACAGCACTGCAAAACCAGATCCGGCGCGCCTTTGACCAGGACCACAAAACCTTTGCTGTCGACCGAGAAGGGACTGGGATCTTCATCGGTCACCGTCTCGAGTTTATGGATGGTGCTCATCCGCTTGCGATCGGCATCGAAGGGGATCTCCGCCACGCGGGGATAACATTGTTCAACCGCTTTACGCCAGAGACCGGCTTTGGCTCCCGCTACCACCAGCGCACCTTCCGTGGGATCGCCGACCATCCGATAGGTTTTGACCCCTTCGGATTCGCCTACCGCTTCCAGATCGGCATCGTTACAGAGAACGCCGGCCCAGAGCGCAGCGCGCAGCACATTCTGCGACTCCAGATCGACCGGTTTGGCACCGTTGTTGGAAAGATGGAAATCGCCCTGCGGATCGTACCCCGTCCCGGTGATCTCGTAGAACCGCTCATCCACCCAGACGTGGGTCACGGTCATCTGATTCTGCGTCAGGGTACCGGTCTTGTCCGAGCAGATCACCGTGGCCGAACCCAACGTCTCAACCGCCGGTAGTTTGCGGATCAGAGCATGGCGATGGACCATTTCGCGCATCCCCAACGCCAGACAGATGGTCACGATGGCCGGCAGACCTTCCGGAACCGCGGCAATGGCCAGACTGACCGCAATCATGAAGAGCTCCACGACTTTATCGACCAGAGTCTGGTCGGCTTCCAACGGCGTCCAGCCCAACAAGACCCGCCCCAACCCTACAATAAAGACCAGCCCACAGATCGCCAGACTGGCGATACCGAGCACCTTGCCCAGTTCATCCAACTTGCGCTGCAGGGGGGTATCCTCTTCCTCAAAGGACTGGATCATTTCGGCGATCCGGCCCATCTCGGTGTTCATTCCAGTGCCCACCACGATGCCCTTGCCGCGGCCGTAGTTGACCATCGTGCTCATAAAGGCGCAGTTGCGGCGATCGCCCACGCCGGCGCCGGCTTCGAGCGTCATCTCGGCCCGTTTGTTGGCCGGCACCGATTCCCCGGTCAATGAAGCCTCTTCAATCTTGAGATTAACGCTTTCGATCAGCCGCACATCCGCCGGAACTACATACCCGGCTTCCAGCATCACCACATCGCCTGGGACCAACTGGACCGAAGGCACCGTGGTCCGGTGGCCGTCGCGGATCACCTGAGCGTCGGGAGCTGCCATCTTTTTCAAGGCGGCCAGCGCCTCTTCGGCCTTGCTTTCCTGAATGACGCCGATAGCGGCGTTCAAGACCACAATAGCCATAATGACGACCGCTTCTACCGTATCACCCAATACCGCCGAAATGATCGCGGCTACAATCAGGATGATAACGACGAACCCCTTGAGCTGATCCAACAGCCGCGCCCAGAAAGAAACCTTCGCTTTTTCCTGGAGCTCATTGGTCCCATATTTCTCAAGGCGTTTCTTAGCTTCCTCTGAGGTAAGCCCCCGGTCCAGATCAGTCTGGAGCGACTGGGTTACCTGGTCGGAATTGAGGGCATGCCACTGTTCTGTCATTCGCCGTCCTCCATAATGCAGAGTAAAATGGGGAAAACCAAAACCAACGGCTCCTATTGTAACATAGCTTTAAACAAGCGCCAATTGCCAACCAATATCTAACCTTAGATCAGATCTCGTCTATAATCTTCTCATAGGTTTCAATTCCGCGGTCGCCCCTTGCATCCCCACGACCACATACCCCATATAACCGCTATTGTTGTAACAGCGCACCGTCACATCCTCATTCCGAATATCGGCGACCCGGGCCCGCAGCCGATCGGTCTCCAGCCTGACCCAAACGGCTCCTGCCGCCAGCAAAATCAACAATAAAGTGCCCTTTACGCTAAACAACTTCACAGATTTACCTCCTCTGATGGATTGACTACCTGTATAAAATCGCCGCCCAACGTTTCCTTAAATTGGTTGATCCGTCGGGATCCTCGAAGACTTCCTCGTACAACTCAGTTTGAAACCAGACTGATGCCATCGACGGATCATGCCGCAAAGCTAATATAACATGAGCAGCCTCCCGGCGGTCCTTATCCGTAAGGACATCCAACAATAACATATCCATCTCATCACTTCCTAAGAAAAAAGCCCATCGAGTAGGTCCATCAAAGTTGGAAACAAAGACCCTGCTAAAAATATCATGATCCCACCGCACGTCGTCATTGGAAATCATCCCTACCAGGAACTGAGCAAAAAAGAACCTTCCCGCACCATAAGCAAAACAAAGAAAGAGAATGATAGCTACATACTGCCAGACTTTTAATTTGGTTTTCATATCGACCTCCCACTAAATAAAACCATTATATAGTAATTCTTCAATATTTGCAATCATGAAATTTTTATTCACTTCAAATATTGCAGTCCCGTTTTTACGTCCCGCAAAAGGCTTCTTCCTGGTAAGAGACGACGCGCTGAATAGGAGGAGGGAGTTATTTATTTATGTTTTTGCGCGCCTTCTGAGGCGCGCAAAAACATGGCTTTTCAAAACCAGATCGAGAAACCGATCTCCGAGCCCCTCCCCCTCAGCTCCCTGCCGGCGGCGCACCCCCAAAAAGATCTCCGGAAAGAAAAAGCCTATGATTGGGCGCACTTTCTGAAGTACGCCCAATCATAAATAAAGAATTCTCTCCTCCCCTCCCGCGCGTCGCTTCTTACAGAAAAAAATGCCCTGTGCGGGACACAAAAAAGCCCGGGCCGCCCAAAGACAATAAAAAAGGAGCGCTGTATTCAGCGCCCCCTTTTTTCAATCAAAAAACCCTATGCAAATTAAAGCATTACCGCCAGTTCTTCCGCGGCCCGCCGCATTTCCAGGAACAACAGCCCCAGTTTGGCCTGTTGCCGGGCCAGCGCGGTCAACACCGCTTCCTCACCGACAGCGCGCAGAACCACAAATCCGCGCTCTCCTTTGACATAGACTTCATCCAAAGCACCGCGTCCCAACTCCCCCGCAATCCGCTCGCCCAGGGAAAGCATAGCCGCCGACATTGCGGAGACCCGATCTTCTTCAATGCCCTGCGGCAAAGACGAAGCAATCGTCAGACCATCCACACTGACCAGCGCCGTCGCTTCAATATCAGGAGTCGCAGCCTGAAGATTGCGCAGCCGTTGAATGAGTGCATCCGTTCTGCTGCTCATCGAAAGACCTCCTTGATCACCTCATATCCTCCATGTGTAGAAAAATCCTGTTGCTCCGGCTTGCCGGGACAACCCATTTTCCCGGTTAAATAACCGTGCCGTCCGGAATCGAGGAGTTTTTCGGAATGACTACAATGCCATCCCGCACCACATAACTCTCGGTCTCCTCATCCGGCATCCCGACATGGTTGCGGATCACCACGTTACGCCCTACCCGGGCATTCTTATCCAGAATGGCGCCTTCGACCACACTCCCTTCTCCAACGCCAATGTTCACCAACCCCAATTCTCGATTTTCAGCCTTGTCCGCCTCGGTCTCATAGTAATCGCCTCCCATCATCACGACCCGGCGTAAATGCGCCCCCGGTTGGACAATGCTGCGCAACCCGATGACGCTTTCTCGAATATCTGCCCCCTGGAGCACACACCCCGGCGCCAGCAACACTTCCGCCATATCGCACTCCACAATCCGACAGCCCGGCAGATAACGTGAACGAGTATAGATCGGCCAATCGGCATCGTAAAGATCAAAAGGCGGATCGGGCTGCGCCAGCGCCAGATTGACCTTATAAAAAGAATCGATCGTCCCAATATCTTCCCAATACCCTTCAAAGGGATAAGCAAAAACACGCATGCCCCGACTGATCGCAGCCGGAATGATGTGCTTTCCAAAATCCGATCCCTTCTCCTGCCGCATCAAATCGATCAAGGTCTTGTTCCGGAACACATAGATCCCCATCGAGGCCATATAGGGCAGATCTCCGGCCAGACTTTCCAAACCGGCCAGTTGATCCGCCGGCGGCTTTTCCCGGAAGGTCTGAATGCGGCCCTCATCATCCGATTGCAAAATCCCAAACCGCGAGGCCTCATCGGCCCCCACCGGCTTGACCGCCACGGTAATATCGGCCTCGTGCTTCCGGTGGAAATTGACGAAATCACTGTAATTCATCCGGTAGAGATGATCGCCCGAAAGGATCACGACATCCCGCGCCCGGGCAATCTGGATCTGATAGAGTTGCTGCCGCAAGGCATCCGCTGTACCCTGATACCAGGCGCTGCTGTCCGGCGTCTGCTGGGCCGCCAGGATCTGAACCCAGCCGGCTGAAAAATGGTCAAACTGATAGGTTCGAGCGATGTGCCGATGCAATGAGACTGAGTTGAATTGCGTTAGTACGTAGATGTGATTAATCCCGGAATGGATACAGTTACTGATGGGTACGTCGATCAACCGGTAGTGACCGGCCAGAGGCACAGCCGGTTTGGCGCGCAACTTGGTCAACGGATATAAGCGCGAACCGGCGCCCCCGCCGAGGATCACACCCAGTACGTCCTGCATCAATGTGGACATGCGAGGCCCTCCTTAAGCGTGGATCAACTGGATATTGTCTATTATAGTAGAGCAAAGCAAAGAAAGCAAACTGCACAAAATTCAAACTTGCCAGCCGGCTTTGACGCGGTACAATGGATGCCTGAAACCTGTGGGAAATGTAAGGAGTAGTACTTATGGCCGACGAATCGACACTGGCCGCCGTCCATCTTATCGTCGAAGGTGAAGTTCAAGGGGTGGGCTTTCGAGCTTTCACCCGCTCCATAGCCTTTCAGCTGGGGCTGGTCGGCTGGGTCCGCAATGAAATCGACGGGACCGTAGAAATCTGGGCGGAAGGCCCCCGCCCATCCTTACAGCGGCTGATCGAAGCAGTACGCCGCGGCCCCAGCGGCGGCTTTGTGACCGATCTGCAAATCCGCTGGGGCACGCCTCAGGGCAACCATCCCACCTTCCGCATTCGCTACGAATAAACCATGTTATCAAAAAAACCGGAAACGCTTGCCTGGCTGGTCACGCTGACCGCTTTCTTCATTTGTATTGCGCTGGCGATCGGGATTCCTACCACCACCCGCTGGTATATTCTCAATGCCACCCATCCCCTGGAACGCGAACTGGACCCCCAGGGCGAACTGGTTCAGGGCGGCATCACCTACCAATCCGGCGGCCACGGCAACCCCATCGTCGCCACCGCCTCCCTCAACAACGATACGCTGCCTACCGGCAGCAGTATCACCCTGGCCGACAATGCCGAAGCCCTCCTGATCTTCTCCGCCCATGCCACCGACGACAATCCCGTCGGCACAATCCAGCTTTACGGCGGCACCAATGTGATCCTTCAGGATACCATGACCCCCAACTTCGCCCCCAGCCTCCTGCCCCATCAGATCGGCCTGAAGATCAACCGGGGCCGCGCGCGGTTCTCCATCGGGGGAGATGCCCGGGCCACCCGCGCCTTGATCCGCACGCCGCATGGCGAATTCACCCTCGATGAAGGGACCTACACAGTAATCGTCACCGCCGCCGACACCCAGGTCATGGTCAGCACCGGTCTGGCCCACATCCCGGTCGCCAACGGCGAGAATTTCATTTTGACGCCGCTGCAGCGCGTCGAACTGACTGCGGCCGGCGTCAGCGAAATCGCCGTCGGGGGACGCAATCTCCTGCGCAACAGCAGCTTTGATGAAGGGATCGATCAGAGCTGGAAAGCCTACACCCGCGATGTCCAGTTCAGCAATGAAAGCGGCGGCGATGTAACCCTCTTCGGCACCGAACGCAAAATCGTCATCTTTAAACGGATCGGCCGCGGCCATGCGGAAACCGGCATCGAACAGGAAGTCAACCAGAACATCCGCGGCGTTCAATCGCTGCAAGTCTCCGCCCGTCTGCGCGTCGAGACCCAGGATCTGCCCGTCTGCGGAATGCTGGGGACGGAGTGTCCCCTCATGCTGCGCATCGTCTTCACCGATCTGACCGGCAACTCGCACGAGTGGCTCCAGGGCTTCTACGCCGATATCGGCAGCGCCGAAGAATACCCCGACCGCTGCATCCAATGCGAAAGCAATCCGCAGCATGTCCGGGTGCCCAAAAATGTCTGGTATCCTTATCAATCGCCCAATCTGATCCCGCTGTTAAAAGCCCAGGGCATGGAACCGGCCACCATCCAGAAAATCACCATCTATGCCTCCGGCCACACCTACACGGCCGCGCTGAGCGATATCTCCATCCTGGTCGAGGATTAGAGGATTAAATGAAAGCGCTGCACCCGGTCTACCCGCTCGGTAAGCTCCCCGCCGATGAGCTGGCCGCTCTGTTGACCCGTTACACCGGCGGCCGCGATCCGCAGCTGATCCAGGGCCCCGGCCCCGGCTGCGACGCCGCCGTGATCGACTACGGCGAACGCTATCTGGTCGCCAAATCCGACCCCATCACCTTCGCCACCGACGAGATCGGCTGGTACGCCGTCCACGTCAACGCCAACGACATCGCCTGCCTGGGCGCCCGCCCCCGCTGGTTCATCGCCACCCTGCTGCTCCCCGCCGGCCGGACCGACGCCGCCTTGATCGAACGGATCTTCCAACAACTCCACAGCGCCAGCCGGGAGATCGGCGTGACGGTCGTCGGCGGCCATACCGAGGTCACCTACGGCCTCGACCGCCCCATCGTCATCGGCTCGATGCTCGGAGAGGTCGCGCCGGATCGACTGGTGCGCTCGACCGGGGCGCAGGCCGGGGATCAGCTCATCCTGACCAAAGGGATCGCCGTCGAAGGGACCGCCCTGCTGGCCCGCGAAGCCGCCGATCGACTGCGCGACCGCCTCCCGGCCGCCCTGCTGGAACGGGCCGCCGGCTTTCTGCATCAACCCGGCATCAGCGTCCTGCGCGATGCCCTCACCGCCACCGCCGCCGGCCGGATTCACGCCATGCACGACCCCACCGAAGGCGGCGTCGCCACCGGCATCACCGAAATCGCCGGAGCCGCCGGCCTCGGCCTCCTGATCGAGGAAGACCGGCTGCCGATCTATCCCGAAACCCGGGCCTGCTGCGAAGCGCTGGGCCTGGACCCGCTGGGATTGATCGCTTCCGGCTCGTTGCTCGCCGCCGTCTCGCCGCAGGAAAGCCCGGCCGTCGTCGCGGCCCTGGAAGCCGCCGGCATTCCCGCCACCGTGATCGGCACCTTCACCGCCGCTCCGGACCTGCTCCTGAAAAACGCCGCCGGCCTGCACCCATTGCCGGCCTTTGCCCGTGACGAAATCGCGAGGTTCTTCGATGACGCCGCCTGATCCGGTCAAAGCCATTCCACCCGACCGCGCCGACGGCACCTCCTCCTGGCTGCACCGGGCCTTCATCTTCACCGGCCGCCTGGGACAGATCGATCCGGCCATGCTCTTCCCCTCGTGGGCAGCCCTGGCCGCCGTCGCCGCCTGGCCCTGGCGCGAAGCCTGGGAAACGGCCGGCGCCATCGCCGCCCTCTTCGTGCTCGTCGATTGGATCATGCTGGCCGCACTGCCCTGGAAAAAACGCTCCTGGGGCCCCGTCACGCCGCCGCTGCTCGGGCTGACCCTGCTGCGCGGGACCCTCAGCTGGGCCCTGGCCTTCCTCACCGCGCCGCTGCCGGGATTGTTCATCCTGGCCGGCCTGCACCTCGCCATCAGCCTGCTGGCCGTCTACGCCACCTGGATCGAGCCCTTCCGGCTGCAAATCACCCAACAGACACTGGAAGCCGCGCCGCAAGGATTGCGCATCCTGCATATCTCGGATCTCCACTTCGAGGGCCCCTCGCCCCGCGAAGCCGCCGTGCTCGCCGCCGCCCGCGACCTGGCCCCCGATCTCATCCTGCTCACCGGCGACTATTTGAACCTCTCCTCCGTCTACGATCCCAAAGCGCAGGCAGGCGCCCGCGATTTCCTGGCCGGACTTCAGGCGCCGCTGGGCGTCTACGCCGTCACCGGCAGCCCCGTCGTCGATGTACCGGGGATCGTCCCCCGCATCTTCGCCGACCTCCCCATCCGCTGGCTCGACGACGAAGCCGTCCGCCTCGATTATCAGGGCCGGGAACTCTGGCTGCTGGGCGTGCGCAACACCTATAATGAAGAGCGCGACCTCGCCGCCCTGGAAAAACTGCTCCGGCAGATTCCCGCCGGCGCCTTTTCCGTGCTGCTCTATCACACCCCCGACCTGATGCCCCAGGCCGCCCGGCCGGGCGTCAACCTCTATCTCGCCGGCCACACCCACGGCGGCCAGATCCGGCTGCCCTTCTACGGCGCGCTCTTCACCAGCTCGCGCTTCGGCAAACGGTACGAGCATGGCCGCTATCAGGAAAAAGAGACCACCCTCTACGTCAGCGAGGGCCTGGGGATGGAAGGGCTCGGCGCCCCCCGCGCCCGGCTTCTCGCCCCGCCGGAGATCGTTCTATGGAAAATCTCTTAACAAAGGACTCGAAATGCCCGCGATCCCCACACCATTGAAATCGCTCGCCTACAGCCTGCTCTTCAGCGCCGTCAATTTTCCGCTGACCCGGGCCTGGTATGCCCGAAAGCTCAATCAGCGCATCGCCCAGACTCCCGCCGGCGCCGTCAAAATCCAGCTGGCCTGCGGACAGCGCCCCTTTCCCGACTGGATCAACATCGACATCGTCCCCTTCAAGCCGGGCGCCGAGATCCTGCTGGATCTGCGCCGCCCCCTGCCCCTGCCGGCCGGCAGCGTCGATCTGATCTACTCCGAAGACTTCCTGGAACATCTGGACCTCAACGACGGCCGGCGCTGGCTGGCCGACTGCTACCGTATTCTACGGCCCGGCGGCATCCTGCGCCTGCTCACCCCCAACCTCAACCTGCTGGCCCAGGCCTACCTCCAACGCGACGCCCGGTTCCTGAGCTGGTACCAAGAGAAATACGGGACGCAATCCCACGCCGAAATCCTCAACCACGGCATGCGATCCTGGGGCCACCGCTTCATCTACGACGACGATATGCTGATCCACGAGCTGGAAACGCTGGGCTTCAAACCTCGCCGGCAGCTCTACAATCAAAGCGACCACCCGGCGCTCCAGGGCCTCGACCGCCCCGATCCGCAGGAGATGGGCTTCCGCATGTACATCGACAGCTACCGGTAATTTTGAACAAGCGCTCGCGCGCCTCGGACGGCGCGCGAGCGCTTTTTTGGGTTATGTTTTGGCGCGCATCAGAATGCGCGCCAAAACATGGGCTTTTTCCAGAGTCAATCCCGGCAGCCCGGCAGCGGATCTCAAGGATGGGTCAGAAAAACTTTCGCCACATAATCCGACGCCCAAAGAGTTAAAACACCCCCCATACAACTAAAAGCTACAAGAACATAGCTAAACCATGTTTTCCTTGAAGAAAAATCATCCTCTAGATTTCTTCGTTTCCAAAGCATCCACAAGGAAACATTCATTAATGAAAATGCTGCCAGTAAAATTCCTGCCCCAAACCAGGCCTCTGAAATGCCGCAGGTCTCTACGAAAAAAGCATGCAAGGCCGGCACCCCATAGACTTCAAAGAGTTTCGCCAGACACCACCCCATAAACGCAGAAATACCCCCTACTACTGCACTTAACATATCCCCCTCCATTCAGGGTCAATGGTCTTTAAAAATTAAATCAGGCAATAGGAATTGCCGATCCGCGCCGGGATAAATCCCGGCACTAAAAACGACGCCCCCTGAAGGGGGCTCAGAGGGTGAAATTGACGGTCTGAGCCCGGTTTACCGGGCGTCGTTCATAGCCCGGAGATTTATCTCCGGGCGAAGCGGCTCGTTCGAGATACCCGAAAGATAAAAACCGGCGATTTTTCAGAATTGGGTACCCACAAGGGGTACCCCTACAAGAGATCGTTTTTGTAGGGGCGAGGTTTCCTCGCCCGGCCCCGGCACATCGATATCCTTGTAGGGGCGGCCTTTATGGCCGCCCACGGAGGGAAAGTTTATTTATATTTTGGCGCGCATCAGAATGCGCGCCAAAATATGTTTTTTCCCAGAGTCAACCCCGGCGATACGCTCTCTTACCCCCTCCCCCTCACGCTCATGCAGGCAACGGATCTCCGCAAAAAGTCGCCTGAAAGCGCGTCGAGCCTGTACAACTGCAGGGGGGAGGGATGGGGAGGGGGCCTGCACCCGGGCCTGTCCCACCCACCCCCTCTACGGCAGGTAGCGCGAAAGCCCCACCCGCGTAGCAAACCAGACCGCTCCATCCGGCGTAATCGCGATATCCGTGACATCATTTTGAAGCTTTAATCTTGTATTTTTCATAAAAGTAAAGCCCTATTGTCAACACACAAAAACCAATGAAAGGAATACCCCCTCCCACCCAGGGACTGGAAATAGAACCGGAAAAATAATACGCACACATCAAAAGAGTATACATAATATTTGATAATACAAAAAAAACCGATGCTCTTCTGAAAGGATTATCTTTTACCCAAATTGCATATTTCTCAACTAAATTCCTCATCACTCCTCCTTGTCATTCTCAAATAACATATCAAAAACATACCCATTTAACCTCAGAACACGGGAGAAAAAAGAACCATATTTTCATAGGCTTCAGAAAGCACGCGAAAACATGAACAAAAAACTCTCGCCTCCACATCCAGCCTTTCATCTCTCACAAAAAAAAGAACCTGGGAGCATTGCTCCCAGGAAATCCGAAACATTTAATTCACACTACAACCCAATATTCTCCATTAATATTTCCTCCTATCAATAATCCGCTTTTTGTTCTAGGTATGAACGATATTCGTCCATAACCTCCAAATTAGAGTACACAGGTTCTACCTCATGGGGATGATATGAAGTATCTGGATGATTAAACTGATCTACCCCCCACCACAATTTTAGAATTAAATGCGTAAAACTAAAATCCTCAATACCAATAGGAGTGTAATACGCATCATTACCATTTATTCCAACCCCAGTACAGAGAAAGTCATGCCACAATGTCAATGTAATACCAGGAGTCTCTGAAGAAAGAGCCACTTGTAGAGCATCTCGCAAAAGCTTTATCTCTGCTATAGTCACACCATATGAAATTCCTAGCGCTGCTATCAGCACAACTAAAGGCACCAATTGAGGACCGATAGCCGTTGCCAATGCTCCTCCTGTTGCTGCTAACGCTCCCCCCGCAGTTGAAAGAAAGCTAGCAACATAGCCAACTACACCTCCATACCTCGCATCAAAATCTATCACAGCATTCAAAAACCTGAGTAAGCGTCTACCTTCGTATTCAGTAAGGCGTATTATGTCATATCCAGGTAGATGTTCGTGTCCCGTCGGATCCACATATTGCAGGGGATTATTCAGCACATAGCTGTACCGGTTCAAAGTCTGAGGATTCGCCGGGCCGGAAGGCACCACATGCTGCTGGCGGATCTTCCCGCTCCAGGCATAGAAAGGCCCATAAACCGTGATCTCGGCGTTCTCCGCATGGACCTGGGCCGGGAATTCGCCCAGATTGACCGTCAACGGCGTCAGGCGGGCGCCGGCGAAATAGCCGACCGCGTTGGCCGAAACCCCCGGCACAATGCTGTCCGCACTGATAAACCGCCCCAGCTCGGGATCGTAGTAGCGCGCATTGTAGTCATAGAGCCCCAGCGTCGCTTCCTGCCGCTGGCCGGTGAAGAGCCGGTCGGTGCCGAAGTTGCCCGGGTTGAAGCCGGAGCGCGCCGCGCCGAAGGGCTTGTAGCGCATCACGCCGACCATCAGGCCGCTGTTGTTGGTCGAATAGCTGCCCGAACCCAGATGGTCGCCGTGCAGATAGGTGATCTGGCGACCGGGATAGTAACCGTTATTAACGGTCATCATCGCCACCTGCTTGCCGCCGAACGAGTAATAGCTCTTCGCTTCGGTACCCTTCAGTTCGTAGATCCCGTTGACGTAGTAGGTCGTGGCCCCGCCGGAAACGACCTTTTTGGCCAGTTTGCCGTCGCCGTCATACGTGAAGGTCGTCACCTGGCCGCCCACCGTCACGGAAGCGAGCCGGTTTTCCAGATCGAAAGTCTGAACGTAGGTCTGCCCGTTGATCGTCCGGGAGAGCATATTGCCGTTCTCGTCGTAAGTGAACGAATCGCCGTTGGAACGAGCACTGACACCATGGATATGGGCCGCATTGCCGTAGGAATAAGTCACCCCCGCCTTGGAGGTCATATTCCCGGTCGCATTGTAAGTATAGCTCTCCCCGTCCCCAGAGATGGCCGGGCTGGTACCCACGGTCATGCGCAAAGCGCCGTTCTCCGCCATATACCAACCGCTGCTGCCGGTATAAAGGGTGACATTCTGATCGTCGAACCCGGCCGCCCCCGAGCCGCGGTCATAACGGAAAGATCCCGGCGACAAACTGACCAAAATGCCGGCCACGATATAACCACCGCTTACGGTCAGCGACCGCGATCCTTTGGCATTGGCAAAGACCACGGCCACTTCACTGCCTGAACTGATGGGGGCATTCGCCGTATAAGTTTGATCCGTCGCCGAATTCACCACCCATTCCTTCACCAGCACCCGGTCGACCCACAACTGCATCGTCGGCCAGACATTGTCCTGCATCGTACCCCGGGCATAGATGCCGATCTCCACATTGCTCTGAGAAAGGGGTTGGAACGATATCAGCCGGTCCAGGCTGTCGTAACGATACCAGGAAATCTCATCGCGGGTCCGGTCCTGGATGGTGCGGACATTGCCGGCCGGATCGTAACCGTACCATAAATTCATCATCACAGAAGAATTCAGGGTGGTCGTCATCTGCCGCACCCGCCCGTCAAGCGCATCGTACTGATAGGCATCGGCAACCCCGTTGCCGTAAGTCAGGCCGGTCAGCCGATTCATATAATCATAACTGGCCCCCGTGACAAACGAACCACTGCAGCCCGTACAGAAATAGGATAGGGAACTCGGCAGTCCCCGTTCATTGAAATTCGTCTCAACCATTCCCCCATATCCCGGGTAGGTAATTAAGGTCACATCATTGCGCGCATTGTAAGCCAACTGCGTCTCAAAAGTGCTGGGAGCACCGGTAATGGTCTTGATCTCTTTTTCCATCCGGCCCCATTTATCGTATTGCCAGGACGTCGTACCGCTGCTGTCCGTCATTCGGGTCCGCTGTCCGTTTCCGTAAACGCCCGTCACTTCATCGTAGTAATACCGCGCCAGAACGCTCAAACCGTTCCAGTCGGCCGGCCGGGTATAGCTGCTGTCCCGATTGGCCCCGCCGTCCGCTTTGACAATCAGCCGGTTGAGATCGTCGTACCAGAAAGCCATGGCCCGCCGGCGGGCATCGACCTGGGTCAACAGATTGCCGGCAGGATCATAGGTATAGTACCAGACCCCCATATCGGGATCCTTCATGGCGATCTTTTGCCCCAACGTATTATAGGTCATAACGGTGGTATTGTAGAGTGTGTCCACCACCGAGGTCAGATTGCCGATGACATCGTAATTGTACAGGGTCTTCTGAATCGCCGACTCGCGATAGTTATCGATCCAGATATTTCCATTCAAAAGATAGGCATGGAAATGCAGAGAACGAGCGATATCGGCCGGATCGATCTCATACTCGGCCGCCCGATGCTCGGCAGGATTGTCCCGTTCCCAGACTTCCACGCGGCATTGCCCCTGCGCTTCCAGACGGATCACGCCGCGGTACCAGGTATTGGCCTTGATGGCCGAGAAGAGAGTAAAGTAGGCGCTGGCCGTGTTGGTGATGACCTCCATCGAAATCTTGCCGTTCTCCACCCCGATACCGCAGCGATGCGTGGGCGCGCTATTGGTATCCAACACCAGATGGGGATTGGCCGTCGTGGCATTGGCCATAAAATCGACCTGCACTTCATGGCCGTAGGTGCCCGTGCTCGTATTCCCCTGGCCCATGACCTTATTGGTCAACCGTTCCAGAGAGAACCACTGGCTGGCGCTGGAATTCCAGATATGGTAAACCTCATTTTCAAAGGCGGCGCCGCTGCCGGTCGGCTGATAGACGCCCCAGTAGCCGGTGCCGGCAAAAGCTGAATTGATGAATTTCTCGTCGAAGATCGGCAACAGTTCGTCCTCGCGGACCGTCTGCCCCCGTCCATCCTGCATGGAAACCTTCACCTGCCCGCTGGAACTCTCCACCCGGGCAAAACCGCCCAGACCCAAAGCAGTCGTTTTGGATTGATCGGGCCGCACGACCTGCACCGCCTGCCCCAACACATTGTACTTCGTCGTGCTCCACAAAATGGCGGCATTGCTGGCCGGATCCTGGTATTGATAATAAGGCGAGGCGCTCCATTGAGCCTTGGTGTAAGGAAGCGACTGAGCCACCACCCGCCCCGCGCCGTCGTACTGGGTCGATTGAACCACCTGCTGGCCCAGATAAGTGTTCACATTCCAACCCGAGCCCGGGCTCTGCGTCTGAATCACCTGGCCCAGACCGTCGTAATAGGTTGCTTCCTCGGTCCCAAAACCGGCCACACCCCAGGCCACACCGCTCTCCTGCCGCACAAAGTGGGTAACCAACAACGGGGTGGGAGGATTGGTCGAATAGTTGACATTGTTGTCGTAATAGCCCCACGATTCCGTCGGCAACGCCTCCGAATCGCCCGGTTTGATCAGTTTGATCAGCCGGCCGAAGGTATCGTAGATCCCGGTCATGGCCCCCAGCGTGCTGATGCCGTCGCCGTCGACTCCATGATTGGTATCCCAAATCCGCCGCAGCAGCCCGGGCAACTGCCCGTTCAGCCCGACGCTGCCGACGCCGTAATAATCCAGCGCCGTAAATTGCCCCAACGCATTGGTAATCCGGAGCGGATAGATATGGTAGAGGGAGTCATACTCCGTCGTGGTCGACTTTTTGTTGGCGTCGATGGAGAGCACCGCATTGCCGTAACCGTCGTACTGAACTCCCGTCGTAATATACTTTAACGGAGCAATCGTGTTGTAAATCCCCGTCAGCTGCATCGTGGCCAGCCCGCGGGTAATCTGGGAGGTCTGTCCCATATGGGATGCCACACCGTCGGTGTCGTCGTAATAAGTGATGGTTTGAGTCTTCAGGGTCGCTTCGACGTTGGGCCCCATCTCGCCATGGATATTCTCATACCAGGGCAGGATGAACCACTTGCCGGCCGTATCGATATAAGAATAGCCCCGATAGGTCAGCCGATCGTCCAGCGTATCGGCCTGACGCGCCACAGAAACCTCATCCACGTAAATCGTGTCGCTGCCGGAATAATAGCGCAGATAGAGCCGTCCGAACCCGTTTTGCATGGCCTGGAAGGTGAGGGTCACCGAAGTCCAGGTCGTTCCCGGAGTAACGGTCGTCCCCAACGGATTCGTAGTATCGCTGCTGTGCATCGCCAGCACAAATTGCGAATTCGTCGTCCCGCTCTTCCGCACCAAAGCCCGCGCCACATAGAATTCCCCCGGAATCAATCCCGGGAGATCCTGATAGATGAAACCCTGACCGGTCATCTGCAAGATGGCATTGCCGGCAAAAGCAATGCCCGTGTCCGTCGACGTAATCACGGAAGGCGTAGCGCCATAGACCGTCCAGTTGCTCAATCCGGCTTCAAAACCGCCGTTCACCACCGGCATCGTGTTGCCGTAATCCAGGGTTTGGACTGCATTCCCATACGTATCGTAGCGGTAAGCCGTCCGCCGGGTTTGGGTCGGCACGACCGTATAATCGGTGCTCACCACCTCTTCCCGCACCCCCAGCGTCGTCTTCAAATCGCTCAACGGCACCGGAATCACATCCCAGGTCGTTTCATTTTTGGACAACAACCGTCCGGAGCTGTCGTAGTGCTGAGCCCGATATTCCCGACCCAGCCGCCAGGAATCCTTGCCGTCGATATGGAAATAATGCTCACTCCGGGCAAGGAATGAACCGTCCCGGTCGGTGATCGTCTCGGTCACCACCGGACAGCCCAGCAGCCCCGGATCATAGGACGGCACCGCATAAGTATACGTCGACGTCACCGGGGCCGTGTGGATGCCGTCGTAAACCCGCATCTGGCTCACCCGGTAGGCATAGCCGGTCGAATAAGAATTCGGGGTGGTCGTGTCATCCTGCAAATAATCGAATTCCATCTTCCCACCATAACCGTTTTCAATCCGGGTCAGGCGGGGATAAGCAAAGGTTGCCCATCGATATTCACAGTTAACCGTACAAGTGGAGTCGAAATACCGGTTTTCTTTATCCGTGTAAGTGAATTTGGTGCTCGGCAGCCCGGCACTGTTGTCCCCGTTGCGCTGTTGAATTTCGGTCAACCGGAACATGGGCCCCATCGATCCAGATCCCCCCGCCACATTGCCGGCAGCATAGGTGAATTGATAGCGTCGCATCACCGTGTTCATCTGCTGGATCTCGATGCTATCGATTCGGCCGTTGCTGTGCAGGGCCTGCCGCTCAGATACCCCCGGCACATTGCTGTGATGGTCGAAACTATCGGTCACCAGATTGAATTTTACTTTGGTCATCCAATACGTGGTACCGTTGCTGATGTAATTGTTGTAACGGATTTCTTCCAAAGCACTGGCTCGATTGTGCAGGGGAAAGCCGTAATCTTGCGATTCCCGATAGCTGGCTTCCATCAGATTGCCCGAGCGATCGCGCATCTGGTCCATGCGCCAGCGATAAACAAAGTCAGAGCCGTCGCCCTGATCGCCGACCACCTGTTCGGAATCCTGATTATAGCCCAGGCGATAGCTGATCCCGTTCGGCATCGTGATGTACCAGGTTTGCCCTAAAGCATGAGGAGCTGTCTCGTTAACCAGATCGATCCGGATTTGGGGAGCATCCTTGGCATAATACCGCCCGGCGTTTTCATTCGTCACGCCCGGCCCGGCCTTGAGTTCATAACCGGTGCCGTTCAATAATAACGTAAACTGCGTCCCCCGGACATACCAGGAAGAAGAAGCATCGCTGTTCATATCCATATAAGTGCCGGTACGCACCACTTCCGGGAGCCCCATGGCCCACCCCACGCCGACCCAATCGCTTTCGGCCCAGGTGAAAATCCCGTCCACCCGGCTGCTGTTGTAATTCAACGTCAGATCAGGCTGCACACCGCCCCGACCGGCCGGAACCTCGATTTTAGTACTGTAAGTAGCCGCTCCGCGGAAAAGAGAAACGGTCGGCCGGTTGAACGAAGGCTTCCATCCCTGAAAAGAAGCTGCATCGGTAGAAGCGGACATCCGCCTCCGCCCCGTCGGCGTGACCGTCGGCGTCGCACTCACCTTCGGCTCCGGCGTCGTCGTCGCCTGAGCCGTACCGATAGCCTCGGGCGGCTCCGGAGTAACCGTCACCAGTTCCGGCAACGTTTCGACATATTCCGTCGGCATCGGTGCAACGACCGCATCGACCGGCACCTCGGTCAATTCCGGCGGCACCGGCGCCGTCACAACATCCGCCGGGGCAATGGCCGGGACCATCGCCTGCGCCGAAACCGGCATCGCCGATGCCAGCAGCGAAACGACTAACAGGACATTCAAGCCTGCCGTCCGCCACCACTTCAAAAAACCGTTCATTAAATTCCTCCGCGTAGAATGAAATAAGATTGGAGATTGCAATAATTTAAATGGCGAAATCCTCTCCATCCAACAAAGCCATCATACCGCATCGATTTCCACATCACTGGCAAAAACTGGGCCATTTAGGCTCATCGGCTCAAATTGGTCCCCCAATGACCTGAAAAGGATACGGCTTTCCGGCCGGTTCAAATTATCCATTTCTGGTTTGTTTTGTATATCCGTAGAACTACGGAATTTTCGCAAAAACAGTACGGAATTTCCCGTAAAAACTCCCCCATATATCTGAAAATAGCCCGCACAAAGCTCCTCTCCTGTAAGTCGCGCCGCGCTGGATGGGGGGAGAGAGTTTTTCTGTTTATGTTTTGGTGCGCCTCAGAAGGCGCACCAAAACATGGCCCTTTTCCAGAACCGCACAGGCGACGCAGGCTGTCTACTGTCTACTTCCGCTGAATTTTCATCCTTCGGGGTGCCGCCCCCTGCATGGCGTTCTGTCCTGAAAATAGACCGCTATAGTAAGGGCCCGGCCTTGTAACGTCCCGCAAATGATCTTTTCCTGATCAGATACGCCGCGCTGGATGGCGAGAGAAAGTTTTTTTGTTTATGTTTTCGCGGGCTTTCTGAAGCCCGCGAAAACATGGACATTTCCAGAGCCGTCCCGGCGGCGCGCTAATTCCCCATTACGTTTCAGAAAATCTCCTCTCTTCTTCTCTGTGTCCTCTGTGACTCTGTGGTGAAATCTCTTTTTCATCTTTCGGAGTGCCGCACCTTGCAGGACCTTACAATTGTGGTATCCTTAACCCGGGTTTGAGTGAGACGGGTGATCGCGCGCAGCCCCCCGCTGCGTGAGGAAAGTCCGGACTCCACAGGGCAGGGTGCCGGGTAACCCCCGGACGGAGCGATCCGCGGACAGGGCCACAGAAACAAACCGCCCGCTTCGGCGGGTAAGGGTGAAAAGGCGGTGTAAGAGACCACCGGCAGTCCGGGTAACCGGCTGGCCAGGCAACCCCCACCTGGAGCAAGGTCAAGCAGGAGGACAGGCTCTTCGGAGCCGGGAACGGCCCGTTCCTGTGCATGCACAGCCTCCGGGTAGACTGCTAGAGGGGTCGGGTAACCGGCCTTCGAGATAGATGTTCACCACCCTCCAGGGAACAAAATCCGGCTTACAGGCTCACTCAAACCCTTCATCTTGCCATTCCCCGATTCTGTGGTAACATGCACCGGATTGACCAGACGGTCTTTCCGCTCCTGCGCCCGCATGCAAGAGCAAACCCATGGAAAGGAGGTAGACACCGTCTTGGCTACGCGGGATTATGAGTTGATGGTGATTTTGCACCCCGGTTTGGATGAGGAAGGCACTGAAGCGTTGCTTCAACGCATCCGCACTTACCTCAATGAGGCGAAAGCCACGGTTAAACAATTTGATACCTGGGGGCTTCGCCGCCTTGCGTATCGCATCAAGCACCAGAAAGAGGGCCGCTATTATCTGGTACGCTTTAGCGCCGATCCCAATGCCGTTAAGCAATTCGAGCGCAACCTGTTATTAGCGGAAGGGGTGCTGCGCGAACTGATCGTTCGGCTGGAAGAGCCCGCCCCGGCGAAAAAAGAGCCGGTGGTTGTTGAAACCGCTCAGGAAAGCGCCGAGCCCGATCTGTCCCAGGAAGCGCCGACCACCCCTTCTGAAGCAGCTGCCTGACCTATCAGCAACTGTTCAGGGGGAACGCCATGGTGCGTGGACTCAATAAAGTAATGATCATCGGTCGGCTGGGGCGGGACCCCGAAATGAGGTTCACCGCCAGCGGTCAGCCTGTCGCCGCCTTCAATGTGGCCACCACCCGTGGATGGACCAACAACGAAGGAGAACGCCGGGAAGAGACCGAATGGTTTCACGTAGTCGCCTGGGGAGGGCTGGCTGAATTGTGCAAGAAACGTCTGCACAAAAGCTCCCAGGTCTATGTGGAAGGACGGCTACAAACACGTTCCTGGGAAGATATGGACGGCCAACGCCACTATCGCACAGAACTGGTGGCGCAGGAGTTGATCTTCCTGGATGGATATGATAATGCCGCCGACCAGGCCGAAGACAACGATCTTCCCCTTGAAGAAGGGGAAGAGGAGCCGCTCGGCCCGGGCGCCCCTTTCTAAATTAAAAAAACTTAGTTGCTACTTTTCTGAGGAGGAATAGCATGCCTTATCCCAGCAACCGTGGTCGGAGCAGCAGCAGCAATGAAGCCCGGCCCCGCGGCGGCGATGCCCAACGGAAATTCGCCCCCCGCCGGCGCGTCTGCTACTTCTGCACCGAAAACCAAAGTAATATTGATTACAAGCAGGTTGACCTGCTGCGGCGCTATGTCAGCGAGCGTGGTAAAATCCGCCCTCGCCGCCAGACCAGTCTCTGCGCCAAACACCAGCGCCGGCTGGCCGTCGCTATCAAGCGCGCCCGCCATATCGCTCTGCTGCCCTTTGTCTCCGAACAAGGGCATCCCTACTAAATCCCCTGACATACGAGCAGCGGGCATAGGATTGTCCTATGCCCGCTGCTTCTAAATGGAGAAACTATGGCCACCAAAAAACCTGTAGAGAAAATCACCACTCGTCGGCAAATTGCCCACCACGAAAAAGACGAGCAGATGAAGAAATATATCACGCAGGGCGCCATCGGCATCATCGCCATCATCGTCCTGCTGCTCGGTTATGGGCTCTTTACCGAAGTCATCTTCAAAGGGATGAGTCCCGTTGCCACCGTCAACGATACCCCTATAACCCGCAACCTCTTCCAAAGCCGGATTCTTTTCCAGCGTAACACCATCAAAAGCCAGATCGCCCAATACCAGGAGATGCTGACGCAATTCGCCGGCGCCGGCGATGGTTCGGACAGCATCACCCAGCAAATTCAATCTCAAATCCAGCAATATCAAAGCCAGCTCAGTGCGGATATGTCCGATATTCTGGCCAACGATGTGCTGACCACGATGATCGAAGAAGAACTGGTGCGCCAGGAAGCCAAGCTCCGGGGGCTGACCGTCACGGACGAGGAAATCGATCTGGCCATAGAAAAGATGATCGGCTATGATCGCAACGTCACGACGACCACCACCATCAGCGACACGGCGGCCCTCTCCGGTACGGCACCGATGACCGAAGGCGGATACAAAATCAATTACCAGAATTTCGTCACCAACTGGCTCGCCCCCACCAAATTGACCGAAGCCCAGTTCCGCGAAATGGTCGCTACCGACCTCCTCAAGACCAAACTGGAAGAGGCTCTGAGCAAAGATATTCCCACCTCAGGCACCCAGGTCGAACTTATGTACTTCACCGCCCCCACTCAAACCGAACTCCTGGCAGTGCAAAAACGCTTCCAGACCGGCGAAACCCCCGAGGACATTCTGGCTTCGATCCAGGACAGCAGCACCTACACCGGGTCGGTCAGCGGCGGATCCATCCCCTGGATTCCCCAGAACTACCTGAGCACCCAAATTGGTCCCGAAGTGGAAAAGATCGCCTTCAATACCCCCGTCAGCAAAACCAGTGAAATTGTCATGGAACAGGACGGACGCTATTACATGGTCTTTGTCCAGGGCCACGAAGAAGACCGTCCGCTTGAAGACTGGGTGTTGACGGAAAAGAAAACCCAGGCCTATCAAGACTGGTTGGCTACCAAAAATCAGCCCCCCACGGTCAAACGCGCTGAAGACTGGAAGGACGCCGTTCCTCCCGTCACCGACAGCTACTAAAATTCAATCTTAATACAAAGAGAGCGCAATCCTGAAGATTGCGCTCTCTTCGTTACTAAAAACTCTCTCCCTCGCGTAGCATCCAGCGCGTCGTTTTTTACCGAAAAAGCACCTGTTGCAGGACACTAAAATCAAATTCGACCTGTGCGCTTGGTCTGGAAAAAGCCCATATTTTCGGCGGCTTTCTGAAGCCGCCGAAAATATGAATAAAAACAACTCTCTCTCCCCATCCAGCGCGTCGCTTTTTACCGAAAAAAGCCGTTAGCGGGACGCTAAAATCAAATTTATCCTACCCGCCGGGCATCGATCACATTAGAAACCTGCTCGATTTTTCCCAAAACTCGATGCAGTTTCGCCAGATTCGGCACTTCCATCGTAATATAGATCGGAACCACATTGTAACGATCGCGTTTGGAAGTAGTCACCGCCGTCATATTCAGATTCTCATTGGCCACCACCCCACTGATATCGTGGAACAACCGCGACCGATCGTACGCCCGCACCAACACCCGTACCGGGAAAGTCGTCTCTTCTTTCCCCCACTCCACTTCAATCAATCGCTCCCGATCTTCCACTCCCATTTGCAACACATTGGGGCATTCACGCTTATGGATCGTCACACCTTTGCCGCGGGTCACATAACCAATAATAGCCTCACCGGGCAAAGGATTACAACAACGCGCCACATGCGTCAATAAATCGCCCGTGCCTCGGATAAAAACCTTCCCGGCACTGGAAGGCAAAGCCTGCGGCGGTTCCGGCACCGGCTCCGGCAACTCGATATCCTTCGCTTTTTCTGCAGTCCGGCTCTGAATCAGCTCTTCCAAACGATTGGCAATCCGCTCACTGGAAACATCCCCGATCCCGACTGCCGCCAAAAAATCCTCAATCCGTTGATAGCGCTTGGCAAAGAGCCGGGCCACATCTTCCACAGAATCCGTCAGGCCCAATCGTTTCAGCTCCCGTTCGACAATCGCTCCACCCTGCGCCACATTGTCCTCCCGCCCCTGTCGACGGAACCATTGCGCAATCTTCTCCCGGGCCCGATGGGTTTTCACATACCCCAACTCTTCATTCAACCAGTCGCGGCTGGGCGCCACGGTCTTGCTGGTAATAATCTCCACGCGCTCACCCGTCTTCAATTGATAGTTCAGAGTCACCCATCGCCCGTCCACCTTAGCGCCACGGCAGCGGTGACCGATATCGGTATGGATATGATAGGCAAAATCAAGCGGAGTGGCCCCGGCCGGTAAATCAATCAGCTTTGCCTGCGGTGTAAAAACAAAAACGCGATCCTGGAAAATATCGGCCTTCATCAATTCGACAAAGGCCTCCCCACTCTCCTGGCCGAAATCCTGCACCGATTGCCGCATCCAGGCCACTTCCTGATCGACATCCGGATCGGTACTGTGCCCGGCTTCCTTGTAACGCCAGTGCGCCGCCATACCGTTTTCCGCAATCTCATCCATGGATACCGTCCGGATTTGAATCTCCAACGGCCGTCCATCTTCCCCAAAAATCGCCGTATGCAAACTGCGATAGAGATTGGGCTTGGGATGGGCGATATAATCGTCAAATTCACCCGGCACCGGTCGCCAGAGACCATGCACAATCCCCAACACCTGATAACACTGCGGATCGGTCTCCACAATCACCCGCAGCCCTTCGGTATCGTAAATTTGACTGAACGGCACATTCTTCCGCTGCATCTTGCGATAAATGCTATAGATGTGTTTTGGGCGTCCCTTGACCTGGGCAGGAATACTCTCATCCTTCAATGCATTCTGTAACACGGTAATATGATGCTTGACCCGCTCCTCGCGCTCCTGGCGACTCGATTCCAAAAAAGAAGCCAGATTGGAATACATCGTTGGATTGAGATACCGAAACGAAAGGTCTTCCAGCTCCCCTTTCCACCGCCAGACCCCGATGCGGTTAGCCAACGGCGCAAAAATATCCATGGTTTCCCGGGCAATAATGGTTTGCCGCTCCGGAGAAAGCGCCCCCAATGTCCGCATATTGTGCAGGCGATCCGCCAGCTTGATATACATCACCCGGGGATGCTTGGCCATGGCAATAAACATCTTGCGCAGGCTTTCCGACTCCTGAGCATCCCGAACTCTGGAATCGCTTTCCGCCTCCTTATCACTCGATACCATCCGCAGCGGCACATCCAGGTTCGCCAGGCCGGTCAGACGATCGACCTCTTTCAATTTGGTCACCCCATCCACCATCACCGCCACTTCAGCCCCGAACAACTCCTCAAGCTGTTCCAGTTTCACATCACAATCTTCCAGAACATCATGCAACAGGCCTGCGGCGATTACCGTAGGCTTGAGATGCAGATCAGCCAGCAGAGAGGCCACATGTAGACAATGTTGAAGGTAAGGCTCGCCCGACTTGCGAAACTGCCCCGCATGGGCCTCCTCTGCAAAATTATAGGCCCGACGCACCAGGGCCCGCGCTTCAACGCCCACGCTGCCTTCCGGCATCTTCTTCAGAACATCTTCAATGGTAAGATCTGCAAATTTAGTCATCTCAGCCCCCTGATATTTCCCCTCTACGGGAAGCGCACCCCCGTCCGTAACAGTATCATAACCAGCCGACTCCAAATGTCAATCCATCCCCTGCCGTCGTTAAATTTATACGCCGCCGCCGCCAGGTGGCGGCGGCGGCGTAAAAATTCAATGATCGATTGTCCGTGAAAACACCTTGCTTTTTGAAAGCTTAAGGTGACCCATAAGCCAGATCATAAGCTATCACAGTTCCTAAATCCACATTACCGGTCTTTTCTCTAAAGTCCACAAACAGATCGTTATCCTGAATTTCGCGTTCGTGCAACATCAAGCTCTGTGGAAAGCTTTCTACCATCAGGAAGAACATCTGGGATGGAACATTAACAAAATAAAACATACCGTTTTCATCCGTAACGGCGATAGGAGCAGTCGTAACATCCAAAGCAGCAAAAACGCCCCCACTTCCATCCGATGAGAACAAAGCATCCGCCAGATAAACTGGACGATTCGGCACCGGAGCATTCCGATCTCGATCCCAGACATAACCGCAAACCGTATTCCCCACCGGCGTAATCCGCGTCAGGCAGGAAACCTGATCCATCTTAACCGGCTCCGCCACAGGCGAAACTGTATTATTCACTGGGGAAACCGTAGGATTTGCTCCCTGATTACAACCGCCCAAAATGAATGCGGCGAAAATCACTACCATCCATTTCGAAACTTTCAACGCTACCTCTCCTGGAAAAAGATGCAGAAAGGGACCACATAACGTGGTCCCTTTCTATGATTAATAACAGTCCGGTTTACTGAACGGGGATACCGTTGTAAGCCATGGCGTTGTCACCCTGGCCATCGGGACCGTTCTGGTTGATCACAACCACGAAAGGCTGCCCACCGCAGGTGACGTCAACAGCGCCGACGAAACCCATGCCCAGATCGCTTTGGTTCTGCTGAACATACAGGTAGGTACCACCAGGCTGAATCGTCGTGCTGTTGGCGGTGACGTTCACGTTCGAGTTGCCCGTAGCGGTGCCCTTGAAGACAGCCGCGCAGGTGGTGGGGGAAGTACCGACATTTTGAACCTGCACGGAAGTGTTGAAGTTGTAATAGTTGCGCATGACGTTCGGACCGACGTAGCGGGTGCCGGACTTGGAGAAGGCGTTGTAGCTGGCGGCCTTACCGGTAATGGTATTCTGCTGGTTGACGATAGCAACGATCTGACCACCGGAGGAGGTCACGATGGCGGAACCCAGCCAGTTGCGGGCGGGCAGGCCAGCTTCGTTCTGTTGAACAAACTGAGTGCCGGCGCCAGGAGCCAGAGTCGAGGTGCGGACCAGGGTTGAGCCAGGGGCCGAAGAACCAGGAGTAATGGTAAAGGTAACGGTGATATCAGTGCTGGTGGTACCAACGTTCTGGACCACCAAAGCAGTATTGAAACCGTAGTAAGCCTTCATCAGGACCGGAGCGTACAGGATGGAGCCGGCGTTGGCAGACGAAAACCCTTCGTAGGTCTGCTGTTGGGGCTTGGTCAAATAAGTACCAGCCAGAGCATTCTGATTCACGACCGCCACGATATTGCCCGTCGCATTGATCGTCGCCGCACCAATGTAGTTTGTGGCCGGCATGCCGGGGGTGTTGGCATTGTTAAAGCGGTGGACCTGACCCGGCTTCAAACCAGAGATGGTATCGGTGAGAACCTGACCAGTGCTAAAGTAAGAAATAACAACATCAACGTTGCTGGTGCTGGCATTCTGGACCGAAATTTCGGTGGTATAGCCGTAGTAAGCCTTCATGACCACGGGCAGATAGAACTTGGTAGCGGCGTCAGTCGCCGAGAAACCACCATAGGTACCCTGGTACTTCAAGGTCCCGGCGGCATTGTCGGACTGCTGAATGCCGATGGCGGCAACGGGCTGATCGGAAGCGATGACGACAGAACCGTTGAACCCATCGGTCAGGGCGGTGTTATTGCTCTGAACATACAGTTTGTTGCTGTTGGCGTTAATGGTGTCATTGAAGGTCGCCCCGGAAATGGGGTTACCGTCACTACCATAGTACATCAACTGCACATTGGCAGTCTGGGCGCTCAGGTTCTGAACCTGGAAGCTCGTCTTGGTCGTGTACTGCGCCATCGTGGGCACAAACGACATGGCCAGCATCATGGCCACCAACCCGACTAAAAGCAACTTCTTCATAGCATCCTCCTAAAAGAGTTAATAAGGCGTAACGGACCGAATCTCAGCCTGTTACTATCAGGATTATACGGAAATGCCCCTCTTAAGCAATACTACCTATGGATTAAAATACCGAATTTTAGCCCAATACCACCCTCGGGTGATGCCGTAAACCGCTCCCGCCACGACCGCTTCTCCAATCAATAGCCACAAACGAAATAACAGAGCAGCCGCCACAGCAATCGGTGCCGGAAAATAGAGTTTCAACAACAACAATAACGTAACATCCCGCAGCCCCAAACCCCCAGGGATAATAAAAACAGCCAGGGCCAGGACCCCGGTTGCCGCCACCATCCCCACACAAACAGGGAAAAAATCAAACGCAACGGGGTTCAATGCCGCCAGTAAACAAAAGAGAATTCCGCCGCCCAAAATCCAGCTGATGACATACAACCCGATCCATCTCACCAGTTGCTCTCGTCCTAACCCGCCAGCTTCGCCGGTGGGTCGCCGCCGCAACCGCTCCAACCCTGCCTGGATTTTATCCGGGCATAACAAAGCCCCCCCTACCGGAAGCAGCAAAAAAGTCCACCAAAGTCCGCCCGGAATTGTATTCCTTAAATCCATAGAAAACCACAAAGCCAGGATCATCAACAAGGTCCCGGAAATCATCTGCACCAAAACTTCCCACAAACTCCCCCACAAAGGAACCCGTACATCGACCTCCGCCAGCGAGTAAAGATAAGTACGCCCCGCTACCTGCCAGATGATCCCTGGAATGCGCCGTACCACGGTTGAGAAACTGTAGATTTCCAGTTCCTTTCCCCAGGCCAGACGGCTTCCCTGACTACGGCTGATCCAATACCAGGTCACAAAATTACAACCGAAGGCCCCACTTAACATCAGAACGGCCAGCACCAAAGGCCCCCATTGCAAATTCCAGGCAAAACCGGCAAATTCTCCCCAGTTTTTATAAACCACACTGATCACAACAATCAGCGCCAATCCCAGTCCTGAGAAAGAAAAAAAACGGTTGACCTCGGGACGGCTGAAAAAATCCAGCCAGCTTTTTTCCTCTGTGGTCATTCAGGCCGCCGTTTTTCGGCAGAACCAGGTCATAATGGTCCCCCGGTTCAACATGGAAATCACGGCCGCCACCGGCCACATCAACAACCGCGCCGGTCGAGAAAGGATCATCTGCTGATAAAATTCCCGACGTTGGGGATCCGAGACTTTGTCCCGCAGGGCAAAACGGGCGCTGAACGCCAGGGCATTATAGGTGCCGTAAATACACTTCCGCCCCAACACCTTAAACCCTTGCCGGCTCACCATCTGCTCCATCACCCCTTCCGGAAAAGTGTACAAATGCCGGGGCAAATCATAGCCGGCCCAATACTTCTTAAACCACTTCACATCGTAACTGCGCAGACTGGGGATGGCAAAAACCAACAGCCCTCCCGGTTTCAACGCCCGTGCAATACGCCCCAGGGCCTGCGCCGGGTCCGGCAAATGTTCCAACACATTCCACATGGTGATCAAATCCAGGCTGTTGTCGTCCAGCTGCGCCTCTTCCAATGAAGCCGTCTGCACATTCAAGCCCAAAGTCTCCCGGGCATAACGCGAAGCCTGCTCGCTCGGCTCAATCCCCATCACTTCCCAGCCCCGATCTTCCATCCCCGCCAGAAAATCTCCGGTCGCACAGCCGATATCGAGCATCCGCCCCGGCCGGGTATACCGCATAATGCCCCGATAGCGTTTCTGGATTCCATAATCGTACTCCAGTTGCTTCAACCACCCCATCTTCCGGGTACCGATATGCGCCTCGTAATCCGACGGATAGTAGGCCGCCAGTTCTTCACCGACCGGTCGGGGATTGAGGTACAACAGACCACAGCCCTGACAACGCACCAGCGTAAAGCTTCCCGGTAAACCATGCAGCCAATCCGGCCCCGTCAACGCAACGGTAAATTTCTGCTCACCGCAATTATTACAAACGACTGTTTCCATTTGACCTCAAAAAACTCCTAGATATGTCCCTGGCGCCGGGTCTTCAATAAATTCAAAATTAAGGCCACTTCATCTTTAGGTGCCTGGATCAAATGACGTAAATGTTGCGGCACCCGATTCAACATATTCCGGCGGTCCTTTGCCTGACGGATCTTCTGAAATTCCCGCCAGTACCCCCGCAACTCCTCCGGACTCATCGTTTCGGAAAGGTGAATCCCGTTCTCCGGATTCTCGGGATTGTCGATATACATCCGATCCCATGGAACATTTTCCGGATCGAGCAGCCCCCGCTGCACCGCATAATCCCAGACCGGCGTCCCGGGCAGGGGAGTCAACAAATAGGCTTCGGCCCGATACAGCGGCGCCGTCTTCACAAAATGCAAAGTCTCCTCCAGCTCCTCCCGCTTCTCCTGCGGCGACCCAATCACAAAGAAACCGGTCACATTCAACCCCGCCCGATGCAATACATCGACGGCATTCCGGTTCTGCTCCACCGTCACATGGGGTTTCAAATATTTCAAAGTGCGCGGCGCCATCGATTCCAGCCCCAACATCACTTCTACGACATTCATCTCTTTCAACATCCGCGCCAGCTCATCGGTCGCCAGATTGGCCCGGCAGGTCACGGAATATTTCATCCCCTTCAACACCGGCTCATTCTGAACCAGCTTCAAAATCGCTTCAATTCGCTGAACGTTGGCAATGAACAAATCATCCCAAAAATAGATATGCGAGGTCTGATAGCGTTCCGCCATCTCTTTCAACTCGGCCACCACATAGTCCGGCGAATGGAACCGCATACTGCTCCAGAATGCGCTGGAAGCACAGAAAACGCATACATAAGGGCAGCCCCGCGAAGAGATAATCCCCATGCTCTGGCCGGGACGGATATGCATCAAATCTCGAGCCGGAAACGGAAAGTCATCCAGGTTCTTGTGTAAAGGACGGGGTGCGGTCTGCACGATCAACCCTGCCTCATCCCGAAAAGCCAGCCCGGGAATATTCCGGAAAGCCTTCCAGTCCAAGCCCTGCGCCGCGTAAACCTGATAAAGCTCGAAGAATGTCTCTTCTCCCTCACCGATGATCGCCACATCCATCGCCGAAGTGATCGAATCCGGCAGCGAACTGACGTGATGGCCCCCGATAACCACCAGCGCCCCCGCCTTCCGGGCCGCCGCCGCCACTTCCGTCGCAATCCGATAATACTGGGAGACGGTCGAAATCCCTACAATCTCCGGATGATACTCGGCAGCCACCTGAGCCACCAGCGCAGCATCTCCTTTGATGATCCGCATCTCCACGGTCGGGACATACTTGCGCAGGTAGGCTGCAATATAGCCCAATCCATTGCAAAGATAAGCATTGGTTTGATCTGCCGGCGCGACTTCAACGAATAAAACCCGCATACCTTACCTCTTTCTGAATATCACCAAGCGCTGACAATCCCTCACGGACTCCCTGAGCCAGCGCCTTAAGCGGAATGCGTCGCCCGCGCAACCCATCCCGTACCACCGCCCAGGCCAGAAAAGCCGCCAGAGCCCCGACAAAAACTGCCGGGTTCCGATAATGCTGTGCATAAAACAACACGGTTCCATAGCCCCAATAACGCAATTTGGCAGGGGACCCCTCCCCTGTACTGGCCGATACCCGATGCTGAATCACCGCCCCGGGCTCATACCAGATCTGCAAACCCTGCGCCCGTACCCGGTCGCAGAAAGCATAATCTTCCTGATACATGAAATAGTGCTCATCCAGCAACCCGCATTGCTCAAACAGCTCCCGGCGTACCAGCAACGCACAACCGGTCGCATAGGGCACCACTTCACCACGATCGTACTGCCCCGCGTCGGGCTGACCCAGTCCGCGCATAACGGCCCGCGGAGGAAAAGCCCGCCAGGCCCCTCCGGCCGCCCACAACCGCCGGGGCTGAGCCTCTCCGGCATAATAAATCTTCGGAACCGCCATCCCTCGCTGTGGATCGGCCAGCAGCGCGGCCCGTAACCGGTTCACCGCCGCCGGATCGACCCAGGTATCGTTGTTCAACACCAACACAAAGGCCGCCCCCTGCGCCAGCGCCGCCCGAATTCCCACATTGTTCCCTGCCGCAAAACCCAGATTGGCTGCATTGCAGATCACCTCCACTTCCGGGAAACGAGCCCGCACCGCCTGTTCACTGCCGTCCTGCGACGCATTGTCTACCACCAAAACATGCGGCACCGGGGCCTCGACCGCCAGCACCGAACCGACCGTATCCAACAGCATGGTTCCCCCGTTCCAGTTCAGGATCACCACCCAGACATCGGATTCCATACCGTCATGCATCATAGACCTTCACAAATGTATCGATCCGGGATTCCCAAAGAAATTGCTTCTGCTGCTCTCGTGCCCAGGCCTGCGCCGCCGCTCGCCGGGGCTCATCCAACAACAAATGCGCCATTCGCAGCCCCAGAGCGCTCGCATCTCCTGCCGGCACCAGCATCGAGGGACACTCCTGCAAGAGATCGCAGCGATCTCCGACCGCCCCGGTCAAAACCGGCGTCCCCACCGCCAGACTCTCATACAGCTTCAACGGTGACCGGGCCGCCGCCGTCTCATCCGCCAGCACCGGATCAACCGAAAGATCTGCGGCGGCATAATAACACAAAATCTCCGCATGGGGAATGCGCCCCAGAAAACGCACGCTCTCCCCCATGGCCGCCGCCTGAGCCTGCAACGCTTCCAGATCCGGCCCGCCCCCTGCAATCAATAACACCGCCTGCGGTACCCGGGGCAGGACCTTTTCTCCAAAACTCTTGAGCAACAAATCCACAGGGTGATTGACCAAACTCAGGCTGCCCACATAGATCACGACCGGCCGCCCCTCAACGCCCAGCTGCGCCCGCAACGCCGCTACCCGCGCCGGCTCCGGCGGCTCGAAATCGGCCAGATCCACCCCGTTGGGCACCAGAATCACCGGCCGGGATGCCGGCACGACCGCCCGAATTCGCTCCAGTAAAAAGTGCGTATTGACCGTTACCCCACGCGCCAGTCGAGGCATCCCATCCTCAAACCAGGCCACCACCTTCCGCTGCCATCCCGCGCCGAATTGATTGGAGGTCGTCTCATAGTCATCGCAATCCAGATAGACCCGGCGTCCCAACAGCAACAACGCCAACCCCGCCACCCCATTGATCGGCTGAGCCTTTCCCAGTTGATACCAATCGCCGGGACTGACCACGGCCGCCCAGGTCAACTTCAAGGTCGCCAGGAAAACCACCCACAACAATTGCCACGGACTGAAATAAAACTTCAGATTGCCCTCTTTGCGCACATGCATCTGGGCCACATACCAGACCTCGACCCCTTCCCGCACAAAACGCCGCTCCGACAAAGCCGCATAATTGGGATGCAGCGCCACCACCCGCACCTGATATCCCCGGCGCGCCAGCCCCCAGGCCAGCGGCCAGTAACGCCCCACCCCTGACGGACATTCCAGGCTCTGCGTCAATACAAAAGTGACCCGCTTACCGGTTTTCGCATTCATGCAGATCGCCCCCCAGCCGTCACGCAAGCGGCCAGATCTTCCCAGGTCGCCCGTTCCGTCCACAACTCCGGCTGATCGAACCGCCAGGCCACATCCACATCCCCGCAAAAAAACCGGTTGATTGCCTGAGCCAGCGCAGCCGGATCGCCGGTCGGAATCTCCGGCGGCACCTTTCCCGCTCCCAGACTTAACCCGGCCGCCAAAGCCGCCGATGCAATCACCGGCAAACCACACCCCGCCGCTGCCTGCACCACCCCGCTGCCGGTCGCCCGGCGATAAGGAGCCACCAATAAATCCGCCGCCGCAAAATAAAGCGCGGCCTCTTCATCCGGCACATAGGCATCGCGAATCACCACAGCCTCCTTTAATTTCAGCCGCTCGATCAGCGCCAGATATTGCCCCTTGTCGCCCCAAAATTCCCCCGCCACCAGCAAAGTCACATCAGAAAAAACGGCGCGAATATCAGGAAGCGCCCGTAAAGCATCCGCCAGCCCTTTGTACTCCCGCACCATCCCGAAGAAAAGCAGGATCTTCCCCTCAGCCGCCAGTCCCAGCTGCTGGCGTGCCTCAGCCCGTTCCGGCCGGCCCTGCGCAAACATCGGATAAACCGGATGCGAAACCACCGCCACATCCATTTTCGGCAATAACTGCAAAACCTTCCGGCGCTCCGCCTCCGATTGCACGATCAACCGCCCGGCCAGACCCAACACCATCCGGGTCAACCAGCGGTCCCACACTTTGGCCTCATGCGGCAGCACATTGTGACAGATAATCACAATCGGCACCTGTAAAAAAAGGCGGGTCAATCCGCCCAACACCAGCCAGACCGGGGCCCAAAAAGAGGTCCACCACTGCAAAACCAGCAACTCCGGCAAAAAACGACGCAGCCGGCTGAACGTCGCCAGCCAGCTGAACGGATTCAACGAATCGATCCAGTAACGCGCCTCCGGGATTGCCGTCCCCTTTTCGCTGGGATCTCGATCGCTCCGCCCCGGAAAAAGCCAGGCCGGATACTGCCGTTTGAACGAAATCAACAGCACCTCGGCACCCTGCGCCACCAGTGCCTGATGCAACAGGGTTGTATAATGGGCAATTCCCCCGCGATAAGGATAAACCGGACCTACCAAAGCCACCTTCATCGATAAAACACCCTCTGTTTTGAGATAGGCTACGCCGGGCAAAGATCTCCCCGAGGGTGGCCCCATTGGGCCGCCCCTACGCGAACACCGCCAATGTAGGGACGGGGTCACCCCACCCGGTGGCTGCCTTCGGAACCTGCATGGGGCGAGGAAACCTCGCCCCTACAAAACAATCTCCCGTAGGGGTACCCCTTGTGGGTACCCAATCCTGACAAATCGTCTATTTTCATCCTGCGGGATGCCGCCCCCGCCATGGACTTCTGTCCTGAAAATAGGCCTTTTCCAGAGCCGCCCCGGTGACGTTCTCTCCCCCCTCCTTCCCCCACAGAGCAATCAACATTCAGGAACCAGATCCCCGTTCCCGCGTGTTCGTTGGGGTGCTTCGCGAGGAGGGGGCCGGGGGGAGGATGAGGGCCAACAGGCAGCGCCTGAAACCCATTTTCATCCTTCGGGGTGCCCCCCCACCATGGACTTCTGTCTTGAAAATAGGCGTAGAGGCCACAGAAAAGAATTTAAAGAAAATCTCCTCTCTTCCCTCTTTGCGGTCTCTGCGTGCTCTGCGGTGAAATCTCTTGTTCACCTGCTTACTGGCGGCTCTCCACCCGCTCGAAGATCCACACCCGATCCTGGTGATAGACCACCCGCCAGGCCTGACTCTGTCCCAGGGCCACCGGATCGAAAACATAAGGCCCGGCATAATTGACCCGGCCCTGCCGCTGCCCGATGTAAAGGTAACGCACCCCCCGCTCGCGCAGCATCGTCTGCGTCGCCGGATCATCCAACCCGGCCGTCTGAATCTGGATGGTCAACGCATTGACCCATTCCCGATAATCCGGCGTCGGCCCCTTCTCTGTCCCGTAATTCAACGGCGGCACCGTAATGCCCCGCTTCGTCAACAAGGAGATCCACCACCCCCCGTCGGAGCCCACAATCACGCTGTCGCCATAGGCAAAAAACGAATTGATCAGAATTTGCTCCTCAGGCTCCGTGTTCGCCCGGATCCATTCCATGGCTCGCACGTCCGGCCGCGTCAACAGCGCACTGGCCCCGGGATTGATATTCTGGCGCAGCAAACCGTAACCGCCCCATACCCCCAATCCCAAAATCACCACCGCCGCCGGCACGATTCCCCAACGACGCAACGATAACCGCTCCAGGAAAAAGCCCCCGGCTTCGCCCACCAGCACCCCAAACGGCATATAAGCCGCAATGAAAAAGGCAAAATTGGTGATCGATCCCGCCCCCGGCAACGAGAACCAATCCGGATTGGTCGCCATAAACAACAGCCACCACCACAAAAAGATCAACAGGAACTCCCGCCGCCGCTGCCATAGCCCCCATCCCACCGCCCCGGCCAACACAAACCACCAGGGAATCGGCATGTAGCCGGCCAGAGCCCCGATCGCATTGTAATCCCGCGCAAAAGCCGTCATCTGCGCCGGCTGCGTCTTCAATTGATGCGAAAAATTGCTCACAATCGCCCCGGCCGACGTATGGATAAACCAGGGCAGGAAAATCAAACCGCCGCCAACGGCCATCACGGTCAACAACACCACCGCCCGACGGAAATTCTCTTTACGCAGCGCCAGCAACATCCAGGCGATCACAAAAATAACGTAAAAAATCAAAATCCGGTAATGCGTCAACGCCATCCCGCCGATCGTGAGCCAGGTCAGCCCCACCATACCCCAATCGCGCCGCTGGGGAGATTCCAACATCATCCAGGTGATAAACGCCGCCGCCGGCAGGATCACCTGCCCGGCCAGCTGCGTATACCGTCCCCAATTGACGTAATACATCGGCATCGGAGAGACCAGCCCGGCCAGCACCACCGCCAGCACGCCGGCCCAGCGGTTCCGCCCTATCCGCACGGCCAGCGGATAGAGCGCCAGAATTGCCAGACCGTTCAACAGCTGCCCCACCCACAACGTCGACTGAACCACGCTCAAACCGGTCACCCAGTGGAAGGCCGCCACACAGGTGTGAAAGCCGAAATGATAGGTGAAATCTTGCAGCACCGAATAAGGCGCCCAGGAAGAAAAAAGCCCGCCGTTATCGACCACCAGCTGGGCAATCATGGTATGCTGGAACCCGTCGCCCCACATCGCCCCATCCAGCGTCCGCACGCCCACCAACCGCACCCCAAAAACCAAAGCCAGGACGACCAGCAACAGACAATCGGGCCGGAACGCCTCCGAACGCCGCCAGGAATCCACCCGGGCCCAGACCGTGCGCGGCCGCCAGGAGCGATAGCGCCAGATCAAAGCGACCACCCCGCCCACCACCGGCCCCCAGACATAAACCGGCCCCAAATGCAACCCCACCAGCCCGGTCCACAACACCAGCACAGGATAGATCGCCAGACTGATCCCTACAGCCAGCCCGGCCCGCACCGGCCAGATCAGATGCGGCCCGCGCCAGAACCAGGCCAGCAACGCCCAACCCGGCACGACAAACAACAACACCGCCACCACCAGCAATCCCCCCCCGGCCGCCAGCGTTTTCATCCAATCCAGCACCAGCGCCCCCCGATCGTAACTCAATCGGAAAGCGCTCTGAAACTCCTCCGGCTGGTGATTGAAATAACCGGAACCGTCCAGATAAGCCGTAGCCGGCCCACCGCCGAGGCTCACGCTGCCCTCGCCCTTGAGAGTGACAAAGACATAGTAATAACGGGATAACGAATCGGCCTGCGCCGTCAGGGGGAAATGATAAAAACCGGGGGCTTGAATTTGAGAGAGCGGCAAAATTGCCGTCGCCAGATCGTCCGTCGCGGTCACATCCGACCGCAAATGCAACTCCACCTCGCCGTTTCCGGCCGTCGCCGGCTCCAGCCAGAGATCCACCCCATTCAGACCGGCATGACGGCCCACAAAAGTCTGTCCCGCCGACTGCCCGACCGACAAAAGCCGATTTAAAGCCGGGTCCCGCCACAACTGATCTGCATCCACCGCATCGCTACAACCGGTCAACAGGCCTACCAGCGCCACCATCATCAGAATCAGCTGCCAACGGCGCATCTTTCTCCGCCTTTTTCTAAAAATAGTTCAGGTTGCTACTGCCCGACCGATTCTAGCACAACCGGAAACCCTGTCAAAGAAATTTTCAACAGAAATACCCTTACTCGCGTAGCATCCCGCGCGTCGCATCTCACACAAAAAAACACCCCGTGCGAGACGTATCAGTGCGGCTTCGTATACAAGGCCTCCAACTTTTCGCCGTAAGCCTCCAACGTCATCGGCGGCCGGATTCCGGCCCGCAGACGCGCGCGCAGTTCCCCATTGTCCACCAGTCGCTGCAAAATCGCCCGCCACGCCCCCACATCGCCGGCCGGCGCCCGCACCCCGTCCACACCGTCGCGTACGGCCTCCGCCAGCGCCCCCAGATCCGAAACCACCACCGGCACCCCCATCGCAAAAGCCTCCCGCACAATCAACGAAAAAGACTCATACCACAACGAAGGCACCAGCACGACATCGGCCTGAGCCAGCGTCTCCCAGACAGCTTCCCGCGAAAGTCGCCCCAAAAACCGTACCCGGCCCGGATCGGCCAACGACTGCAATCGAGCTCCATATTCAGGATCGGCCGCCGGATCGCCGCCGACCCACAGTTCGGCCGCCCCTTTCACCCCCGAGAAAGCCTCTACCGCCGTATGGACTCCCTTCTGCCAGGAAATCCCCCCGATGTAGACAAATCGCACCGGCCCCTCCGTTCGAAGTGCCGGCTTCTGCTCCGGAAAGATCAGTCCATGCGGAATCACCCGCATCTGCGAAAGCGGAATACCATGCGCCTCATACCAGTCGCGGACAAAAACACTCGGCGCCACACACCATCGCGCCCCCAATAACCCCGCCCGCAGCCTGGAATTCCGCTCCCGCAACGGCAGCGCCGGCACCGGCAATAACGGCCGCCACGTCGGCATCCCCCCCCGCGCCAGCATACAACGGGCACAGTTCACGCTCTCCCGTGGCCCGGGACAGATCCGATGGGTATCGTTCGTCAACAACTGCGCATTGAGACATAGCCACCAATAATCGTGCAACGTCACCCCATAGGGGACTTCCTTGCGCTGCAAAAACGAGAGGATCTCCAGCGGGAGCCCTTTCAAATGCTGAATATGGACCCAATCCGGCCGCCGCTGCCGGACAAAATCCTCAAAAGCACGGCTCAACTTTCCATTTCCCCAGGTATCGAGAAATTCCCGGTTGGCAGAACGGGCTCCAATCCCTACGCGATGCACCAACACGCCCTCTTCGGTCACCGTCGTCGTCTCCGTTGAACCCGTCGAAGCGACAAAAATCGCACACTCGTGTCCACGCCGGACCAGCTCCCGTGCGATATCCCGGGTATAAAGTTCCACGCCCCCCACATGCTCCGGCAAATATTGATGCGTCACATGGAGAATTTTCATCCCGTCACCCTCCGATAAATCTCACTCACCCGCGCTCCTACCGCCTCCCAGGAATAGACCTTCGCGGTCTTCTCGGCCCCTTTTCGTCCCAATACCGCCGCCCGCTGGGGATCTTTCAACAATCCCGCCAGCGCCTCGGCCAAAGCTGCCGGCTCCCCAAAGGAAACCAGAAGCCCATTCTCATGCTCATCGATCACCCCCGGAATTCCCCCCGCCCGCGCCCCGATCACCGGCCGCCCATGCGCCCAGGCCTCCAGAAAAACGATCCCAAACGAATCGGTCCGCGACGGCAGGACGAAAACGCGGCAGCCCTCCAGGAGTGCATGCTTATCCTCTTCCGAAATCACGCCCAACGGCACAATCCGACTTCGACCCGCTCCATCCAGCCGCTCATAGAACCGCTGGAACTCAGGCGAAAGCTGCCCCGCCAGCACCAGCTGCACCGCAATCCCCCCGGCATTCAGCTGTAACACCGCCTCCGCCGCATGGATCGCCCCCTTGTCATAACTGGCCCGCCCCACAAACAGCACCACCGGCCCGGTGAGCCCATAACGCCGGAAAACATCCTCCACAGGCGGGATGACCGCCGGCAACGGATCCAGACCGCAGCCGATCGCCGCCACCCGTTCCGCCGCCACTCCCCACCGTACCAGCCCCTCCGCCTCCACCGAAGTCAGGGTCAGCACGCCGGCCGCCTGACGCAGCAGCTCCATCTGATGCAGCATCGTAGAATTGCGCGCCACCCGATCGTCATCGCCGGTTCCCAGATGGGCAAAAGGCGTCACAAAATAAGGGATTCCCCGGGCCAGAGCCAGCCGCCGACCCGCCAGCGCCGCCGCCTCCCAGGAAAGGTTAAACCCGTGGATCAGATCAAAAGCCCCCGCCCCGGCCAAAACGGCATCCAACCCTTGCAAAGGCGGTATCCACTCGGCCATCTTTCGCAAACAGACCTGCCGCCCCAGCACCGGCAAAGCAGAAAGCACCACCATCCCCTTTCTCCAGGCCAGCAAACCGGCACGTCCCCCCGGAAAAGCAGCGATCGGGCAGCGGTAGATCGCAATCCCATCGAGATTCTCGACCTTCCGCTGCCCGTCGCCCTGACATCCCTGCCAGAAATCCGTTTCCCGTACCCCGCCGCCGGTCACCACCGTCACCGCATGGCCCCGGCGCACCAGTTCCAAAGCCAGCGAACGCACATACCGTTCCCCGCCCCCTGGAAAAGGAGGATAAGCGGGCGACAGGAAAAGGACCCGCATCAATTACGAATTCCGCGTAACAATCGGCAGATAGAATTTCCGCACCGTGCCGATATACAACCGCACCGGAATAGTTACCGGACTGCCTTGAATCAGCATCCCATTCAAAGTACCGGTAAAGACCACATTGCCGACCGTCGTCATCCCCGCCGAAAAGCCGCTGGTATCCAACGTACCATTGACCGTCACAGAACCATGGGCAGGAATCGTACCACTCGAAGCAACAAACGTAATCTGGGTCGGCTTGGAGCTGACCGACCAGCTTAACGTCGACTCACTGGAATTGGCAATCGAAAAGGCCACCGGTTCACTCGCCCCCCCACCCGTCGGATGCATGACCAGATAGGAAGACGGCCCCGCCAACATCTTGCTAAGGAAATAGGTTCCCGTATGGCGAGCATCGTGTCGGTACATCGGCCAGGGCAACGTCGGCATCGAATTGAAAGTGTTCGGATAGCTCGGTTGCCAGACATAAATAGCCCCATACGTGCCGTTCTGAGAAGCACCCGCTGCCACCACTTCCATAATCCGGTCGTTATCGATATCGCCCACCGCCGGCGCCGAGAAAACCGACCAATTGGTATAAAAAGTCGGCAACGAAGTCGATTGACCAGGTTGGTAAGTCAACTGAGCCCCATCAGTCCCTCGCACCACGGCAATTTCCCAGCCGAAATTGAACAACACTTCGACTATGCCGTCGTTGTTGTAATCCGCCAGAACAGGCCAACGCACATGATCCACATTGCCAAACCAGTCCTTCGGCAGCGTCTTCCATTTCAATGTGCCGTCCCGCTCATAGGCAAAAATCGCTCCCGACCACTGCGCATTGCTGTCCAATCGCTCCGTCCCGGCAACCACCTCCAAATGGCCGTCGTTATCGATATCGCCAATGGCCGGAGAGCCCGCTACGATATCCCCTAACACTTTACCGCCTTCCCATCCCGGCAACGCCTGACCATTGTGATCCCAACCATACAACCGTTGCCCCAGTTTCATCTGCGCCCCGTTGTTATAGTAGAAAGTCCCCGTCCCTACGATGATATCCAACCACCCGTCCTCATTTAAATCCGCAATGGCCGGGGAGGATTGGATAATATCCCAGACATAGATCGGGAAACCGGAAACCTGAGAACCATCGTGATTGAAAGCCCACAAACTACCGCCACAATAGGTCTTTTCCGACCAGGGCGTCGGATAAGGACAGGCGGTCGGCCAGAAATTTCCTACATCCGTCCCGATAATAATCTCCGGATAACTGTCTTTATCGATATCTGCCGCCGCCGGCGACGACCAGATCGTATCGATCAACACGACCGGAAAACCGGCAACACTGCTGCCGTCGTGATGCCATGCATAGACATGCTTATCAAAAGCCCCCACCACAATTTCCAAATCACCGTTCAGATCCAAATCCACCAGAGTGGGAGAACCGTACACCCCCTCGCTATAACCGTCGTGCTCCAGATCTGTCGTCCACTTAGGCCAACCCGCCATCAACTGCCCGGTGTTGCTGAGCAAGAAAACCCCGCCGTTTTCCGCATTGATAGGATTCTTCCCGGCAGCCATCACCACTTCCAGATAGCCGTCATTGTTCACATCTCCCACCGCCGCCGTCGAATCGACCCGCGTAGGACCTAAAATCGTCGTCATATCATACGACCACAACACGGTGCCGTCCGACTTGATCGCCCAGACTCTGCCGTCATAGCTGCCCACAATGATCTCCTGTTTTCCATCCCGATTGAGATCCGCCAGGACGGGCGCCGACCATTCGATTTTTCCCCCCGCAAGCTGCATTCCACGAGATTGAAAACCGGTATTGAATCCCGGTTGAATCGGGGGCTCGGTCAAAGCCGGGCGCAAAAGCGTCGGAGGCTCCTCGCCCGCGGCAAAAGCCCCGCCTGATGGGAACAGACTTCCCATGACCATCATCACTAACAACGGAATTAGCCATTGGCTGCGTTGCGAGTTCATCTTTCCTCCTACCTCAAAGATAATGAACAGGTCCCGGAACATCCAGGCCAAAGGCCACCCGTCCGGCCTTCTCCAGCTTTCAATCTGCGCCTAAAGCCGACAAAATTTTCCTGTATTTATCTTCAATAACCTCCCAGGAATAATGGTTCTGTACGTAGACCCGGCCGTTGGCCGCCAGAACCTGCCGCAAGGGGCGAAGCTGCAACAGCAGCTCCAGGGCGGCACAAAACTCTTCCCGGTTATCATACCACAGACCCCCATTGCTCTGCAAACAGTTCTCTTTCAACACTTCGCAGGCCCCATTGACCAGCACCGGCGTCCCCACCAGCCAGCTCTCCATGGTGACCATCGAAAGGCTCTCATAGCGTGAGGGCACCAGCACCACCTGCGCGGCCTGCATCGCATCAAACTTGACCTGCTCTTCCACAAACCCCAGATGCACGATCTCCGACACCTTCGGCACCGGAATCATCGCCTTGCCCAACAACACCAGCGAGAGCGGACGATCATATTGCTCTTTAAACCGCAAAAAATGCGCAAACAGCTCTTCGCAATTCTTCGAGGTATCGATCCGTCCTACATAAAGCACAAAATCGCCCTGGATTCCATACCGCTGCCGAAACCGCTCCCCTTGAATATCCGCCGGCACATCGATCCCGGTCCCGACCAGCGCATTGGGAATGTAGCCGTTGTGGAATCGTTTCTCCACAAAGCGCCGTTCCGCTTCCGTGTTGTAAATAATGAAACGCGGCAAATGAAACGTGCTGCGGAAAATCGTCAGATAGATCGGCAACTCATCATGCGCCGTGGGAACCAACAGGCTGCGTTCCGGCACAATCGGCAGGCCGTGAAAAGTAGAATAATAAAGGTAGGTAAAGAAAATGACCGCCTGATAGGATTGCCCTTCCTGATGCAGATAATCCAGCAGCCCTGGCGCCTCCGGCCCCTGCTGCCGCATCCATTCCAGCTCTTCCAGATAGCCATGCGGCACCCGCAACACGCGCTCCGAAAGCTTATTGAACTTCGGCACATTGCGTGGCTCCTTCACCGGAAACCGCCGCACGGTCACCCCATTGATCTCCTCCACCCCCGGGCGATAATGATTGGCCCAGGTCATGTAGTCCAGCGCACAGGTCGTCAACACTTCGACTTGATAGTAAGGTCGCAAATGCTCCGCTATCCAACGACAATGCAACTCCGCCCCGCCGTTGACCTCCAACCCGTATCGCTGAACCACAAAAGCAATTCGACTCATCGCAGCCCCTCGCGCGCCAGCAGCGCCTGGATCTCCTCCTTCAGCACCGCCTCGGTATACCGCAGCGCATGCGCCCGGCCCCGCGCCCGCATCGCCGCATAGCACGGCCCATCGTTCAACAGCGCATCCATCGCCTGCGCCACGCCGGCATGATCCCGCTTATCGACCAGCAAACCGATCTCGCCTACCGTTTCCGGCAGCGACCCCACCCGATTGGCAATCACCGGAGTGCCGAAATAGGCCGATTCGATCACCGGCACACAGAAGCTCTCCCACTCCGAAAGGTACATCGAAAAGCGGGCATTCGCAAAAAAGCTGGTCAGAGTCTCGGGCGCCGAAATCTTGCCGGTCAACACCACATCCTCGACAATCCCCAACGCCGCCATCTCACTCTGCACTTCATTAAAATACTTCTTGGAAAAATCATAGCCGCCCACCAGAAAGAGCTTCAATCCCGGCCGCGCTTTCCGCAAATGGGCGAACACCCGAAAGAGATCGCCGATCCCCTTTTGCGGCACCACCCGCCCCACAAAGAGCAGGTAATCGAGCTGCTTCAACAGCCGCGACATCTCCATATCCTCAGCCCCCGAGAAACGCCGCAGATCCACCACCAACGGCAGCTTGACGATCGGCCGCTGACAGCCGTTCTCTTCCAACACCCCCTGCGAGTAATCGGAATGCACCACACACAGATCAAAAGTATTGACCATCTCCGGCAGCTTTTCCTCACCCAGCTCGCAGAGATGCTTCAACCATTTGTTATATCCCACAAAAAGCTGCGACGGCGAGACCCCATGGAAATCCATGATCTTGTAATCCCGGCTTTCCTGCGGCACATCCATCCCCGAAAAATAGATCGAATAATGAAACCACAACAGATCATGCCCGGTCGAACGGTAAGCCTTGATCGGCCGGCTGAGCACCCGATAGAGCCCTTCGGTATTGTCGGCATAGAGCCGTACCTGAAAGCCCATCTCCATCAAAATCCGGCGGAGCGTGTAAATGTAATTTCCAATCGCATCCCCCGGCACCAGTGACGCCGTCATAATGTTAATGATCATCGGCAACTCCCCACCGCTTAAAAGCGGCTTCGTAATGTTCCATAATGCGATCCCAGGCGTAATGCGCCTTCACATACCGGCCACCATTCACGCCCATCTGCTCCGCCTGCGCCGGATGGGCCAATAGATAATCCAGGGTGGCCTCAAACTCCGGATAATCGGCAAAGAAAAGCCCCCCATTGCTGAGCAAACAATGCTCCCGCGTCACCTCGCACTGATCGTGGACCAATACCGGCCGCCCGCACAACCACGACTCCATCATCACCAGCGAAAAGCTCTCATGGATCGAAGGCTGGCACAGCACGGTCGCCGCCGCATAGGCATCATATTTCTCCTGCTGCGGCACAAAGCCCAGTTCCATAATCGCCGCCTCACACCCCAACGGAACGGTCAACGGCCCCGAACCGATAAAGACCAGCTTCAACGGCCCCGGATGGGATTGCTTGTAACGTGCAAAATACGAAAGCAACAACGGCGTATTCTTCTCCGGCCCCCGCCGCCCGGCATAGAGCACAAATGGTGTGTCGGTCAGCCCATGCAGAGCCCGGAACCGCTCGCCGTCCCCCCGGATATCCGTATCCACCCCCACCCCGACCAGCATAGACTCCGGGTGCTCCAACTGATAAAGCCGCTCCGCCAACCGGATCTCCGCCGGGGTGTTATAGATCAAAGCCCGCATCTTCGGAAAAAGTTCTTTGAACCCCGTCAGACGCGCATACGGCTCATCGTGGAGACAGGTGATAATGCAGGAACTCTCGGGAGCAATCTGCGCTCCCCAATAGGTCGTGGAAAAAAGATAGGGGATAAAAAAGAAAAAATAGTCGTCCCGATGCTCCGCCATAAACCGGTAAAGCCCGGGAGGATTGATCATCTCGCGGAAATAGATCTGCTCTTCCGCCGCACGGATCGGGACCCCGCTCAACAACTTCCGATTGACCGTATCAAAAGCCTCCCGGTTGCGCCGTTCGACCCGAAAACGCCGCACGGTCACGCCGTTGATCTGCACGGTCCCTTCTCGATGATAATTGCGGCCCCAGTCGCTGTGGAAATCTTTCAAACAGGTCGTCAGCACCTCGACCGGCCAGCCCCGTTGCGTCAGATTCTCAGCCGTCCGGCACGCATCGGCCTCCGCCCCGCCCGGAATGTCCGGCCCATACCAGGGCGTCACAAATGCGATCTTCTTCATCGGGAACCGAAATCGATCCGCGCTTCGAGTTCAGCCAGCCGCCGTTCCAGCTCCGTCACCCGTTCCCGCAACGCCACCACCTCACTCGTCGGCTCCGCCGCCCGCTTGGCCAGATGCTGGTTCATCGCTTCCAACACCTGCGCCACCGCCACATTGAAGGCCATCTGCCGGGCCACCATTGCATCCACATACGAACGCACCTCGGCATGGATCTTACGCCGGAAAATCGCCCAGGCCCGTCCCCACAGCGGATTCTGCCACTCGATCGGATAATCGACGTAAATATCCTCAGCCAGATAGCGCACCTGTTGCAGCGCCTTCTGCGGCCCTTCGCCCAAAACCCCGCTGCCGATCTCGCTGCTGTTCCAGTTTAATTCCGGGACGAGCGGTCCCGCCCCGCCGGCCCGCCGCTGCGCCAGCGTCTCGCGGATCTGCCGCATGACCTCCGCAACATTGATCGTCTCTTCGGTTTTTCCTGTTGATTCCACTTTTCACCTCCAGACTTCACTTCCGCCGCCGCCACTGCCGGCTTTCCAGAAAGCGCGACCGACTGCGCCCGCACCAGTTCGGCCAGCCCGGCCTCCACCACCTCCAACCGCAACTCCGCATGGAGGAGACTCTGCATCACACCTTCGTTGAATTTGTTCTGCTGCTCGACCAGCTTCTTCAGCTCTTTATACAGACGGACATTATCGCGCTTGTACCAGCGCACAAACAGATCGTCCTGTGGATTCTCATAATCCGGCTCAGCCAGCCGATAATTCTCCATCGCCCGCTTCAACACAGCCGTGCTGCCTGCCTGGACTCCCGTCCAACGCGCCAACGGATCATCCCAGGCCAACAACAACTTTTGCACATTCGAAATCAAGGTCATCAATCCATCAATGGCATTCCGCAGCTCCGGCGTCCCCGTCGGCCAGATCGTCGGCAGCAAAGCCATCGTCATCTCATACGCAAAGAGCAACCCCGCCAGACAGCGCTGTTCCGCGACCTCCGAAAGCCACCCCTGCTCCGCCGGCAAAAATTCGTAGACAAACTGTGCCGGCGTATAATTCTTCGCCACATAGCGCAGCCGGTTGCGATGGAAATATTTGTAATGGTTCAGGCTCGCCTGCCCGATCGCTCCCGACTCATGATGGATCGCCACCGAGCGCGGCTGATAGAGCACCCGATAACCGGCGCGCTTCAGCCGCAGACAGAGATCCGAATCCTCAAAATAACCGGGGTAAAACCCCTCATCAAAACCGCCGAGCGCATTCCAGACCTCCTTCCGGATCGCCAGCACCGCCCCGGTCACAAAATCCACATCCCAGGCCAGTTGATATTGCCCCTGATCCAGCTCGCGATGGCCCCAATGGCCGGCCGACGCCAGCGGATAAGGCATAAATCCGCCCGCATGCTGGAGCGTCTTGCCGTCCGGGAAAAGCAGCTTACACCCCACCGCCCCGACCTCCGGCCGGGCCAACGGCAACACCAGCTCCCGCAGCCATTCCTGATAGGGCACCACATCCTGGTTGACAAACACCACAATCTCGCCTTTAGCCAGCGCCGCGCCCTGGTTGCAGGCCACCGAAAATCCCCCATTGGCCGCCCGCCGCACCACCTGCACCCGGGGAAAATAATGCTGGATCAGTTGCACCGAATTATCCGCCGAAGCATTATCCACCGCAATCACTTCCAACGGCACGCCGGCTTGATTGAGAATGCCGTCCAGACAGCGGATTAAATACTCTTCACCGTTCCACACCGGGATGACGATTGAAACCAGAGTCCCGCTCATGACTTCCTCCCTGCAAAACGTTGGCGCATCATTTGGACCCTCCGCATCAACTGCATAAACCGGCCCCGCTCATAGCCATCGACCAACTCACGCAACCGGGCATATTCCGTCTGATAAAAAGAGCTGCCCAAGCGGCTTCCCAAAGCCACCTTATCCGGCGCAATCCGGGGATTTTGACAGAAGGCCACCAACGGCCGGGCCGCCCGCTCCCAGGTAAACTGAGCCCGCAGTTGATCGAACCCCGGCTTGAAAGAGGCTTTCGGCGTCTCCAGTAATTCCAAAATCGCCGTAGAAATCGCTTCGGCATCGTAATACCCCATCACCCGCCCCACGTTGGCATCGGCCACCAACCGGCTGGTCTCATCCCCACCCGTCACCACCATCGGCAACCCCGCCCAGATATAATCCAACAGACGGCTGCGGAAAGCCAGCGTCGTCTCAATGCTCTCCGGATGCAGCGACAGCCCGATATCCGCCCGCCGCAAATAATCCGGCCAGCGCTCCTGCGGCACCCAATCGCCGAAAAGCACCTGCTTGCCCTCCAGCCGCAAAGAATGGGCCAGCTGCCGCGCCTCCTCCGCCTTCTTCATCATCGGAACAAAGGGATTGGGATGCCGCGTCCCCGGGAAAAGCAACTTCACTTCCGGCCGCCGCGCCAGAATCGCCGGCATCGCCCGGATCGCCGAAATCGGGTCCAACCATTCCCACAGCCCGCCGCCCCACAAAACCACCTTATCGCCCGGTTCCACCCCCGGCAAATCCGTCGGACCTTCCGGCAAGGGATTCGCCGGCAAACCAAAAGGCGTCAGATCGACCAGCCTCCGCAGCGAATGATCCTCGGCAAACGTATAAGGATTGACCCGCCCATAAGCCTCCAGCTGCCCCAACCACCAGGCCCGTTGCGTATCGCTGGCACAAACCACAAAATCCGCCGTCAGACATTGCATCCCCATAATAAAAGCCCGGTTATTGAAGGCTTCAAAACGCTCCTCCATACTGGCAGATCCCTGCGTCCAGAGCAAATTCTCGGCCACATGCGGATCGTAACCATCCATCACAATCGGCCGATCAAAGCTCTGTAATGCCGGGAATTCCATCAACGAATCCCCCTGCGCCACAATGGAGCTGGAATGCTTCGCCGCTTCTTCGATATCAGCCCACGTCCACCGATTGTAAACCACCCACGTCATCCCATCCGGCAACCCCTCGGCCGGAATCTCCGAACCGATCGGCACGGCCAGCGTGGTGGGCAAATGGCGGGCCAATTCCCGGGCCAGCGCCCAGTACCGGATTCCTGGCCCGGCCATCCGCGGCCCGACAATGTCATGACTGATGATTAAGACCGGCTCCATTCTCCCTCCAGCGTAATAACACCAAACCGCTCCTCCCCGGGCATAATCCGGAAAGGATAAAGACGATCGTGATAATCGTACATTTCCGTATCGGAATGATTGTGAACCGCCACCGAAATATAATACACCCCGCCCAACATCGGCAAAGACGGCGCCTCATATCGCAAAACCCCCGACCCTTCGATCCAGGGAATTTCGCAGCCGCCGGTGAGCGTATTAGGGCCGGTCACATGCACCCCATCATCGCGATAAATGGCCATCCCAAAAACCGGCTGCTCAATTCGCTCATCGGTCTGATACAGGATCTCCAGAACCCACGGCTCTCCCGTCACAAAAACGTCCTGCGGCTGATTGTTTTTATTCAGCAACCGCACCCCGGTGATCTCCACCCGCCGGTTGCCCCACCGATGCTCATCCACCACAAAATCAGGACGCACAGCCGTCTGACCGGTCGCCCACGATTGTCCCAGATAGCGCCGCACCACCCCATCCGAAGGGCCGTCGCCGACCACCACCCCCCCATCGACCCAGATCGCCCGCGAACAAAGCGTCCGCACCGTCTCCGCGCTGTGCGACACAAAGAAAATCGTCACCCCGGTGCTGCGCAGATAATTCACCCGCTCCAGACATTTGCGCTGGAAATTCACATCGCCCACCGCCAGCACCTCATCCACCAGCAAAACCTCCGGATCCGTATGCACCGCCACCGAAAAACCCAACCGCACATACATCCCCGAAGAATAATGTTTCACCGGCACATCGATAAACCGCTCCAACTCCGAAAAAGCGACAATCTCATCCAGCTTACGGTTGATCTCTTCCCGGCTCAACCCGAAAATCGAACCGTTCAGATAGATATTCTCCCGACCGGTCAGATCAGGATGAAAACCGGTGCCCACCTCCAACAAAGCGCGCACCCGTCCGCTCACTTCGATATTGCCCGAAGTAGGATCGATAATCCGGGCCATCAGCTTCAGCGCCGTACTCTTACCAGCGCCATTGGAACCGATCAACCCGACCACCTCTCCGGCCATCACATCGAAAGAAACTTCTTTCAATGCCCAAAAATCAGCCGTCTCATCCACACTTTCAGGCGGCCGAAACCGGCTCAAAAGCAACTCTTTAAAGGAACGGGGCCGCTCCTGATGCAGCGAAAAACGCTTGGAAACTTTATCGAATCGAATAACTGGCTTCTCCACTGAACTTCCTGTTCTGGCCCGCTCGCAGCAGGCAAATAAGAGGTACCGCGCCCCATTATAACATACCCCCTATAAGTAAAAAGTCCGCCCAACGTCATTCCCCGTAGGAGCGCCCTCAACAAGCCTGAAAACAAACTCTCTCTTCCTCTCCCGCGCGTCGCTTCCCACCGCCCCCAAAACCCCCTGCGACTCACAAAAAATGCCCCTATACCCGGCGCCCCCAAAAGCAATAATAAAAAACCCGTGTTTTTGCGTGCATCAGAATGCACGCAAAAACACAAACAAAAAACTCGACCTGTGCGGTTAGCCCGGAAAACATGGGAAAGAACAGGCCATTTTTCGGCGGCTTTCTGAAGCCGCCGAAAAATGAATAAAAAATAACCCTCTTTTCCCATCCAGCGCGTCGTTTTTTACCAGGAAAGCACCTGTTGCGGGACGCGAAAACTGTTTTTCATCCTTGTGAAGGAACAACCGCACAGGTCGAAAAACTCTCTCTTCCTGCTTCGCACCGCGCGTCGCTTCGCACCGCACAAAAACCCTCTGCGGGACGCTGAAATACACATAACTATTATTTCGCGCGCCGCAGGTAGGACTACAGTTAACCGTGGATGAATTTTTCTCGCAAAAAAGCGTGCCAAAAATGTTTTTTCTCCCCCTCATATCCCCCCTTCCCCCCTTTTCTCCCGCAAGCGGGATGCTACGCAAAGGGGGGAATATTAACTGCATTTTGGGCGCGCTGCTTTGCAGCGCGCCCAAAATGCTTAGTTATCCCCCCTTTCCCTCGGGGGAAAGAGGGGCAGGGGGTGCGAAGCAGGGGGAACTTCAAGGCACCTTTTGGCAATTTTATTTGGCGACCACGGTTCCCTGGGGACCTACCACGCCGCAGACGGCGCGCGAAATAATGAAAAAAGAGAATTTGCGCTTCCACCTCCCTATGCTATAATGGAAGCGTTTCCCTAAATTAAAGGCCCGTCGCCCTCGCCCCACTCATCCGGCAACCGCCGCACAAGAGATGCCGGGGACGACCTATCCGGTCATACACCTATTCCATGAATCATTCAACCATTACAAAAAGCCTGGAAGTCTCGGCCCCCACCGAAACAACCGGGCTTTTTTGTTCCGTGGAAAGAAAGGAACTCCCTATGTCGCTATCGATCGTCATCCTGGCCGCCGGCAAAAGCACCCGCTTTAAATCTGAACGCCCCAAAATCCTGCACCCCTTAGGAGGCCGGCCCATCCTGCACTACCCCCTCAACCTGGCGCGTCAGCTCAGCCCCATCCCCCCCGTCCTCATCGCAGGTCCTGAAACCGCCGCCGAAATCGAAACCTGGGTCGGTGACCAGGCCCGCTGCGTCATCCAACACGAACGGCTCGGCACCGGTCACGCCGTCATGCAGGCGGCCCCCCTCCTGAGCAAAAGCACCGCTCCCGTCCTGATCCTTTACGGCGACATGCCGCTGCTGCAAATGGAAAGCCTGCAACGCCTCATCGCCGCCCACGAAAACTCCGGCGCCCTCCTCTCCGTCTTGAGCGTCGAACGCCCCGATCCTCGAGGTTTCGGCCGCATCGTCCGCGACCCCGACGGCACCGTCCGCGCCATCGTCGAAGACCACGAAGCCTCGCCCGAAATCGCCGCCCTCCGCGAACTCAACACCGGCATCTACCTCTTCAACGCCCCCTTCCTCTGGGAAAACCTCCCCCACATCCAACCCAGCGCCCGCAAAGGGGAATACTACCTCACCGACCTGATCGCCATGGCGGCCGCCACCCCCGCCGGCGTGATCGCCGTCCCCGTCCACGAATCCGACGAAGGTCTCGGCATCAACACCCGCGTCGATCTGGCCGTCGCCGAAACCGCCCTGCGCCGCCGCATCAACGAACACTGGATGCTGGCCGGCGTCACCCTGATCGATCCCGCAACCACCTACATCGAACCCGACGTCACCATCGGCCAGGAAACGGTCATCTATCCCAACACCCACCTGCGCGGCCAAACCACCATCGGCACCCATTGCGAACTCGGGCCCAACACTCTCATCGAAGCCGCCACCATCGGCAACCGCTGCCGGGTCCAGGCCTCCATCGTCGAAGAAGCCGTCATGGAAGACGAAAGCAACATCGGTCCCTTCGGCCACCTGCGCAAAGGCGCCCGGCTCTGTGTCGGCGCCCACATGGGCAACTTCGGCGAAATGAAAAACAGCACCCTCGGCCCCGGCTCCAAAATGGGCCACTTCAGCTATCTGGGCGATGCCCAAATCGGCCCCAACGTCAACATCGGCGCCGGCACCATCACCTGCAACTATGACGGCAAACGCAAACACCCCACCGTGATCGAAGCCGATGTCTTCATCGGTTCGGATACCATGTTGGTCGCACCGTTACATATCGGCACCGGAGCCAAAACCGGTGCTGGATCGGTCGTGACTCACGATCTTCCCCCGCACTCGGTCGCCTACGGAGTCCCGGCGCGCATCCACGCCACCGAAGAACCCCCGACGCAAACGATGGAGGAACAAGGAGAAAGTGGATCCAAGCGTTAGGACCTTTTGGAAGCTCTTTCTGCTGCTGCTGATCCAGGGTTTGCTTTCCACAATCCGGGCCGTCGTCATACGCGCCCGCTGGAATTCTGAGGACGAACCGGAAAAAGGCCGGCCCGAGATCACCCGGATCAGCGCAGCTCTGGATGCATTGATCCTCATCCTGGCCGGCAGCTTCTTTGTTTCTGGCGTCGGCGACCTGACCGCATTGATCCGCCCGCGCCTCGTACCGGCCGACACCACCCCGGTGACCTATCTCGATCCCCTCCTCACCGCCGCTATCCTGCTCATCCTCACCTGGATCAACCTCAGCCTGGGCCATCTGGGCCCCGAAGCCCTCAGCCACACCCTGCCCGAATCCTGGCAGGAGCGGACCCTCGACTTCAGCCGCGGCCTTCACTGGCTCCTCCGCCCCTTTTCCGGCTCCGCACTGACCCTCGGCAACGCCTTCTCCGCCTGGCTCGGCGGCAAAAAACTGGAACGCGAATCCCTCATCACAGAAGAACAAATCAAAACCCTGGTAACAGCAGGAGAACAGGAAGGCATCATCGAAGAAGAAGAACGCGCCATGATCTATTCCATCTTCCAGTTAAGCGACACTCTCACCCGTGAGATCATGATCCCCCGCATCGACATCGTCGCCATCGACGTACGCACGCCCATGCCGGCCGTCATGGCCACCATCGTCGCCAGCGGTCATTCCCGTTTCCCCGTCTACGCCGAAACCATCGACAACATCATCGGGGTCCTCTACGTCAAAGACCTGCTGCAACATTACAACACCAACACCCTCCCCCCCCTGATCAATCAAATCCTGCGCCCGGCCTACTTCATCCCCGAATCCAAACGGCTCGACGACCTGTTGCGCGAAATGCAGCTCAAAAAAATCCAACAGGCCATTGTAGTTGATGAATATGGCGGCGTCGCCGGATTGGTAACCCTGGAAGACATCGTCGAAGAAATCGTCGGCGAAATCCAGGACGAATACGACCGCGAAGAGCCCGATGCCATCTCCCTGGGCGAAGAAGGCTACCTCTTCGACGCCCGCATCCCGCTCGACGATGTCCAGGAACTGCTGGACATCCCTATGCCGTTAGAAGAAGCCGACTCCCTCGGAGGCTTTGTCTACAATCAATTAGGCCACATTCCCACGGTAGGTGAACGCCTGGTCTTTGACCAAATTGAATTCCAGGTAGTCGAAATTGCCGGCCGTCGGATACGCAAAGTCCGCGCCCTGCGGATTCCCGAGCTCACCGAGCCCGCGAAAGAGGAAGAAGAACCTGCCCCACCTCAAACCTGATAGCAAACCCAAAATTGTCGGAAATCTAAAAACTATAGATCCAAAGAAAGGAGGAAGACAGCCCACCCCCAGGATGAGCTGTCCCAATAACTATGACCCTCACATCATTGAACCGGGATGAATTGATTTCGCGGGCCACGAAGGCCCGCGAAGCTGCCTATGTACCCTACTCTCACTATGCCGTGGGAGCGGCCGTCTTAACCGAGAATGGACGGATTTTCGATGGCTGCAATATTGAAAATGCCGTCTACCCTCTGGGACTCTGCGCCGAACGGGTCGCCATCTTCAAAGCCGTCTCGGAAGGCGCCCTTAAAATCGTCGCCATCGCCGTCGTAACCTCCAACGGGGGCACCCCCTGCGGCGCCTGCCGCCAGACCATCCGCGAATTCGGCACCGTCGACACCCTCGTCATCATCGGCACCGAAGGCGGCCCGGTCCGGGAAACCACTCTCGGCGCCCTGCTTCCCGAAAGTTTCTCCGCCGACGATCTGCCCGCCCTCCCGCCCTGCCCGCCGGCTTGAAAGCTCCCGTCTTTGTGGTAAAAAGGTAATATCATTCCACGGATAGATAACTTTATTTTTCGCGCGTCCTCTTCAAGGACGCGCGAAAAATAAATATCCTCCTTAAGGAGAACGCCATGCCAGCCATGATCATTATTGGAGCCCAATGGGGCGACGAAGGCAAGGGCCGCGTCGTCGATTATTATGCCGCCCGCGCCGACCTCGTCGCCCGCTACAACGGCGGCAACAACGCCGGCCATACGGTCGTCGCAGAAGGCCACGTCCTGGCCCTCCACCTCATCCCCTCCGGAATTCTCTATCCCCAGGCCACCTGCCTCATCGGTTCCGGCACCGTCATCAATCCGCTCAAATTGCTCGAAGAAATCGAAACCCTCCATCAGGCCGGGATCGAAGTCACCCCGGAACGGTTGAAGATCTCCGCCGCCGCCCACCTCATCCTCCCCAGCCACACCCATCTCGACGGCGCTTCGGAAACCCAACGCGGCAGCTCGGCCATCGGCACCACCGGCCGGGGCATCGGGCCCGCCTACGCCGACAAAGCCTCCCGCGTCAACCTGCGCGCCGGCCAGATGCGCGATCCCGAAGCCTTCGCCGCCGCCGCCCGCAACCTTATGGAAGCTCACAATACCCGCCTGCGCGACCTCTACGGCCTGCAGCCCATCGAAATCGACGGCTGGGTCGCCCAACTGCAGGCCGCCGCGCGCATCCTCGCCCACCACCTCGTCGACGGCTCCCTCCTGGTTCACGAATCCCTGCTCAAAGGCAACCAGATCCTCTGCGAAGGCGCCCAGGGCACCCTGCTGGATATCGACCACGGCACCTATCCCTTCGTCACCAGTTCCAATGCCATCGCCGGCGGCGCCCTCACCGGGCTGGGCTTCGGCCCCCGGGAGGTCACCCAGGTCCTCGGCGTCGCCAAGGCCTACACCACCCGCGTCGGCGCCGGCCCCTTCCCCACCGAACTGGAAGATGAAACCGGCGAACGTATCCGCAACGTCGGCCATGAATTCGGCACCACCACCGGACGTCCGCGGCGTTGCGGCTGGCTCGACGCCGTCATCCTCCGTTACGCCACCCGCGTCAACGGCATCACCGAACTGGCCCTCACCAAACTCGACATCCTCAGCGGCCTCCCCACCCTCAAAATTGCCGTCGCCTACGAAATCAACGGCCGCCGCACCACCGAATTCCCGGCCGAATGGGGTATTGAAGAGCTGGCTGACGCCCGCCCGGTCTACGAAGAATGGCCCGGTTGGACCGAAGAGCTGCACAACATCCGCCGCCGCGAAGATCTGCCCCTTGCCGCCCGCAATTATCTTTCCCGCATCGAATTGCTCACCGGCCTGCCCATCACCTGCATCGGCGTCGGCCCGGAACGCGAAGCCCTGATTTTGTGCTGAGCAAAAACCTGTAATGTTTTCGGCGGCTTCAGAAAGCCGCCGAAAACATTAAAAAATAACGCTCTCTGCCTGTCCAGCGCGTCACTTCTTACCTGAAAAGTACCTGTTGCGGAACGCAAAAAACGGGCCACCCAGATAGATCAATCTCTATCCCCACTATTCCTTTTTTATACTTGTCCTCCCCCTGCTCCCCCAGAACAATAGCTACAGACCCTAAACCGACTACCTCAAACAGAAAGGAATAGAAAAATGGTACACATCTACAACCGACACCTGCTTATAATTTGGATTGCACTGCTGCTCGCTTTAACCTCCAGTCAAAATCTACCGCAAACCTCGCCGCCCCCCACCTCCGACAACTCCATGAATGCCGATACCGTCTCCGTCGACGCCAAAATCTACGCCGAAAACCTCGGCGTTACCGTCGAAGAGGCCGAAAATCGGTTCGATTTACAGGAACTGGTCGGCGTTTTAGATAATCAATTAAGCCAAAAGGAAGCCGATACCTATGCCGGCCTCTGGCAGGAACATACCCCCTCCTACAAAATCATCATCCAGTTCACCGAAAACGGCGAAGAAACGCTCAAACCCTATCTCCTCGGCAGCAAACTGGCCCCCGAAATCGAAGTCCGCACCGCCCGCTATACCCTGCGATATCTGGATGAAGCCCAGAACAAAATCATCGCCGTTCTGACTAAAACCGACCTCTCCTTCGAATCCGACATCAGCGTGCAGGAGAACAAAGTCAAACTCTACGTCCTGGACCGCCAGGTACTCCTCCAAACCCTCGCCCAACAAAAAACGGTCCTGGATACCAGCATCGATATCGTCGTCGTCCCCGCCATGGGCAAACCGGACGCCGCGATCTACGGCGGGCTGACCATCAATGGGTGCACCAACGCCTTCACCGTCAAAAAAGCCGACGGCAGCCGGGGTATCGTCACGGCGGGGCACTGCCCCGACCAACAAACCTACATGGGAAAACTGCTCCCCTTTAAAGAGGAACTCTTCGGCAGAACCTATGATCTGCAATGGCATACCGCCCCTGACTTTATCCCTATAAACCGGATTCAATGGTGGGCCAACGGCGAAACCCGCGAAATCACCGGCATGCGCTGGCGCATTGATCAGGCCGTCGGAAATTACGTCTGCAAATACGGCAAGACCAGCAAATACACCTGCGGCTTCATCCTCAATAAAAACTACCAGGTCAGCTATATTCCCAACACCTCGAACACCTTCATTCGAGTCGACAACACAGCCGGCTACCGTGACCTCTCGCAAGCCGGCGACAGCGGCGGCCCCTGGTTTATCGAACATACCGCCATCGGCATCCACAGCGGGCAGCCCGGCGAAGATGTCAATGACGCCATCTACATGGCCATTGATTACATCAATGGCCTCAACCTCACCCTTATAACCTCGTATCCCTAGCCGCCTTGCCTAAGGCCCATTTTTTCGGCGGCTTCAGAAAGCCGCCGAAAAAATAAATAAAATAATTTCTCTCCCCCTGCTTCGCACCGCGCGTCGCTGCTTACCGAACAAAAATCCATTGCGGGACGCTAAAAAGCCTCCCCCTCCTTACATTGGCAATTCCTCAAAATGGATTATGATAGCGCGGTCTCGTCTTCAGAGAGATTAAGCGAACAGGAGTCGGAACTGCTATGCTATCAAATGGAATACTCACCTGGGCCGAAATTGACCTGGACGCCATCGCCCATAACGTGCGCGCTATCCAGGCCCATGTGGGAGAAAAAATCGAAATCATCGCGGTCGTCAAAGCCAACGCCTACGGCCACGGAGCCATCCCCGTCGCCCGCACCGTCTTAGAAGCCGGAGCCACCCGCCTGGCTGTCCACCGCATACAAGAAGGCGTCGAACTGCGCCAGGCCGGCATCACCGCCCCCATCCTGCTCTTGGGCTACACCTCCCCCTCCGGCGTCCCCTTACTGGCCCAACATCAATTAACCCCTTCCCTGGTCGATCGGGAAATTGCCCTCCAGCTGGCGGAACAACCCGGAGGCCCCTTCCCGGTCCACGTCAAAGTGGATACCGGAATGTCTCGCTACGGCCTCACCCCGGATGAAGCCCTCGATTTCATCCGTTTTCTTTCGGCCCAACCCAATCTCATCGTCGAAGGGATCTTCTCTCATTTCGCCGCCGCCGATGCCGCCGATGCCGCCTCCATGCTCCATCAATGGGAGACCTTCCATGTCCTCCTGGACCGGCTGGAAGCGACCGGCCTCCACATCCCCGTGCGCCATATCTGCCACAGCCCTTCACTGATGCGGCTCTCCGATGCCCATATGGAAGCCGTGCGTCCCGGCGTGGCTCTCTACGGCATGGAACCGTCAGACGCCTGGAACTCCCCCATCCCCCTGCGCCGCGCCCTGACCTTGAAAAGCACTGTGGTACGGGTCTTCCCGGTAGCGCCGGGCACCGGCATCGGCTACGGCCACACCTTCATCGCCCCCGCTCCGATGACCGCCGCCCTCATCCCCATCGGCTACGGCGACGGCTATCACCGCATGCTCTCCAATCGCGGCCAGGTTCTGATCCGCGGCCAGCGAGCTAAGATCTGCGGCCGGGTCAGCATGGACCAGATCGTTGTGGATGTCACCCACATCCCCGACATCGCCCAGGGCGACGAAGTCGTCCTGATCGGGCGTCAGGGTGAAGATGAAATTCGCGCCGAAGAAGTCGGCCGCTGGGCAGAAACCATCAACTACGAAATCACCACCGCCCTGCTGCCGCGCGTCACCCGCGCCTACATCCGCAACGCGCAGATCATCGCCTGCCTTCCCTGATCATCAGAAATAAAATCGAGCGCCACCCTCAAAGATGACGCTCGATTTCTTATTTTTCCAAACTGCCCATTCCACAAGTAAAAAACTATGATTTCGCGCGCATTCGAATGCGCGCGAAATCACAAATAATACTCTCTCCCCCTGCTTCGCACCGCGTGTCGCCTCTTACCGAAAAAAGGCCGGTTGCGGGGCACTAAAAACGGTTTCTATTCCGCCGGCAGCTCCGCCAGATTCAGCGAAAGCACCTGCGATACACTGTCATCTCCCATAGAAACTCCATAGATCGCATCCGCCGCTTCCACCGTTCCCTGATTGTGCGTAATCACAATAAACTGCGTCTGCCGCGACAACTCCCGCAGCATATTCCGGAACCGGCCCACATTCGCCTCATCCAGCGCCGCATCCACCTCATCCATCACACAGAATGGAATCGGGCTTACCTGCAACACCGCGAAAAGCAACGCCACGGCCGTCAGAGTCCGTTCCCCCCCCGAGAGCATCCCCAGGCCCGCCGTCCGCTTGCCTGGCGGCCGCGCCGTAATCTCGACCCCGGCCGGCTCGCCCGAATTGCCCACCAGCTCCAGCTTGGCCGTCCCCCCGTTGAAAAGCTGCGCGAAAATCCGCGAAAATTCTGCCGCAATCGCCTTGAAGGTCGTCTTAAACGCCGTCTCGATCATTCCATCGAGCTCTTCCACCACCTTCCGCAAATGCAACGCCGCCGACTCCAAATCCTCGATCTGAGAACGCAGGAATCCATGGCGTTCCGCCACTTCGTTATATTCCTCCTGCGCCGCCGGATTGATCGGCTCCAGGCGATGGATCTGGGCCCGCAGTTCCGAAATCTGCAGCTCCAGACCATCCGGCAACTCGTTCACAATGCGCAGTGCATCGGCATCCGCATCCAACGGCAACGACTGCTGCGCCGTCAACGCCTCAGGCAACGGCAAATCGATGGCCCCCAACGCTTCCTGGATCTCCCGACGCAACGCCAGCGCTTCATCTTCCCGTCGGCGGACTTCCACCTGAGCCTGAGCGGTGCGCTGCTCGGCCTCCCGCAAAGAACGCCGCGCCTCTCCTTCATCCACTTCCCAGCGAGACTGCTCGTGTTCCAACCGGGCCACCTCAGCCTCCAGCGGCGGAATCTGCCCCGAGAACTCATCGGCCGCCTTGCGCGCCAACTCGTACCGCCCCTGAAGGTCCGCCACCTTTTGTTCCAAAGCCCCCAGCTCCGTCTTTAAAGCCTCAATCCGGCGCACCTGTCCCGCAATCTGCTCATCTAATCGATGCAGTTCCTTATCCCGGGATTCCAGTAACAGCCGCCGGTTCTCATACTCCTGAGCCGCCAGGGCCACTTTAGTGCGACTCTCCGCCACAGCTCGCGCCGTGCCGTCATCGGCCAGCGCGGCCAGCTCGGCAGCCACCGCAGTCAAAGCCGCCTCGGCCTCTTCCAAAGCCGTCGTCGCCTCCTGCCGCTCGGCCTCCAGCCGTACCTTGCTGGACTGCAACCGTTCACGTTCGCCCTGCGCCTCATCCAACAGCTTACGCTGCCAGTCGGCTTCCTGGCCGGCTTTCTCCAATGCCCGCACCATCTGGTCGAGCCGGCGGTCGGCCTCCTGCCGCTCGCGTTCAGCCCCCCGCCGCCGCTCCACCACCACCTTGACCTCATCGGCCGCCTTGCGGAAAACCTCTTCGCTGTGCCGCAGCGCCTCTCGCAGCGCCTGCCCCTCTTCGGCCAGCGCGGCAATCTGCGCCGGCAACTCGCGCCGTTCGCGCTCGCGGGCCAGCAAACCCCCATCCTGATCGCGCCGCTCCTGACCACCCGTCAGGGCCCCACCAGACCGTAAAATTTCGCCGTCCAGCGTCACAATCTGAAAACCGCCGCTCAATCCCTTGTTGAAAAGCCGCCGCGCCGCATCCAGACTCTGCGCTACCGCCGTCCGGCCCAATAACAACAACACGGCCGGCTTCAACTCAGATTCATAAGTCACCAGTTCCGAAGCCACCCCGATCACCCCCGGCCCGGGAGGCAAAACCAGCGGAGAGCCCGGCCGCAACGTATCCAACGGCAGGAAAGTCACCCGCCCGGCCTTCGTCCGCTTCAACCACTCAATTGCCGATTCGGCCTCTTCCCAACGCCGGGCAATCACATTCTGCAACTGCGCACCCAGGGCTGTCTCAATCGCCCGATCCAACTCGGAAGGCACATGGACCAGTTCCGCAACCGTACCCATCAGCCCCTGTAATTCCCGCTTTGAAACTGCATTTAACACCGCCCGCACGCCGGCATAGAGGCCCGCCCCTTCGGCATGCAGCCGTTCCAGAGCATCCAACCGGGCCGCCAGCGGCTGGCGCTGCGATTCCTTCTGCGTAAATTCACGCCGCAACCGCTCACCTTCCGCCCGGGCTCCGTCCTGAACGGCCCGCAGCCGTTCCTCTTCCGCCTCTAAGGCTCGCAACGTCTCCTCAATCTTCGCCAACGCCTTGCGGGATTCCTCCACCGTGGCCTGCTGCGTGCGGCGACGATCCGCGGCCGAAGCCAACGCCGTCTCCAATTCCGCAATCCGTTTGGTAAGCTGACTGTCGCGCTCCGCCTGCTGCTCCAACCGGCTCTGACGATCCGCCAGCCTGTGCCGACTCTCCAGCGCTCGCGCCTGAGCCGCCCCCTGCCGCTTCACCAGCTCACCACGCCGGGCCTCATAGGCCTTGTACGCCGTCTCCGCTGCCTCCAACCGGGTGCGTTCCTCCGCCAGCGCCGCGGCCCCTTCGGCCAGCCGCTCGCGCAACGCCGCCACTTCCTGCCCGGCCGCCTCCCGCGCCGTCCGCAACGGCGTCAGATTGGATTGCCCCTCTTCCTGTTGATCGGCCAACATCCGCCGGCGCTCCCGCGCCACAGCCAGCTCTCGCTGCAAACCCTCGGCCTCAGCATGGCGCGCCCCGGCTTCGCGATGACGCTCCGCCAGCTCGGTCCGCAACGCCCCCATCTGTTTACGCAGATCGCCGATCCGATTCACCAACCCGGCCGCCGCTTCCTGCCGGCGACCGACCTCAGTCTCGTACGTCGTCACCCGCTGGCGCACCAGATCCAGGGTAATCGCAGCACTGCCCCAGCGATAACCATACCAGATCCGCAAGAGCCCCTTCAATTCGTGCACCAGCTTTTCATGTTGTGTAACCCGGGCGGCGGCCTTTTCCAGCCGACGCAATTGCGGTTCAATCTCGCCGATGATATCTTCGACGCGCTCCACATTGCGTTTGGTCTCGTCCAACCGCTTCAGGGATTCCTCCCGCCGGGCGCGATAGGAAGCCGTCCCGGCCGCCTGCTCGAAAAGCGCCACGCGCTCCTGCGGCGTCAGGCCCAGCACCCGATCCACCAACCCCTGTCCGATAAAAAGATAAGCGTCGCGACCCAACCCGGCCTTGTTCAAGAGATCGTTAAGATCCATCAACCGGATCTTGCTGCCGTTCAGCCAGTATTCATTCTCACCCGAGCGATAAGAACGCCGCTCGATCGTCACTTCGGCAAAATCCAGGGGCAGCCACCCTTCCGTGTTGTCAAAGGTCAACGCCACCCGACACATCCCCGCCCGTGGCCGGCGCTGGCTGCCCGCAAAAATCATATCTTCGCCGCTTCGTCCGCGCAGCGACTTGATTCGCTGTTCCCCCAACACCCAGCGAATGCCGTCGGAAACATTGCTTTTACCGCTGCCGTTGGGACCGACCACTGCCGTAATACCGGTAGGAAAAACTATCGTGGTGTTATCGCAAAAGGATTTAAAACCCTGCAGGACCAATTGTTTGAGTCTAGGCATACGTTTGCTCGTGCACAAGATGTGGAACCGTTCCCCGGCTCCAAGGGAGCTATTATACCAGAGATTTGAGGTTCACTTTTTCACGGCCAGACCGGCGCAAACATCATCCACTGCTCGGGATGCAATCGGATCAGCCCTTCGATCTCATCCAGCACCCGTCGCAAATTCACCGCCATATCCCGCTCCCGGTCCCCGGTATGGACCGGCTCCCAGGCCGGATTGAGAATCAGTCGATATTCCCCTTCTTCATAAACCGTCGCCTGCGTCATAATCAATGAATTCGTAGCCATCGGGATACGAATATAGCCGGTCGGCAGCCGGGCCGTAGCGCCAAAAAATTCGACCGGCTGATCGCCGGCTCCGGTAGGTCGTTCCACCCCCGTGTAGACCACCCCGCCCTGCCGCAGCAACTGCATCGCCTCCCGCAAAGCCGCGGGCGTAATAGGCGTAATCGAAAAACTCTCTCCGCCCGCCCGTTGCCGCAACGCATTCATCACCGCAAATCCCGGCCGGGGATCGGCCAGCGAAAGCACCTGCGCCGGTCGGCCCAGAAAACGCACCATCGCCAATCCCCCCAAATCGAAATTAGAGAGATGACAGCCAAAGATACAGAGACCGCGATTGGCAGTTAAAGCCTCTTGAAGATAGGCCGCCGACTGTGCCGGCAACCGGACCGGCGGCCGGAGACGATCCGGGGCGATCGGCATCCGCTCCAGGTTATGAAAAATTTCGTAATACCCCAGCGCGGCATGCCGGAAAAGCCGCCTCGCCATCGATCGAACCTCAACTTCCGACACCTCGGGCCCGACCAGATGGCGTAAATTCCCTAAGACTGTATGATAAACATCCGGTTTCCCCAACACAATCAGATCGGCACCCATTCGGGCCACCGCCCGCCCCAAAAACGGCGGCAGGCGGCGCCCCAACGCAAAGCCCCATCGCGTCACTTCGGACTGCGAAAGCAATTCCTTAATTCGCATTGTCACTACGCGCCCCGCAAAACCGCCGGCGCCTCCATCAACACCGGAAGGCCCCGCACCACGCAGAAAACCACTGCAATCCACGAAAGTACCTGGGCCCCCGAAAGCACCGTTCCGGCTACGGGATTTCCGCCTGTCTGCAAACTGAAAGCCAACGCCAACAAAACAAAAGCACTGGCCTTCGCCACCCCATATCCGGAACGCATCCAGGGCGATTTCACCAGGAAACGCCCCCAGGAAGTGCTCATCAAATCAAAAGGCGCCTTTCCCTGGGCCGGGGCCACCGAGCGGATTGTATCCACAAAACTGCCCCGAATAATGACAATCAAAGGGATCCCCACCGGAATCACCCGTAAATCCGCAAAAACCACCCAAAGCACATACTCTACCACTCGATCCACCGCAATATCGAGCACACTCCCCATCAGACTGACTTCACCACGAGCCCGCGCCACAGCGCCGTCTACTGAATCCAGGGCTATCGACACCATAATCAAGATCGCCGCCGCCAATTGCCCTCCCGCCGTGGGTTGATAGAGCAAAACAAGGATCACCAACAGCAATGGAATTCTGGAAAGCGTAACAGCATTGGCACTCATAGGTCTGCCTCCTCATTGGATTTAACAAGCGCCGCCGGGTAAAACCCGGCGGCGCTAATTTTTAAATTCCCCCTGGTCGCCATTCCCATTTATAGCAAACTGGAAAAGCAAAATCCTGGAAAAAGAAAAAACACCTCTTCCTCCAACCGACTTCCAATCTTATCAACCAGAGATTATTCAGCTTCAGCCCCATTTAAAACAAACAACCCGGCCTGCCAGAGTTGACGCAAGCCTCGCAACGCCAGGACCGGCTTGAAATGGGCCTCCTCCGGCAACGGCTGCGCCGCTTCCAACCGGGCCCAGTTTTGCGCTTTCAATTCCGGCCAGAACCACTCATCCTGGCCAAAAAACTCACCCAACGAGGCCCGTTTAACCGCCAGCATTCCCGAAGCATTCCGCCCTAACCGGGGCCGCCGCTCCGTTGGAGTAAGATAGACCGCTTGCGCCAATGCATCGGGTACTTCCGGTCCACCGCCCAATCGCGGAGCCGTCAAAATCATAAAAAAGGGTGCACTCAACGCCTGCAACCCCAGGCCGCCCACCGTCACCAGTTTCTCCCCTTCCAAAACATAGGTCTGCCCCGGCGGTGAGAAACGCGGCGTACACTTCCACTCACTCCGCAGATGCCCCATCAAAATGTCCACCGGGGTCTGCTTTGCTTCCAGGCGGCTCTGCATGCCGCCGACGCCCACAGAAATCCCCCCTTGCGCATGGCGGGTCCAAAACGACTGCGCACTCAGCTCAAAGTAAAAAGATTCAGCATCGTAAACGATCGCCGAAAGGCCGATCAACCGCAAAGCCCGTCCCCGCAAAACTGGATCGGACTCTTCTTTTAAATGCGGGTACGCTTCAAACAAATCCATCTTACAACTCCTCTCTCATTCGATCCGCCAGTTTCAGGGCAAACGCAGCCCCACCACCCGCCCCGAATGAGCATCTGCAACATACAAAGTACCATCGGAAGAAACCGCCAACCCCTCCGGGAAAGTTAACCCGGCACTCGGCTGATCACTTCCGCCGCTGGACCAAAGGAAAGTGCCATCAGCCGCAAAAGCCAGAATCCGGGCATTGACCGGATCTCCCACCAACACCGTTCCGCTCGTCGTCAGGGCCAGATAAGGCTTTTCTTCGGGATTATTCCGTCCCCAGGTCGAAACCGCCCACTGGCGTACCGGCTGCCCTTCTTTCGAAAAGAGCTGAATCCGGCCGTTCCAGGTATCCGCCACCACCACCTGACCGTCCGAGGTGACGGCAATCCCTACCGGCTCTTCCATTTGTCCGGCCGCACTTCCAGAACCGCCGAACTGCCGGACAAACTGACCTTCCGAAGTAAAAATCTCCACCCGCTTATTTCCAGTGTCCGTGACATAGATATTCCCATCAGGCCCCACCGCCACCCCCCGGGGACCATAGAAATATCCCGCTCCGGCGGGGTCGTCAACCGAAACCAGCCCACTGGCTCCCCAGCTCAACAGATACTTTCCCTGCCGATCGAACTTCTGAATCCGATGATTCCAGGTATCGGCGACATAAACATTGCCCGAAGCATCCACCGCAATCCCCCAGGGCTCACTGAACTGTCCCGGTCCGGTCCCGGGATCACCCCAGGAATTGATCACCATCCCTTGAGAACTGATCTGCCAGATTTTATTGTTCAGAGAATCGCTCACATAGATCGAACCATCGGCTCCCAACGCGATACCTCGGGGCGAAGCCGTCAGCAAATTGGCCGTCATCAACCCGGTCAAGGGTTGCGCGCCCAGGATATAAGGATCAGCCGTCGGTTGCGCCGCCGTCCCCTCCCCGGTGGGCGATGCCGCGATCGTAGGCGAATCAATTCCCCACAGATCGTGCGCCGTATCCCGCCGGACATAAAGCCGGAAATCGCGGCGCAACGGCCAGGACTGCGCCGAAAGATCCTGTCCTGTCGCCTCGCCATACAACTTGTAATCGCGATTCCAGAAAATCTCCCACAGAGCCATCCGCATAGTTGGATCATTCAACGCGAAACTAATCCGTCCCCCATCCAGATTCCAGTAATCCTGAATCGGCCACCACAAATATTTATAATTAAAATACATGTAGTCCGGCCCCAAAATCGGCTCCACCACCTCCCACTGCTCGCGTCCGGCAATCACGACAGGACACCCTTGCAACCGGGTGGCATCAGGAGAAGTGCCATAGAAATAAGCATTTGGATAATCAACCATATACCAGGCCAAAGGCCAGGAACCATCTTCGCTATACGCAACCTCTACATCATGTACGGCACCGGTGGTACGCCAGGACACCTCATCGATCTGTCCCAGTGCCACTTTCACATCAGGAGTGGAATGGGCGTAAACCATAAATTCACGCGCCAGGTCGTAATTGATATAATTAAAAGTCGTCATGGTTCGAACCGTACACAAAGCCAGCAAAAACACCAGCGAAAGCAAGCCGGCTCGCCAGATCTGGCTCCAACCGGCGCGCGGCACCGCCCAAAACAAAATCCCGGCAGCAAAAATAAGCCCGAGAGCTGCCCCCAACCCCATATTCAAAGCATTCAGCTGATCCAGAGCAATGCCACTGGCCAATGCACTCGACCCGTTCAAAATAGCCAGGGTCAGCATCACGCCCCCCCCGATAAACAGCGGAATCGCCGGAAAAGCCAGCCAGCCCATATCTTGCCACAACCGCTTCCAATCCATCCCGGAGAGCATCCAGTTTAACCCCCAGGCCGAAAGAAGAATGCTGGGCAAAGCGATATGCACCGTCAACCAGGGCATCCGCTCCCCCGCATACGAAAAAGCAATCCACGCCAATACCATCCAACCACCCAAAAGCCAGGGAAAAAATGAACCTGGAGAAGCCGGCAAGTCCAGTTCCTCTTCCAGCTCGCTCTGCAAATTACTATCTTCCTCTGCGGCAGGGGAAGGACGGGCAACCGCCACCCACGCAAAACCGGACCGAACCCACTGCACCAACGCGGCTACCCCAACCCCGATCGATACCAACAAGGGGAGATATTCATACACTCCCATCATTAAAACATAGTAATATTGCGGCTGTCCGCCACGTTCGACACCTTGTTGAGCCAGCCAATAGGCCAATGCTCCCACCAATCCGGAAAGAGCACCGCCAGGATTGGTAAATATGGTAGTATAAAAAATCATAAAAATCGCCCAAAAAACTGCGGCAAATCGCGGCCAGCGACGCGCATCCCACCACAAACCGATCAAAACCGAGGTAACGATAGTCAAAGAGATAATGATCACCGAAATAACCAAGGGCGCCGACAACAACTGGCTGAAATTCTGGCTCAGCAAGATCTGATAAATCTGAAGCATATCCACGCCGGCAATCCAGATCAACAACGCCGATCCCAACGGCAGAATCAAGGATCCTACCAGCATCAACACATCAAAAAGCCGAACTTGCCGCACCCGATTTTCACCGATGCCGTAAAAAGCAATTCCCATCGCCGCCAAAATCGCCGGAACAAGGCCCATCCCGGTAACCCGGGCCCAAATCGGCATCAAAATATTGGCGACCTGAGCATTGCCCGCAGCATCCAAGGCCTGTTGCTGCGTCTTGGCCACCAAAAGCCCGGCTCCCGTAGCTCCCAACAAAATAACCACCAGGATCACCGTTCCCAGAAAAGTCCAAAACAAATCCGGACGTTCCCAGGGGATACTGGCCGCCCAGCGGATAAAGGGAACCGCCAATAAAATCCCAAAGAAGGCTGTATAAATGTAATAGCCCTCCATAGTGGTGTACATCAAAGCAAAAAAGCCGGCAAAAAGATACAACCAGCGATCCTGTCCATCCTCCAGATATTGCAGAATCGCCCACAACACTACCACCGCCGAAGTCATCAAAAAGACATCATGGCGAATATACCGGGAGTGATAAGAGATCGCCGGCGAAATCAAAAGCATAAAACTGGCCAGCAAAGCCCCATTACGCCCCAAATATTTCCGGAACAATAACGGTAACATCACCAGCGCAGTTCCAAAAATAGCCGGGAAAACACGGGCCGCCCCATCACTGACACCCAACATAAAATAAGCCAGCGCTGTAAAATGGAACAGACTGGGTCCGTGCATCATCGGATTATGCTGATATCCCTGCCCCGCATAAAGCATCCATGAATACTTGGTGTGCAGACTTTCATCATGGCTCATCGCCCGATTCCCCAACAAATAGAATCGACTGACAATCGCCAAAACTAAAATCACCAGATACAGGATGCGTTCCCAACGGCTAAAACGCTCTCCAAACATTTACTGCTCCCTTCAATGCAGAGATGCCCTAAAAGGGTCGCCAAACCCGGCAAGATTATAACACAGACAAAACAATAAAAAAAATTATCGCCCACCTAAGGAATGATTACCCGCAACGCTTCTTTAAAAGGCAACATCAACTGCCATTGCCCCGTGACATCCAGACAATATAGCCCATGCTCAGACTCAGGGGCATATTGCCAATGGGTCAAACAGGGGCGCCCATCCACCACTGCCACGCTGCCCCCATCGAATTCATCCGGCAACGACCAGCGTTCCGTAGCCCCGGTCTCCAAATCCCATCGCGTCACAGCCCGCTGGGACAATACCTGCGTCGTATTCCAGCCGGGATTATGATAGGCATACAGCGACTTCCCGGAAATAATCCCCCATAACGGCGAAGCCTCCGGCAAATTTTGCACGGTCCAGGTCAACGGCGCCCCCGCTTCCAACACCAACAGATCCCGACGAGTCTCCGCTGACGCATGAGCGCTGGCGACATTCAATAAATAGAACCGTTCCCCATCCGGCAAAATAGACCAGATATCGGTTCCCGCCCCCAACACTACCGGGCCCTCCACCGCCAGGGTCCGAGGATCGATCACCACCAGAGCCGCGTAAGAGGAATTCGGATCTGCGCCGGTCGTCATGCCCGCCAACACCACCCGCTGCTCCGTCGCCGCATTCGCCGTCAAATAATAAGGCCCGCCCGGCACACTAAACTCCAACTCCTTCACCGGCGCCAGCGACTCGCCATCCAAAACCACCACTTTTCCTTTAAACCCATCTTCCGTGCAGGCAATAAACACCCGACCCGCCGCAAATGTAATCCCCGCTTCAGGATCGGTACAAAGCTGCAAGGTTTTCAATAACACCCCTTCCGGAGAATAAACCAGCACTTTGTTGTCACCACGTTGCATATCGCCGGAAAGCCCGATCCACAACCGGCCGACAGGATCACGCGAAAACCCCGCCGCGCGCGAATTGGGCAAATCCACCGTTTGCAGCACCTGCATCGTATCGACATCCCATATCGCCAAGGCATTGCCCGAAAAACCCGTCCCGAAATTATCGCCGGCCAACAGATAACCGGTATGCGCGGGCAAAGCAGCCAAAGCCGATCCTTGCGGCGATTGACAACCACACAACAACAAAAGGGACAGGAGCCCTGTCCAGAACAAAGCCCCTGCCCCCTTCCAACCACCCCATTGCGAAAGCCGATTTAATTTCACTGGACTAGTTCCAACCTTTGGAATAGAAATTTAAGTCGCTATCCAACCCCACCTCATCAGGAGCCACAGCGGGAATCGCTACCGCGGGAACCGCCCAGGCTCCCCAGCGGGCTGCAATCCACACCTGATATTGCCAGGCATTGCTGTCCACATCCACACCGACCTGCCGATGGATTTTCCACACCAGTTGAGAGCAATAAAGCCGCTCATTTGTATTTTTATCCGGATAGAAGTAATTATAAGGAGTCCGGCCATTGGTCCCGTAATAATTTTCCGCCCAGGACTGCGCCGCAGACATTTGTGCGGCCGTCCGAAAACGATTGCGCCCCAACGCGATATATTGACCTGACTGCTGCCATCGGTTCAAAGGCTTGAACCGCACCCCATCCTGATTGGATTCATACACCAGATTGCTGCCATGATAACTGCCGGCATGGGAATACCACATGGCATATAGGAAAGTCATCCAGTCAAACAACCCCGAGCGCACCAACAACACGTCCCCCACCTTCAACGAACTCCAGGACGCCAGAGGCATCGCTTCGCGTTCAATTTTATCCTGCCCCAACGGCAAAATTCCCTGTTGAACATACAAAGCTTCCAAAGCGATCAGGGTCGCCCTATACCCCGGATCTTCCTGCATCTTCTCACTCAGAACCACCATCTCAGCTTTTATCGCCAACGCTTCTTCATCTGATTTAAGACGCTCCACTTGAGATTGTAATTCAGCTACACGATCCTGCAACCGACGCGTCTCTTCACGATAGGGAAACCGTTCCTGTAACTGCTGGATAGCCACTGTCGGATCTTCAGCCGAATCGATTGCCATCACAGCCTGAGCCAGCTCATCAGCCACCCCATCGGAGTTTGCATCTGTCTGCAAATCCAACGGCGGCATCGGTGCCGCCTTGACCCCGGTAGGAATTCCTCCCACCAACACCAACACCAACGCCAGAGACACCATTTTACGCATCCGGGATTCCTCCTCAACACTATATCCCATCCAATCCTCCGGCACGCCCTGCCTTTAAACGACATCGTCCCCCAACGCACCGCCGTCACCATTCGGCTTTCGCAACCGAAGTGTCCTTAAACACTTCCTGGTTTACATTATAAAGGTTTTTGGGAACATATTTTCCCCGTCTTTTTAATTCATCGCAACAAAAAAGGGCCGAAAGTCCGCGTGGCGGCACTTTCGACCCCTTCTGGGCACGTCTTAGGAAAACCGGAAAATCGGAGAGAGCCTTAGTTCCAGCCCTTCGAATAGAAATTGATGTCGCCGTCAAGGCCGACTTCATCCGGAGCTACAGCCGGAACGGCCACAGCCGGGATTGCCCACAGCCCCCACTTCGCACCAATCCACAGATGATACTGCCAGGCATTGCTGTCCACATCCACACCGGTGCGCTGATGGATCTTCCAGGTCAACTGAGAGCAATAAAGCCGGGCATTGGTATTCTTGTCAGGATACCAGAAATTATAAGGAGTACGGCCATCAGTGCCATAATAACCTTCCGCCCAGGTCAGAGCGGCTGCAACTTCCGAAATAGAGCGGCGATTGCTGCGGCCCAACGCGATGTACTGCCCACTGGACTGCCAGTTGCTCAATGGCTTAAACCGCACACCGTCAGCATTCGACTCGTAAACCAGACCATTGCCATGGTAGTTTCCGGCATGTCCATACCACATCCCGTAGATGAAAGCCGTCCAGGGCAACCAGCCCGAGCGGATCAACATCACATCGCCAGGCTGCATACTGCCCCAGCTGACCATGATCTGAACGCCGCTGGTCTCTTTCGCGGCCGGGAAAATCCCCTTCTCAACATACATCTGAGCCAGAGAATCCATCGTCTTGACATACACGGGATCCGCCATCAACTCATCGGAAATCTTGGCCAGTTCAGCATTGATCGCAACGATTTCCGCTTCGGACTTGGCCATCTCAATGCTTCCCTGCAATTCGGCCGCCCGCATTTGGAGCAGCCGGGTCTCCCGGCTATAAGGCAACTGACGTACCAGAGCTGCAATCGCTGCATCGGTATCCTTCGCATTAGCCACATTGTCCATCGCCGTAGCCAATGCATCAGGAACGCCGTCTTGATTCACATCAGTCTTCATATCCAGGAAAGGGGAAACCGGAGCTGCCATCAGCGACTGGGGAACCACCAACAGAACAGCCAACAACGCCATGACCACCAAATACCGTTTGCCGAACTTCATGCATTCCTCCTCTGTGAATGTTTTCTGGAGCAAGGTGCTCCCGCGGAAGAGATATCAGAAGATTTTCGGAGACAAACTTTCCGGTTTTCAACACGGGCCCACCTGAATTCAGGTGGGCCCGGTTTAAACGTAAGCCCTCTTTAATTATAACGACTTCCAGCAACGAGAAAAGAGGGAAATTAGGCCTATTGCAGCAATCTTAAGCGCCTAAACGCGCCTGTTCCTCAACCGCAACGCTCTCTTCCAGCTTGGTAAACAGAGGATCCGGCTTCTGTAAAGCCTGTCCGGCCGGCAATTGGCTGGGCGCCCAACGCCCGGCCGCCGTACCGCCTTTATAACACAATACGGGATAAGAACGTTCCCCTTCACTGACCTCATCAGCAATCAGTTCCCCAAAAAGCGAAGTGGTATATCCCAGGGTACGATGCAACCGTTCGGCCGAGAAAGGCAGGAACGGTGCCAGCAACACCTTCAACGAATCGATCACGCGCAACACCACATAGAGGCTGGTTGCCGCCGCCGCCCGATCCGTCTTGATCTGGAACCAGGGCGCTTTGACATCCAGATAACGATTGGCTTCCCGGGCCAGCGCCAAGGCCTCTGCCAGAGCCGCCCGCAGTTGAACCGCCGCCAGCCGCCGCCCCACCGCCTCAAAGGCGGCCTCGGCCTGCGCCAGCAAAGCCCGATCAATATCATCCAACTCACCCGGTTCCGGGACTGCGCCAAAGTGCTTATAAGTAAATGAAAGCACCCGATGCGCCAGATTTCCCCAGGTCGCCACCAACTCGTTATTGTTGCGCTGCACAAAGTCGTTCCAGGAAAAATCTGAGTCGTTGGATTCGGGCAAAACTGAAGCCATATAGAAACGAATGGCATCCGGATCGTAACGGTTCAGAATATCCGGGACCCAGATGGCCCAGTTCCGGCTCTTGGAAGCCTGATTGCCCTCAATGTTCATGAACTCATTGGCGGGAACATCATACGGCAAATTCAAATGCCGTTCTGGCCGCTCCTCATACAAAGAATCCACCCCGATCAATTCCGCCGGCCAGATCACCGTATGGAAAGGAATATTATCTTTCCCCAGGAAATAATAGGTCAGGGCAGCTGGATCATACCACCAATCCCGCCATTGCTCCGTCTGCCCATAGCGCCGGGCCCATTCAATGCTGGCCGTCAGGTACCCCATCACCGCCTCAAACCAGACATAGATCCGCTTGCCTTCATACTTCTCATCCTTCAACGGCAATGGGATCCCCCAATCCAGATCACGCGTAATCGCCCGCCCTTTGAGCCCCCCCTGCACATAATTGCGCGAGAACTTGATTACATTGGGTCGCCAGTGATCCTTCTCCCGATTCAAATAATCCAACACTGCCGGCTCCAGTTTGGGCAAATCGAAGAAAAAATGCTCCGTCTCCCGAATCACCGGCACGGAACCATCGATCTTACAACGCGGGCTGCCCAATTCCAACGCATCCAACAACCGTCCACAATTATCGCATTGATCGCCACGGGCCTCTTTGTAACCACAATGCGGACAGATCCCTTCCACATAGCGATCGGGCAGGAAACGTCGCAACGTTTCTGAATAAAATTGCTTCTGTACCTCAGTATAAAGCAACCCCTTGTTCAACAAATTCAAGAAAATATCCTGCGCCACCTTCTCATGGTTGGCTGTATCGGTATGGGTATACAAATCATATGAAATCCCCAACTTCAACTGGGTCTCCACAAAGCGGCGATGATACCGCTCAAAAACTTCTCGCGCTGTAATCCCTTCCTTCTCCGCCCGGACTGTAATCGCCGTACCATGAGAATCCGTCCCAGAAACCATCAGCACATCGTTTCCAGCCAGACGATGATACCGCGCAAAAATATCCGCCGGCAAATAAGCCCCGGCCAGATGCCCCACATGGAGATCGCCATTGGCATAAGGCCACGCCACTGAAACTAAAATTTTGGTAGACATTGCGTCCTTCCTCCCCGCACAAAAATTATACTTTCTAAAAATGCCTGAATCGAAAAAAAACCCGCCAGCGAGGCTGGCGGGTTACGGCCCATTTCACGTGACAGGGCCGACACTCAGAGGGCCTCTTCCCTCTGGCGCCCCGGCGCGCCACGCATCGACATTTTCACAGAAATCACAGACTTCATCGCAAATACTCCCGCAATTCACGGCTGCGGCTGGGATGCCGAAGACGTCGCAACGCCTGCCCCTCAATCTGACGGATCCGTTCCCGGGTCAACCCGAACTTCCGCCCGACTTCTTCCAACGTATAGCTCCGTCCATTCTGCAATCCAAAGCGCATCCGCAAAATGCGAACTTCGCGTGGACTGAGTGTAGATAGGGCATCCTCCAAACGATCCCGAAGCATGGTTTGAAAAACGGTCTCCGGTGGTGTTGGAGTGTGATCATCCTCAATAAAATTGCTCAGCTCACTGTCTTCATCATCCTCACGCACGGGACGATCCAGACTCAGTGGCTGCCAGGAAACGCGCATCATCCATTGCACCTTGCGTGGCTCCAGATTGAATTCCTCAGCCAGCTCCTCGGGCGTCGGGCGATACCCCCGTTCCTGCTCGATATCTTGCAAACGCCGATATAAGCGCCGAATGCGATCGGTCATATGAACCGGGACGCGAATCGTTCGGCCCTGATCGGCAATCGCGCGGGTAATGGTCTGCCGAATCCACCACGTGGCATAAGTGCTGAAGCGGTAGCCCCGTTGATACTCAAACTTCTCTACCGCCTTCATCAGACCCAGGTTGCCTTCCTGAATCAAATCCTGGAAAGGCACCCCACGTCCAATATACTTCTTCGCAATGCTGACCACCAGGCGGGTATTGGCCCGAATCAGGTGATCGCGGGCATCGCGTCCCTGAAAAATAATCTCTTCCAGGGAAGATCGCTCGGTACGGTTGTGACCGCTCCCGCGCAGCAAACGCTCCGACTCTCGCCCGGCTTCGATTTTCTTGGCCAGGTCGACTTCCTCTTCTGTGCTCAACAGTGGAACCCGGGCCATCTCTCGCAAGTAGAGAGCCAGAGTATCATCCACCCCAATTCCCTCCAGATCGTAGTCCTCTTCTTCCCAGTCATCTTCAAGATCATTCTCAAAATCTTCTGGTGAAGCCGAACTTGATCCCCGTATTCCCGCAGCATCTACTTCCACACCCTCGTGCCGCAGGTCCGCTAACAATTCCTCGATTGCTTCATCGTCTCCGTCCAGGGCTTCCAAGACATCTTCGATGGTCAGGTACCCCTGGATTTCCGCCTTCTCCAACAGTTCGTTTACTGTATCCATAGGCCTCCTTAAAGGCAAAAAGGCCAGATCCTGCCCGGGTCAGGCTGTATGATAGAAACGGGTGAAAAACGGTTCTATTTCAACAGAGAACGCAGGACATCCCAACGACGATCGGTTGGCTCCGAAGAATCGCAGGTACACTCGCCACGGTTGAGATTCCCACCGCAATGAACACACAGCCCCTTACAATCAAGTGTACAAAGGGGATTTAAAGGTAAACCCAGCCAGGCATATTCGCGCACTAAAGGGGAAATGTCCGCCCATCCATCCTCTGTAACCCGAACGGGTCGTTCAGGAGTTAGAGAAGCGCCGGGAAGCCCCAGGGTATCCTGCAGCTCGATGGCGACCGGCTCGTAGAAAGGCTCGAGGCAACGAGTACACTCAGTCTGAACTTCGCTTTGTAACACCCCCTCGACCAAAATTCCATTGGCCAACCGGGTAAAACGAAGCTCTCCCTCCAAATACTTCAGTCGGAGGTCCCCCAACACCAGGGCTTCGTGATTCAAAACCACGACCTCGCGCTGCCCAACCGGTGCATTGACCAGGCTCGAAAGATTAATTCGGATCATAGGGCAGGCCCCTCCAACGGGCCACTAACTCTCCAATTATATCACAGTAAAAAATTAGCGTCAAGGTTTTAGTTTTCTCAACCCGATCATACATTTTTTACCGTTGTTTTGCAGTTTCGGAGCAACCTTAAGCGCAATCCGCTGCACTTCCGGCGGTCTTCCCGCCGTCAATACCAGATGGGCCACCGAAGGAACCGGCGGCGCCCCTAAATATGCCCGGGTTAATGCCGCCCCTGGATTGATCAACCAGAGCTTTCCCCGCTGTACGACCCGAAACCGATGCGTATGCCCAAACACAATCAGGTCTGCCTGTGGAAATCGTTCCCCCAATCGCGCTATCACTGCCTGCTCAAACGCTGGAAATTCCCACTTCCGTACCAGCTGCCGAAACAGATTCCGTATCTTCCAGATCCACGACTCGGGAGGCCGCAAATGGCCGTGATTCAATATCAGACGATACCCTTCCACATTTAGTTCCACATATTCAGGCAAATTGGCCCCACCCAACGAACCGTCTTGCAGATGATAGTTCCCCCGGACCGCATAGACCGGCGCCAACGCCCACAGAGGTGCCAGCGCCGCCGGATCATCGACATCTCCGGCATGCAAAATCAGATCGACTCCCCGCAACGCCTCGACCGCTGCCGCGGGAATCGCCGGAGCCCGATAAGGGGCATGTGTATCCGCAATCAATCCCAACCGCATGTGAAAAAAAAAGCCACCGGCACTTCCGGTGGCTTTCGTTCATCCATTGAAACTTAAGCGCCGGCTTGCTTCCGCTTTTCGATATACGCCACGGCGGCGCCTACCGAAGTAATGGAGCGGAGATCCTCATCGGAAATCCGGGCTCCAAAAGCCTCTTCGATTCCCATAACCAGCTCCACCAAATCCAGTGAATCGGCTTTCAAATCCTCGCGGAACCGGGCCTCCATGGTTACTTTGGCCGGATCCACCATTAATTTTTCGACGATGATTGCTTTGATCTGCTCATAAACTTCGTCCGCCATGCTTCCTCCTGAACCTTCTGGATTAAAAGCCGGGCCTGAATTCGAGGGGCCACGCTCAACATGGCTATTCTATCCTCGGGAAAGGAAAAGTCAAGCTAAATTAAAAGTTTGACAACTTCCCACCTTACGATAAGATAGATGTTCCAATTCCAAACTGTCGCGGTTCTAAGTCAAGCGGAGGTGAATTATGGCTGATCCATCTATCAGCTCACGTAAAGATGACCACATCCAGATCAATCTGGAAAAAGATGTCACCTTTGATCAACTTACCCCCGGTTTTGAACGCTACCGCCTTCAACACTGTGCTCTGCCCGAAATCGATCTGGAAAATGTGGATACCCGCCTGAACTTTCTCGGTCGACCGCTCGCCCTGCCGCTGATCATCGCCTCCATGACAGGAGGTACGCCCCTCGCCGGGGAGATCAACCAGAAACTGGCGGAGGCGGCCCAGGCCTTCGGCCTGGGAATGGGCCTGGGATCAATGCGCGCCCTCCTCGCCGCCCCGGAAACCCTGCCGACCTTTCAAATGCGCCGCTTTGCCCCCCAGATCCTGTTGTTAGCCAATCTGGGAGCCGTCCAATTGAACTACGGTTATGGCCCCGATGACTGCCAAAAAATCGTGGAGATGGTAGAAGCCGACGGACTGATCCTCCACCTCAATCCCCTCCAGGAAGCCCTCCAACCCGAAGGCAATACCCGCTTCTCCGATCTGCTGCACAAAATCGAAGCGGTCTGTCGAACGCTTTCAGTCCCCGTCATCGTCAAAGAAGTCGGTTGGGGCATCTCTGCTTCCGTTGCCCGCCAACTGATCGAAGCCGGGGTGAGCATCCTCGATGTAGCCGGCGCCGGCGGGACCTCCTGGAGCCAGGTGGAAATGTACCGTAGCCCCGACCCCATCGGACAGGAAGTCGCCGCCACGTTCCGCAACTGGGGACTACCCACAACCGAAGCTCTGCGCCAGCTCCATGAAGCCTTCCCGGCCCTGCCCCTGATCGCCAGCGGCGGCCTACACAATGGACTACAACTGGCCATCGCCCTGGCCCTGGGCGCGCAGGTCGGCTCCCTGGCCGGGCCTTTACTGCGGGCTGCCGCCCAATCCCCCCAGGCGCTCGCCGATCGGATCGAAATCTTGCGCCGGGAGCTGCGCATTGCCATGTTCTGCGCCGGCGTTCCCGATCTGAATACGCTGCATCAATTGCCGGTGCTTTCTAGCGACCATTAAAAACAATCAAGGGTTTATATTTTTCGCGCGCCCCTTTGAGGCGCGCGAAAAATATAAAAACACACTTCGGACAAGTGTTATTACCAAGTAAGGAGCACAATGGATCCCTTTACCCGCTATTTACCAACCCTGGAAAAAACCTTGCAGACGCACCTCACGCCTCGCCCGGAAGCCCCTGCCCTGGTTTACGGCATGATGCAATACCACATGGGCTGGGTAGATCAAAACTTCACCCCCCAACAAATTAATCCCGGCAAACGGCTCCGCCCCATCTTCCTTTTGCTCGCCTGCGAAGCCCAGGGGGGAGATTGGCCCATGGCCCTCCCGGCCGCCGCCGCCGTAGAACTGCTCCACAATTTTTCCCTGATCCATGACGATATCGAAGACCGGGATACCACCCGCCGCGGCCGCCCGACCCTCTGGACCCTCTGGGGCGAAGCCCAGGCCATCAACGCCGGCGATGCCCTTTTTTCCATTGCCTATCAGGCCTTAATCAACCTGCCCCCGGCTCTCTATAAACCGGCCTGGGAACGCTTCAGCCTCACGGTCTTACATTTAACTGAAGGACAATGCCGCGATATTGCCTTCGAAAATGCCTCCAATGTATCAGAAACGGAATATCTGCAAATGATTGAGGGAAAAACCGCGGCCCTTCTCGCCCTCTGCTGTGAACTGGGCGGATTATGCGCCGGGGCCCCCCCCGAAAAAGTCGCCGCCCTGGCGGAATTCGGGCACATGCTGGGTTTAGGCTTTCAAATGGAAGATGACCTGCTGGGATTGTGGGGAGAACCGACAGAAACGGGCAAACCGGTAGGATCTGATCTGATCCACCACAAGAAAACCCTGCCGATCCTGCATGGACTGGCGCACAGCCCGGCATTGACAGAACTGCTGGCTGCCCCCGCCCTCGACGAAGCGACCGTCGCCCGGGGCCTCCAGCTGCTGGAAGAAGCCGGCAGTCGCGCCTATACCCGGGCCCGCTCCGCAGAATATCATCGCCTCGCCATGGCGGCACTGGAACGTTCCGCCGGCTCTGGCGAAGCCCAAAGCGCCCTGGAAACCCTGGCCCTCCGCCTGCTCAACCGCAAAATGTAACCGTCTGTGTGGTTAATCTGGAAAAAAGCCCATGACAGGTAAAAGCTTTTATACAAAACCAGCGCGCCCGGTAAGGAACGCGCTGGTTTTGTATAAAAGCCGAAAAATTAATACATCATGCCAGCCAGTTCTAATAATTTGGGGTCGAGCGGCTTCTGCTTACTCACCGCATCTTCCAGCGGCACCATCGTCATCACACCGCCCTGCAACCCCACCATCTTGCCATACTCCCCCTCCAACAATGCCTGGGCGGCCTGCGATCCCATCCGGGTCGCCAGCACCCGGTCAAAAGCCGACGGCCGTCCCCCGCGTTGGACATGCCCCAACACCGTCACCCGCACGTCAAAGCCCAGATCCGATTTGCGAGTGACCAGATAATCGGCCACGGCCTGCGTCCCGGGCTTCCAGCCCTCGGAAATCAAAATAATACAATGGTTCTTTCCGCGGACATAGGTATCCACCACGACATCCGCAATCTGTTCCATACTCGGGCCTTCACGTTCCGGCACCAGAATCATCTCGGCGCCGCCCGCCAGTCCCGTAGAAAGAGCCAGATAGCCGCAATTGCGTCCCATCGTCTCAATCAAAAAAGCCCGCTGATGCGAGGAAGCCGTATCCTTGATCTTGTCGATCGCATCCAAAATCGTATTTAAGGTGGTATCGACGCCCACCGCCATGTCGGTCCCATTGATGTCGTTGTCGATCGAGCCGGGAATCCCCACCACGGGATAGCCCATCTCATGTAACCGCAACGCCCCGGTCAACGAACCATTACCACCAATCACCACCAGACCATCGATTCCCCGCTGATTCAAATGCCGCAGCGCAGTCCGGCGAACTTTGATATCGGCAAATTCCGGACAGCGGGCCGTGCCCAAAAAGGTACCGCCACGCCCCAAAATCCCGCCGACATCCCGGGAAGAAAGGAGCATCATGTCGTCATTGATCAGACCGGCATACCCCCATTTCACTCCATAAACTTCGGCATTTTGCTTAAGCGCCTGCCGCACTACAGCCCGAATGCAAGGGTTGAGTCCGGGCCCATCACCACCGCTGGTCAGCACAGCAATCTTTTGCATGCTACCTCCTACCTGTCACTGTGAAATTCTTTTACTGCATGAAAACCGATCCCAGCCACCAACCCCGCCTGAAAAAGCGGAAGCCAGAAAGTTGACCCTCATGCGTCTCACTTCCAGCTTCCGCTCTTCCTGAAGTCCATCGATTTAGTACAGGAACATCGGCTTGCCGTGAACGTGACGAATCTTGGGCCGATACTGTTCGATATCGTACAGCTGATCGACATCCACGCGCTTGCGTCCCAGAATCGGCATGTCGGCGGAAACACTGACATATTGACCGTCGCGGAGAGCCACCATCCGTCCGAAAATCCGTTCGCTGATCAGATCCATGGCAATATTGGCATAGTTGACCGCCACCATCAGGTCCAACGAATCCGGAGAACCCGAGCGCATCAAATAGCCCAATTGCTGGTAAATGATATTCTCACCGGTATATTTCTTCAGGATATCGCTCACCTGCATCCCGACGCCGCCCAGCTTGCGATGGCCATAGGCATCCGGCTCGCCCCATTCCACCACATCGCCCCCGAAAGGCTTGGCCCCTTCGGAAACCGCGACAATGGCGTAATTGCTGGGATTGGCCCGCTTGTCATCCATGATCAGTGAGGACAACCGCTCCGGATCATAGGGCACCTCGCAAATCAGGGCCCGATCCGTGCCGGCCAGATAGGCCGAAATCAACGCGGTCTCACCCGACTGCCGACCAAACAGTTCGATCACGCCGATACGTTCGTGTGAACCGATCGAGGTGCGGAGTTGATGGATAAAGGTAACGCTGCGAGTTACAGCCGTGGAAAAGCCGATACAGAAATCAGTACCGAAAACATCGTTATCCATGGTCTTGGGAATACTGACCACAGGGAAGCGTTCCCGATGCACGCGAGCGCCATATCCCAACGTGTCCTCGCCCCCGATCGGCACAATGACATCGATCTTCAAGGTTTCAAGAACCCGCACAATGTGCGGTGTCACATCCACGATTTCATTCTCATCCCGCCCCGCATAAGACGGCTTAAGGAAATCAGGGAGATTCTTGATCCGGATTTCACCCGGATTGGTACGTGAGGTATGCAGGAAGGTGCCCCCTTCACGATCGACGCGCCGCGTATTGATCTTATCCAGTTTGTAATACCATTTGGGGCAGGCGCCCTCCAAATCGTCTGGATTGATGTTCAACGGGCCGGCCCAACCACGACGGAAACCGATGACCTCGTGCCCTTCATCAATGGCGCGATGGGTCAACGCTTTAATAGCAGGGTTGAGGCCAGGGACATCCCCTCCACCAGTCAACACGGCAATTCTCATCGTTGATTCTCCTTTCAACGCTACCTCCGCAGATAGCTCCTGCGGCATCAGGTCTCAATCGTCCATTCTACACGCATTTTTTATGCCTGACAAATTCTCCCCTCTTGATTCTCTTTTTATATTATTTGCCCCCCTGCGGAGGCGTGAAAAATATATAAAAAATGACGACCGGTGCGGTTAGCCACGAAAAGCGGGAGAAAAAGCCCGTATTTTTGCGCGCATAAGAATGCGCGCAAAAATACAAACAAAAAACTCTCTCCCCCCATCCAGCGCGTCGCTTTTTACCAGGAAAGCTCCTGTTGCGGATACAAAAACCGTTTTTAATCCTCACTCATGAACAACCGCACAGGTAAAAAATGAAATTTTGTTTTTGCGCTTTGCCCGTTCCGCGGTATGATCCCTTTAATGTGATTTTAGTTTTCTTATTCAAGAAGGAGGCCTATGACCCGAGAACTGTTTACCCTCACGCCCCGCGCCACAGCCCTGACCCGCTTGCTGGACGCCCTCCCCACCGCCCCGCTATCGACCGAAAACCTCCCCCTTGAAGCCGCCCTCCACCGCATCCTGGCGGAACCCGTCGTCGCTACCCACCCGCTCCCTCAATTTGCCCGCTCCACGGTCGATGGGTACGCCGTCCGCGCAGCCGACACCTTCGGCGCCACCGAATCCCTCCCCGCTTACCTTAACATCATCGGCGAGATCCTGATGGGCCGCCCCTCCACACTCGCGCTGGGCCCGGGCCAGGCCGCCTTGATCCATACCGGCGGCGCCCTGCCGGATGGAGCCGACGCAGTCGTCATGGTCGAACAAACCCAGGATGGCGGCCCCGGCCTGGTGGAAATCCTGAAAGCCGCGGCTCCTGGCGGCGGCGTGATTCCGGTGGGTGAAGATGTCCGTACCGGTGATCTGGTAATCCCCGCCGGTCGACGGTTGCGCGCTCAGGAATTGGGCGGACTGGCAGCCCTCGGCCTCACGCAGATCCCGGTAATCCGCCGCCCCCGCGTCGCCTTGATCTCCACCGGCGATGAACTGGTCACACCCGAAACCACCCCCGGCCCCAATCAGGTCCGTGATATCAATACCATCGCCATCGGAGCGCTGGTCGAAAGCCACGGCGGACTCCCCCTGCGCCACGGCATCATCCCCGACGATCCCGCCGCCCTGGAACGGGTGGCCCAGGCCGCCCTTGCCGACGCCGACATTCTGATCATCACCGCCGGCAGTTCGGTCAGCGCCCGTGACAAAACCTCCGAAGTGATCAACCGCCTGGGAACACCCGGAGTCCTGGTCCATGGCATTCCGTTGCGCCCCGGCAAACCGACCATCCTGGCCGTCTGTGACGGCAAACCGGTCTTCGGCCTGCCCGGCAATCCCGTTTCGGCATTGAACTCCGCTCGCCTCTTCATCCCGCCGGTATTGGATCGTCTCCAGGGCGCCGAACCACCACGCACCCCCACCCTGCGCGCCCGCCTCTCCCAAAACGTGGCCGGCGCTTCGGGCCGCGAAAGCTTCATCCCGGTACGGATGCAAGCCGGGCCCGACGGGCTGATCGCCGAACCGATCTATGGAGAATCCAATCTGATCTTTACGCTGGTCCGCGGGGAAGGCGTGATCCACATCCCCCTCGATGTAACCGGACTCTCAGCCGGCACCGAAGTCGATGTAGAACTTCTCAAATAGCCAAAATCAATGAGCACCGAGAACTTACAGATCCCCATTCAGCTGCCCGACGGCCCGGCTGTCTTGATCCGCCGGGCCGGCGTTCCGGAACCCGATGCCACCACGACCGTTCTCTTGACGGCCGCCCGCCGCGCTGCGGGAGAAACGGTCTTCGTCATGGGTCCCAACCTGGCCGCCGTGGCCCTCTGGGCCGCCCGGCAGGGAGCCGCATCCATCACCGCCTGGACTGAAAATGCAGCCGAGGCCTGGAGCCTGAAAGCCACTTTTGACCATGCCGGGCTGCCGCAACCGCGCCTGCTCTTACAGGCGGATTACGCCGGACTGGAACTGCAATCGTTCAGTCTGGTCCTGCTCTCCCTCTCCCGCGGCAAATCCGCCCAGGGAGAAGCGGTCTCTCTGGCCGGCGCACTGCTGCATCCCGGCGGCCGGCTCTGTCTCGCCGGCGCATCTCACGACGGAGTGCGCACCGCCATCGATCAGGCCGCCAACCTCTTCGGCCGGGCCGGAGTGGTCGCCCGCAAAGGCGGTTCCCATGCGGCGCTGGCCCAACGTTCCCCCACCCGCGGATTCCCCCCACCGCCCGAAATCTCCTATATCATCGAAGAGATCCAGCTGGACGGCCACCCCACTAAACTCGTCAGCAGCTCTCATGTCTTTGCCTGGGGCCATCTGGATGAAGGAGCTGCCGCCCTGATCCAGGCCATGGAAGTGGAACCGGGCATGACGCTCCTGGATCTGGGATGTGGGGCGGGGGTAGTCGGACTGGCCGCCCTGCGTCGGGGCGCCCACGCCACCCTGGTCGATATCTCCGCCGGCGCCGTCGAATCGGCGCGGCGCACCCTGGCCGCCAACGGCTATCCCGATCCCCAGCGGGTCCGCCTCAGTTGGGGTGCCGAAGGCCTGCCCTCCGGCACATTCCACCGCGTAGCCGCCAATCCCCCCTTCCATCAGGGCCACGGCATGGATTTCGAGACTGCCCGGCTCTTCATTACTGAAGCTGCCCGGGTCCTGCGCCCCGGCGGTCGGCTCTATCTGGTAGCCAATGCCTTCCTTAAATATGAACCCTGGCTTCGCCAGAGTTTTTCCCAAGTCCGGCTCGTCCACGACGATAAAAAGTTTCGCGTCTGGCGGGCAGAATAAAACAGCTTTCGGCAACTCAACAAAATATAAAAACAATCAAAATCGACTCACAAAGTTTAAATAAATTGACAGAATCAAAAACAAAACTATACTACATCATCCATCCTACTTGCCCAGGAAATAGAGAAAATGTATCAAAAAATTCGCCGGCTTGTTGCGCGTCGCGCTCCTAAACTCGTTTTAAAGCTAAAGCAACTCTATTTCTTTGGCACCCGGTATTTTTGCCCGGTTTGCCATAGTTCGGTTCGTGCTTTTCTAGAAGCAGGCCGCCCACCCCGCCCAGGTGCACGCTGTCCGATTTGCGGAGCGTTGGAACGCCACCGTTCAACCTGGCTCTTATTTCAACGAGAGACCAACCTGCTGAATGCCACACCCAAACGAATGCTGCATATAGCCCCGGAACCAGCTTTCACCTCACACTTCAAGCTCTTACCCCAGTTAACCTACCTCACCGCAGATTTATACAATCCTGCAGCCATGGTAAAAATGGATATTACAGCAATTGACTATCCTCCGGCCTCCTTCGATGTCATTTATTGCAGCCATGTCTTAGAACATGTATCTGATGATCGGCTGGCGATGCGCGAGTTTTATCGAGTATTGAGTCTCACTGGGTGGGCCTTGATCCAGGTCCCCATTACGGTCGCTCAAACAGAAGAAGATCCTACCATAACCACCCCCCAAGAACGCGAACGCCGCTTTGGGCAGGAAGATCACGTCAGAAATTATGGCCCGGATGTACAAACTCGCCTTCAGGAAGCCGGCTTTCTTGTCCACCCCCTTACCCTGAATATATTTACAACTGCCGAAGAACGCCACCGCATGGGATTACAAGACGACACTCCGGTTTTCTTATGTAAGAAATAATCCCACGGCCCTTACATTTCCATCCTTGCCAGATTTGGATTTTTGCGTATAATACAACCCGAGCAAGCCACCCTAGCTCAATCGGCAGAGCAGTCGCTTCGTAAGCGAGAGGTTGTCGGTTCAATTCCGACGGGTGGCTCTGAGGCCCCGCACGGTCGGGGCTTTTTTTTTGTGAAAGGGCGGGGATGCGCGCAAGGCAGACAGCAGAAGTGGCATGGGCCTGGTTAAACGGCAAAGCATTGCTCACCGGGCTGGTGGCGTCCCTGGGAATTCTCCTGCTGCTTTCCTTAATTATCCCACAAACACCAGTCCTACCTTCCAATGAAGCCGCTTTTCTCCGCTGGCAGGCCGAAATTCGCCCAACTCTCGGCGCTTGGGAACCCTGGTTGTCTGCGTTGGGGCTGTTCGCTATCCGCACTTCCCCCTGGCTTCGTCTCACGCTGGCTCTGTTGGGACTCAGCACCATCGCCCGTCTCACAACCCTGCTGGAAAAACATTCCCAACGCTCCCTCCGCCAGTTTCTGATTGTGATTGGCGGATTCTGTGTTCTCATCGGTTGGGGCCTGCAATTAAGCCTGGGCTGGACCGAAACCCAACTGCCGGGACGCCCCGGAAAAACGCTCACCATACCCGAACATGGTTTCACCCTTCCCTACCCAACCAGCTCATTATCCGTCCTTAACTCTCCCTATGGGCTTTACCTCTTCCAGGAAGGCAAAGGCGTACAGCTCACCGTCACAGCCCACGGCGCCCAAAACAAGCCGCTGCAACTGTTGACCTCAGCCCAAAGTGCGCCTCAGACTGAGCTTCAATTGACCCTGACTCCGCGCAATCCGGAGGCCTATTTCGCCATTGCTTCCGAAGGTCTCACCTTCCGTGTTACATTGCTCCAACCGCCACCGGCCACGCGCTTCCGCGTCCAGATTTACCGCAGCGCCGGAGGACAGATGCTGGTAGAAACGGTCTTACAAGGAAGCGGCGATCTGGTCGCCAGGGAAACCCAATTGCACATTGACCCCACATCATTGGAATTGTTCCGGGCAGTTTTCAACCCCGGAGCCCCGCTGCAAGGAATGGGACTGATCCTGTTGGTCATCGGCATTCTTCCATTCCGGCAGCGTTCGCCACGCCCATCAGGGGCAGTCAACAAAGAGGGATAAAAAACATGCGACCCATTATTATCGGCGTAGCCGGCGGAACCGGCTCGGGAAAAACTACCATAGCCCGACGGATTCTGGAACGTGTCGGCATGGAACATATCGCTTATATTGCCCACGACGCCTATTACAAAGATCAGCTCAATATGCCCCCCGAAGAACGCAAACGGATTAACTTCGACCACCCCGATTCATTGGAAACAAGCCTGTTGGTCGAACATCTCCATATGCTGCGGGAAGGCAAACCGGTAGAATTGCCGGTCTATGATTTCACTCAGCACACCCGCACCACCCAGACCCGCCATGTCGCTCCGGCCCGGATCATCCTGGTCGAAGGGATCCTGATTTTTGCGGAACCGGACCTCTGCAATCTCTTCGATGTGCGGCTTTTTGTCGATACCGATGCCGATATCCGTTTGATCCGCCGCCTCAAACGGGATGTCCAGGAACGGGGCCGCACCTTTGAAACAGTCATCGACCAATATCTGACCACGGTCCGCCCCATGCACATGGAATTCGTGGAACCCAGCAAACGGTATGCCGATGTCATCATCCCCGAAGGTGGGCACAATGAAGTCGCCATCGAGATGGTGGCCGCCCGCATCCGAGGCTTGCTCGAAGAATAATCGCCGCCTCGAAAAAGAATTCACACCATGGAAGACCGTTTCTGGAAAGAACGCCGGGTCTTCGTCACTGGAGCCACCGGGTTCGTCGGTAGCTGGCTGGTCCGGGCACTTCTGACGCGCGGCGCCGTCGTCACGGCGCTGGTCCGTGACCTGGACCCCCAATCTCAACTCTATTACAGCGGCGATTTCCAACAGCTCACCTTCGTCAACGGTGAGCTGGAAAATTTTTTGACGTTGGAACGCGCCCTCAACGAGTATGAAATCGAAACGGTCTTCCATCTGGGAGCCCAAACACTCGTCGGCCCGGCCTATCGCTCCCCCCTCCCCACATTTGAGTCCAATATTCGGGGGACCTACAATTTATTGGAAGCCTGCCGCCGCCACAGCCCCCAGATCCAACAAATCGTCGTCGCCTCCAGCGATAAAGCCTACGGAGAACTTTCAGGCGCCCTTTACACCGAAGAATCGCCCTTGCAGGGTCAACACCCCTACGATGTCTCTAAAAGCTGCGCGGACCTGATCACCCAAAGTTATTATCACACCTACGGCCTGCCCGTCGCCATCACCCGCTGCGGCAACGTCTACGGCGGCGGCGATCTCAACTGGAGCCGCATCGTCCCGGGCACCCTGCGCTCACTGCTCCGCGGCGAAGCCCCCCTCATCCGCAGTGACGGCACCTATATCCGGGACTACATCTACGTGGAAGATGTCGCGCAGGCCTACCTCCAGCTCGCCGAAAGGATGGGCTCCCCTGCCATCCTGGGAGAAAGCTTCAATTTCAGCACCGAAAACCCTGTTACCGTCCTGGACCTGGTCCAAACCATCGCCCGCCTGATGGGATGTGAGTCCTTAAAACCCAAAATTCAAAATATCGCCCATGCCGAAATTCGGGCCCAACGCCTTTCCGCAGCCAAAGCCCGGCGCATGTTGGACTGGCATCCCGACCACACCCTCGAACAGGGTCTGGAAAAAACCATTGCCTGGTATCGAGAATATTCTGACATCCACACACCCTCTAAAAACTAATATTCTTTCCCGCTACAAAAAAGAATTACCTTCAAATGCACCATTGCATTGTTGGCTCTCTGTGTTATGATACGGGGTGATAGGGCTCCGGCCTGTTCAGGCCGCAATTTCCATCCCATAAAACAGGAGTAAATTCGGCAATGGAGATACATTGGGAAGGCAAATCGGTCCTGGTAACGGGGGCCGGAGGATTCATCGGCAGTCAACTGGTAGAAGCCTTAATCACTCGAGGTGCCCATGTACGGGCATTTGTTCGCTACAATTCACGCAATGATTACGGATTGCTCTCTTTGCTCCCCAGCCAGCTCTCCCAGGAACTCGAAATTATAGCCGGAGATCTCCGGGATGCAGAAGCCATTATGGCGGCAGCCCAAAAAACCAATGTGATTTTCCACTTAGGAGCCCTCATCGCAATTCCTTACTCCTACCATCATCCCCGCGAAGTAATCGAAACCAATGTTTTGGGGACTCAAAATATTTTAAACGCAGCCCGGCAATGCGCTGTAGAAAAGGTAATTCACACCTCCACCAGTGAAGTCTACGGCACAGCCCGCTATGTCCCTATTGATGAAGCCCATCCTTTACAAGGACAATCGCCCTATTCCGCCAGCAAAATCGGGGCCGATAAAATTGCCGAAAGTTACTATCGAGCTTTCAATGTTCCCGTTGCCACCATCCGCCCCTTCAATACCTACGGCCCACGCCAATCAGCCCGCGCGGTCATTCCCACCATCATTACCCAGGCCCTCACCCGCGATACCGTCCATCTGGGCAGTCTACACCCCACCCGGGATCTGACCTATGTTGAAGATACGGTGGCCGGTTTCCTGAAAGTCGCCGAATCCCCCCTTTCTGTGGGTCAGGAATGGAACATCGGCTCTAACTACGAAATCAGTATCGGCGATCTGGCCCAGAAAATCATCGGGCTGATCGGCCGCCCAGTCACTCTCACCACCGACAGCGAACGCCTCCGCCCCGGCAAAAGTGAAGTGGAACGACTCTGGGCCGACAATCGCAAAGCCCGCGAACAGTTGGGCTGGACGCCGCAGATCTCTTTAGATGAAGGGTTACGCCGCACAATTGCCTGGATTGGGGAAAACCTTCGCCGGTATCGGCCGGATCATTACGAGATTTGATGATGAAAACTCGTCGAGCTATTATCCTGGCGGGCGGCAAGGGCACTCGCTTAAAGCCTTATACGACTGTTTTTCCCAAACCGCTGGTTCCGATCGATGATATGCCGATTCTGGAAATCGTCATCCGCCAGCTGAAATATTATGGATTCAATAACATTACCCTTGCTGTCGGCCATCTGGCAGAACTGTTAATGGCCTATTTCGGCGACGGCAGCAAATGGGATGTCGCCATCAATTACATCCGTGAAGCAACCCCGCTGGGAACAGCCGGCCCCCTGGCCTTGATCCCGGACCTGAATGAAACCTTTCTCATGATGAACGGAGATGTACTCACTACGCTCGATTATGGCGCCTTATTAGAATACCATCAACAACAAGGGGCCCTTTCTACCATTGCCATGCATGAACGCAGCGTAAAAATCGATTTAGGCGTCCTGGAAATCAATGCCCACAACGAGCTGACAGATTACATCGAGAAACCCAGTTATCACTATCATGTCAGCATGGGAATCTATGTTTTTGAACCTGCTGTTTTGCAATACATCACCCCCGGCCAACGCCTCGATTTTCCAGAACTGGTACATCAAATGCTCAAAGACCAGCAAAAAGTTTCCGGGTATCCCTATACCGGTTATTGGTTGGATATCGGCCGCCCGGACGATTACGAACGTGCTGTCGAGGAATTCAATCGCTTACGTCCTGAATTCCTGAAAAACAATCCCTCTGAAAAAAATTCATAAGGAGCCCCATCATGGAATGGAAAGTTCCACTCTCCGATATCGATCTCGGTACAGAAGAATTCAAGGCAATCGATCAGGTATTGCACTCAAAATGGCTCAGCATGGGCAGCGTTACCCAGGCTTTTGAACAGGCTTTCGCCGAGCACCTGGGCGTTAAATATGCCTTTGCCGTAGCCAATGGAACGGTCGCCCTTCATCTGGCTTATGCGGCCCTTGACTTAACAGCCGCCGATGAGGTCATTGTGCCCGCCCTGACCTTCGTCGCTACCGCCAACGCCGTTCTCTACACCGGCGCCCGCCCTGTCTTTGCCGATATCATCGGCCCCGAAGACCTGACCCTCGATCCCCAATCAATTGAAGCTCATATCACACCCCAAACCCGGGCAATCTGTGTCATGCACTACGCCGGTTATCCCTGCGCCATGGATCAAATCATGGACATCGCCCGTCGCCATCACCTGGCCGTCATCGAAGATGCCGCCCATGCCCCCGGCGCCGCCTTCTTAAATCAAAAATGCGGCGCCTTTGGCGATGTAAGCTGCTTTAGCTTCTTTTCTAATAAAAATCTGGCTATGGGCGAAGGGGGAATGGTAGTCACCAACCGTGACGACCTGGCCGAAAAAATCCGGCTGATGCGCTCTCACGGCATGACCACTCTCACCTGGGATCGCCATCGTGGTCATGCCCATAGTTATGATGTGGTAGCATTGGGATATAACTACCGGCTTGACGAAATCCGCTCCGCCCTGGGCCTCGAACAATTAAAAAAATTAACGGTTAATAACCACCACCGGGCCGAATTAACCGCAACCTATCGCGAAAAATTGAGCAAAGTCCCTGGACTTTCACTCCCCTTCTCCACCCCACGCGGCACTCCCTCCTACCATATTTTCCCCATTCTGTTGGATCCGGAAATCGACCGCCGCAACTTCATTGAATCCCTGAAAGCCCAAGGCATTCAAACCAGTATCCATTATCCGCCAATCCACACCTTCACCTTCTACCGCCAGACCTTCGGAAACCAGGACGGCCTGCTGCCGCGCACCGAAGATGTCGGCAGACGCGAAGTTACCCTGCCGCTTTATCCGCTGATGAATGCAGAAACCCAAATGCTGGTGATCCAGGCCGTCAAGGAAACCTTGCAAACCGCATGAGCCAATCCGATTTAATCCGCGCCGTCCAGAAACATTACGCCGAGGAACTGCCGCTGGGAGAACGGTGGAGCGATCTCACTTATATTTACAGCTTGCGGCATCCTATCGGCAATTATCACCGCGAACGTATCCGGCGCGCCTTGCTCACACTTCTCAACCGGCAAAAAATAGTCTTGGATCATCTGACCTTTCTGGATATCGGTTGCGGAACAGGCGACTGGCTGCGGGTGCTGGCCGAATTACGAGGAACCGTCCAGGGAATGTACGGCATAGATCTCGCTGCCTCCAGTTTGCGGCGCAGCGTCCAGATCAACGCGCAAATCGCCGTCAACCTGGGAGATGCCCGCCGCCTCCCTTATCCCACAGAAGCCTTTACCTGGGTCAGTCAGTTCCTGGCCTTTGAACACTTGCTGGCAAACGAAGATCTCCAAACTGCCTGTAAAGAAATGGCTCGCGTTTGTGCCCCTGGTGGTTGGATGCTGTGGTATGATCTGTTGCCGCTTCAATCTACCTATCAACGAGGTTTTACCCAATCAGAAGTCCAGCAATTGTTCCCCGAATTCCAGTTGTTGGATCAATGTACGGTCTTCCGTCATTTCAAAATCGGCCGCCGCCAGATCTCGACGGCTTACAATCTGGCACAGCGCTCTCCCTTGCTGGCCGATTGGGTCGAGCGATTCATCCCCGGCCCGGCCAATAACCTGATGCTGCTTTTTCGCAAAAATGTTTAAAAAAGACCTCCGCCAACTCATCATCTATTCGATAGGCAGCATGTCCCAGACCGCCTTGGGATTTCTTTTGCTTCCCCTCTATCTAAATCAATTAACCACTGCAGAATATGGGATCATTAACATCCTCTTAACGATAAACAGCGTTATTAACCTGATCGCCGGCGCCGGAATCCTGAGTGGACTCAGCCGCCTGTATTACGAACAGGATACCGAAACCCGCCGTAACCTGGCCGGAATGGTCCTGATCTGGATGGGCAGCATCGCTCTGCTCATGCTCATATTCATAAATGCGGCCGCCGCGGCGCTCTCGCAATGGCTCTTCCAAACTACCGCCTATCAAACGGCTATCCAGGCAGCCGGCGGACTCTTGTTGGTTACCGCCTTGCAAAGCAGCTGCTACATCCTGCTGCGACTGGAAAAACGGGCAGGAGCCTTCGTAGTGATTTCCATTTCCGGCTTTCTCACCGATCTCGGCCTCAAACTCTATCTGATCGGCGGGCTGCATCTCAGCGTCCAGGGCTACTTCATTTCTTCATTAGTTTCCACCTCCCTGACCCTCCTCATAGCCGGCCTCGCCCTCCGCCGGGAATTGCGGTTCAGGCTTCAATGGAAACTGTTGCAAAACTTACTGGAACTGGGCATCCCTTTCCTCTTTACAGGACTGGGAATGTGGATCCTGGACATCTCCGATCGGCTCATTTTAAATGCCTTTGCCGGTCAGGAATCCGTAGGAATTTATACTCTCGGGTATAAATTTGCCAGCATCTTTAACATTGTGATTCTGGGGCCGCTCAGTCTTTTTTGGACGCCCTTTATTTTCTCCCGCAGTGCCACCGAAGGCCCCGAAGCGATCCGGAAAACTTCGGCGCGCGCGTTACCCCTCTTGACTCTGGTAGGCGGCCTGATCTTGATCCTCATCGCTACGGGCGCCCCGGATATAATTCGGTTGATGTCCGATAAATCCGATTATCTACTGGCTACCCCCATGATCCCGTTTCTCGCCCTGGCCCCCTTTCTCTACATGCTCAGTTACCCGGCCGGATCGGCTATTCTGCAATCCAAACAGGTGCGGTATTCAGGATATAGTATGCTCATAGCCGCGACCATCAATGTGCTGCTCAACCTGACCCTGGTACCCCAGATCTCTTTTTATGGTTCTACTATTTCTACGGTAGCCGGTTATCTGGCCCTCTGCGGACTCCAATATTTATGGGCCCACAAAGTTTTCCCGATTCACTATAACTGGAGCCGGGTGGTTCGCATCTTAATCTGTATGGCAGGCACCCTGGGAATTATCAGTCAACTCTCGCTAGACACACTCCCGCCCCTTCTTTCCTTTCTGATCCATGAAAGCCTCGGGATACTCCTCTTCGCCGGATCGACCTGGTTAATCGGCGGCGTACGGTTCAATGACCTGTTATGGGTTCGTCAGATAATCCGTCCCCAGACTGCCCCTAACTCTGAATCATTAGCTTAGCTTCAAAGAGGAAACATGCTAACGCTCTCTGTCATCATTTGCACACGCAACCGGTATCAGGACACCCTCCGTTGCCTCGATAGCCTGGCCCGCCAGACCCAACCGGCTGATGAAATCCTCATTGTAGATTCCAGCGATGACGACTATTTAGGCCCCATCGTCTCCGCCCTCTTTCCCCACACCTTCCCCGATTGTCGGGTGCTGCATAGCGCCAAAGGCCTCCCCCGACAACGCAACATCGGCATCCGCAACAGCCGGGGCGACATCGTCCTCTTTCTGGATGATGATGTCATCCTGGAACCCGATTGTCTGGCCCACCTCATGACCGTCTTTACCACCGATACCGCGCAACACTACGGTGGGGGCATGGGCCTGATTACCGGCAACCAGGCCGCGACCGGCTTCACCCGCTTTCTGCAGCGGCTCTTTTTCCTGGGCGAAAACGGCGGCGACGGCCGCTTCAAACCGTCCGGCTTTCCCAGCCTCCCCCACGGACAAAAAACCTTTATGGAAATCGAAACGCTCTCCGGATGCGACATGGCCTTTCGGCGCTCCGTAGTCGAAAAATTTGTCTTCGATGAAAATTTAACAGACTACGCTTACATGGAAGATGATGATTACGCCTATCGCGTCTCCCGCCACCAGGCCCTCTTCTACACCCCCGATGCCCGGCTGGAACATCGCGTCTCCACTCAATCCCGCATGTCCAATCGGAGAAGCCAACGCATGTTAGTACGCAATCATCGCTATCTGTTTCGCAAAAACTTTCCTCACCATCCGGCCAATATCGCCGCCCATCTGGTCTCCCTGTGGGGCCTGATCGTAACCCGCATCCTGCAAGGGGATATTTATGGAATGGTGGGAGCCTGCGAAGGCCTCTTTGCCCCTTTGCCTGAAATAAAATGAAACTTTGTTATATTGCTCCCGCCGAAAACATTCATACCTACCGCTGGCTCCAGGCCTTTGTCGCCCGCGGCCATGAGGTGCACCTCGTTACCCTGCCCAATGAAACCGGCAATATTCCCGGTGTCCATCTGCATCCACTACCGGCCGGCCAGCCCAAACTTCGGTTCCCTATATGGACCCTGACCCTGAGACGCATACTCCACCAGCTCCAACCCGACATCCTCCATGCCCACTACCTCACCCGCTACGGATGGCTGGCCGCGGCCACCGGCTTTCACCCCCTGGTCCTGACGGCCTGGGGCACCGACGCCTACATCGACCCCCAACGCTCCCGGCTCACCCGCCTGCTCACCCCCTGGATGCTCCAGCGCGCCGATCTGGTCACCGTCGATGCTACCGACCTCCAAACTCAGGTGTTGACCCTGAAAGCCCGTCCGGAACGGGTTGTGCTCGTCCAATGGGGCGTGGATACACAGGTCTTCACTCCCCAACAGAACACGGCCGGGCTTCGCACCCGCTTAAGGCTGGAACAACGCCCCATCATCCTCAGTACCCGCAACCTCATGCCTAACTACAACCAGGACATCATCATCGAGGCCCTGGCCCGGGTCCGGCAACAACTCCCTACGGCAGTTCTGCTCATCAAATACAATACCTGCAACCCCGACTACCTCGCCCAATTACAAGAGCAAATCCACCGCGCCCGGTTGGAAGAAGCCGTGCAATTTATCAGCGCCGTCCCGCACCACGAGCTGGCCGCTTACTATGCCATGGCCGATGTATTTGTCTCCATTGCCACTTCTGACAGCACGCCGGTTTCTCTGCTGGAGGCCATGGCCTGCGGCGTCCCGCCCGTCATGAGCGATTTAAGCGCCATCCAGGAATGGATCACCCCCGGAAAAAACGGAGAATGCGTTCCCGCCCGCGATCCGGTTGCCCTCAGTACGGCCATCCTGTCAATCCTTCGCCATCCGGAACGACGAGCCGCGATGGCGGCTATCAACCGAGAACTGGTCCAGACCCGCGCCAGCCATACCGTGGAAATGGATCGGGTCGCCCGGTTATACAACAACCTGGTACACCCCGCTGGAGGTAAATCATGAAAAAAGTTCTGATTGTCTCCTTTGATTTCCCCCCTCAGGGCGGCACGGGAACAATCCGCGCCACTAAATTCGTAAAATATCTGCCGCAATTCGGATGGCAGCCGGTGGTTCTCTGTTCTGATGCCCAATGGAATCCCGACAACAGCCTGCTCTCCGATATCCCGCCCGAAACTCCCGTCTACCGGGTTCCCTGGCCCCGCTGGCTGAAAGCCTTCCTGCAACCACCCCCCAACTCCTCCACTCCAGCAAAACCTGCAAGCGCCGGAAAAACGTTCGGGACCCGCAATCTCAAAAATTGGGCTCTGCGCTGGATCAAACCCTGGTTGATTCCCGAAATCAACCGGTTCTGGACGCCCGCGGCTCGCCGAAAAGGCCGCGACCTCTACCGCGAACACCACTACGCCGCCATCCTCACCACCGTCCCGCCCAATTCCATCCATCTGGTGGGCGCGGGATTGCACGCCGACACGGGATGTCCCTGGATTGCCGATTTTCGAGATCCCTGGACCCTGGACAATCAAGATATTCGCCGCAATGGCGCCCTGAATTATGGGCTCCATCAACGGCTCGAACGCCAGATTCTGGAAAACTGTACAATTTCCACCATTGTCACCCCCCAACAAATCCAACGCACGACTGAAGTTTTTGGATCACATCTGGCCCCGAAACTCCGGCTCTTGACCAACGGCTTCGACCCGGATGATTTTACCGCTCCACTGCCCCCACCCGATCCGGAATTTACCATTGCCTATATCGGCACAGTCTTAGGCCCCATCGTCCATAACGCCTTTCCCGAAGGGCTGCGCCTGGCAACAGAACAAGACACCGAATTCCGCCGGCTGCTCCGCCTCCGCATTACCGGCCGCATTGATCCCACCTACGCCGCCCGGTTCGCCGGAATGGAAGATCGCCTGGAATATTCCCCCTTCCTGCCCCACGAAACCGCCATCGCTCAAATGCGCAGCGCGCAACTCCTGACCCTGATCCAACCCGACACTGGAGTCGGACGCATGATCTGTCCCAATAAACTCTATGAGTATATGGCCGCTCGCCGCCCGATTCTGGCTCTGCTGCCTCCCGGCGCGGCCAGTAGCGTGCTTAATGAAGGACCTTTCGGCCGTGTTGTCTCTCCCACAGACCCCCAGGCAATCGCCGCGGCCCTGTTAAACCTGTTTCACGCCATCCGTGCCGGCACTGAACCCACCCAAATGGCGGATACGATTATTAATCGTTTTGACCGTCGCGAAATTGCCCACCGTCTGGCTTCATTCCTGGACGAACTCACTCCAGCTTAGTCTTTGCCCAAAAGGATCATAGCGATGCCCATTGACAAATCTATCATTGGAACTTCTCAATATTACGATCTACTCCACCAGGAAGCCCGTTATTGGGAACGTTCAGCACTGGGTGAAGTTGACTCCAGTCTCGCTTTCTGGCGGGATGCAGAGCTTGCGGCAATCATCAACGGCAGCCTCTGCGAACGCACCTTTAATCGCATTGCAGCCGCTGGACCTCGAGTTCTCGAATTAGGATGCGCCGATGGGAATATGGGAGTTCAGTTAGCCGCGCGCGGTTGTTATGTCGATGGAGTCGATATCGCCTTTAACCTGGTCCGCCAGGGCGCAGCTCAAATTCACGCCGGAGCAGCCGCCGATCCCTGGAAAAAAAACGTCCATCTTTTTGTCGGTGACCTCAATCAATTAGGCCTGGCCCCCAATACCTATGATGCCATCCTGGCCTCATCCGTTTTACACCATGTTCTGGATCTCGATAATTTAACCGATACCCTCTATCGCGCCCTCAAACCCGGAGGCGTACTGGTATGCCTGGATCATATGGAACCTACCTGGATCGGATTGATCTTACGTTACGCATTCTTGATGCTCTTGCCCACTGAGGTCCCCTATTGGCGCAAACCCCTCCACGCCTTCAACCGCCTGATGGCCCGCCTCTATCCTAAAAAAGGTCCCCACCCCATCCCGCAAGCCTTTCAACTGCCGGAACGTTCGCCGTTTGAAGATGTCACCGGCAAAGAAATTATCCCGCTGCTCTTCAAAAAATTTAAAGTCGAAACCTACGAAACCCATATGATCTTCTCAGATACGGTCGCCGGACATCTACGCCTGAAATCCTGGAAATCCACGCTCGCTCTGGCCCGCCGCTTAGCCGACCTGGATGCCTGGTTGATTCGCCACCTCCATTTGCAAGGTGAAACCTACTATCTGGTAGCCCAAAAAGCAAAGTCCTGATTATGGAACTTCAGATTATCATTGTTTCCTGGAATACAATTGAATTACTACAGGACTGCCTGAACACCCTCCCGCAAGGAGCGGGACAGATCACCTATGGCGTGACGGTGGTTGATAACGCTTCAACCGATGGCAGTGCCGACATGGTGGCCCAAAAATTCCCGGATGTAAAACTCATCCGCAATGCTGAAAATGTCGGGTTCAGCCGTGCCAATAATCAGGCTTTACGCCGGCTGCAAAAAACCAGTCCCTATTTTTTGTTGCTCAACAGCGACACCCGCGTGCTCCCAGGCGCCTTGGAAACCCTGGTACAATTTATGGATGCCCATCCCCGCGTCGGCGCCTGTAGCCCTCGCCTGGAACGTCCCAATGGCTCGGCTCAGGCTTACGCTTTTGGAAAAGACCCAACCCTGGGCTATCTGTTGGCCCGTGGGTGGAACCGATTGATCTACCGTCGACCCCTGCACAATTGGGAAACAAAAGAAAAACAAAAAGTCGATTGGGTCTCCGGTGCCTGCCTCATGGTGCGCGGGGAAGTGCTCGATCAAGTCGGCCTGTTAGATGAAAAAATCTTCATGTATTTTGAAGATAATGATTGGTGTCATCGCATTCGCCTGGCCGGTTGGGATATTATCTACAATCCACAAACCGCCATCATCCATTTAGGAGGGCAGAGCTTGATCCGTAATCCGCAGGCGCAACAGGCTTATTACCGCAGCCTGGAATACTTCTACGCCAAACACTACGGGCCCCTTGCCCTGCTGGGCTTACGAATATTGCTGCCGTTCTATCGTCGATTTATATGATTCCCCATATCCCATAACCATCCCATGAAATTCCAAAAACAGACCGACCTCTACTACCTCGATATTTCCGCTGCCGTCCATCGACGCGCAGGGCTGGGACGTTATGCCGAAGCCCTGGCTCACGCCTTGGCGCCACAACTGGATAAACAACTTGCTTTTTTTTACAACCAGGAACAAGGGATCGCCCCTCTCCCCGGGCTGGAATCATACCCAACCCGCACTGTAAAACTGGGCTATAAACCCTGGCGTATGCTGATCTGGCTGGGCCAACTGGCCCGCCTTAATTTTGCTTCCCTGATCCCTGGTGCCAAACTTTTTCATGCCACCGAACATCTCCTGTTGCCCCTTCATAACATTCCTACCATCCTCACCGTTCACGATCTGATCTTTCGCCATCTCCCCGAACATCACAAACCCCTCAATCGCTGGTATCTCAACCTCACCATGCCGCTCTACTGTCGTCGTGCCAATCATATCATCGCCGTTTCACAACAAACCCGCCGCGATTTGATCGCCGCCTATGCCATCCCCCCCGAAAAAATCACCGTAATTTACGAAGCGGCGGCACCCCACTTCCAACCAGCTCCCCCATCGGCAATCGCCCCCATCCGCACGCAATACGGACTCCCCGACCGTTACCTGCTCTTCGTCGGCACCATTGAGCCACGCAAAAACCTCACCCGCTTGCTCCAGGCCTTCGCACCGCTCTATCAAGAAAAACTCACGGATGGATTGGTAATCGTAGGCCGACAAGGGTGGCTTTGTGATGAATTCTTTGCCGCGCTGGCACACTCTCCGGTGAAAAAAGCCGTCCATTTTCCGGGGTTCGTCGCCGATGCCGACCTGCCGGCCGTCTACAGCGGGGCTCAGGCGCTCGTCTTTCCTTCACTCTACGAAGGTTTCGGCCTGCCCATTCTCGAAGCAATGGCCTGTAACACCCCCGTTATCTGTTCTGACTGCAGTTCTCTGCCTGAATTGGGCGGAGATGCCGTTCTCTATTTCGATCCCCTTGATGTCGAATCGCAAACCCGCACCCTACGCCGCCTGCTCACCGACCCCGAACTGCAGCTCGATTTACGTCGCCGGGGCCGTCTCCAGGCCGCCCAATTTTCCTGGGAGCGTACGGCCGAAGCCACGCTCTCCGTCTACCAGGAGGTAATATGACCACCCACTTTGTACTGGATGCCCGCACCGCTACCCCTCATTTTCCCGGTATCGGCCGCTATGTCACCAGTCTGGCTCAGGCGCTCATTCCTCAACTTACGCCGCAGGAATCGCTGACCCTGTTGCATGATCCGGCCTATCCCCTCTCTCTGCCGGATTCTCCCGCCGTGCAGGCCGTCCCGGTGAACATCTCCCCCTTTTCCCCCTCCCAACAATGGGAATTGCCGCCGCTGCTGCGCTCCCTGCATGCCAGCTGCTACCACAGCGCCTACTATCTGATGCCCTATCGGCCCGGCGTGCCCACGGTCCTCACCGTCTATGACCTGATCCCCATGCTGCTTCCCGAAGCCAGCTCTCAGCGCGCCCGGCTGCTCTTCCGCTCGGCCACCTCGCTCGCCCTGAACGCTTCGCGCCATATCCTCACCATCTCCGAAGCCACCCGGACCGACCTGCTGGCCAATTTCTCCGTTCCCGCCGCCCGCGTCCATACCATCTCCCTGGCAGCCGATCCCATCTTCAGACCACTTTCGGCCGATGCCCAGGCCGACTTCCGGACACACCGCGGCCTGCCCCAGCGTTATATGCTCTACCTGGGGTCCAACAAACCCCACAAAAATCTGGTCCGCCTCATCGAAGCCTGGGATCGGGTCATCCAGTTCGGCCCCGGCCGCGATCTGCCGCTGGTCATTGCCGGCGCCTGGGATTCTCACTACCCCGAAGCGCGCCGACGCGCCACCGAGCTGGAACTGGACAACCCCGAGCGGGTACGCTGGCTGGGTCCCGTCCCGGAAGCCGAACTGCCCTATCTCTACGGCGCGGCGCTGGGCTTTGTCTTCCCCAGTCGTTATGAAGGCTTCGGACTGCCGGTTTTGGAAGCCATGGCCAGTGGAGTTCCGGTCGCCTGTTCCAATGTATCTTCCCTGCCGGAAGTCGCCGGAGATGCAGCCTTGCTTTTCGATCCGAAGGATGTACAATCGATTGCAGTTTCCCTGCGCCGCCTGATCGAAGAAGCCGATCTGCGGACAGATCTACGGCGACGGGGCCTGGAACGCGCGGCCGGTTTCACCTGGAAACAGGCCGCCGCCGAAACCCTGGCCTGCTATCGCTCACTCTAACAATTCGCTGAAAAATTGGGATCGTTTGTTTTTCGGCGGCCTGCGGAGGCCGCCGAAAAACAATTAAATAAAGCATTCTCTCTGCCTTCCACCGCGCCCTTAATGAACTAAAAAAAGGCCCTTTGTGGAGCAGAAAGAAGATGGGAAAAAATGTATCTGAAAGACTCATGTCTATTACCACGCAACTGCAAGAAAGCGCCACCGTCCAACAGCTATTGGCCCGGGATCATACCGTCACCATCGCCCGCGCCGCCGAACTGATCGAAACGGCCTACCGGCAGGGCCATAAAGTCCTTTTCTGCGGCAACGGCGGCAGCGCCGGAGACGCTCAACATCTGGCCGGTGAACTGATCAGCAAACTGACCCGGGAACGGGCCGCCCTTCCGGCCCTGGCCCTCACCCCCAACAGCTCCCTGATCACGGCCGTCGCCAACGATTACGCCTATGATCAAATTTTCGTTCGCCAGGTGGAAGCCTTCGGGGCCCCGGGCGATATTTTGGTCGGCATCAGCACCAGTGGAAATTCGGCCAATGTCCTGCGCGCCGTAGCCGCGGCCCGGGCCCGCGGGATGCAAACCATTGCCTTTACCGGACACGACGGCGGAGCCTTGGCAGCTCAAGTCGACCTGGCCGTCATCGTGCCCTCACACAACACCCAACGGATCCAAGAAGCCCATATCGCCATCGGCCACATTGTCTGCGATCTGGTGGAGGAAGCCCTGTTTGGATAACCAGCCTCACCACCGCACCGGCCGCCAGGCGGATTCTAAAAACAACGGACACGTACCATGAAATTACTTTTAGTTTACAAAGATTACTATCCGGTCGTCGGCGGGATTGAAAATCACATCCGCCAGATCTGCCAGGGCCTCCAGGACTATCCCGACATCGAACCGACCGTCCTGGTCACCAGCCGCACCGCCCACACCACTCAAGAAATCATCGACGGCGTCAACGTCATCAAGACTTCCCGCCTGGCCAACATTTCCTCCGCCCCCATCAGCCTGACCCTCTTCACCTGGATGCGCCGCCTGGAAGCCGATCTCGTCCACCTGCACTTCCCCTATCCTATCGGCGAGATGGCCTATCTGGCCGCCGGTCGCGGCCGCCCCATGGTGATCACCTATCACAGCGACATTGTGCGCCAGAAATATCTGTTGCAACTCTACAAGCCCTTTCTACATCAGGTACTCGATCGAGCCAGACAGATCACGGTCTCCAACCCCAACTACATTGACAGCTCGCCCTATCTGGAGCCGCGAAAAGACCGCTGCACCGTCATTCCCTTCGGCATCGATCTGAGCAAATACACCCTCACCCCGGAAGTTCAAACCCAGGCCGCCGCCGTCAAAGAACGCTATCACGGCGCCCCGCTGGTACTCTTTGTGGGATTGTTGCGCTACTACAAAGGGGTTTCCTATCTGATCGAGGCCATGCAGCAGGTAGAAGGACAGCTGCTCGTGGTAGGCCAGGGCCCCGAAGAGGCCAATCTCCGCGCGCTGACGCAACAACTCGGCCTGGAGAACAAAGTCGCCTTCCTGGGCCGCGTGGACGATCCCACCCTGCTGGCGCTCTATCATGCCTGCGATGTCTTCGTCCTGCCCTCCATCCATCGCAGTGAATCGTGGGGATTTGTCCAGATCGAAGCCATGGCCTGCGGCAAACCGGTCATCTGCACCGAGTTGGGAACCGGAACCAGCTTCGTCAACCTGAATGAAGTCACCGGATTGGTAACCCCGCCCCGTGATGCTTCGGCGCTGGCCGCCGCCCTCAATCGGCTGCTGAGCGATCCGGAGCTGCGCCGCCGCCTGGGCCAGGCCGGCCGGGAACGCACCGCCCGCGAATTCGACTATCGGGTCATGACCCAACGACTGGTCCAGTTCTACCACGACGCCCTGAAATAGAGGATAAAACACGACCCGTGCCGTCAAGGCGAAAAATATCCGAAAAAAAAATAGGGGTTCGCGAGCTTCAGAAAGCCCGCGAACCCCTAAATAAAAAACTTCAAAACATCTGAAAAAAATTTTCGGCGGCTTTCTCAAGCCGCCGAAAAATGAACAAAAAATTTTCTCCCTCGTGTAGCATCCCGCGCGTCGCTTCTTACCAGGAAAATGCCGGTTGCGGGACGCAAAAAAGCCGGCCGCTCAGGTTATTTCTTACTGGCCCTGGTCAAACCCCGGCGTCTGATACTGCGGCACCGGCTGCTGATATTGATAGCACGGCATCTGCATCATCGAGTTGACAGACCGGCGAGCAAACATTCCCCCAATCAAGCCACCGACAAGACATCCACAAAGGCAGGTAAACATCAGAAAAAACAACAGCAACAACCCCAACGTCGCCGTTTTCCATTTGTTCTCAGAGACAGCATCGATCGCAGAAAGCATACTTTCGCCCTTAGGCGAAATCAATCCTTCGCTCTCAGTCATGTTTGGCCTCCTTTGCTTGTTCATAGATTTTCTGGAATTGCGCCAGATATTGAGCGGCGATCTCCCGACTGTGAATGATCACGATATTCTCATCGTTCTGATCTTCAGCACTGGCCGTAAAGTTATAGGAACCGGTAATCACGATTTCATTGTCCACAATGAAAACCTTATGGTGTAAAACATAAGGATTGCCGTCTTCCCAAATATCGACCTTTCCCCGATTCAACCGGGTATATTCCGAGCCGGTTCCGGAAGCATTGCGCGATTCCATCACCCCCCGCACCACCACCCCGGCCTTCACCCGTTGCACCAGCGCCTTCCCCATATCGTCATCGGTAAAAGAAAACGCCATAAAATCGATACTGGTTTCAGCGCCTTTCAAGATCTCCAGAACATGCGCTTTCACCCCATCCTCGGGAGAGAAATAATTTTCAATCTTCACCCCATCGACTGTTACCACCACATTCGGGGTATCCGAAGGCGAAGTCGGACCAAATTCCCCGGCAAAGAGTTCATTGAATTCCTGCTGATAATTGGCCGCCAGCTTTTTGGAGTCAATCACCACGATGTTGTTGTTGTTCCGGAAAGTATCGTTGTCCATCAAATTCCAGGAACCGGTCCAGAGATACCGGCCGTCGATTACCACAAATTTGTCATGCATAAAAGCTTCCCGATCGTCAAAGACCACCGGGATATTCGCCTTCATCAGCTGACGCAACGGCTTTTCTTCGTCATAATCGGCATCGATCACCATCCGCACCCGCACGCCCCGCTTCTGCGCCCGCAGAATGGCATCGGCAACCTTCTGCAAATTGAACTCAAAGGAGACGATTTCGACGGAAGTCGTGGCCTTATCGATCGCCGCCGCGAGCTTCTCATCCATCGTGCCGGCCGGACGATTCTCCGGTCTATCCGGATAAATAGGATCGGTAAAATAGATCTTGATTTTACTGCTGCTCCCGGAACTGGCGGGCCCGGTAGGACTGACCGCTTCCGCCGTCGCCGCCCCCGGCGTTCCGCCCTCATCCAACCCCAAATCCGTCCACAACGTATCGCAGCCGTTTAACACAAACAAAAGCACCAAAAAGAGTACGCCGAGCAGCGTACTGCCGGCCGTCACAGCCGTACGAGTCTGCACTCCTTTGGGTCTTCGCGAGGTCGCTCTCTTAGTCATGGTACACTCCTTCCTCTAAACTTACGCACAACAGTAAACACCACAGAAAAAAGAACCTACGCCGCCCCCTGCGCTTCAACCACAGCCCGATTCCGCTGTTCGGCAAAATGAGCCAGCGCCTGGATCTGCGGCGGCGTCGGCCGGATAAAAGGCCGCCCACGACGCACGGTCGCCCAGGCCTCCTCGGCCGTCATCCCCGTCGTCACCAGATAAGCCGCCGTCATCAACGGCGCCCGCCCCACCCCACTGGCGCAGTGGATATAGACGCCGCGGCCGGCCGCCAGTTGTTCCCGAATAAAATCCGCCCCCCGCTGCAAATCCTCATCCACGATGGCATAATCATCCGAAGTGGGCAGCCAGAGATATCCATCCAGCCGCACCCCGTGCGCCGCATCGTCATACTCCCGCCGCAGATTGACCACGGCCTGGATCCCGGCCGCGCGCATCCGGGCCAGCCCCACCTTACGATGCTGCCCCCCCACAAAAAGCCCGGGGGCCACCTGACTGATCTCCCGCGGCGAATAGCCCAACTGCCGCCGCGCAATCTTGTCGTAAAACCAGAGCCAGGTCGTTCGCAATCCCTGCTCCCGCAGGCGACTCACTAAAATGAACACCGCCTTGAACAACGGAATCCGGGCCAGTTGTTGTTGCCGAATAAATGATTGTTCCTCCACGCCCGCGCTCCTCTCACCCGCCAAATAAAACCGCGCTGGCCGTCTCGGAACTAATCCGCCCATCGGCAATTTCGGCATACACCGAACTGTAATCGCGCGTACGAATCACCACCGGCATCGGAACCGCATGCCCCAAAATCAAAGCCTGCTGTTTGGTATCCAACCGGGCCAACACTTCCCGCAACGCCGCCGTCCCGGCCACTCCGGAAAAAACCGCCCGGATATCGTTCTCCTCATCCAACAGGGCCGTCACCCGCGTGCCGATCTGACTCATCACCTCCGGATCGATCCCGCTGGGACGCTGATCGACGATCAACAATGTCACATTGTATTTGCGCATCTCCCGGGCAATCGTACCGAAAATCGTATGGCGGGCAATCGCCGGATCCAGGAATTTATGCGCCTCTTCAATCGTGATGACCAGCGGGCGCGGCTCTGCCTGCCCGCCGCCCAGATAGGCCTCTTTCCGATCTCGATAAGCCTTATGGATCCGGCGCGTGAGGAAATTAGCCACCAACACGTAAGCCTCCAGCGCATCCCCATAACGGCCGAACTCCAACACCACATTCACATTGCTGTTCAGATAATCCAGAATTCGCCCCACGGCATCCTCCGGGGCCTTCTCCACCAGGAAACTGAACCGCCGCAAAAACGAAAGTTTCCGCTGAATGGCGCCCAGCGTGCCTTCATGCAAACGGCCGCTGTCGATCAGCTCCATTAAAATCTCATCCGGATCGTCGCTCAACAACCGGTTGATCCACTGTTTGCCCAACCGGCGATAAAGTTCAAACAGCGCATTGCTCTGGACATCCGAAAGCCCCAACAACGGCCCCAGCATCTCCAGATCTTCCGGCTCGATCTGTTCAAAACCGATCTGCACCGTATAATCCACCTTGCTGCCCCGGCGGCGCGAAGACTCCGCATCCAGGGTAAAAACACTGACCCGCCCATCGTAAAAAAGCTGGCGCAGCCCTTTGACATCCTGCTTGGATTCATCCTGGCTCTTCCAGCCATACTCATTGTGCATATCGAAGACCAGATTGACCGCCGCCCCCTCTTTGACGATCCCGGCCAGCAACATCCGGGTCAAAAAAGACTTCCCGGTACCGCTTTTCCCAAAAACGCCGCAGGAACGCTCGACAAACCGGCGCAAATCCAGCGCCACATGGGTGCCTTCCATCTCCAGGGGATCACCGACATAGAAACGGCCTTTTTCGTTCTCATCGCCGAAAATTTCCGCCATCTCTTCAGGGGTAGCATCGTAAACATGAGTAAAATGGCCGGGGACAGTCTTAGCGGGGCGTACCTCGCCGTTTTCCAGGACCAGCATCGGCGTCACATGCACCCGGCCATAGGTCAACGTACCGCGATAAACCCGGGCAATAAAACCATCCGGTTCCTCAGGGGGCATCTGTTCCAAATCGGGGTTACGCATTTCCAGCGCCACATCGGTCACCATGCCAAAAAAGCGGCGCTCCGTCTGCCCGCGGACCACCACATACCGCCCTACCGCCAATCCCTCAATCAACAGATCAGGAGCCAGAGTTACTTCCAACCCCTTGCTCAGACTTCCAGCCACGACCGTCCCTAAGAATTCAGCCTTCATGGGTTTGGGTCGGGGAAACCAGCGGGATAGTTCGTCCACCATGCGCCTACCTCATCACCAGTAAAAATGGCCTGCCTGTGGCAGGAATCGAGGGGACGGCGAGCGTCCTTCACAAAATTGTATCACGGTTTGAAGTAAATCAAAATGAATCACCGCTTATCGGCAAACCCTTCCAAAACTTTGATATACTCCGCCAGACTCCACCGCCCGTTGACCCGCACCCGGGGCCACTGAAAACGGTTGTCCAGGCGCTCTTTAGCTCCCCATACCGTGGTCACGGCACCATAATAACCGGCCGATTCCACCACCTTCAAGGTGCCATCGTCAAACTGCCCGGAAGGATAACAGAAAAAGCGCACCGGCTGCCCGGAATGCGCCTCTACCGCTTCCTTACCGCCCAGGATTTGATAGATCAGAAAGTCCACATTGCGCTTTCGCAAATCCATGTGATCTCGCCCATGGCTCTGCATCGACATCCCGGCCTGCGCCATCTCCCCAATCTGAGCCCAGGTCATATAGCCCGGCGCTTCAAAATGCGGCGGCGTGGCCAGCACAAAGAAAGTCCCCGTGAAGCCATATTTCCTCAACAACGGCATCGCCACCGTGTAGGAATCCTCATAGCCGTCGTCAAACGTCAAGACGATCGGCTTTTCCGGCAAGGGCTTTCCCGTGCTGAGCAAATCGTAAATATCAAAAAGCGAAACCGTATGGTAGCCCTGTTCCTGAAGATATTGTAAATGCGCCTCAAAATCCGCCGGCGGGACCGTCAGATTAACCCGATACTTGTCCGCATCCGCCGGCAATTCCGAAACATAGTGATACATCAAAATCGGCACATGGACTTCGACCGGCGGCGGAGGATAGGTCGGCTGCGGCGTCGGCGTTTCCGTAGGTAAGGGGGTCGGCGTCGGAGTCTCGGTCGGCGTTGCCGTGGCGGTCGCCGTAGGCGTTGGAGTCAACGTCGGCGTGCTGGTAGCTGTCGCCGTAGCGGTGGGCGTCGCCGTAAACGTAGGGGTCCCCAACAGCGGCAAAAAGCTCAGAGAGCTGGCCCGCCCCTCATTGATCCAGATCCCCAGGATAATCACGCCTCCCAACAGAGGCCAGATCCACAACCAGAACAAATTACGACGTTTCATCATCCTGCCTGCCGTCTGCATTGATCTCCGCCAGCCATTGTGCCAGCGCCTGATGAGTGGCACGGAAAGCTAACGGGGGAAACTTATCTGACGAGAAAAAACCGGCCTCAGCAGCATCGTCGGCAGGAACGAGCGTTCCTCCAACACAGACGCCCCGGTATACAATCACTAAATCGGCACCCCGGGGATGTTCCCGGCCTGCAATCACCTGCAACAACTCCGTCACCTGCGTCTCCAGACCGGTCTCCTCACGGCATTCCCGCACCGCTGTGTCGGCCGGATCTTCATCGATCTCCACAAATCCCGCCGGCAACGACCAGTACCCCTGCATGGGATTCCAGGCTCGCCGCACCAACAAAACGCGGCCGGCGCTATCTTCAACCAATAGCGCCGCCGCGACTTTGTGATCTCGAAAGACAACCAGCCCGCAGGAAGGACAACACCGCCTGACTCGCCCGAAAACTTCACGATCCTCCAGCGCATGGCCGCAACGAGGACAGAAATTCAATTCCAAAACCTGCGACCCCTTCAAAGGGGCTGAAGTGTCACTCATGCTTTGTCTCTGTTCAAGGTTTCGCGCGCCTTTGAAGGCGCGCGAAACCCCGGATCTTTCCTTATATAGTAAAAACTTAACCCTGGCGCCGGGAGAACCAGAATGTCAAGATACCCAGCAACACGGTCATTCCGCCAAACAACGGGGCCAGCCAGTCCAACAACCATAAGGTGGAAGCCGAAACCTGACCTTGATCTCGCGCAGAATCATAAGCTTCCCAGGCGCCCTCCGCTTCCACAGCTCCTATCTGCGGCAAAGGGGTCGGCGTCCCGGCCATCTTGGCGGTTGGAGAGGTAGATTGAAAACGATATTCCGCCAACTCCGTCGTTCCCGTAAGCATCCGGCCATATCCGGTTGCTTCCCCGCCGCCCCCCAGCCCCCCGGCACCTTCTGTCCCATTATATCCCAACAACGGCTCGGGAGTCGCGGTGCGATCCGGGAAAGCCAATCCTCCCGCCACCGGGGCTACCAGTGGCGGAGCGGTGCCGGACGGTACGGCATTCATATATAAATCCATCGAAGCATCGGCCGCTTCCGTTTCGGAATACGCTCCTCTCGCAAGGACCGGCATCTCCGGAGTGGAAACCAACGCCGCGTTCGACATCTCATCGTGAGTCCATCCATCCCCGGCCATGGTGGGGGTGTTCACCTGCATCGCAACTTCGGCTGCGGGTGCGGAGGCAGTTCCGGGTACCATAAGAGCGTTCTGCCCGGGCATAAAACGCAAAACCATGACAAATGCAAAAGCTAACGCCGACAAAGCCGTCGATAGCCGCAAAAAGATCAATCCAATCCCCCCCGGCCGGGAACGTACAGGCCGTGCCGGGGCCACCATGGCCGGAGTCAACAGGAAGTTCCGGGGTGGCTCACGTAACGGCATCGACTGCATCAGAGCTACGACCCGACGCAGCTCATCGACCTCGCGCCGCAGATGGGCATCGCGGGCCAGATCGTGTTCCAATGCAGCCATACGTTCAGGGCTGAGGCGGCCGTCCACATACGCCGAAAGGTCGCCTTCGCTCCAGGGTTGGCGGCTCATCGCATTTCCTCCATTTCACTCTCGGGATGTTCCTTTTGACGATACTTTGCCGGCAAAAGTTCCCCATCCTTGAGTAAAAGCTCGCGCATTTTGGCCCGAGCCCGGGCCAGACGAGATTTTATGGTTCCTAACTGGGTATGCATGGTTTCAGCGGCCTCCTCGTAAGCAAACCCCAAAATGTCCACCAGGACCAACACCATACGCTGATCGGACGGCAACATCGCCAGAGAGCGTTCCAGCAAGGCCCGCAGCTCCTGGCGCTGCAGAGCGGCTTCCGGCAGCTCCCCGCCATCCGCCAGATGGGGATTGGCCTCTTCGTCCATCTCCCCAAAATCATCCCAGGAAACCGTCGGCCGGCGGCGACGGCGGCGCATTTCATCATAACAGGCATTGGCCACAATTCGCAACAGCCAGGCCCGAAATGAACCGCCCCGGAACCCACCTAACGCCCGATAGGCTGAAAGCATGGCATCCTGAGTGGCATCCGCAGCCGCCTCGCCGTCCTGCAATAGCTGGTAGGCAAGGTTATACGCCTGGTTTTGATAGCGCAAAATCAAAGCATTGAAAGAATCAACATGCCCCCGGCGGGCCTGTTCAATCAAGCGTGCTTCATCAAAAGGTTCTTCACCGAATAAGCTCGCCATGCGTCTCCTCAGCGACCGCCTTACGATGGTCAGTAGATAGCGCCATATCCGCGCAGAGAGACTACATTTTACCCCGACTTGACGTTTTTTAAAAATCCATTATACTCAACGTCGAGCCGGAGTGGCGGAATCGGCAGACGCAAACGACTCAAAATCGTTCGGGTTCCCCCCGTGTGGGTTCGACTCCCACCTCCGGCACAAAAAGAGGGCGAATGAAAATTCGCCCTCTTTTCTTATCCTCACCCTAAAAAACCAGCTTCATCTCAATCCGGCGAAAAGCTTCCAGATAGTTCATCGCCTGCAAAGCCCCCCAATGGGGATCGTCGACCGGGAAATTTTCCAGCTTGGTATCCAGAATCGGATAACGCGAGTGCAGGGCATGGAGCAAAGCCTTCCCTACTTCATAAGGATCGCCCACTTCCGTCTGCAAAACCAGACGCCCCAGCTGAAAAACGGTATTCTGATAGACAATCCAACCCCGGCTGCCGTCCTGCAACTCTACTCCCAACCCGCCCAAATAACCGGCATTGCGTAAAGAAGGAATCTCATCCAGCCACGAAGGATTGCTGCGCCGCTGTTCCAGTAAAGCCAGCGCATCTTCCTGCCCAAATGCCTGAGTCTCATAAGGCGGCACTTCCAGAGCCGGACGACCGGGCGGCCGCCGCACGACCAAAAGCTCGCGCGTCTCCCGAAATCCCAATTTACAGAACAACCGATGCGCCGGCGTATTTCCTCGAATCACTTCCAGAATCACGTAATCCACCGCCAGCTGCCGGGAACGCTCGATCAACGATTCCATCAACTGCTGCCCCACCCCATGCCGTCGTTGAATCGGCAAAATTCCCAGGCGGGTCGCCCAGCTATGCCCGGGACGAACCCCTAACATGGCCAGCCCCAGAATTTGAGTCCCCTCCATCGCCACCACCGACGAATCCATATCCACATCGTAATTATGAACGTATTCCCGCAACCGCGCCGGGTTCATCGGCATCGGCACAATATAGTCTACCCGGGTTTGATTGTAAGCCTGCGTCAGCGTCTCCCAACTAAACTCACTGGCGGAAATACATTGAATCGGTAAAAGTGAAGGGCCAGGCAGTCCCAGCATATGCTCGGGAGAAGAAGCGCAATTCATAGGGTCACTCAACTCCTCTTCTATCACAAAATTAACCCTGTTGTTAAAGATTTAAACTTTCAGATAACTGGCGACCACGTCAGGGAATTCTTTCAAACGAATGGGCTTTGAAATATACCCATCACATCCATAAGCTTTGGCCATCTGAGCCGCCGTGTCGGGCGGCCACGCGGTCACAGCCACGACCGGCACCGAAGACATATTCGGCATCACCTTAAGCAATGCGGCCACGGTCTGCCCATCCAGATCCGGCAGCCCCAGATCGAGCAAAATCAAATCCGGTTTTTCATCCAGGGCCATCTGCAGCCCGCTTTCTCCATCAGGGGCTCGACAGACACGATAGCCATGATGTTCCAAAACCCGCCCGATCAATCGAGCATCATAATCGTTATCTTCCAATAACAAAACTGTTCTCATTTGTAATGGCTCTCGACTTTATCGATCAACTCCAAAGCCTGGATCGGTTTGGAGATATAATCATCACACCCGGCCGCCAGAAAACGTTCGCGATCCCCACGCATCGCCGAAGCGGTCAAGGCAATCACATAAGCATCTTTGAGGTTTTCGTCCTGTTTGATTCGCGCCGCCACTTCCATCCCGTCAATCCCCGGCAACCCGATATCCAACAAAATCAGTTTGGGCTTCAACTCGATCGCCATTTGCAAACCGCTGGTTCCATCCTCGGCCTCGACAACGGTGTAACCACGGGAAGCCAAAATTTTACGGACAATTCGCCGGTTATGAAAATTGTCTTCGATGTATAAAACTATCTTCTCATCCATCTCTCATCCTCAACCTATCCCAGCAAAATGCCTTCCACATGGACCAGGAGACTGTTGCGATCCATCGTCGCTTTCGACCAGATCGAATCGACTTCCCCCCCTAACCGGGCGCGCAAATCCACATCCACATCTTTTCCCGTAATTACCACCACCGGAATATGATGCAAAGGATCCAACGCTCTCAACTGCGGCAACAAATCCACCCCGTCTATATCCGGCAACACCAGATCCAGCAAAATCAAATCCGGTGCAGTTTCCGCCATCACGGCCAAGGCCTCCGCCCCGGAATAAGCCTCCATCACCTCAAAACGCTGCCGGGCCTCTAAGAGACGGCGCATCAGGCGCGCCTCCCACAAATTATCGTCGATCACCAGAATCCGGGGCCGTTCCGCGCCAGGCTGTCCCAAATCCACCAGCGACCGCTCCGCCCCGGCATTGACGGCCACTGTAGAGGGGGTGGGTGGAACATTGTCGCCCAGGGTCTTCACCACATGGTCGATCAGCTCCCGGGCGCTGAAATTCCCCTTCTGCCAGACCGAATCGGTATACCGGCGCAAATAAGCCCATTCATCCTGCGTCAACGACTTCGCCGACACAATGACCACAGGGATCATTCGGGTCGCCTCATCCGCCTTTAATTCCGCCAGCACCGAAAATCCATCCATGCCCGGCATGGTGAGATCCAGCATCACCAGATCCGGCCGGCGCTGCCGCACCAGGTCCACGCCATCGACGGCATTATACGACTCAAAAACCCGATAATGCTTGTAACTTTGCAATAACCGCCGCAACAAACGGCTGTCGTGAGGATTATCGTCGATAATCACCACGGTCGTGACCTGCTCATCCAGCTGTTCCAGCGTTGTGGAAAGCCCTTCCACCGGCCGGCGATTGGGCGCCTCCGCCTCCAGGCTGAACGCATACCGATCTTCCAGGGCATGCTTTTCCGCACTGAACGTATGGCCGGAACAATTGACCACCACCCGCTCCCCCGGCTTGATAATGCCCTGCGCCAACAATCTCTCCAGCCCGGCAAACGCCACGCTGGCCGCCGGCTCCATCGAAAACCCTTCCAACCGCGCCATGCGCCGCATCGCCCGGAAGGCCTCGCCGTCAGGCACCGCCACCATCGCCCCCCCGTAACGATCCGTCGCCTGCTTCAAAATTTGATAGGCATACCCCGGTTTTCCCGTCGCCAATACGGTAATCAAACTGTCCGGCTGCACCGGCTCAGCCTGCGCCAGATTGCGCTCCCAGGCTCGCACCATCGGCGCACAGCCTTCCGTTTGCACAATCCCGAGTTTGGGGACCCGATCCGTCAATCCCGCCTGATAAAGCTCTTCAAAACCCTTCAATACGCCCAGCGGACCGATCCCCCCGGAGACGGCCTGAATATACCAATCCGGGGCCTGCCAGCCTAACTGCTCGGCGATCTCAAAGCCCAACGTCTTCATGCTCTCTTTGCAAGGGATCGCCTTGGCCCCGCCGTCAAGCCGAATCCCGCGGCGCGCCGCAAAATCCGCCGCCACTTCCTTGGCCTGATCGTAGGTTCCGGTAATTTTAATCACTTCAGCGCCGTAAAGCGCCAGTTCCCGCATCTTTTCATTCGGCACACTGCTGGTCAAAAAGACCCACAATTTAATCCCGGCCCGCGCGCAATAGGCCGCATAGGCCGCCGCCGCATTTCCCGTCGAAGCCAGCACAACTTCCATCACCCCTTGCGCCTTCAAAGCGCTGACGGCCATCGCCGCCTGACGATCTTTAAATGAACCGGTCGGGGTTTGTCGTTCGTCTTTGATCCAGATCCCCTCATGCCCGGTGACCCGCTGCAATCCTTCCGCCTCGATCAACGGGGTCCAGCCCTCGCCCATCGAAATAACCCGAAAGCCTTCCGGGAAAGGCAAAAGTTCTGTATAACGCCACAAACTGGCGGGACGTTCTTTAACCTGTAATTTCCAATCTTTGGGCAGATTTTGATAATCGTACTCCGCATCCAGCCAGGCGCTGCCGCAACTGACACACTTCTGTAAAAAAAGATCGGCCGGCATCCGCTGCCCACACTCCAGGCACCGCACGGACTTGAAAAGACTCACCATGCGTACCCCCACTCAACTGCTCGAAGAATTTAGAAGATCGCCTTCTGGAATCTCTTTCATTGCCAACACATCGTAAATCACAATCGGTTCACTGAACCCTTTCAACAGCTGCGGTTCGATTTCCCGCGCCGTAAACCAATCTTTTACCTGATTATAAGTTTCCACATCCACCAAAATCTGCCCACCCACGGCATGTTCCTGCAAACGCTTGGCGGTATTGGGCGTACTCCCAATCACCGTATAATTCATAATCTGTTCCGACCCGATATTGCCGACCACTGCTTCTCCTGAACAAATCCCGATCCCTAAGCCCAGTTCTTGAATAATCGCCAACCGCTGCCGCAATTCCGCAAACTGTTGCTGCATCATCCAGGCCGTCTGTACGGCCTGCAAAGCACTGTTGGTCGAAGGCAACGGAGCGCCGTAAAAAGCCATAATGGCATCGCCCAGATATTTATCCAGCGTTCCATCGTGATCCAATACAGTCGGAGAAAGGCTGTTGAAGATCAGGTTCAACACCAACGTGACCTGAGCGGCTTCATGCTGCTCTGCAAAATGCGTAAAACCCCGGATATCGGCAAACAAAACGCTGACCTGACGCGCCTGCCCCCCTAACTGCAAATTCTCATCCGGATTCCGCAGGATCTCCCGGGCCACCCGTGCCGAAACATACCGCATCAGCGCATGCTCCAGCAGCGCGTTCTTGACCTCCAACTCATCGTGCAGTTGCTTGATCCGCAACAAAGAACGCACCCGCGCCAGCATTTCCACCACATTGAAGGGCTTGGGCAAGAAATCGTCGGCCCCCGCTTCCAGCCCCTTGACCTTATCCTCCACCTCTCGCAAAGCCGTCAACATCAAAATAGGAATGGCACGGCTTTCCGGACGCTCCCGTAAAGCCTGCGCCACTTGAAAGCCGTCCATTCCCGGCATAATCACATCCAACAGGATCAAGTCCGGAGGCTGGACTGCCACCAACTCCAATGCCTGCATCCCATCATAAGCCGGAATGACTTCATATCCCTGCGGTTCCAGAACCGAGAGCACCAGCTTGACGTTATGCTTGTTGTCATCTACCACTAAAATACGAGGCCGCTTTTTATCAGAAGCCATACTTTGCTCCTGCCTCCCCTGATCTACCCGATTTATTACGCCCGCTCCCCGCCCCTTGCGTGCTATTCGGCAGCATCCGCAACCGGTGCCGGCAACCGCACGATAAAGGTCGTACCCTTTCCTTTTTCGCTGACCACCTGAATATCCCCATTGTGCATTTCCACGAGATAGCGTGTAATCACCAACCCCAACCCGGTCCCTTCAGCCCGCCGGGTGCTGGAGCCATCCACCTGTTGGAACTTCTGGAAGAGCTTCTTCAGATCTTTCTCATCCATCCCGATCCCGGTATCCTGTACGGCAATGCAAATCCACGCATCATCCCGATAGGCCTTGATATTGATCGTTCCTTTTTCCGTGAATTTGACCGCATTGGAAACCAGATTGTTGAGAATTTGATTTAAACGCACCCGATCGGCTCGAACCGTGGGAAGCTCTTCCTCGACTTCCACATCCAAGTCTACCGGAGAATGCATTTTGTGCAACAAACCCAGATTACTGGTCCGCACATCATCCAGCAACATATCCAGCTCGACATCTTCCAGACTCAGGATCATCCGACCGGCTTCGATCTTGGCCAGATCCAGAATGTCGTTGATGATCCGGAGCAGATGCTGCCCGTTTTCATGGATCGCCGCCACATCCTGCAGCATCTCCGGATCGATCTCCCCGTCAATGCCCAACAACATCACTTCGGTATAGCCCAAAATGGAGTTCAACGGCGTCCGCAATTCATGGCTCATATTGGCCAGGAACTCGCTCTTCAACCGATCCATCTCCTGCGCCCGGTGGGCCGTCAACTGGATCTCTTCAAAGAGTCGGGCATTCTGCAACGCCGCCGCAATCTGCCCGGCCAGCGTATTGAACACATCCAGATCCGAGAGGGTAAATCGTTGCGGCACATCCGACTGGACATCGAAGACGCCCAGCACCTTCCCGGCCGCCGCGACTGGAATCGCCACTTCCGAACGGGTCGCCGGCAGCAACGGATTGGGCAGGAAGTTCGGCGAATGGGTCACATCGTCCACCGCCACAATTTCCTGACTGCGGGCCGCCTGCGCCACCAGACTCTGCTCCCGATCCAACGGAATCCGGTGCCCCTGCTCGCGCATAATCCGTCCGGGTTCGCCATAACCATACCGCATCACCAGATCCCGGGATTCTTCATCCAGGGTGTACACATGGACATGGTAAAGATCGAACCGCTCCTTCAACAACGGGATCACCGCTTCCAACACCTGATCCGGATCCAAAATGCGGCCAATCTGTCCGGCAATCTCCGCCGCGGTGCGCAACTGCGTGGTAAACCGGGTCCGTTCTTCCTCTGCCAGCTTCCGTTCCGTGATATCCCGCACCACGGTGATACACCGCACTACCCGCTCCCCTTCAAAAATGGGAATCCGCCGGGTTTCCGAATAGAAAGTCTGCCCCATCAACTCCACCAAATCTTCCGTCACCACCGACTCCCCACTGTCAAAGACCCGTTGATACTCCAATCGGACTTCAGAAGGCAGGAACGAAAGGACATCGAACAATTGCTTATCCATCAAAGTCGGAATATTCAACTGCTTGAACCATTCCTCGGAAGCCGAATTATACAGGACGATCTTCCAGTCTCGATCCACCACATAGATCAGGTCGCCGATGGCGTCGATCGTGCTGCGCAGATAGAGCTGCGAAAGCCGTAACGCATCTTCAGCCCGCTTCCGATCGGTGATATCGCGGGTCACCGCCACAAAACCGATCGGCAACCCATCGCTGTCGCGCACCATCGTCGCACTCAACTCGCCCTCGAAGTAAGTCCCATCCTTCCGGGCCAGGTTGTACTCCTTAATCCCACTGACTCCTGTGTGCGCCGTCTCCGCCAGCGATTGATAGGCCTTCATATGCTCTTCCGGCGCAATCAGCTCAATCGACAGCCGCCCCAAAATCTCTTCCCGGGACCACCCGTGCAACCGCACCGTCGACTCATTGGTATCGACGATCTTCCCTTCCATATCTGTAAAGGTGATCCCATCGGTGATCGCGTCAAACATGGCACGGATCTTGGCCGCCGAAGCCCGGATTTCCGCCTCCGCCTGCTTGCGTTCGGTAAGATCGCGCACGAAAGTAAAATAAAGCTCGCGTCCCCCATACTCAATCAAATTGATTGCCAGATCCACCGGGAAGACGCGCCCTTCGCGAGTACGATGGGAGGACTCTCCCCGCAAGAATTTCTGTTCCAACAGTATCGACCGCATTCCCGCCCAACTTTCCGGGGAAATTTCGGCATCCACATCGGAAATGCGCATCGCCAACAATTCCTTTTCGCTATACCCTAACGCAGCACAGGCTTTTTGATTGACCCCCAAAATCCGCAAGTCAGCATCCGACCAGAAAATGGCATCCAGCGCCTGATCTACCGCCGCCTGGGTCATTTTCAAAGTATCCCGCAGCCGGGCTTCCCGCAACGCATCTGCCCCCTGCTCGGCCAGCATCCGGTAGAACGACAGCTTCTGCCCGTCAAAATATTTCTCCTGGGAAGATAGCAGCGTAATCACCCCCAACCATTCCTGACTGGCCGCTATCGGCAACAAGACCAGACTCTTGCCGCCCACCGCTTCCACATACTCTCGCGTCCCCGGATCAACCATCATATCCGTAAGCGCGTTCGGCGATACAAAATAGGTAGCCTGAGTGACTAAATTCAAAATTGCAAACTGGGAAACGCTAAACGAACTGCCCACCGGCATCGCCGTCCGGGTCCCACTCGCAAAAACAGCCTGCCGACGCAACGTAGCGGTCAATTCCGGGGCATTCGGCTCGAAGGTCAACACGCCCACCTGCACCCCGGTATCAAAACTCGCCAACTCGATCAAAGCATCCAACACCTCATCTTCCGATTGCACCGTACTCAACACCTGACTGATCCGCAACCGCAGCTTGGTCTCATCCAGCAACCGCTGCACCTCCGCCTGCGCCTTCTTCTGCTCGGTCGTATCGGCGAAGATGACCACCGCCCCGCTCTGCTGACCTTCCACATCGGTCAGGGGAGCCGCATTGATCAACATGGGCACCACCGTCCCATCCGGCCACCGCACGCCGGCATCGTTGACCGTCGCCTTGATCCCTTGCGTCACGGCTTTGACCAACGGCAGGGCCGTTTCTTCATACTTGGTACCGGTATCTACATTGATCACTTCATAAGATTCAACATAGGTACCCCCCCCCCGATCCGTCAGTTCCCGCCCCAGCATCTGCTTGGCGGTCGGGTTGACCAGACGAATGTTGAACTGATTGTCGACCGCCCAAACCCCGATCGGCAAATTGGTCAAAATCCCATCGTAGAAAGCCCGTTCATTCTGAGACTGGCGATAGAGTTCCGCATTCTGCAACGCCGCCGCAATCTGCCCCGCCAGGGAACGGAAAACGCTGAGATCCGCTTCAGTGAAGAAATCCGGCACATCATGCTGGACATCGAAAACCCCGACCACCTTACCGCCGGCCAGCGCCGGAACCGCCACTTCAGAACGGGTCGCCGGCAACAACGGATTCGGCAGGAAATCAGGGACCGTCGTCACATCGGCAACGACGACCGACTCCCGGCTCCGGGCAGCCCGGGCCACCAGACTCTGCTCCCGATCCAGCGCGATTTTATGCCCGCGTTCCCGCATGATCCGCCCGGGTTCGCCGTACCCCGCCCGCAACAGCAGTTCACGCGCCCCCTCATCCAGAGAGTAGAAATGCACATGATAGAGTTCAAACCGCTCTTTCAACAACGGAATTACGGCCGCCAGCAGTTCATCCGGGTCCAGAATCGAGCCGATCTGGACGGCAATCTCCGCCGCCGTGCTCAACCGGGAAATCAGATGCGCCCGCTCGGACTCAGCCTGCTTAATCGCCGAGATATCGCGCGCTACATTAGCCAGGTAAAGCAGGTTTCCTCGCTCATCCCGCTTGGCGATAATCACCTGCAACACCGGGATTTCACGCCCATCCAGAGCCCGCATCACGCTCTCTCCATGCCAGGTCCCCTGCTCAAGGGCCGTTGGAATGATCTCATTCATCGTTCGCGCCAGCTCGGACACGGGCGTCAAATCGGAAATGATATAATCTTCCGGCAAAGTATCCGCAGAGATTCCAACCATCTCCCGTCCGGCGCGGTTGAAGTAAATTCCCCGTCCGTCGGGACTCGCCACACCGACAAAGTCCGTGGTCGACTCCAAAATCGAGGTCAACCGTTCCCGTTCCGCCTCGGCCTGTTTACGTTCGGTAATATCCCGGCTGACCGCAACATAACCCAACGGATCTCCAGTCGCACTCCGCACCAGCGCCGACGTCAACTCGCCATCGAAAAGGCTACCGTCTTTGCGCTTCAAATGATATTCCAGCCGGCCGGTAGTCCCCAACTCCACCAACCGCGAAAGATAGGATAACGCCTTGGGATGATCGGCCTCGGCCACCAGCTCCAGCGAGGTCAATCCCAACAGCTCTTCCCGCCGATCAAAACCGTGCAACTTTAAGGTGGATTGATTCATATCCACCACCACACCCTGCAAATTGGTGAAAGTCACGCCGTCGGTAATGGCATCAAACATGGCGCGAATCCGCGCTTCCGACTCCTGAACTTCGGCTTCTGCCCGCTTGATCTCCGTAATATCGCGGGAAATGTTCGCCAGATAAAGGAGTTTTCCCTGGGCATCCCGCCGGGCAATGATGGTCGCCAGAGTCGGCACAAGCCGGCTATCCTGTCTCCGCAACGTACTCTCACCGCTCCAGCTGCCGCTCGCCACTGCAATCGGAATCACTTCTTGCAAAACGCGTTCAGCCTCTTCCGGCTCATAAAAATCAGCAATGGTGTAATTCTCAACCGGAACATCCAGAGGGATTCCTACCATCTGCCGCGCTGCCGGGTTCAGGTAAATGATCTTCCCATCCGGCTCGGCCATCGCCATAAAATCAGGTGAGGCATTCAATACCGCCGTCAACCGTTCACGTTCCGCCTCAACCTGTTTGCGTTCGGTAATATCGCGAACCATCGCCACAAAACCGATTGGCTGCCCCTCCGCATTCCGCATCAAAGCCGAGTTCAACTCGCCCTCAAATACCGACCCATCGCGCCGCTTCAAATGATATTCGATAATCCCACTGGCACCCTCTCGCAGAGTTTTCATCAATCCGGCCCGGGCCCTTTCAGCTTCCTCGGGTACCACGATATCAAACGAATCCAGCGTCAGCATCTCTTCCCGACTGGCATACCCCAACATGCGGGCATTGGCGTCATTGGCATCGATCAAATGTCCCCGCATATCGGTAGCCGCGATCCCGTCGGTCATGGCATCGAAGATCGCCCGGGTCTTCGCCGCCGCCTCGCGCGCCGTCGCCTCCGCCCGTTTGATATCCGTCACATCCAGGGACAGATTCGCCAGATAAAGCGGATTTCCCTGAGCATCCTTCCGACCAATCACCGTGCTCATCACCGGCACGCGCCGCCCATCGGCCCCCAACAGCACCGACTCGCCGCGCCAGATACCCATCTCCAACGCCGTGGGGATCGTCTCCTGCATCACCTGCGCGATCTGCTCCTCAGGATAGAAGTGGGCCACCGTATAATGAGACAACACTGCATCGTCCCCCAGCCCGCCCAAATCCCGCAACGCTTTGTTCATATAGATCAACGTCCCATCAGGCGCCGAAATCCCTACATAATTGGACGACGATTCCAGAACGGCGACCAACCGTTCCCGTTCTTCCTCCGCCAGCTTACGTTCCGTGATATCGCGGACAAAAGTAAAGTACCGGATCTGACCGCCATACTCCATATAGTGCAAAGCCAGTTCCACCGGGAAGACGGTCCCGTCCTTGGTCCTGTGTTCCCGGATCGTCGTGGCAAACCGCCGCTCCTGCATAAGCTTCTGAACACTCTGCCAATCCACAAGGTTATCCTGCTGGGCATCCAGATCGGTCAGGGTCATCGAGAAGAATTCTTTCTCGGTATAACCGAACTTCTCACAAGCCGTCCGATTGACCCGGATGATCCGCAGCTTCTCATCCGCCCAGAAAATAGAATCCAGCGCCTCGTCCACGGAAGCCTGGGTCAATTCCAGCGCATCCCGCAGCTGGGCCGCCCGCAACGCCACCGCCCCTTGATCGGCCAGCGCCTCATAGAAACGCAGCTTGGCTTCATCAAAATCGCCTTCCGTGGCCGAAAGCAAACCCAGCCCTCCGATCCAATCATTGCCGACCGTTATCGGAATCATCGCCAGACTCTTGCCGCCGCCGGTAGCAATCAAAGCCCGCGTCTCGGCATCGACCCGCTCATCCACCATAAAATTCGGTGAAACAAAACTATCGTGCGCCGCTACCAGTTTCAAAATCGGATACCGCGAGACCGGGAAGCGCATCCCCACCGGACGCTGCGAAACGATGCCGCTCTGATAATCTCCCCGCCGCCGCACCGTCACCGATTGGTCATTTTCCTCCCCCTCAAAGGTGAAAAGAGTGACCTGAATTTGCGGATAGAGTTCACCCATCCGAATGATGGTATCCAAAACCTCTTCTTCCGTATGCGCTTCCGCCAACGCCTCATTGATATGCAGGCGCACCTCGGTCTCCTGCAACAACCGCTGGGTCTCGGCCTGCGCCGCCTTCAAATCGGTCAAATCGACGATGATCGCCACGCCACCGATCTGCTCTCCATCCACATCGGTCAACGGTGCCGCATTGATCAACATCGGCACCACCTTCCCCTCGGGCCACTTCACCCCGATATCGGAAACCGCCGCCTTGATTCCCTGAGTCACCGCATTGACGATCGGCAGCCTGGACTCATCATACTTTTCCCCGGTCTCGGTATTGATGACATCATAGGCCTCGACATGCGTCTCGCCGCCCAATCCCGACTTCACCTCGCGGCCCATCATCGACTGGGCCGCCCGATTGACCAACCGGATATTGAACTGGTTGTCGACCGCCCACACCCCCACCGGCAGGTTGGTCAAAATCCCATCGTAGAAAAGCCGCTCGTTTTGCGATTGGCGGTAAAGCTCGGCATTCTGCAACGCCGCCCCGATCTGCCCGGCCAGCGTCCGGAAAACATCCACATCCGAAGGGCCGAACCGCTCGGGAGCATCGTCCTGCACATCGAAAACCCCGAAAAGTCGGTCGCCCACCACCACCGGAACGGCGGCCTCCGACCGGGTAGCCGGCAACAAGGGATTGGGCAGGAAATCCGGAGCCTGCGCCACATCGTCCACCACCACAATTTCCCGGCTGCGGGCCGCCCGGGCCACCAGACTCTGCTCCCGCGTCATTGGGATACGGTGACCGCGCTCGCGCATAATCCGACCGGGTTCCCCATACCCCGCCCGCAGCACCAGATCCTGATTCTCAGCATCGAGGGTATAGACATGCACGTGATAAAGGTCGAACCGCTCCTTCAACAACGGGATCGTCGTTTCCAACAACAGATCCGGGTCCAAAATCGAGCCGACCTTCGTCGCAATCTCGGCCGCAATGTTCAACCGCTGAGCATACTCTTCCTGAATGCGTTCGGCCTCTTTACGCTCGGAGATATCCAGGATCGTCCGCAAAATCAAAGCCTCATCCGAGAATTGAACCACATCGGCCGACAACAACCCCCAGAACGTCGAGCCGTCCGGCCGGCGCATCACCGCTTCGTAATTCTTCACAAAACCCTGCTGCCGATAAAGGGCCATCATCCGGGCGCCGTCATCTGGATTGGCAATAAAATCGGGGTTGACCGAACCGATGAACTCATTCAACGGAACGCGGAACAGGTGGGAAAATTCCTTATTGGCAAACAACACCGAGTGTTTCTGGGGGTGACTCAATACCACCGCGGCCGGAATCGACGCCAGAATGGTCTGCATGCGCTCTTCATTTTCCCGCTGCACTTCTTCGATCTGCTTCCGGGCCGTAATATCGCGCGAAACCGCAATAAAACCGATCGGTTGCCCTTCACTGCCGCGCACCATGGCCGCCGTCAATTCCCCGGAGAAGGTCGAACCGTCACCCCGCAATAAATTATACTCATTCGTCCCGCTGAAACCCGTCTCGGCCGTATAGGCCAGATTCTGAATCGCCGCTTCCCGCTCTTTTTCAGAAACCAGTTCCAGCGAAATCTTGCCCAACAAAGCTTCGCGGCTGGCATAACCGTGCAACTTCAACGTGGCCTCATTGACATCCACAATCCGGCCCTGCAGATCCGTAAAGGTAATCCCGTCCGTGATGGCATCGAACATGGCCCGGATCTTGGCCGCCGACTCCCGCACCTCGGCTTCCGCCGCTTTGCGTTCCTTGATATCCTCAAAGGCCCCTTCCATAAAGGCCGGCTGGCCGTTCTCATCCCGCACCAGTATCGCGCTGATCAAAATGGGAATCACCTGCCCGTCCGCCCGCCGCACCTGCGCCTCAAAACCGGAAACGGGCCCCTGCTGAGCCAGTTCCCACAACTTCTGCCGATCCTCGATATTGACGTAGACCTTGCTCAACCCCACGGCATTCAATTCTTCGATCGTGGAAAAGCCTAACGTCTGGAGCATGTGAGGATTGGCTTCCGCCAGCTGCCCGTTCATCATCGAACGGAAAATCCCGGTCTGCGCGCGCGCCACGATCTCCCGGAACTTCTGCTCCGAGCGATGCAGCTCCTGCTGCAACCGCTGTTGGGCGCTGAAGAAGCGCGCATTCTGCACTGCATTGGCAATCTGCCCGGCCAGCGTATTGAAGGTATCCACATCGGCTTCACTGAAACGCTGCACCTGATCGTCCTGGACATCCAACACGCCCAGCACCCGCCCGCCCACCACCAGCGGGACCGCCAGCTCCGACCGCGTTTGCGGCAACAAAGGATTGGGCGTGAAATCCGAAGCCAGCGTGGTATCGTTGATCAACACCCCATGCTGTTCCCGGGCCGCCCGCGACACCACGCTGCGTTCCTGGTTGAGCCCCAGTTGATGTTTGCGCTCCCGCAACACCCGCCCGACCTCGCCGGAACCGGCCTGCACCACCAGCTTTTCCCCGGCCTCATCCAGCAAATAGATATGCACATGATACAAACCAAACCGGCTCTGCATCAACTCGACCACTTCCCCCAACAACCGATCCAGATCCAGAATCGAGCTGATACGGCCGGCAATCTCCGCCCCGGTGCGCAGCTGCACGGTGAATCGATTGAGCGCCTCCGTCTGCTCCTGCGTTCGGGCCAGCAATTCGCTGTTTTCAAAAAGAAAAGCGACCTGTTCCGCCATCGTCTGGAACAGAGCCGCCGTATGTTCAGAAAAACGATTGAGATTTCGATCCTGAGCGTCCAACGCCCCCATCACCCGTCCCCCCACCCGCAACGGCACCACCAGCTCAGAACGCGTCTCCGGCAACAAAGGATTGGCATAATAATCGGGAGAGGTCGACACATCGTCCACAATGATCGGCTTTCCCTCATTAATAGTGCGCGAGATCAGCGAGGGGGTATTCAAAGAAATCTCATGCTTTTGCTGTAACAGCTGCCGTCCCGCATAGCCCGTGCTTTCCGTCAAAACGGCGCTGCCCCGTTCCTGATTGACCAGATAGACCTGGACATGATACAGATTGAACTGATCGCGGATCAGATTCACCACCAGGCCCAACAACTCCCCGGGACTCACCCGCTCACTGGCGGCAAAAGTAACCCGTTGACTGGCTTCCAATTCCCGGCTACGCTCTTCCAGCTGCCGGCGCTGTTCAATCTGATCCTGCCGCTGCGAAGCCGTGCCGGCCCCCAAAGAAGCTGCATATTCAATAAATCGATTAAGACGGGCCGCCAGCAATCCGGCTTCATTTCGGGTGCGCAAATTGGAACGGGCATTTAAATCGCCCCCCAACACCAGATCCAAAACCTGATTGAGCTCCACCAGCCCTTCTGTAAACCAGCCCCCCATCAAATAGCCGGCCACAGCCCCCAAAAAAGTGAATACTGCCGTGATAATCCATTGCTGAAGGCTGGCATTCGCCCCTGACAACAAAACCAGACTCATGGCCAGGAACACCAGTCCAGCCATCGATAACGCGATATGATATCGCAACGAACGGAAGCGAAGTGTATCAGGGGTCTTGTCTGACGCGGAATTTGGAAGCCGATCACCTGCAGCAGCCATGAGCCATGCCTCCTTGTGCAATGCATTCTTTAAACAAACCAATATCCATACTGGGCCAGGTGCAGAAAGGGGGGAATCTCTTCTATCATACTCCAATCTTAGGGAATTGTGTATTTCAATTGCGTTAAGAAGGAGTTAACCTTATTTTAACCATTTTTATAACTTGTCAAGTCAATTCGATCAGGACCCCGATAAAATCCGCTGAACTAACGCCGGCAAATCCCCCGGCGCCACTTTCCGCTCTACCACCACCTGCGGCAGGGACTCATTTCCCGGCTCCGCCGCCAGCAACAAGATCGCCATCCCGGCCCGTTGCAAAATTCCCACCTGGCGCTGAGCAGGCACCGCCTGCAATGACCAGGCCCGCGGCAAGTTCCAGATACAGAGATCAAAACAATAATCCTTCAAAAACCGCCCGGCTTCATCCACATCCGCATTCACATACACTTCGTATCCGCTCCGAGAAAGCGCCTTGAAATACAGCCCCCGGCTCTCATCATCCTCACCCAACAGCAAGATCCGCTGACGGCGGGGCAAGCGGGCCAGGGCCGGCCGCAGTACGCCCATCAAATCCGGCAAATCGGTCAACTCGGTCAGATGCAAAGCCCCCAGAGCAACCACCTTACGTTCCGCTTCCATCGAACTCGGCGGCTCCAGCAACACCACCCGGGTCCGCGGACTGAGCCGGTGAGCACGCTGGACAAAATCCAGCTCATTAGAAGTCCCCAGATGCAGCCCCACCAGGATCAAATCGTACCGCTCATAACGCAAACTGTTCAAAGCCTCATCCAACAACAGCGTAATCTTGACCTGATAGCCCCCCTGCACCGCCCCCAACGCCTGATACAACACAATCGCTTCCTGGGGCGAATCCTCCACAATCAAAATCTGCTTACCGGTCCGGGCTACCGGTGACGAAATCCCTTCCAATACCTGTAACGCCGCCGTGCGGATTTCATTGACCTCCAGGGGCTTATTCATACACCGCACCACCCCCAACCGTTCGGCATCCGCATCCCGCCATTGATAAGCCGTCATCCACATAATCTTCATCATCGGCTGCAACGCCCGCCCCACTTCCGTCAGGGCAATGCCGTCCATCCCCGGCATCTTCAAATCGGTAATCATCAACGCAAACGGCATCTGCCGTAAGAGATCGGCCGCATCCAGAGGGTCCTGCACCGTGACAATCTCATAAGCATCCCCCAGTTTTTTCAACCCATCGCCCACCACAAACAACACCTGTTCTTCATCATCCACCACCAACACCTTTTTTCGAGTGTCCATCCCCTGCCCTCGCTTTCTAAACTTTGTTCCTATTTTTGCGCGCCGCCGGCGTAGCGGGACGCACGAAAACAGAAGATATTTCTCCCACTACCACACGCCCCTTCCCATCTTCCCATCTACTTTCTGCTGTCTACTTCTGATTGAATGGTATACCCCACCCCTCGCACATTGACGATATAACGCGGTTGAGAGGGATCCGCTTCGATTTTACGTCTCAAACGATAAATATACCACTTGATAATCTCTCGCGCCTCCTGGCTCTCTTCACACTCATACCCCTGCACCACCCGCACCAGCTCCTGAGGGGTGCTGACCCGATCGGCATTCTGCATCAAATAAATCAGCAAACGATACTCCGATGGCGTCAACGGCAACGGCTGCTCTTCCAACGTCACCAACCGCCGATCCTGATCTACGGCCAGACCGCCGATCTGCAACGACCGATTGTCCCGCGGCGATTCCTGAATTCCTCCCCGTAACCGTTCCCGGCGGGCAAAAGCTTCGGCCACCACCCCGCGCAGCTCCTCCGGCTCAATGGGTTTCAACATATATCCATCCACCCCCTGCTCGATCGCCGAAAGCGCCGATTCAAAAGAGCCGTGAGCCGTCAAAATGATCACCACAGTATCCGGCCAGCGCCAGCGGATCGCCTCCAGAACTTTCAATCCATCGATCCGGCCGCCCAGCTTCAAATCCAAAATCGCCAGATCGAACAAAGTCTCTCGCAACAGCTCCAATGCCTCTTCTCCGCTGCCGGCACCGACCACCTTATACCCCATCGAACTTAATGTCTCGCTCAGGAAAAAGCGAATCGATTGTTCATCGTCCAGAATCAAGGCACGTAGCGATTCAGCCATCCCAGCTCCTTATCAAACTAAAATCCGGCTACACGCCGGCCACAGCCGGCAGCCAGATTGTAAAAATACTTCCCAACCCTAACTGACTCTGCGCCTCAATTCGCCCTCCATACTGTTCCACAATCCCCATACTGATCGATAGCCCTAACCCGGTACCATCCGACCTCGTGCTGAAAAAAGGTTCAAAAATATGCGGCAATACTTCCGGATCAATTCCCACCCCGGTATCGGCAAATTCAATCCGCACCCCCGGTGGCGAAACCGTATAAGCCGTGCTGATCTGTAATTGCCCTCCTTTCGGCATGGCCACAATGGCGTTCAATAACAAATTGAAAAAGACCTGCTTGATCCGATCCGCTCCCACCAACAACATCGGCAGCTGCGGCTCGGGCAACCAGAAAACCTCCACCTGGCTGTCCTGACATTGCTTCCGGCTCAGTTCCAAAACCTCCTCCAACAGCTCATTGGCACTCGCCGGCGCGACCTCGCCCGACTCCGGCCGGTACAAATTGCGCATCCGCCCCACAATCCGCGCAATCCGCCGCACTTCATCGCGCGCCACCCGCAAATATTGCCCCACTTCGCGCCCTTCCTCCAGCGCCTCCTGGGCCAACCCCAAACAGCCCAGAATCGACTGCAACGGATTGTTAATCTCATGGGCTACCGAGGCCGCCAGCTTCCCCACAATCACCAACCGGTCGGATTGAATGATCCGGGCCTGCATCCGCCGCTGCGCACTGACATCGCGGCTGATCCCCACCACGGCATTCACCCGCCCGTCGCTGTCCCGGATCGGCGACAACGTGGTCATAAAATAAAACCGCTGCGCCCGGAAATCGCGCTCCTCTTCAAAAACCACCGTCGCCCGCTCCTGCGCCACCTGCTGCAACTTCTCCCGATGCAGCGCCGCCACCTCCGGCGGCAAACAATCTTCCGGACAATGGCCCTCAAAATCTTGCGAAAGCAAGGGATAACGCGCCGGCGAATGGAACAGTAGATACCGCCCTTCCGGCAGATCCTGCACAAAAATCAAATCGTCCGCCGACTCGACCAGCGAACGGAACCGCTGCTCCGAACGCCGCAACGCCGCCTCCGCCCGTCGCCGCTCCGTGATCTCCTGCCAGATCGTCACCACATTGCGCAACTCGCCCGACGGCCGGAAGACCGGGAAAAGCGTCACCTCAAAAACCTCCTTCTCCCCCCCGCGCCGGGCATCGATCGGGACTGTGGTCACTTCCGGCAGAAAGACCGGAAATCCCTCATACACCGGCGCCATCCGCGCCTTCAACCCCAACCGCTCGATCAATCCGATCCCATTTAACGACCCAAACTGATCCAGAAAGGCCGGATTCGCCATGATCTCTAACCCATCGGGCGTACAGACCTCCATCGGATAGGGCATCTGCTGAATGATCTGCCGCAGCCGCTCCTCGCTTTCCCGTAACGATTCCTCCATCCATTTACGCTCGGTCACATCCTGAGCCGCCCCGAAAATCCGCACGACCCGCGTATGCCCTTCATCCCACACCGGCGAACCATGCTCCCGCAGCCAGCGCACCTCACCCTGACGGGTAATGATCCGGAATTCGCTGACATCGGTCTGTCCGGCAATCAACAACTGGCAACGCAAATGGAAAATGGCCCGATCTTCCGGATGGATCAGCGCCTCCAGCCCGCCCAGCTCCTGCACCTGCGCCACGTTATAACCGGTAATCCGCATAAAAGCATCGGTCACCCACTCAAAGCTCATCCGCTCCCCAAAATCGACCAGCAAAGAATAGGCGTAATCCGAGGTCAACTCCGATACGGCGCGATACCGGGCCTGAGATTCCCGCAGCGCCTGTTCGGCCTTCAACCGCGCCAGCACACTCCCCACCTGAGCCGCAATCCCTTCCAACGCCGGCCGCACCGCTTCCGGAATCTGTAACAACAACCGCGAAGCCACACACATACAGGCCACCACCCGTTCTTCATACCGGAGAATAGGAATAAATCCCACGGCCCGTAGATTTTCCTCCGGCCCGGCCGGGAAATAGAATCCGACCTCCTGATAATGCATATACTGGGGTTGAAAAGCAATGAAGATCTCAAAAGGGGCCGAAAAAGCGGGGAAGCGCGTCACCTCAGGGGTCATCCCCAAAGCCTGCGCCAGATAAATCTCGTTGGTCACCTCATCCAGCAGATAAATGCTGGCGGCATCCAGACCCGAGATTTCTAACGCCATCTCCATGCAGCGCTGCAAGGCCTGCTCCAGATCCACCGTCGCACTCAGCAATAACGCCAGATCGCGCTGCCGCCGACTCAGCTCCTCCGTCCGTTTGCGTTCGGTGATATCTGTAAAAACCGAAAGCGTCCCGACATATCGGGCTTCTTCAAACAGCAAACGCGAACTGATCAAAACGGGCACAAAACGCCCATCCTTCGTGATCAACTCCGTCTCATACCGGCTGCAAAGCCCTTCCAACCGCTGCGAGGTCTGCTGCTCCACCAGCACCAGCGCCTGAGGCGCACAGATCACCCGCCAATCCTTGCCCAACAACTCCTCAGGATATTGATACCCCAACATCTCCAGCAAGACCGAATTGGCAAAGGTGATTCGCCCATCGGCGGCCTCCATCAGGATCCCTTCCTGCAAACTGCGGATGATATTCTGGTTATAAACCCGCAGCCGATCGGTCTCTTGAAACAACCGGGCATTCTCAATCGCCAGAGCCGCCGTGGCCGCCAGCGGTTCCAATGTCGCCAGATCCATAGCGCTGAACCGGTTGGGGCGGGTATCCACCACCTGCAACACCCCAATCACCTTCTTCTTCACCTGCAAGGGCACACTGAGGATCGAATGCAAATCCAACCCGGTCTCCTCATCCACCCCCATAAAATGCCGCTTATCCCCCTGGGCATCCGAAACGATCAAACTCTCCCCGCTCATCGCCGACCAGCCGGAAATCCCCGCCCCCGGCGCCAGTCGCCAACCCGTTACATGATCCCGCTGCGGCCCCGAAGCCTGCCGGCAGACCAGTTCCCCCGACTCCGGATCGATCAACCAGACCGAACTGGCTACCACCCCCAGCAAATGCCGAACTTCCTCCAGCATCGTCACCAAGACATGATCCAAATCCAGCGTCGAATTGAGCGCCTGGCCGGCCCGATTGAGCATATCCAGCACCCGATGCCGTTGCTGCAACTCCCTTTCCGCCTGTTGCCGCTCCAACACCTGCGCCTGCAACTCCAGATTCAACCGGCGCATCTCCATCAAATCCTTGAAACGCGCCCGGGCAATCATAATAGCCCGCGCAATCTCCCCCCCCCGCGCCGGTTTGACCAGATAAGCACCCACGCCCGCCGCCCCGGCCTGCTGAACCATCTCCAAAGAATCGCAATCCGTCAACACCACAACCGGAGTAGGAGAAACCAGATAGATCCGCTGGATAACCTCGATCCCGCTCATATCCGGCAACACAATATCCATCAACACAACATCCGGTTGCAGCACCGCCGTCAACGCCAACGCCTCGGCCCCACTGGCCGCCCGCCCCACCACGCGGTACCCTACTGCCGCCAGTTCCCCCTGCACCATCTCACAAACCAGCGCATCATCCTCCGCCAACAAAACCCGTACCATTTCTTTGCTGTCCATAGCGCTGTCCACCTCTTACCCTTCCTGACCGCTGCCTTAAACCGTAGCCGTGCCATTTAGACCAAAGTATAACCCAATAAAAAAACCCCGTCAAAAAAATTACGCTCTCCCCCTGCTTCGCACGGCGCGGCGCCTCAAACCCGGCAAATGCCCCTTGCGGGACGCAAAAATACCCACCCCACAAATCGAGGAAAAAAAGCCCATGTTTTCGCACTGTCA